>NZ_WYEW01000007.1:0-299255 GCF_015143665.1 Salegentibacter sp. BLCTC | reverse complement strand
TAACCGAACTGCTTGCTCCTTTAATTCAGGACTGTAATAGCGTTTTTTCATGTTTCTAAGATATTTGTTTTGTAACAAACAGTCTTAAATTTTATGTCCGAATAAAGGTAGCAACTCCAAATTTTTGATTAAACAATATTTGAGCAGAAACCAAACGGAAGATAAAATCTTGGCTCAAAAGGAAACGGAATAAATGAGTAGGGGAAGAAGCGTTGGCTTTATGCCGTAGTCTTTTGATGGAAGTATTTTACGAGTTTACCTTGCGTGTATATTGTATGATAATAAACTTCCCTTACGAAGAAGTAAGGTCGTGATTAGATAAAGTTTATTATTCTGATAGTAAATTCATAGGGTTTAAAAACAAATAGAAGAATTTAACATCAATAAAAATGTTGCCTTCAAAATAGCAAAATGTTGTACCTATGTTGTACCAAGTCATAAAAAAAGCCGAGATTTTCATCTCAGCTTTTTTAGTACCGAAGGCGGGAATCGAACCCGCAAGCCTTGTGAGCAATGGATTTTGAATCCATCGTGTCTACCAATTCCACCACTTCGGCATACTTTTTTTCCCTTCTCAAATTTGGATTTTGAATCCAGCGCGTCTACCAGTTCCGCCACTCGAGCAAGTGGACGGCAAAATTATAAAATTTTCCCTTTATCACACGGTTTTTTTAGTTTTTTTTCGAACAACTAATTATAAGGGATAACAGCCTTAATTTTCCCAAATAATGAAGATGTATAGAGTTTCCAGGTTTGCTTTTAACTTTTATTCTAAAGCATTATAAGCTAGTTAAGCATTAATCTGTTATTTGATATAAAGAAATAGGGTGTAGGGTTTTAAAGAACACCTTACTTTAATGCTATTTTGCTCATTTCAAGGCGAAAATTTTCAGCTCTTTTGTTTCCAATTAAAAAACGCACTTCCTGAATCTTATTAGCCGAAAAATTAGGAATATTGAGACTTCTGCCTCTGTAAGTGGGAATCATTTCTTTCAGCGGAATTTCTACAGTTTGCCAATCTCCGGTAGTTTTAAAAATGTAAATATAGGAGGCTTTGTCTTCTATATTAGATTTTACACGAAACTGATAGTTCTTTCCATCTCCTTTTAATTTAATGTAGGCTTTTTTATAATTACTGATGTCTTTGGCGGCAAATTTATAATGTACAGAGGCAAAACCACCATTGTTTTTCAGGGAAACATAACCTTTAAAAATGGCATTTCCTTCCTTGCTGCGCTCCAGTTTGCTAAAAGAATTGCCGCCCATTACAACATCATTTTGTATTTCCCAGCCCGACCAAGCTTTAGTTGAATTAAAGTTAAAAATCAGTAAGTTGTTCATAATTAGTGGTGTTATGGTTATTGGGGATTGCTGATAAAGCATTTTTACCTTAAATTTAAGGCTTTAAGGATAATTAGCTGTATTGGAGCTGTAGAATGAAATTGTATTTCTTTAGCTACCAATTTAATGAGAATTTACGTTGTATGTTTCTTAAATCCCGGGCTGTTGTGAAAATTCTAAATTTTAATAGGTAGTAGAAGCCATCAAAGTCTGTTCGGGAAAAAATAAATTTATAAATTTGGCCCCTCACAACATATGTACCACAAAATACGCAAACACAACACAAGATGCCAGAAGTAACTACCGAAGCAAAAATTTTTTCCTGTACCCAAAGTAAAGCTTTAGCTGCTAAAATAGCAGAAGCTTATGGGGCGAAACTAGGAAACGTGATTACCTCCACGTATAGTGATGGTGAATTTCAACCTTCTTTTGAAGAGTCGGTTCGCGGTTCCCGGGTTTTTATTATAGGGTCTACGCATCCGGGATCAGACCATTTAATGGAGATGTTATTAATGCTAGATGCTGCTAAAAGAGCATCAGCCAGACATATTACGGCTGTTCTTCCTTATTTCGGATGGGCACGCCAGGATAGAAAAGACAAGCCAAGAGTGCCAATTGCCGCTAAAATGATTGCCAGTATTCTTGAAACCGCCGGAGCAACCAGAATTATTACTATGGATTTGCACGCAGATCAAATTCAGGGATTCTTTGAAAAGCCGGTAGATCATTTGTATGCTTCCACAATATTTCTTCCGCATTTAAAAAAATTAGGCCTGGACAACTTAACTATTGCTTCGCCAGATATGGGTGGGTCTAAAAGGGCTTATGCATATTCTAAAGCTTTGGAAAGCGATGTGGTTATTTGCTATAAGCAACGTGCAAAAGCCAATATGATTTCGCATATGGAGCTTATTGGAAATGTAGAAGGTAAAAATGTGGTGCTGGTAGATGATATGGTAGATACCGCCGGTACCTTAACTAAAGCAGCCGATGTAATGATGGAGCGTGGTGCTATAAGTGTACGGGCAATATGTACACATCCCGTGCTTTCTGGAGAAGCTTACGAGCGAATTGAAAACTCGAAGCTTCAGGAATTAATTGTTACAGATTCTATTCCTCTAAAACAGGAGAGCAAGAAAATTAAAGTGGTGAGCTGTGCCCGTCTTTTTGCCGATGTGATGACCAGAGTACACGAAAATAAATCTATAAGTTCTAAGTTTATTATGTAAACTCCTTTGTGCTTATATTTTTAATAAGACTCCCGAATTAAAATGTTGTTTTAAAGAATTTTGATTCAGGGTTTTATAGAAACGAAAAAAGCACTACTTTTGCAGCCTAAAATTTTTCAACAATGAAATCAATTACGATCAACGGATCTAAAAGAGAAAGCGTAGGAAAGAAAGCCACAAAGGCCCTGCGTAATGCTGGACAGGTTCCTTGCGTATTATACGGGGGAGATGCCAAGCCGTTGCACTTTGCAACAGATGAAATTTCGTTTAACAACCTTGTGTACACCCCAGATGTGCATACCGTGGAAATTAAACTTGGAGATAGTGAGAAGTTTAATGCTATTCTTCAGGATATTCAATTCCACCCGGTTACAGATGCTATTTTGCACGTAGATTTCTACCAAATTAGTGATGATAAACCAATCACTATGGAAATTCCAATCCATACCGAAGGTGTTGCCCGAGGGGTGAAGAATGGTGGAGTATTGCGTTACAACTTACGTAGGTTAAAAGTAAGAGGTTTGGCTCAGGAATTGCCAGATTATATTACTGCTGATGTATCTCAGCTTAAAATTGGTCAAAAACTGTATGTTACAGCTGTACAAGATGAAGCTTATGAAATTCAGCATCCAGATAACACTGTAATTTGCCAGGTGAGAACTTCACGTAACATTGTTGCCTTAGACGAGGACGACGAGGATGAAGTAGCGGCAGACGAAGTACCATCTACTGAAACAGGTGATGTTGCTGCAGTGAAAGAAGGAGAGGGGAACTAATCTTTTTATTCCAACAAATACATAAAAGCATCCTGTACAGGATGCTTTTTTATTTTAAATACTTTTTAAACCTCAATAAACTATTTTCAATTAAGCTTTTGTAGCTTTTTTAGGAATAAGAAATTGTCTTTTTGGGTTGGTAGTAGCTTTTTCTAAATCTGGATTATAGGCTAAAAACATTTAGTTAAATATTCTAATAGTTTTATCTTTACCAAAACTAATGCTATGCTGCCTTTCTTCGGAAAAATACTTAGTAAGAAAAAGCCCCAGGAAGAAGAACAAGATCCCATGAAGAAATTTTTGATCGTAGGACTGGGAAATCCGGGTCCTAAATATGAAAATACCCGTCACAATATAGGCTTTAAAATTTTAGACTATATAGCCGAAAAAGAAGAGGTGAGTTTTTCTACCGAAAAATTGGGTGATGTCGCTAAATTTAAGTTCAAAGGCCGAACTTTTATATTGTTAAAACCTTCTACTTATATGAACCTTAGTGGAAAGGCTGTAAATTACTGGCTTCAAAAGGAAAAAATAGAATTGCAGAATTTATTGGTAATTACCGATGATCTTAATTTATCATTTGGAACCATTCGCTTAAAGACTAAAGGTAGTGATGGTGGCCATAATGGCTTAAAAGACATTCAAAGTACACTAAATACCACAAAATATAATAGATTTAGATTTGGAATTAGCAATGAGTTTTCTAAAGGCCAACAAGTAGACTACGTGCTGGGCGAGTGGGATGAAGAAGAGAGAAAGGAGCTGCCGGAACGTTTTCAGAAATCATCCGAATTAGTGAAATCTTTCGGGACAGCAGGTGTTTCTAATACAATGAATTCATTTAACGGTAAATAAGTTGGGCTTGAAGATACATAAAGGAGCAAATGCTTTTAAAAGTGAGAAGCAAACAGTAGTTACTATTGGTACTTTTGATGGCGTTCATGCGGGCCACCAGCAAATAATAAAAAGACTGGTAGATGCTGCTAAAATTGAAAATCTTGAATCGGTTATCTTTACTTTTTTTCCGCATCCAAGAATGGTTTTGCAAAAAGAAAGTGGGTTAAAACTTATAAATACCATAGAAGAACGTACCGAGATCCTGGAAGATACAGGGATAGATCACTTAGTAGTGCACCCATTTACGCAGCAATTTTCCAGGCTTACAGCACAGGAATTTGTACGTGATATTTTGGTGAATAGGCTTAAAGCTAAGAAAGTAATCATTGGCTACGATCATCGTTTTGGCCGAAACCGTACTGCAGATATCAATACCTTAAAGCAATTTGGCGAAGAATATGGATTTGAGGTAGAGGAAATAACCAAGCAGGAAGTGGACCAGGTGGCCGTAAGTTCAACCAAAATTAGAAATGCCCTATTACAGGGTAGGGTAGAGCAGGCCAATAATTATTTGCAAACACCTTTTAGTTTAAAAGGAGTGGTGGTAAGAGGTCGTGGTCTTGGCAAAGAATTCAAGTACCCAACCGCTAATGTGAGTATTAAGGAAGATTATAAATTGATTCCTAAAAATGGTGTCTATGTGGTTAGCTCTACCATAGATGGGGAAAAATATTTTGGGATGATGAATATAGGGACCAACCCAACCGTGGGAGGAGAAGAACAAACTATAGAAACCTATTTCTTTAATCTTGATAAAGATTTATACGGAAAAGAACTTAGAATAGAAATGCTTACCAGGATTCGGGCAGAGAAAAAATTTAGTTCTATAGAGGCATTAAAAATCGCAATGCGACAGGACGAGGCGTTTTCAAAACAATATATTAGAGATAATTATGCTCAATAAATGGCTTTTTAAGCAAGTAGATAATTCGGCACTTATTGCTTTTAGAATTATTTTTGGACTGCTTATTACCTTAGAAGCCGTTGGTGCAATTTTTACAGGTTGGATTCGAAGAGCCCTTATTGAGCCCGAGTTTACTTTTACCTTTATAGGTTTTGAATTCTTACAGCCACTTCCCGGTAATGGCATGCTATATTATTATGGGTTGATGGGGCTGTTTGGTGTTTTTGTAATGCTGGGCTTTAAATACCGCTTTAGTATTTTCTGCTATACCATTATGTGGGCAGCTGTTTACCTGATGCAAAAATCTTCCTATAATAATCATTATTACCTGCTAATGCTGTTATGCGGTATAATGTTTTTTCTTCCGGCAAATCGATATTTGTCGATTGATAGCTGGAAAAAGCCTAATTTACAGAAAATTGCCATGCCGCAGTGGGTGTGGCTTTTTATCGTACTGCAATTATGGATAGTTTACACCTATGCCTCGGTAGCTAAATTATACCCAGATTGGCTAGATGGTACCTTGCCGGCTATGCTTATGGCCGGAAAAGCCGATTATTGGTTGGTGGGGGAAATGCTGCAACAGCCCTGGATAAGATATGTAATTACTTATTTTGGACTTGTTTTCGATCTCTTAATTATCCCTGCGCTTCTATGGAAAAGAACTAGGTTGCCGGCTTTTATCCTGGCTATTTTCTTTCATTTATTCAATAGTTTTATTTTTCATATAGGTATTTTTCCTTATTTGTCCCTGGCTTTTTGCCTGTTCTTTTTTCCTTCAGAAAGGATTAATAAATACATTCTTCGTAACAAAAAACCCTATTACGATAAAGCTGAAATTATAGTTCCTCCTTTTAGAAATACATTAATTTTGGCGCTTTCGGTTTGGTTTGTAATTCAAATTGGCTTGCCACTTAGGCATTGGTTTATTAAAGATAATGTACTGTGGACAGAGGAAGGTCATCGCCTAAGTTGGCGTATGATGTTGCGCTCCCGATCGGGTAAAACCACATTTAAAGTAGTGGAAAAAGGAACTACAGATACCATTCACATCAACAAAGCACGCTACCTGAGCAGAAAACAAATGCGCTCCGTAAATTCTAAACCAGATATGATGTGGCAGTTTGCGCAGTATTTAAAGAAAGATTATGCTGATAAGGGGAAAGAAGTACAGGTGTTTGTAAAGTCTAAAATAAGTATTAACGGCAGGCCTTACCAAAATTTTATAGATCCAAAAGTAGACCTGGCAGCCGAAAAATGGAATCATTTTAAGCATCACGACTGGATTTTACCTTCAAAATTAGACTAGTAATTTTCAGTGCTTTTCTTACATTTGCAGCTTTAGATAAAAGTAAATTGCTTCAAATAGTTTTAGGAAGCGATAAGTAGAAATAATTAGTAATTTCGGGCTGAACCTCGGGATATTTAACTCTCGATTGTCGAATAAAAGAAAGCTATGTTACAGGTTAACCATATTAGGGAAAATAAGCAGGAATTTATAAACGCACTCAAAAAACGAAATTTTGAGGCCGAAAGTATTCTTGACGAGGTGCTGCAGTTAGACGATAAACGTCGGGCTACGCAAGCCAAACTCGATGATATTTTAGCCGAATCTAACAGGCTTTCTAAACAAATTGGGATGATGTTTAAAAATGGGGAACATCAAAAAGCCAATTTAATCAAAGAAAAAACAGGAAACTTAAAGGAAGATTCTAAAGCGCTTTCAGAAGAGCTCGCCACTACGGTAGCCAATCTTGAATCTTTGCTTTATACTATTCCTAATGTGCCTCACCAATCTGTGCCAGCGGGAAATTCAGAAGAAGATAACGAAGAGGTTTTTAGAGAAGGGGATGTTCCTGTACTTGCCGAAGGTTCACTGCCACATTGGGAGCTTGCCAAAAAATACGATATTATTGATTTTGAATTGGGAAATAAAGTTACCGGTGCCGGTTTTCCTGTTTATAAAGGAAAAGGAGCTCGCTTACAAAGAGCTTTAATTACCTACTTTTTAGACAAAGCTATTGATGCCGGTTATACCGAATACCAGTTGCCTTTAATGGTCAATGAAGCTTCAGGTTTGGGAACAGGACAGTTGCCCGATAAAGAAGGGCAAATGTATCATATAACGGCCGATGATCTTTATATGATACCAACAGCTGAAGTGCCTATGACCAATATGTACCGTGACCGCCTGTTGACCGATAAAGATTTTCCGATAGCCTGTACCGGTTTTACACCTTGTTTTAGAAGGGAAGCAGGTTCTTATGGAGCACATGTTCGCGGACTTAACCGTTTGCATCAATTTGATAAAGTAGAGTTGGTAAGGATAGAAAAACCCCAAAATTCTTATACTGCTTTAGATAATATGGTTGAACATATCAAAGATATTTTAACCGATTTGAAATTGCCTTACCGAATTCTAAGGCTATGTGGAGGAGATCTTGGCTTTACCGCTGCCCTTACTTACGATTTTGAAGTGTTTTCTACCGCGCAAGATCGTTGGCTGGAGATTAGCTCGGTTTCAAACTTTGAGACTTTTCAGGCTAACCGACTTAAGCTTCGATATAAGAATAAAGAAGGCAAAAAGGAATTGGCACACACCCTTAACGGAAGTGCCCTGGCTTTACCACGTGTACTTGCGGGAATCCTGGAGAACTACCAAACCGAAGAGGGGATTAAAATCCCTGATGTTTTAGTGCCTTACACCGGCTTTAGGCTAATAGATTAAAACGACGATTACTATTGATTAAAAGGGCAAATTCTTATATTTACAGGATGCGCTCTACCTTGTTTTTTATCTTTTTTATTTGCTCCATTTTAGGGGTCTGGGCGCAATCTGATAGGTTGGCACGTAATTTTTTTGACCAGGGGGAATTTGAAAAAGCCCTTAAAGTCTATGAGCAATTATTAGAAGAAAAACCGGAGCATACGGCCTATTTTTTTGGAGTGGTGCAAAGCCATCAGCAATTGGAGAATTTTAAAAAGGCAGAAGAATTGCTTCGGCAGAGATTGAATAATTCAGCAAACAATCCAACACTTTTAATTGAACTGGGGCATAATTACGAACTTCAGCAAAATACCCAAAGAGCCGCAAAATTTTATGAAGAGGCTTTAAGTGCCATTAATGCACGTCCCAATTATGCGTATTCCATAGCACGTACCTTTCAGAAATATAGCTTGCTCAGTAATGCTGCAGCTGCTTATGAAAAGGCAATGGAGCTAAATAGCGAGTTAAATTATAATATACAGTTGGCAAGAATTTATGGGGAGCAGGGCAAAACAGAACTCATGTTTAAAAATTACCTGGAGCTAATTGAAGCAAACCCCGATTTTTTCCCAATTGCTAATCGTGAGTTCGGGAAGTATATCTCGGCAGATGCTTCAAGTGAAACCAATACTGTTTTTAGAAGACTATTGCTTACAAAACTGCAACAAAATCCCAGTTTGCTATATAACGAAATGCTTAGCTGGCTTTTTATTCAGGAGAAGGAGTTTTTAAAAGCCTTTTCTCAGGAAAAGGCTATTTACAAAAGGAGCGATAAAGGTTTGCAGGCTATTTTAAATCTTGCGTTTGCGGCGCGGGAAGCTTCCAATTTTGAGGCCGCCTTAGAAATTGTGGAATATATAATAGAAGAGGCACCTTCAGAAAACCTGGTGTTACAGGGAAATCAGTTTTTATTGCAAATTCAGCTGGAGCAAGAAGATGAAAGCGCATATCAGGACATCGAAAAAAAATATACCGAACTGCTGGAAGAATATGGAGACGGACTCAATACATTGGCTTTACAAATAGATTTTGCCAATTTCCTGGCTTTTAAGCAACATAAACAGGAAAGAGCTATTGCATTGTTGAAAGAACTTTCAGAAAAGGCCGGTAGCAATTTCGACAAAGCAGTAGTAAAACTATCGCTGGCAGATATTTTAGTACTACAGGAAAAATTTAACGAAGCGCTAATTTATTATTCCCAGGTTCAAAACTTAGTGAAAAACCATCAAATTTCGCAAAATGCACGTTATAAAGTGGCGAAAACAAGTTATTTTAAAGGAGATTTTAAATGGGCTAAACAGCAGCTTGATATTTTAAAATCTTCTACCTCTCAGCTTATCGCCAATGATGCGATGGAGTTGAGTTTGCTTATTGAAGATAATTCTATAGAAGATACCACACAAACGGCACTTAAAAAATATGCACGGGCCGATTTGTTGGCCTTTCAGGAGAAAAGTTTAGAAGCAATTCAACTTCTTGGAGAGATTTTAAGTATACATAAAGGTGAAAAAATTGAAGATGAAGCCTTGTTAAAGCAAGCGCAGTTATTTGAAGAAACAGGACAGGCTTTAAAAGCTAAAGATAATTATCTTAGGATTATTAAAAATTTTAAATCCGATATCCTTTCTGATAACGCCCATTACTATTTAGCTGAATTATATGCAAACCAGCTGGAAAATAGGGAAGAGGCCAAAAAATATTACGAGCAAATAATATTTAACTTTGCCGATAGTATTTACTTTGTCGAGGCTCGTAAAAAATACCGGGCCCTTAGAGGAGATTATCAAGAAACACCTTAAAAGATCAATATGTACATATATAATGTAACCATAAATGTAGAGGAAAGCATTCATAGCGAATGGCTAAATTGGATGAAAGAAGAGCATATCCCCGAAATGTTAGACACGGGAAAATTTAAAAAAGCACTTATGACGCGGGTAATGGTTACCGAGGCTATGGGGGGCATCACCTATTCTGTTCAATATACAGCCCAAAGCAAGGCAGATCTCGATAATTACTACAAGGAGGATGCCGATAGCATGAGGGAAAAAAGCAAGGTTTTTGAAGGTAAATTCGTTGCTTTTAGAACAGAAATGCAAGTAATAAGCGAGCAATAATTGTATGGCGAAGTATAAAAAAAAAAGAAAGGTATCCCAGGTTCAGGAGGGTGAGGTAAGAGCTAAAAAACATCTTGGCCAACATTTTTTAACTGATGAAAATGTAGCTAAAGACATTGCTGAAACGCTTAATTATAAGGGGTATACAAAAGTGTTGGAGATCGGTCCGGGTATGGGGGTGTTAACCAAATACCTATTGCAACAGGATGCTGAAGTACACGTGATAGAAATCGATACAGAGAGTGTTGCATACCTGCAAGAGCATTATCCGAAACTTCACGGTAGAATTCATCAACAGGACTTTTTAAAATACGATTTGGGTACAGTTTTTCGGGATGAGGCTTTTTCGGTTATAGGAAATTTTCCATATAATATTTCTACCCAAATTGTTTTTAAGGTTTTAGAATTAAAGCATCAAATTCCTGAATTTTCAGGGATGTTTCAAAAAGAGGTTGCTAAACGAATTTGTGAAAAAAAGGGGAATAAAACCTATGGAATCCTTTCGGTATTGGTACAGGCTTTTTATGAAGCCGAATATCTATTTACCGTGCCTCCTTCGGTATTCAATCCGCCACCAAAAGTAGATAGTGGGGTTTTACGCTTAACCCGCAAGGAAGACTTTAGTTTGCCATGTAACGAAAAATTGTTTTTTAACGTGGTTAAAAAAGCTTTTCAACAGCGGAGAAAAACCTTACGAAATAGTTTAAAAAGTTTCGATTTCCCCGATAATCTTAAGGAAGATAGTATATTTGGCCAGCGCCCGGAGCAATTGGATTTTCGGGAGTTTATAGATTTGACCCTTAAAATTCAGCCGTATGCAATTTCAAATCAGCAGTGAATTAATTGACAAAATAAAATTTCTTGTTGCCGAAGGAAACAACGAAGAATTATTATTGCATCTTGAAGATGTACACCACGCTGATATTGCTGAAATTATTACCGAACTATCTTTAGAAGAGGCCACGTATGTGGTGAAACTTTTAGATAGTCAAAAAACAGCAGAAGCTCTTATGGAGCTTGAGGAGGGGGTTCGGGAACGTATTTTGGAAACACTTTCTGCCAAAGAAATTGCAGAAGAGCTGGAAGAAATGGATACCGATGATGCGGCCGATATCATTTCAGAACTGTCTCCCGAACGCCAACAAAATGTTATTGCAGAACTTGTAGATGAAGAACACGCCGATAACATTGTAGAACTACTCCGTTATGATGAAGATTCTGCCGGGGGACTTATGGCAAAAGAGCTCGTAAAGGTTAACGAGAATTGGAGTGTGACCGGCTGTATGAAAGAGATGCGGGAACAAGCCGAAAATGTTACCCGTGTACACTCTATTTATGTGGTAGACGATAAACAAAAACTAAAGGGAAGATTATCTCTAAAAGATTTACTTACCGCCCCCAGTCACGCCAATATTAGTGATGTGTATATCCCACAGGTAGATTTTGTAAATGTACATACCGAAGGGGACGAGGTGGCCCGAATTATGCAAAAATACGACCTGGAAGCGATTCCCGTAGTAGATGAAATGGGTCGATTGGTGGGTAGGATTACTATTGATGATATTGTAGATTTTATAAAAGAAGAGGCTGAAAAAGATTATCAGATGGCTTCCGGTATTTCGGAAAGCGTAGAGGCAGATGATAGCCTTTTAAGGTTAACAAGAGCGCGTTTGCCCTGGTTGGTTCTTGGGCTTTTTGGAGGATTGGGCAGTGTTTATATCATGAAAGGCTTCGAAGAAGCTTTAGAACAGTTCCCGGTTTTGTTCTTTTTTACTCCTTTAATTGCGGCCATGGCCGGAAATGTTGGGGTGCAATCTAGCGCGATTATAGTGCAGGGGCTTGCCAACGATAATTTGCGCGGAAGTTTGTTACAGCGCCTGGTTAAAGAAGTGGGCCTAAGTTTAATAAATGGAATCTCCCTGGGGGTACTCGTTATTTTATTTGGCTTGCTCGTAGGCCAGGATCAAATGGTGAGCTTTACCATAGCTGCATCTTTGCTTTCGGTAATTATAGTTGCGGCACTGGTAGGAACTTTTGTGCCTATTATTTTAAATAAACAAGGCATTGACCCCGCTATTGCTACAGGGCCTTTTATCACAACCAGTAATGATATTTTCGGTATTTTTCTCTTTTTTTATATCTCTAAATTAATGCTTGGTTTTTAACTTAACCAGCATAGGTTTCTCATTATAAAAATCATTCTTTACCTTTGCCTGTTCGTTATTAAAGTACCTCATCGAAGATTTTGAGGAATTTTTTGAAACTATTAATTAGGCTGTTTAAATACGCATCCTAAACTTGTTTTGGTAGAAGCTGAAACAAGTTCAGCTTGACGTGTAAATTTTAAATAGGCTTATAAAATCTCACATAGTGGGTAAAGAAAGATGAAACCGCCATCATTTTTATACAATTTTTCCATTTTTCAAACTTAATTTAACGTAATGAGGAGATGCTATTTTGGTATGTTCTCCAGGCGGCGTTATGTTATAAAAAATAAAAACTCATTTTAGAGCAATGATTATTTTACATTCAGATACAAATCATCCAACTTTAATTAAACAATTAGACGATGCCGGTCATCATAATATAGAGGGCTATAGCCAATCTCGGGAAGAAACCCTTGAAAATCAGCATTTGTACGACGGAATTGTAATTAGAAGTCGGTATACCATAGATCGTGAATTTATAGATGCTGCTCCAAACTTAAAGTTTATTGCCAGAGTAGGTGCCGGTCTTGAAAATATTGATGTAGAGTATGCCGAAAAACATGGAATTACGTTGTTTTCGGCTCCTGAAGGAAACCGAAATGCGGTGGGGGAACACAGCCTGGGCATGCTACTTTCCCTTTTTAATAAACTAAATAAAGCAGATAGGGAAGTACGGGACGGCCTTTGGCACCGGGAAGAAAATAGAGGCCTGGAATTAGACGGAAAAACCGTAGGAATTGTGGGCTATGGAAATATGGGAAAAGCCTTTGCTAAAAAATTACGTGGCTTTGAGGTGGAAGTGCTTTGTTATGATATTAAAGAAAATGTAGGCGACGAAAATGCCAGACAGGTGTCTTTGGAAGAATTTCGTGAGAAATGCGATGTAGTGAGCCTACACACCCCCTGGACGCCGGAAACCGACCAGATGGTCAATAAAGAGTTTATTGATGCCTATAAAAAGCCATTTTGGTTTATCAATACTGCCCGTGGTAAAAATGTAGTAACCGCAGATCTTGTGGATGCTTTAAAAGATGGGCGTGTACTTGGTGCCGGTTTAGATGTTTTAGAATATGAAAAGGCTTCTTTTGAAAGTCTTTTTTCTAACAAAAAGAACGTTTCATTGAGTATAGAAAATCAAATTCCGGATCCTATGCGGGAATTAATGTTTTTAAATAACGTGATTTTAAGCCCCCACGTAGCAGGATGGACCAAAGAATCTCACGAAAAACTGGCAAGTGTAATTGCCGGAAAAATTATCGATAAATTTGGAAAAGGGGAAGGAAGGTAATATACCCTTATCTAAAATAGTTTAAACCTCACAGGTCTTGCAGGCCTGTGAGGTTTTTTTATGATGTTACGTCATTCTGAATTTATTTCAGAATCTAATACTTTAAAGTTTTTATTCTTTAAAACGGTAAATTTTTTGTCATTGTGATCCCGATTTTTATTGAGAGAAGCAATCTGCAAATTGGAGTCATCGAATCAAAAACTGTTGGAAACCTTAAAAGAGGAAGGAGTGGAAGTTTTCGATGAAATTCAGAAGGTAAAAGAATGAAAATTTGGCTGGATAATGGATCCTGAAGGAAATAAAATAGAACTTTGGGAGCCTAATGACCGGGCTTTTTTATAAGATGGAAATACACTTTTTTTGAATCGAACCGGAAAAATTAGTCTCTATTCCTTTTTTATAATTTATATTAATCGTAATATTGCGATATATAAATATTTGAATTATGAAAACTTCAGAATTATTTGATGTACTGCAATCACATCAGGAAAAAGCACTTCTTTTTGAATATGCACCGAATCTATTGGTTGGAGCCAATTATCATATTACCGAAGTAAAACATATTAAAATAGACTCGGTAGACTGCGGTTCAGGAACAGATTCCTGGAACGAAACGATTATTCAGTTATGGGAAAGCCCAGAAGAAATTGGTAAAACAGCTTTTATGAAAGTGTCGAAAGCCCTTGCAATCCTGGAAAAAGTAGGGCAAATGAAAGCCTACGACTTAGAAGCTGAGGTGAAATTCGAATATAGTAACGCTAACTTTCATACCGCACAGTTGTTTGTTACCGGATTTGAAATTAAAAACGAAAACTTAATGATAAAACTAGCTGTAAATCCTACCGATTGTAAGGCGAAAGAGACCTGCGGAGTAGAAAGTGCCGAAGAGGTGAATGAGAATGCATGTGCACCGGGAAGTGGTTGCTGTTAAAAATTAGTGTATGAAAAACATACTTGTACTTTGCACCGGAAATTCCTGTCGAAGCCAAATGGCACATGGTTATCTTGAACATTTTGCCAAATCTCGAGCTAATATTTATAGTGCCGGAATAGAAACGCATGGTTTAAATAAAAAGGCGGTAGCAATAATGAAGCTGGACGGAATAGATATTTCAGGACATACCAGCAATCATATAGATGAATATAAGACTATAGATTTCGATTTTATTATTAGCGTATGTGATCACGCAAATGAGCATTGCCCGTTTATTCCTTCTAAAAATGCTGTTAGGCTGCATCATAATTTTGCAGATCCTTCTAAAGTAGAGGCTTCAGAAAAAGCAATTCAGGAAGCTTTTAAAACCACCAGGGACGAAATAAAGGCCTGGTGCGAAAAATTTGTAAAAGATAATTTATAGAATAAAAAAAGCTGTTTGGAAATTCTAGCGTCATCCTAAACTTGTTTCAGGATCTACCTTGTGGAATTTCCAAACAGCTTTTTATCATATAAGATGCTTATTAATTGTTCTGGCTTAACTCTACAAGTGCCGATTTAATAGATTCTTCGCCTTCCAGTGCTTGAAATGCCATGTTTTTACCTAGCGGATCGGCCAGGCACATTACCAATAAAAAAGCTACATCATCACGGGAAATCTCGCCTCGCTCTTTCAATTTTGGAGCTAATTTTACTTTAGCAAGCCCCATATCGTCGGTAAGCCTGCCGGGTTGTAAAATAGTGTAAACAATTCCGCTGTCTACCAGATAATCATCTGCCTCTTTCTTCGCTTTTAGGTAATGTTCTAAATCACCACCTTCTTCCGGATTATCGGTTCCCATTGCGCTAAGCATAATAAATTTCTTTACATTATGTTTTTTAGCGGCATCAACCATTTTTTTAGCACCTTCCTGGTCTACAGCTATGGTTTTGTCAGGGCCGGTTTTGCTTCCTGAACCGGCCGCAAAGATAACCCGGTCTATTCCTTTAAAAGCGTGGTCTATATCGCCTTCAAGATCTGCGATTATACTTTCTACTTCCATGTCATCAAAGATTTGCTTCTGCTCTTCTTTGCGAATCATAGCAACGGGTTTAAAGTTTTGGGTATTATTCAAAATTTCAATGACCCTTTTTCCTGTTTGTCCGGTTGACCCGGCTATTAATATCTTTTCCATGTCTAGTTAATATTTTTGTATTTTCAAGATAAGAATGAAATAAAAGCCTACATAATGTATGCTTCAGAATAACATGAAATTAACAGCTTAATGCTGCGAGTTGAATTTCGCCTCCAATTCTTTCTGAAATTCTTCCATTACCGGTTTTACAGTGCTTTCGGGTAAATCGGCAATGCGTATATACATTAACCCATCTACCGAGTTGTTGAAAAGTGGATCTACATTAAACGCCACTACTTTTGCATTTTGCTTGATATATTTCTTGATCAACACCGGAAGACGCATATTTTCAGGCTCAATTTCATCAATAATCTTATCGAATTTGTTTAAATCGGCTTTGCTGGCATCAAATATAATATCTTTATCTGCGTCTTTTAGTTTTACCTTAAATTCTTTCTTTGGTTTAATAAACTGAGCGATATAAGGATCGTAATAATGAGATTTCATAAACTCGATCATTAAAGATTTCGAGAAGTTTGAAAATTTATTACTAATGCTTACCCCACCAATTAAGTATTTATGTTCTGGGAAACGTAGAGTACAGTGCACAATGCCTTTCCAAAGTAGAAAGAGCGGCATTGGCTTTTGCTGATATTCCTTTACTATAAAAGCCCTCCCCATTTCTATAGATTTGCTCATCATCTTATGAAGTTCGGGTTCAAACTTAAAAAGTTCCTGAAGGTAAAAGCCGTTTATTCCATGATTGGCGTAAATTTCGCTTCCCATACCCATACGGTAGGCCCCGGCTATTTTTTTAGCCTCGTTATCCCATAAAAACAGGTGGTAATAATATTCGTCAAATTTATCAAGGTCTGTCGCATTATTGGTGCCTTCACCAATTGCCCTAAAGGTAATTTCACGCAGCCTCCCCAATTCGGCCACCACATGTGGAATCACTTCTTTTTTGGCTAAAAAAACTTCATAATTCTTGCTGGACAATAAACGCTTGTCCATTTTCCTACAGTTTTCAACCTCGGTCTCCATTAATATCTGCGCAGTTTCCCCCGCAATCTTTTTTGGATTTTTAGGCAACTTTAAGCTCTTTGGAATTTTATCAAAAAGCTTTTTCTGTTCAAAAACATTGGCAAGCATATAGGTTTTTCGGCGTAGAAATGCCGTATATGTTTCTATATTGGTGTGTTCTAATTGGTCTTCTACGCTAATTGGATTGCCGATGCGCACCTTAATTTTACGTCTCTTTTGCGTGAGCATTTCGCTGGGGAGTTTTGCAGTTCGCAAAATATCGCTCATAGACGCTAAGCGGTAGAAAAAAGTAGAATTCTTAGCATGAAAATAAATGGGCACTACGGGAACATTGGCCTTTTGTATAAGTTTCATCGCGGCCGGTTCCCAGGGTCTATCTACAATTATCTTATGATCTTTATAAGTGGAAACTTCGCCGGCGGGGAACATTCCTAGTGCCTTGCCTTTTTTTAAATGCGCTATGGCTTCTTTAATTCCGGCCAGGCTGGATTTGGCCTCCTTATGGTCCTCAAACGGGTTTACCGGCATAATGTAAGGCCTTAACGGATCTAAACGATGTAAAAGAAAATTTGCGATTACCTTATAATCGGGGCGCTCACGTAGCAATAATTTCATTAAAATCATCCCGTCTATCCCACCTAAAGGATGATTGGAAATAGTGATAAATGGCCCTGTTTTCGGGATGCGTTTCAGGTCTTTTTCGGGAATTTCAAAGTTTATTTCAAAGCCTTCTAAGATAGAATCTATAAATTCAATTCCGTTTAGGTTTTTACGCTTTTGATATTCTTTATTGAGCCGGGAAAGTTTAGTGGTTTTGAGTATAAGCCAGCCTATAGAAGTTCCCACAGCACCCAATTTTTCAAGGTTCATTACTTTTGCAACTTCTTTGGCACTTACAATTCCCATTTTTAGACTGTTTTAATTTAGCAACAACATAAAATTACTTAATTGCGGGTTACAATTTGAAGGGTATTATGGGTAAGCTGTTTTAATAAAATTTCTTTGTCTTTTTCAAGGCTTGCAATAGCTTCGTCATTAAAATGTCTTATGGTGAATAAGGAAACCCCGGGGATAAAACTAACTTTAAATCGGGCTTTTAAGTGCTGAATAAGTTTTTCTAATTGGTTGAATTTGTTGTCTACACATACCGAAAAACTAATCGCAGAGTTCTGAATTAAATCAACTTTCATCTGATACTGATGAAAAAGCCTAAAAATTTCACTTATATTTTCTTCTACCATAAATGAAAAATCCAGGGTAGAGAGTGAAATTAAAACCAGGTCTCTTTTTACTATAAAACATGGGATTTCAGGAAAAATCATGCTGCCTTTTCCTACTTTGGTACCTTTGCTTTCGGGGGCTAAAAAAGGTTTTACAAAAAGAGGGATCTCCTTTTGTTGAAGGGGCTGTAGCGTTTTTGGATGTATTACCGAAGCTCCATAAAAAGCAAGTTCTATGGCTTCTTCATAGGAAATATGCTGTAGCAGTTCAGGGTTCTTAAAAACCCTGGGATCGGCATTTAAAACCCCGGGTACATCTTTCCAAATAGTAACATTTTCCGCATTTAAACAATAGGCAAAAATCGCTGCGGTATAATCACTTCCTTCCCTCCCAAGCGTAGTGGTGAAATTATTGTAGTCTGAACCTATAAAGCCCTGTGTAATGTTTACTTTATTTAAATTTAGGTGTTGCCTTATAGCTTCCTGGGTTTCTTCCCAATTTACACCGGCATCCCGGTAAACACTATCTGTTTTTATAACTTCCCTGGCATCAATCCAATTGTTTTCAATATGTTGACTGTTAAGGTAGGCACTCACTATAGTTGTGGAAATTAACTCTCCGTAGCAAATTACCTGGTCGTAGACAAAATCGTATTGTTCAGATTTATTATGTTGAAGAAAATTTCTAAGCTCGGTAAAAAGTTCATGAACCTTATTAAAAATTGTAGTTTGAGAACCTTTAAAAAGATCATTTAAAATTTCAAAATGAGCTTCTTCTACTGCCTGAAGGCTTTTAGGTACATCTTTTTCAAAAAGATAATCTTTAATAACAACTTCTAGCGCATTGGTAGTTTTACCCATGGCCGAGATAACAATTACTTTTGGGCCGTTTCCGGTTTTCTCCAATACATTTTGAACATTCCTTACCCCGGCTGCATCTTTAACCGATGCCCCTCCAAATTTAAAAACCTTCATAAAATTTTAATCGATATTTTTCTGGATTCCGGTTTCATCCATATGCACGGTATACCAATCTTTTTTGATATCTGCACCGGTATTTTTATAAAATTCCTGTGCGTTTTTATTAGCTTCAGAAACCACCCATTCTACTCGTTTAACGTTATTATCGTAGCCGTATTTTACAACCCTTTTGTAAAGTGCACCACCAAGCCCTGTGCCTCGCATACTTTCTCTAACAATTAGATCTTCCAGGTGTAGTGTACGTCCTTTCCAGGTTGAAAACCTAAAATAAACGAGCGCCATCCCTTCTATTTTACCATTTACTTCGGCTACAAAGCATTTAAAATTTTTGTCATCAAAGCCTTCCTGTTCCAGGTCTTCTACCTGAATTTCAACCTCCTCGGGAGCATTTTCATAAGCCGCAAGCTCTTTTATAAGCTCAAAAGCTGCGGGCATATCTTCTCTCCTGGCTTCACGTATTTTGTATTCCATAACATTGATATTTCTATACAAAAATAGGAATAGATTTTAAGACCCGGGCCTAATTAAAGAGGCTTAATTTATTATTAACGTGATTGTTTTTTAAGAAAGTTATTCATGGCACTCTCATCCATTTGTACGGTACACCAATCGGTAAAGACAGTGGCGCCGCTACGGCTGTAAAATTCGCGTGCGTGTGTATTCCAATCTAAAACAACCCATTCAGTTCGCTTTACACCCTGTTCTTTGGCAAATTCAATTACCCGGGTATACAGGGCATTTCCCAAACCTTCGCCTCGCATGCTTTCCCTTACTACAAGATCTTCCAGGTGCACTGTTTTTCCTTTCCAGGTTGAATATCTAAAATAACATAGGGCCATACCTTCAATTTTCCCATTAGCCTCGGCTACAAAACAAGTAAAAGCCGGGTTTTCTCCAAAGCCGTCTTTTTTAAGGTCTTCTGCCGAGATAATTACCGCCTCGGGTTCTTTTTCAAATTCAGCCAGTTCTTGTATAAGTTCTAAAACTGCCGGCATATCCTCTGGTTTCGCTTCTCTAATTTTAAATTTCATTGTATGTTGTTTGCTTTGCGTACAAAAGTAAAAAATGAATTGCCAAAATGGGTTATTCTGTATGCTTCCTCCTAAAGAATATAAATAATTCCTTTTAATTTGGTTTAATTACACTTTTTAGAATTTTCTATACTTTATTACGATAACGTTTTAGTAATTAAGAAAAATGAATAATTTTGAAACAAATAACGATATTGATTCAAAATGGTTAAGAAAAATCAAACTTTAGGCGAATTCATTATAGAAAATCAGGCAGCTTTTCCTTATTCTTCGGGCGAGCTTTCCCGCTTAATTAGATCTTTACGGCTTGCGGCTAAGGTTGTAAATCACGAAGTGAATAAAGCAGGTTTGGTAGATATTCTGGGGTTGCACGGCGATACAAACATTCAGGGGGAAGACCAGCAAAAATTAGATGTTTATGCCAATGAAACTTTTATTCAAACTTTAATAAATCGCGAAATTGTTTGTGGTATAGCTTCAGAAGAGAACGACGATTTTATAACCATTTCCGGTAAGAACAATGACAATAAGAATAAATATGTGGTACTTATGGACCCACTGGATGGCAGTTCTAATATTGATGTAAACGTATCGGTTGGTACCATTTTTTCAATTTACAGGCGCGTTACCCCCATTGGAACCCCGGTAACTAAAGAAGATTTTTTGCAACCGGGAAATAAGCAGGTGGCGGCCGGTTATATTATTTATGGAACTTCCACTATGTTGGTGTATACTACAGGTTGTGGTGTAAACGGATTTACTTTGAATCCGGCTTTAGGTTCCTGGTATTTATCACACCCCGATATGAAGTTTCCCGAAAACGGAAGAATTTATTCTATGAACGAGGGAAATTATGTGCATTTCCCCGAGGGAGTGAAAAAATATATTAAATATTGCCAGGAAGAGAAAGAGGACAGGCCCTATACCTCTCGTTATATTGGCTCTATGGTTTCAGACATTCATAGAAATATGATTAAGGGCGGAATTTTTATCTATCCCAAAAGCTCAAAAGCCAATAACGGTAAACTAAGGTTGTTATACGAATGCAACCCAATGGCTTTTATTGTAGAACAAGCCGGAGGAAAAGCTACCAACGGTTTTACCCGAATTATGGATATTCAGCCTAAAGAATTACATGAGCGTGCGCCTTTTTTCTGCGGAAGTAAAAATATGGTAGATAAAGCAGAAGAATTTATGCAGAAGTATAGTTGAAAAATATAACTATATATGAAATTTTACTATCTAAAAGGAGAAGATATCAACGTCATTACGAACGAAGTGAAGTAACCTTCTTGTTGTTTTTCAAAAAGTTATAGATTGCTTCGTTCCTATCAATGACGGAATTTTGTAAGCTGCGGATTTATTGGCAATTAAAATCCAACGATTAAAAATAAAAAAAGCCACGAATCCACTAATCATAAGTAATATTAGTGTATTGGTGGCAATTTTTTTTGAATGGGGTCTCGCAATGACGAATCCCAGCACTTTTGAGATAGCCTTTTTTAAATTTAGCTAAAATGTTATTTTAATATTCCCGATTACTTACCCAATAGATATTTGTAATCTTCAAAATTCAATTGTCCGCTAAAAATCTGAATAGACCTTTTTATAATGTTTTCGGCGTTTTCGTTAGAAAAACCAAGACCTATGGCATATCGTTTAATAAGCGCTTCTTCTTCATGGTCTATCTCATGATCGGCAAAAATAATTTTAAATAAATCGTGTAAACGCTCTAAACGCTTTTCTACACTGTTATAGGCGCTAATAGGAAATTCTTGCGGATTCTTAATTAGCATTTTATATTCTTGCTCACTAATATCAAGTTTGCGAGCAAAACGTTCTAAGAGAACACGTTCTTTTTCGTTAATATCCCCATCTACACTTGCAAGATTTACAATAGAAGCAAAATGATTGATGTTGCGGAGGTGTTCTCCTGAACCAAATAAATCTGAAAATGACATTTTATTAATTTTTATATATAGACAAATATACTTAAAGCTTCAAGTATATCTTATCAAAAAAACTCTAAAATGTTTGATGCTTCATCAATCGCTAATCTTTTCTTAATCCTTTTTTTTAGCGTGGCATTTTGGGTATTTTCAAATTAAAGTATCTCTTATAAATGAATCCACCTTTACTCGCCTTTAATGAAAAAGGTATTTACTGCGAGGCAGCAGATACTTACCTGGACCCCTGGAAACCTGTAAATAAGGCTATTATTTCGCACGGTCACGCCGATCATTCCCGCTGGGGGCATAAAAAATATATAACCCATCATAGTAATGTTCCTATTATTAAACATAGACTGGGGGAAATAGAAGTTTCGGGGAAAGCATGGAACGAGACCTTTACCATTAATGGTGTTAAGTTCTCCCTGCATCCGGCAGGCCATATTATTGGTTCGTCCCAAATTAGGGTAGAGTATAAAGGCGAAGTTTGGGTATTTACCGGCGATTATAAAGATGAACCTGATGGGGTAGCAGTGCCTTATGAGCCTATTAAATGCCATACTTTTATCACCGAATGTACTTTTGGTTTACCAGCCTTTAAATGGCAACCACAGGCGGAGGTCTTTACCGAAATTAATAAATGGTGGCAGCAAAATAAAGAAGATGGAAGAACTTCGGTAATCTTTGGATATTCCCTGGGAAAAGCTCAACGCCTGTTAAGACATCTCGATACTTCAATCGGCAAAATTTACACTCATGGTGCAATAGAGAATATGACAGATGTAGTTCGCCCTTTAGCTGAAATGCCAGGAACCACAAGAATTACGCGCGATACCAAAAAAGATGAATTTAAAGGAAATATTGTAGTGGCCCCACCCAGTGCTCATGGCAGTCCATGGATAAAAAAGATGGTGCCTTATGTGACAGCTTCGGCCAGCGGTTGGATGACTTTTCGTGGAGCTCGAAGAAGACGTGCCATAGACCGCGGTTTTGTACTCTCAGATCATTGCGATTGGCAGGGCTTGCTAAAGTCTATAGAAGCTACGGGTGCCGAAAAAGTGATTTGCACCCACGGGTATACCGACATTTTCTCTCGTTATTTACGTGAACTAGGTTATGATGCCAGGACTGAAGAAACACAATATGAAGGTGAAACAGGAGAAGAAGAGTCAAAAAATGAAAAAGAAATTTAAATGTTTTGTCACTTCACCTGCAGTCGGGAAGTAAATAAACTAAACTAAGATGAAGCACTTTGCAGAGCTTATAAAAACCCTTGATAGCACTAATAAAACCACGCTGAAAGTGGAGGCTTTAACCCATTATTTTAAAAATGCCGATGATAGGGATAAGGTATGGACCATAGCTATTTTGTCACATAGGCGCCCACCGCGACCGGTAAATACTACCTTAATGCGTGAATGGGCTTCAGAGCTCGCTAACATTCCCCTGTGGTTATTTGAAGAGTCTTATCATATTGTAGGCGATTTGGCCGAGACAATTGCCCTTGTGATACCCCCTGCCAAAGAAAATACCGAAAAAAGCCTCAACCAATTTCTGCAGGAGATCATTGAACTGAAACCTAAAGATGAATCGACAAAAAAGGAATACCTGCATACAAATTGGCTTGCGCTTAATTATTATGAACGTTTTGTGTTTACCAAGCTCATTACCGGGAGTTTTCGCATTGGCGTGAGTCAAAAATTAATGACCCGTGCCCTTTCAAAAGCTACTAATATTGATGAGGATATTCTCGCTTATAAAATGATGGGCAATTGGAAACCTGAAAAAACCACCTTTAAAAAACTAATTTTAGAAGAAAACGAAGAAGATTATTTGTCTAAGCCCTATCCGTTTTACCTGGCTTATGCAATAGATGGGGAAGTTGAAGAGCTTGGGGATGTAGCCCAATGGAGTGCCGAGCATAAATGGGATGGTATTCGCGCCCAGGTAATCGTGAGAAATAATGAGCTTTTTGTGTGGAGTCGTGGTGAGGAACTGGTAACCGATAAATACCCCGAATTTCAAAGCTTTGTAGATAAAATTCCTAATGGAACTGTCCTGGATGGCGAAATATTGCCGTTTCCAAAAGGTAGTATAGGAAGCTTTAAAGATCTGCAAACCCGAATAGGAAGAAAGAATATTACTAAAAATCTGCTTAGTAAAACGCCTGTTATTTTAAAAGCATACGATATTTTAGAATGGCAGGGAGAAGATATTAGGAATAAAGCTTTTCAAGAAAGAAGAAAAATTCTGGAGAAACTTTATAATAAGGTTTCTACGGAAGAAATTCCATTGCACTTATCAAAGCGTATATCTTTTAAAAATTGGGTTGAAGTGGCTAAAGAACGTGAACGGGCCCGGGAAGAAAAATCGGAAGGCTTGATGTTGAAAAGATTGGATTCCCCATATTTAGTGGGAAGAAAAAAAGGCGATTGGTGGAAATGGAAGGTAGATCCGCTTACGGTAGATGCCGTGCTCACTTATGCCATGCGCGGTCATGGAAGACGTAGCAATCTATTTACCGATTATACTTTTGGTTTATGGGATGATGAAAAAAAAGAACTGGTCACTTTTGCGAAGGCCTATTCCGGTTTAACCGATGCTGAATTTAGAAAACTTGACGCGTGGATTAAAAAAAACACCTTAGAGCGTTTTGGTCCTGTTAGAAGTGTAACGCCACATCATGTGTTTGAAATTGCTTTTGAAGGGATCGCCGAATCCAAACGGCATAAAAGTGGAGTAGCAACGCGTTTTCCGAGAATGATACGCTGGCGAACCGATAAAAATATATATGAAGCAAATACGCTGGGTGAGTTGCGGGATTTAATCCCGGATTAACCACCCCACCCTGTCGGGGACCCCTCCTTAGAAAGTAGGGGAACAAGGTGAAGTGATAATTAAAAATAAAAATAGTTCCTTCCCTTTTAAATGGAAGGTGGATTATTCAGTGGAAGCTGAATAAGACGGAAGGGTAAAGGATAAAGTTTAAAACCAATGAAAAAACCAGGTCATAACAAAAAGTTCTTGCAGCCTTTCCGAAAAGCATTAAGGAATAACTTAACTCCTGCAGAGGCATTTTTGTGGAAACAATTACAACGAAGAAAATTTAAAGGAAGAAAATTCAGAAGGCAACATAGTATAGAAAATTTTATAGTGGATTTTTATTGCGCGGAAGAGCAACTAATCATAGAGTTAGATGGAGAGGTACATAAAACTCCACTCTCTGAAGAAAAAGATGAAAAACGGACTAAAAAACTGGAAGATTTTGGATTTAAAGTAATACGGTTTGAAAATAGGATGGTTTTTGACTTTCTACCTTCGGTTTTGAAGGAGATTGAAGATAATTTTAAGAAGAAATAAACCACCCCACCCTGTCGGGCACCCCTCCTTAGAAAGTAGGGGAACAAGGTGAAGTGATAATTAAAAATAAAAATGGCTCCTTCCCTTTTGAAGGGAAGGTGGATTATTCGGCGGTAGCTGAATAAGACGGAAGGGTTGAAGCATGAATAGAAATCAACTTATTCAATTTTAAAAAGTGGACCACCCCGCCCTATCGGGCACCCCTTTTTAGAAAGTAGGGGAGCAAGGTGAGGTGCTAATTAAAAATAAAAATGGTTCCTTCCCTTTTAAAGGGAAGGTGAATTATTCAGTGGTAGCTGAATAAGACGGAAGGGTTGTAACATGAATAGAAATCAACTTACTGAAATAGCAGAAACCTGGTTTTCCAACCAGGGCTGGAAAGCTTTTGCTTTTCAGAAACAAACCTGGACTGCCTTTTTGCAGAAAAAGAACGGCCTCTTAAACGCACCTACGGGTAGTGGAAAGACCTATGCGCTTTGGGTACCGATAGTACTGGATTATTTAAAGCAAAACCCCGGTTATAAAATCAAACATAAAAAAGGATTAAAAGCTATTTGGATTACACCTTTAAGAGCACTTTCGGTAGAAATTGAACAGGCTGCACAGCGATTTGCCGACGATATTGAGAGCCAATTAACAGTAGGTATACGAACGGGAGATACTCCACAAAAAATTCGTGCAGCGCAAAAAAAATCCATGCCCGACTTACTTATTACCACCCCCGAAAGCTTGCAATTACTACTTTCTTCCAAAAATTACGATAAAACGTTTAAAGATCTAAGTGCCGTGGTGGTTGATGAATGGCACGAATTACTGGGCACAAAACGAGGTGTGCAGATGGAACTGGCCCTATCTCGTTTAAAAACGGTTTCAAAAGATTTGCGAATCTGGGGAATCTCGGCAACGATTGGGAATTTAGAGCAGGCCAGGGAAGTTTTGCTCGGTCCTGATTCCGAAGCCTTTCAAAATTCAACTTTAATTAGAGCGAATTTAAAGAAGAAGATAACTGTAAAATCTATTATTCCACCGAAAATGGAAAAATTCCCCTGGCGTGGGCATTTGGGATTGCATTTAATTGATGAGGTAGTGCCAATTATAAAGAATTCCAGAACTACACTGCTTTTTACCAATACCCGGTCTCAATGCGAATTATGGTTTCAGAAATTAATGGAAAAATATCCTGAATTTGCGGGGGAGGTAGCCATGCACCACGGGAGTATTAATAAAGAAACCCGACTTTGGGTTGAGGAGGCCATTAGAAATGAAACCTTAAAGGCAGTGGTTTGTACCTCCAGTCTTGATTTGGGAGTAGATTTTGCACCGGTAGAAACCATTATTCAAATTGGCGGCCCAAAAGGGGTAGCCCGGTTTTTACAAAGGGCGGGGAGAAGCGGCCATCGTCCCGGTGAAGAAAGTGTTATCCATTTTTTACCCACCCATGCTATAGAGCTTGTTGAAGCTTCAGCTTTACAAAAGGCGGTAAAAAAGAACGCGGTAGAAGATCGCATTCCGTACTTGTTGAGTTTTGATGTCCTCGTGCAATACCTAACCACTTTGGCGGTTTCCAATGGTTTTTTTCCGAAGGAAATCTGGCCCGAGGTAAAATCGACTTTCTGTTTTCAGGGAATTACTGAAGACGAATGGCTGTGGGTCCTTAATTTTGTTACCAATGGCAGCCAAAGTTTACAGGCTTATGATGAATACAAGAAAATTGAAATTGAAGAAAATGGTCTTTTTAAGGTAAATAATCGTGGCATTGCGATGCGCCACCGCTTACAAATTGGGACAATTGTGAGTGATGCGGTTTTAAGCGTAAAATACCTTAAGGGAGGTTATATAGGCACGATTGAGGAGTGGTTTATTTCTAAACTTGCACCCGGCGATGTGTTTACTTTTGCCGGGAGAAACCTGGAGTTGGTGCGTATTAAAAGTATGCAGGTTTTAGTACGAAAATCGAAGAAAAAAACTTCTAAAGTGCCTAGTTGGATGGGTGGTAGGATGGCATTTTCGGCACAAATGAGTGAACTGCTTCGGGAAGAAATGTATGCTGCTTCAACCTATGTAGATATCACTTCGAGCGCAGTCCGGAAGTCATCGGAATTAAAAGCTTTGCAACCAATTTTGGAAAGGCAGCAGAAAGAATCTATTATTCCAAACAAAGATGAATTTTTAGTCGAAACCTTTAAAACCCGGGAAGGTTATCACGCCATTTTTTATCCGTTTGAAGGCCGTTTTGTTCACGAGGCGCTGGGAAGTTTGCTGGCATATCGCATTAGTTTGCTCTCGCCCATTTCATTTAGTATTGCTTTTAATGACTATGGATTTGAACTACTCTCAGACCAGGAAATTGATATGCAACAGGTTTTAGACAACGATTTATTTTCGGCAGAATTCCTTATGGACGATCTTTACAAAAGTTTAAACGCTACCGAAATGGCCCGGCGAAAATTTAGGGATATCGCTGTTATAGCCGGAATGGTATTTACCGGTTACCCAAACAAATTGATAAAAAGCAAGCATTTGCAAAGTAGCTCGCAATTGCTTTTTAGCGTTTTTAGAGATTACGAAAACGATAATTTATTGTACTTGCAATCCTTTAGGGAAACTTTTGAGCATCAGTTGGAAGAAGGTCGATTAAGAATGGCTTTAGAGCGTATACAAAAACAGGAGATTGTTTGGAAAAACTGCCAAAAACCAACTCCTTTCTCTTTTCCTATTATTACTGACAGATTGAGGGAAAAATTATCTTCAGAAAAATTGGAAGATAGAATTAAAAGAATGCTGAAAAGCCTCGAAAACTAATCCCTTTCGTTTAATCTTTGTAGTACGGTGCTACGAACAACTTCGGTTGTAATACCAAAAAGAACGTGTGCAAATAGTTCGTTAAATTGCATTTTTAAAGGAACATCGGTTGGTTTTGGTTCCAGGCCCATTAGAGGAAGCGAGGTTTCATGGGTAGAAACCCAGGTAGAGCCACCTAAAATAATCCCATCTTTAATATTTAATTCTTTATTGTCTTTTTTGCCAAAACCGTATGCCGCGCCAACAGTGGCTCCAATTGGGAAGTTTACAAGTTGCTCGGCAAGTTCTTCGTTTTGAACACTAACCGGAGAGCCGGTTATTTTAGTAGAAAGATCGTCTACAATTTGTATTTGGGCTGAGCGTTGTTCAACTTTCCGCACGGGCAAAAAATGCTCTACAAGGCTTTTTACTGCCGTACCAGCCAATCCGCCAATAACGCCTGCCAGTAAACCTCTGCCTGCCGCTTTAGAATAAGAATCTTTCTGTAATAAATCCTGTACTTTCATGATTTCAATTTTTACATCTTAAAACTATTTATAATGTGAGTTTTCTACAATTGTTTAACAATGATTTAGCAGCAGGAATTTAAAAATTGGTAATTTTGGGTATGGCACAAAAACTAAATACTGCAATAATACAGGCTAATTTAAAATGGGAAGATCCGCAAGCTAATCGTAGTTTGTTTTCAGAAGAAATTAAAGCGATTTCTGAAGATGTAGATCTAATTGTACTACCCGAAATGTTTACCACAGGCTTTAGTATGAATGCCGAAAAACTGGCAGAAAAGACCGATGGTTTAAGTTTACAGTGGATGCGTGAAATTGCAAAACTGAAAGATGCTGCGATAACCGGAAGCCTTATCATTACCGAAAATGATAATTATTTTAATAGGCTTTTCTTCGTTTTTCCTGACGGAACTTATAAAACCTATGATAAACGTCACACCTTTACTTTGGCTAACGAACATAAAACTTATACCGCCGGAAAAGATAGGTTGGTAGTTGAATATAAGGGTTGGAAGATTTGCCCACTGGTTTGTTATGACCTAAGATTTCCGGTTTTCTCACGAAATACCGAAGATTACGATTTGCTAATTTATGTTGCCAACTGGCCAAAAAAACGGGTTTTTGCTTGGGACACACTTTTAAAGGCAAGGGCCATAGAGAATATGAGTTACTGCATTGGGGTAAACCGAACCGGAAACGATGGGAATAAAGCCGAATACAATGGGCATAGCGCAGTTTATGACGGATTAGGCCAAAATCTAACCGAGTTAAACAGGGAAGAAGCCTTTGTAAAGGAAGTTAGCTTGGATAAACAACAATTAATGGAAACCCGAAGTCATTTTAAATTCCTTCAGGATCGGGATACATTTATTTTAAAATAAAAGTCTCTGAAATATCCCAGTTAGATCTTACCTCTACCGTATCCCTATAATATTGGATTTCTTCGGGTTGGATTCTTTTAAGATAATTTCCGGTATCCCATTTCTGGTTTTCATTATCGTCAAAAATTACCCTGATTAGGTTTTTTCCCGGTTTTAGAAAACGGAAATGAAAATTATTTCCTCCTTTGGCGTACTGTTCGTGCTGTACTTCGCCTTTTTCGTTAGTGAGCTGTACTATAATTGGATACCGATTTACATTTTGAAGTGTTAAAATAATACTTCCATAATCTGCGTAAGATTTGGTGCTAAGGCTACTTTTAATGGTATCGTTGGTATCACCAAAGAGGTCGGTTACTGCACCGGGCAATGTCGTTACCTCATATTTACTGCTTTCTTCTTTATCGAATGAAATTATAATTTCGTTTTCAAGGTTTCGTATTTCGGCATCAAAGTTTACCAGACTGGAATCAGCATCCATAATGCTAATTAATTCTTTGTTAAACTCTGTAATAGGTGTATTTGCCTGTAATCGGTAATTTTCCTGGAATGCAATTGTACCCGTCGGGTTTGCGTTTAACTTTAAGGAATCCCTTTCGGCTTCAGCTATTTTTGTAAATAAGGTGTCACGTCGTGTTGGGCTCACCACCTCAAAAGAAAGACTGTCATTTTCAGGTCTAATATTGTACCAGTAGTAAAGAGTATCGGTTTCGCGATCTTTTACAATTCTAGATTCAAAACCTTGCGGTTTAGGGGTTAATAGATTAATCTTAACACTATCTACACCTTTAGAACCCTGATAACCAAAAAGTATTTGATTGCCTTTTAATAATTTGGGACGTTCGGCTTCAAACTCCAGATTTTCTTTAAAAATGCTAATCTCGTAGGTAGAATCTGTTGGGAGGGTGATATAGTTCTCTATAAATCCTATTTTCTCGGTTTTGGGATTAAAATTATAATTATCGTTTTTGTCTTCTACAGCAAGTATTTGGTAAGTTCCCTCTTTAAGGTTTTCCAGCTCAAAGTTTACAGTACTGTCTAGCGTATAGGTAATATACCTTGGTGTTTCTTTATATACCAACGAATCAGAAAAAGTAGAATCTACCTCGTATAAAAAAATAGAAATAAATTCTGACGGAGCCTTTAGGTTGGCATCTTTTATACTTCCTGAAACTTTTAAAGAATCCAGGTAATCTCCCGTAGAGAATACGTATTTAAAGTAAGGAAGGGGATTGCCTTCGTTGTTATCTACAATGCTTTTTCCAAAATTAATGGTGTAAGTGGTGTTTGGCTGTAGGGAGTCCAGGTTTTGTATGCGCACATCTTTACGAGCCGAACCCATAGGCATCATGGCCGGGCGTGGTTCTATAGGCGGTGAAATAACTACTTGTTGCCTGGCGTCTTCCAGTTTTATATACTCATTAAAAAATATTCTAATTTCATCTGCATTGAAATTAGTATTATAGTTTTCGGGAGTTGCTCGAATAAATTTTGGGGGCTCTTCATCTTTAGGTCCACCTTCCGGCATTCCTTTTTTTGCGCATTGCACGCACAACAAAACCAATACGGCAACTATTAAAATTCCGGGAATTCTCTTCAGCATAATTAAAAAATGAAATCTAATAGCAAAGAAACAATTATTTTAGGTTTTAAGGTGTGTATCAGTCTGTAATTGCCATTGTGGCAATACTTAATTTAGTATTTTTAATTTGAAGGAGTTTGTTTCCGCAAGCTTCCAGGGTTGCACCGGTAGTAACGAGGTCGTCTACCAGAAGTAAGTGTTTGTTTTCTAGCTTTTTTTGGTTTTCTATCATAAAAGTGGCATCTATAACTCCCCATCTTCCCAGTCGTTTTTTTAATGTTTGAGTTCGGGAACCAGATTTCTTTACCAGTACATCGTCTATATACTTTGCGTTTAACTTGTTGGCGAGTACTTTGCTAAAAGCAGCTACCTGATTAAATCCCCTTTTCTTTAATTTTTTGTGATGAAGCGGTACCGGAAGCACACAATCAACATTGCTAAACCCTGGATGGGAAGCCAATTGGTCTCCAAGCCAGTTGCCAAGAAAATACCCGACATCTTCCTGTTTCCTGTATTTTAAATTATGAATAAGCTTTTGTACCAACCCTTTTTTTCTAAAATATAGCAACGAAGTAGCATTTTCAAGACTTAGACGGGCATCAAATACTTTTTTTGTCGTGTTCTCGTTATCTAAATGATAATTAGTAGTTGGAAGTTGATGTAAACAAGCAGTACAAATTACTTTTTCAGCTTTTAAAAGCTGGGTGTCACAGCAATTGCATATTTTTGGATAGAACAGGTTTGTTAAATCGTGAAACATTTGTTAAGTCCTTGTAGGTTGCCTTGATAATCTCCTAAATTTACAAACAAATATTATTACTATGATGACCGAAAAGAAGAATAACACAGCGCTTAAGATCTTAACGGGAGTTTTAGCCGTGGCTTTGCTGGCCTTAGGTATTTATACAATTAAATTCTACAACGAAGAGAAAGAAAATAAAGCAATTCTTACCAAGGAAAAGCAGGTAATAGAAGATGAACTTAATGATTTAATCGTTAAATACGATGAGGCCATTGAGGAAAATGAAATTATGGATCAGAATCTGGTAGACGCAAGGGATAGAATTGAGCGTTTATTAGATTCGGTTGAGGAAAATGAAGCCAACCTGGTTTTAATATCGCGCTATCGTCGTGAAATAGGAAACCTTAAAGCCGAAAAAGAACGTTTGTTTAGAGTGGTAGATAGTTTGAACCGCCAAAACCAGATGATGTCCCAAACTCTAGACAGTACTAACGTGATTTTAGAAGAACGCACCCGTATATCTGATTCTTTGCAAACTACAAACCAGGACCTTGCAAATAAAGTAGACCGGGCAGCCCAATTAAAGATAACAAATCTTCGCGGGGAAGGGGTAATTGTAAGAAATAGCGGAAAATTGGTAGAAAACGATCGTACCCGAAGAATAGACCAGGTAAGAACCTGTTTTACGATTACCGCAAACGATCTTGCCGGCCCCGGCGAAAGAAACATGTATGTACAGGTTTACAATCCTGAGAATGAATTGGTAGGCGACGAAATTGTAGTAGAACACGAGGGTGGGGCTATGGTTTATAGTGCTGCTTCAAAAGTATACTACGAAAATAACGAACTTGACGTTTGTTTACTGGCCAATACCCAGGAAGATAAATTGCTTGAAGGTACCTATAAAGTCTATGTTTATGCAAATGCAACTTTATTGGGAACAGCCTCTTTTAACTTAAAATAATTAAAACTTAAAAATCAAAGTCCGCCCTGCTGTTTATCAGGGCGGTTTTTTTATTTTTGCGCTATGGCAAAACAAGAAGACTTTTTTAAAAATGTAATATCCCATGCTAAAGAGTATGGGTATATTTTTGCATCGAGTGAAATTTATGACGGCTTAAGTGCTGTTTATGATTACGGGCAAAACGGAGCAGAATTAAAGAAAAACATCAAAGATTATTGGTGGAAAAGTATGGTGCAATTGCACCAGAACATCGTTGGTTTGGATGCGGCAATTTTAATGCACCCAACCACCTGGAAGGCTTCCGGACACGTAGATGCCTTTAACGATCCTTTAATTGATAATAAAGACTCTAAAAAACGCTATAGGGCCGATGTTTTGGTTGAAGATTATGCAGAAAAGCTCAATCAAAAGGCGCAAAAGGAAATAGCAAAGGCCAGGAAACGTTTTGGCGATAAATTTAATGAAGAGGAGTTTGTGACTACTAACCCAAGGGTTATTCGTTACAAAAAAGAAGAAAAGGAGATTCTGGAGCGTTTGGCCAAATCACTTACCGATGAAGACCTTGCCGATGTAAAAGCATTAATTGAAGAATTGGGTATTGCCTGCCCCGAAACCGGTTCTAAAAACTGGACAGATGTTAAGCAGTTTAACCTGATGTTTGGAACCAAATTGGGAGCTTCAGCCGATTCTGCTACCGATTTATACCTACGTCCTGAAACGGCACAGGGAATTTTCGTAAACTTTTCTAATGTGCAAAAAACAGGTAGGATGAAGATTCCTTTTGGAATCGCCCAAATAGGAAAGGCTTTTAGAAACGAAATTGTAGCCAGACAATTTATCTTCCGCCAGAGGGAATTCGAACAAATGGAGATGCAATTTTTTGTGCGCCCGGGCGAGGAGTTAAAATGGTTTGAACATTGGAAAGAAACCCGCCAGCATTGGCATGCTTCTTTAGGTTTAGGAGAAGAAAATTATCGTTTCCACGATCACGAGAAAATGGCGCATTATGCGAATGCCGCTACAGATATAGAATTTAATTTTCCTTTTGGCTTTAAGGAATTAGAAGGAATTCATTCAAGAACAGATTTCGATTTAAAAGCGCACGAAGAGCATTCTGGAAAGAAATTGCGTTTTTACGATCCTGAAATGAAAGAAAATTATGTGCCTTATGTAATTGAAACTTCTATTGGTTTAGATAGAATGTTTTTAGCCGTTTTTTCAGGCTCTTTAAAAGAAGAGGAGCTGGAGGGTGGTACCAGCAGAACGGTACTAAAATTACCCGCTGTACTCGCTCCTACCAAAGCAGCGGTTCTTCCCCTGGTTAAAAAAGATGGTTTGCCAGAACTTGCCCAGGAAATTGTAGAAGAATTAAAATGGGATTTTAGAGTTCAATATGACGAAAAAGACGCTATTGGGCGTAGGTATCGTCGCCAGGATGCTGTGGGAACCCCGCTTTGTATTACGGTAGATCACGATTCGCTTGAAGATAAAAAAGTGACTGTTCGCCATAGAGATACTATGGAGCAAAAGCGCGTTGCCATTACAGAGCTTAAAAATATTATTCAGCAGGAAGTCGATTTTAAAAGCTGGATAAAAAAATAAATAAAAAAGGGAATTTTTATTATAAAGAAGGAGCGATTGTTTAAGATAATCGCTCCTTTTGTTTTTGATAAGCATAGAATCCTTATTTTTAGAGTGTAAAAGAAGCCTTATTTCAATATGAGAAGAATTATATTCCTATTAATTTTAATTTTTGGTTTTCAGATGGCAGTGATTGGTCAGGAGCGGGAAAGCTCGGGTCCTGTTTACATAGACTCAGCCAGTGCGGTTTCTTCTTCTGCGATGGCCAGGAGAAAATTAATTGTACCCGAAAAGAAATTCAAAATTTATAATCCCAGGAATAGAGGTATTAACAAAATTGTGCCAGGTAAAGGTTTGCCAAAGGGTAAAACTTCCGGAATTCAGCAAAAAATGGGAGAGATATCAGTAAAAGCTCCTAATTTTACTTTTGAAGCTGCATCTACACAAGCCACACCCACAGACCCCACGGGGGCTGCAGGCCCAAATCATTACGTAAATGGTTGGAATTCTGCTTTTTCAATTTTCGATAAATCGGGGAATCAAATTAGGCAACCGGCATCTTTAGCCAGCATAGGTGGCGAGTTTACCAATGAAACCCTGGGAGACCCCATTATACTTTATGATGAATTTGCCGATAGGTTTATAATTTCACAATTTAGCGATACGCCAGAAAGCTTTTTAATTGCTGTATCGCAAGGCCCAGACCCTGTTAATGATGGGTGGTATACCTACAGGTTTACAACCAATGGGGTCTTACCAGATTATCCTAAAATCTCGGTTTGGGGAGACGGCTATTATATTACTACCAATAAAAACTCTCAAACTGCAGCTACCAGCCAGGTTGTATATGCTTTAGAAAGGGATAAAATGCTCTTGGGACAAACGGCGCAAATAATGTCTTTTCCTTTACCCGGAATACAAACCAATGGTTTTTATAGCCCAGCCGGTTTTTCGGCTATAGGCAAGGAGTTGCCACCGCGAGGAAATTCCCCTATTGTTTACCTTCAAGACGATGCCTGGGCAGGTGTTAACGAAGACCATTTAAAACTTTGGCTTATTAATGTAGATTGGAATAATCCATCTAATTCCACAATAGCTGAATCTCAGGAATTGGGTTCGGCCCAGGGCGTCTCACCATTTATCGCCACTTTTGATGGAGGTTCTTTTTCAAATTTGTCGCAACCGGGAAGCGACACTCCCGAAATTGATGTGTTGCAAGCCACTATGATGTATATGACCACCTATAGGCGCTTCCAGGACTATAATGCCGTGGTAATGAATTTTGTAGTAGATGTAAACCCTGGTGCCGCAGAACACGCCGGAATAAGGTGGTATGAGCTTAGGCAACAAAACGATGGTGGTCCCTGGAGTGTTCATCAGGAGGGGACTTACGCCCCCGATAATAGCGACAGGTTTAGCGGCAGTATTGGTTTGGATAAAGAGGGTAATATTGCCCTTGGTTATACCGTGTTAAACGATAATCCTCAAAACCCGGTTTTTCCCTCTTTACGCTATACAGGAAGATATAAAAACGATGAGCCCGGAGTTATGACTATAGAGGAACAAAGTATTATTGAAGGCGAAAGCCCTAATCCTAACTCCAGGTATGGGGATTATGCACATTTAAGCGTAGACCCTGCCGATGGGCTTACTTTTTGGCATAATGGGGAGTATTTTGTAGGTCCTGAAAGAAAAAACCACGTAGGCGTATTTAAAATTGCACCAGATTTTGATAACGATCTTGGCGTGGTTTCTTTGGTACGTCCGGAAGATTCCAGTTTGGGTGCTAATGAAGAAATTACCATTAAAATAAGAAACTACGGTCGCAATGCGCAATCTAATTTTGAAGTAAGCTATAGCGTAGATGGTGGCCCCGAGATTACCGAAATATTTGAAGAAAGTATTCCTGCCACGAGCTCGGCAGAATTTACTTTTGCTGCAAAAGCCGATCTTTCGGAGGTTGGGAGAACCTATGAATTTGTTTTTAGTACAAATTTGGCGGGAGATGAAAATGCTGAAAATGATAGCTTGCTTACTTCTATTAAAAACTTACCTCCAAACGATGTTGGGGTAACTTCAATTGATGCACCACAAACCGGAGAAAATTTTAGTGCTTCAGAAGAGATAAGCATAAGTATAGAAAACTTTGGAGGGGAACCACAACAAAATTTTCCGGTATTCTATCAAATAGGAAATAACACCCCGGTTAGGGAAGTTTTTAACGGAACCCTGCCGGTGGGAGGTTTGGAGGTATACACGTTTAACCAAACTTCAGATATTTCTCCTTCCGGAAGCTATAGGATTACCGGGGGAACGCGCTTAACAAACGATTTTGACCCTACCAACGATACCGCGGTAAAAACACTTGCTAATTTAGATTGTATTCCTGAAGGTGGCGATTGTAGTTATGGCGATGGAATTTTCTTTTTTGAGCTGGAAAATGTGCTTAACGAACGTATTCCCTGCGGAAATGGCTATGCCGATTTTATTGGTCTTTCTGCTAATTTAGATCGCTCCCAAAGTGAGTTTACCGTTTCGGTACAATCTTTATTTGGTGAATTAACCGCTGAGAATGCCGAGCGTTTTTCTATGTGGATAGATTTTAATGACGATGCGGTATTTAGTGATGAGGAGCGTTTAATAACTTCAGAAATTATTCCTACGGCAGGAGAATGGCACGATACAAATTTTAGTATTCCGGCTGATGCAGAATTAGGACAACACTTGTTGAGAATTAGGGCAGGGGATGTAGATTTTGAAACAGATCTAAATAATCCTTGCGAGATTATGGAGTATGGCACAACCCACGACTATTCTGTAAATATTACCGATTCTACCTTAGATATTGAAGACTTTATTTTAAACGAAGCTGAACTTGTTGTAGTTTCAGAAGAGAACCAGCAGTTTAGAATTGTAATGGAGACCGATTATGAGGAAACCTTGCGGGTTACGGTACATAATATTTTAGGACAAAAAATGTTGGAAAACCAGGTGCAAAACTCGGGTAGCGGCTATGTGTACGAACTGGATATGTCTTATGCGGCAAGAGGAGTTTATCTTGTAAGAATGGGGACCCGGGAGGTTGGAAAGGTGAAACGCTTTATCGTAGAATGATAAGAAAATATGTATACCGAAGAATTTTTAAATAGGTTAGATGAAATTACCCTGAAGTTTAAAACAGAGTTTGGGCAACTAAATGAGGCCGAAATTCATCATAAACCAAATACAGAGACCTGGAGTATTGCGCAAAATTTAGAACATCTAATTTTAATTAACCAGTCCTATTTTCCAATGATAGACAGGCTTCGCGATAAAAGTCATAAAAAGCCATTTGCTGCTAGATTTGGTTTTTTGGTAAATTTCTTCGGAAAAACAATTCTAAAATCGGTACAGCCTGAAACCACCAAAAAAACAAAAACATTCTCTATTTGGAAGCCTTCGGAAACTCAAGTTTCAGAAGAAATATTAACCAGATTTCTTGAACATCAGGAAAAATTAAAACAAAAAATTGTAGAATCTGAAGATCTCTTAAAGAATAACGCGGTAATATCTTCGCCGGCAAATCCAAAAATTGTTTATAAACTTGAGGCTGCGTTTAAAATTATTTTGGCACACGAAGAAAGGCATTTTCAACAATCCAAAAGACTGCTGGAAATTCAATAATCTAACTTGTAAATCTTGCATTTAGCCTTATTTTTGGGGAAAATTGACTTTCATGAAAATTATTTCCTATAACGTAAACGGAATTAGGGCGGCCATAAGAAAAGGCTTTTTAGAGTGGGTGCAACAGGCAAATCCAGATGTGGTGTGCCTGCAGGAGATAAAAGCCCAACCGGAACAATTAAACCTGGACGATTTTAAAGAGGCCGGGTATCCGTATCATTATTGGTATCCTGCACAAAAAAAAGGCTATAGCGGGGTTGCAATTTTAAGTAAGCATAAACCTTTACATGTAGAATATGGTACCGGGATAGATTATATGGATCACGAGGGGCGTACCATAAGGGCAGATTTTGAAGATTTTTCTATCATTAGCTTGTATTTGCCTTCGGGAACCAATATTGCCCGGTTGGAACATAAATTTAAGTTTATGGACGATTTTCAGCTGTATATAGACAAGATTAAACAGGATTTCCCAAATCTTGTAATTTGTGGAGACTATAATATTTGTCACGAAGCTATAGATATTCACGATCCTGTTCGACTTAAAAACGTATCTGGATTTCTACCGGAAGAACGAAAATGGATAGATAATTTTATGAAAAGTGGGTTTATAGACTCTTTTAGGCACTTTAATGAAGAGGGAGAGCAATACTCGTGGTGGAGTTATCGCGCCAATGCCCGGGCCAATAATAAGGGCTGGCGTATAGATTATAATTTAGTGGCAACACCCCTACAAGAAAAACTGAAACGCGCCGTTATATTACCCGAGGCCAAACACAGCGATCACTGTCCTGTGTTGGTAGAATTAGAATCAAAATTTTAAATAAAATAATAATATATAGTGATGAAAAAAGTAGTGGCTTTAGCAATTTCAGGGGTTTTTATGTTTACTTCCTGCGTGTCTTCAAAAAAATACCAGGAACTTGAAAGCAGGCATGCTGATTTAAAAAGGGAAAATAGAAATACACAGTCTGAACTCGAAAAATATAGAGATTTAGATGAAGAATATTCAGCCTTAAAAGAAGATTATGCTGAAGCTACTGCAGAAAGAGACCGGTTAAAAGATGAGTTGGAAAGTGCCAGAAAAAATTATGCTGCCCTAAAAGATTCTTACGATGCGCTGGAAGAAAACAGTTCTGCAGCTATTGCAGAAAATTCCCGTCAAAATCGTGAACTTTTAGCCGAATTAGAGGAGAAAGAACAGGCGTTGGTAGCAGAGCAAGCCAGATTAGATAAATTGCAACGAGATTTAGATGCCCGCTCTAGAAGGGTAGATGAACTGGAAAGCTTAATTGCGGCCAAGGATGCCAAAATGAATGCGCTAAAAGATGCTATTTCCAAGGCACTTACCAATTTTGAAGGGAAAGGTTTAACCGTAGAACAGCGCGATGGAAAAGTTTATGTTTCTATGGAAAATAAGTTGTTGTTTAGCTCGGGAAGCTGGGCCGTAAATGCTGAAGGTAGACAGGCGGTAAATCAATTAGGGAAAGTATTGGCACAAAACCCGGATATCGCGGTTTTAATTGAGGGCCATACCGATAATGTGCCTTACAGGGGAAGCGGTACACTTAAGGATAATTGGGACCTTTCAACTAAAAGAGCAACTTCTATTGTGCAAATTTTAAAGGAAAATAACAATATAGATCCGCAGAATTTAACCGCAGCCGGCCGTGGGGAGTATGCGCCAATTGCCACTAATGATACCGCTGAAGGGAAAGCGAAAAACAGAAGAATTGAGGTAATTTTAACACCAAAGTTAGATGAGGTAACTAAATTGCTAAACGAATAAATAATCATTTCCGAAGAAAACCAATGAAATATACCAAGCTACCCAATACCGATATAAAAGTTAGTAAAATATGCCTGGGTACTATGACCTGGGGCGAGCAAAATACTGAAGCCGAAGGCCACGAACAAATAGATTTAGCGCTAGATAAAGGGGTGAATTTCCTGGATACAGCAGAAATGTATTCTATTCCCGGAAAAGCCGAAACCCAGGGTAGTACAGAAGAAATTATTGGTTCCTGGTTTAAAAAATCGGGTAGAAGGGAAGAGGTAGTGCTGGCTTCAAAAGTAGTTGGGCCGGGAAATGCTATGGAACATATACGGGAAAACCTGGGTTTTTCTAAAGAAGCAGTTACCGATGCCTTGCACAAGAGTTTAAAACGACTTCAAATAGATTATATAGACCTTTATCAACTGCACTGGCCGGAGCGAAACACTAATTTCTTTGGAAAATTAGGCTACGAGCACGATGAAAATGAAGTCTGGGAAGAAAACTTTCAGGAAGTCCTGGAAACTTTAAACGGCTTTGTAAAAGAGGGGAAAATTAGGCAGGTAGGCTTGTCTAATGAAACTCCATACGGAGTAATGCGTTTTTTGGAGGAAAGTAGAAAACATAATCTTCCCAAGATGATTACCGTACAAAATCCGTATAATTTGCTAAATAGAAAAGATGAAATTGGACTTACAGAAGTGCTTCATCGTGAAAATATAGGTTTATTTCCTTACTCTCCATTGGGAATGGGAACTTTAACCGGAAAGCATTTAGATGGCGTAGAACCCAATTCAAGACTGGGCTTATTTTCGCAGTATAAACGATATTCTAATGAGCAGGCAGTAAAGGCTACCAGAGCTTATAGCGAAATTGCTAAAAAGCATAACCTGAATTTCGCTCAAATGTCTTTGGCATTTGTAAATACGCGACCTTTTGTAACCAGTAATATTATTGGTGCCACTTCTTTAAAACAGTTGACTGAAAATATTGGAAGTATAGAGGTTGAACTTTCGGAGGAAATATTAGGCGAGATTAATAAAGTTCACGAAACCTATCCAAATCCTGCACCTTAATAATAATCATTTGCTCTCCAGGGTTTAAGGAGCTATTGGGGCTACCAAACTTTGGTGTATAAAAGAAGCTTGGTTTGCTGAGGTCCTTATATGGTACCATTCATTAGTTTTTCCCAAAAATTGCAGGGTATCCCTGGCTTTGGAGGTGCTTAAAATTTTTGAGCCTGAAGTTGTCGGCTTATTTCTAAGATTGGCTTTGTTGGTTTTTACTAGCAATTGATGTGGAGTGCTGTCTAATTTCTTAGGTTCGTTTTCCAGAACGTTGGTTTGATATACAAAATGTAAGGGGTTTATGGCGCCGCGATAGCTTTTATAAATTCCGAAATGTAGATGTGGGGGTGTGGTCCTGGCATTACCTGTGTTGCCCACAAAGCCCAAAGTATCTCCTCTTTTTACATTCCCAGAGATATTGGCAATACTATCTAAATGCGCATAATAAAGCGATTGCTTGCGTTTTGGGTCCCGCAGCCAAACCTGCTTGCCACCAAGTCCCTTTTCGCCGGTAAAGCCAAGGCTACCATCTGTAGCAGCAACTACTGGGGTTCCTCTTTTAGCAAAAATATCTATGCCCTCGTGGCGCCTGGCACCGCCATCGCGATTATCGCCCCAGTAACTTTGTACATTTCTATTTGAGCCGGCACTCACCGGAAAAAGATAAGCCGGTTGTTTCTCTATTTTAAAAGTGAAAGGGGTGTGCGCTTCAATTTCGGGTTGAATAACTAATTTATAGGTAGCTTTTTTATGGGCTTCAAAACTTAATCTTTTCTTCCGGAAACCTGAAGTTTTGATCTTTTCAAATACGTTTGTTGAATCGCCTATCTTTTCAAATAACTCTATAAAAACAACTTGCCCGGTAGAATCGGTTTTCACTTCAACATTTAAAACCTCTCCGGGTTGAAGCTTAATTTCATAAGAATACACTGAAAAACCTTTAGGAAAGAATTTACCGGTTTCGGCATAAGGCAGATTTATGCCTACACTATCCTGAAATACCGTTTCAGCCGAATTTTCCCAAATTTGAAATAGTTCATCTGAAATATTCAAATCACGTTTATACTGCTCTTTTGCGGTAGGATTAGTTATAAAATCAGATGCTTTATTAATTTGCGAACATCCGGAAATTATTAAAATTAAGGATAGGCTTAAAAATTTTATCTGCTTCATAATCTTGCGTTTCCGTGCAAATTAAAGCAGTAATTGTGCCAGGTTAAGATGCTATTTTTTTATTCCCCCAATCGCTGGGTTACCCAAACAAATGGCTTACAACATCTTCAATTTTAGCAACTTTTATCACATTGATGTTGAAATTGCTTTTTGGGACCTTGCTTTGTTTGGAAACCAGGATTGAAGCAAAGCCGAGTTTTTCGGCTTCAATAATACGTTGCTCTACACGGGTAACCGGTCTAATTTCTCCGGCAAGGCCAACTTCAGCAGCAAAACAAATATCTTTTGGAATAGAGATATCTTCATTTGAAGATAAAATAGCAGCAATTACGGCCAGGTCTATTGCAGGATCATCTACACTAATTCCACCGGTAATATTTAAAAAAACATCTTTGGCGCCCAGCCTAAAACCAGCTCGTTTTTCTAAAACAGCCAATAGCATGTTTAGCCGTTTTACATTGTAACCTGTAGCCGACCGTTGTGGTGTTCCATACACAGCTGTACTTACCAGCGCCTGAATTTCTATCATAAGAGGGCGCATTCCTTCTAAAGTGGCCGAAATGGCTGTGCCGCTAAGATCTTCATCATTCCTGGAAATAAGAATTTCAGAGGGGTTGCTTACTTCTCGTAAACCGCTTCCCTGCATTTCGTAAATACCCAGTTCGTGGGTAGAGCCAAATCGGTTTTTATGAGCCCGTAAAATTCGATATACGTGGTTTCTATCGCCTTCAAACTGCAAAACGGTATCTACCATATGCTCCAGTACTTTTGGGCCTGCAATACTGCCTTCTTTTGTGATATGACCTATTAGAATAACCGGGGTGTTGGTTTCTTTTGCAAATTTTATAAGTTCTGCTGTGCATTCCCTAATTTGGGAGATGCTCCCCGGGGCACTTTCAATATAATCGCTGTGCAGGGTTTGAATAGAATCTATAATAATCACTTCGGGCTCAATGCTTTCAATTTGCCGAAAGATATTTTGGGTTTTGGTTTCGGTAAGAATATAGCAATTGGCAGCGACAGGATTAATACGTTCTGCCCGCATTTTTATTTGTTGCTGACTTTCTTCTCCTGAAACGTATAATACCTTGTAGTTTAATTGAAGTGAAATTTGAAGAAGCAATGTGCTTTTTCCTATGCCCGGTTCACCGCCCAGTAGGGTGAGCGATCCAGGTACAAGTCCGCCGCCTAAAACCCGGTCCAGTTCGGTGTTGCCGGTATTCCATCGGTTTTGGGGGCTGTTTTCAATTTCAGCTATTTTTAAAGGTTTGGAAGTTCGTTTTGCCTGGTTATGGGTAGCGGTTTTCCAGTCTTTTTTATCTGGTTTTTCTACAATTTCTTCAGCAATGGTATTCCACTCGCCACACGAACTGCATTTGCCCTGCCATTTCGCATATTGACTTCCACAATTTTGACAATAGAACGTTGATTTAACCTTGGCCATTTAGCTTTAAATTTTGCTGCTAATAACCGAAATCTTTTTTAATTGCATCGGCTTTTGCCAGCATAAAATCGGTGTTTAAAAATGCTATTTTTTCTTGTCCGTATGCATTTTGGTAGGTTCGCATTGCTTTTCTAGGATTGCCGGTTTCCTCTTCGTAACGAGCTTCAAAGTAAGTGCCAAGCATAGTCCCGGGATAGTTGTCATAAGCCAGGTCACTTAAACCTTTGTAATCTTCCCATCTTTTCGTTTTTTCAATCGCATTATGAATGGCCATAAAATCTTCTAAGCGTATTTTTTTCTCAATACCGAAAAGCTCGTTTATGCTTTCATATTTATCGGTTAAAAACTCTACTGAAGAAACCGAAGTTTGTAGCAAAAGCTCATTGTAATCTTTCTTACTTATAGGTCTGTAAACATTAAAAATGCTCTCGAGGGCGGCAGGGATTGCTTTTCCTACCAAAGAATAGTGGGTAGCATTTTCAAAATTATCAAACTCATAGGTTACCAAATCGTTTTCCAAAGCTGTTAGTTGTTCGTTAAGGGCTTCGATCCCGTTTTTTAGCTGTGGGATATCATCGGTTCCGGTAGCCAAATAAAGCCATTTTTTGGTTTCAGATTTCCTTAAGGCATTGCTGATACGATCTACCATTTGGGGTGCCAGGTCCGGGCTTAAATTGATATAGCCATGAAAAATAGGATTGGATTTCAACAGGTAATAATTAATGAAATTTGCCGTATAATCGTGGCCCGCAATTACTCTAAAATTGGCAGTCCTATATTTATTATCTATATGCTGCAAAAGTTCCATTCCCAGGAATTCAAAAAAGGCTGCGCCTTTATTTGCCGGAAGAAAATTTCGATCTTCATAATAAGCATCGTCCATACGCGATTTACTTTGGTTGACGCCAACTACAATCATTTCGGGGGCATCTTCCCAATAGGAATAATAATCTACATTGCCGGCCATGGGTTCAAATAGATAGTCGCCATCTAATACCAGGATTACCGGGTAGGTTTTTTCGGTGTTTTCTTCGTAATTTCTTGGTAATTGAATTTTAATTTCCCTTATTTCCCCAAGTTTTTGGGAAGAAATAGTTTCATAAAGTGTTTGTGCTGAACTTAGTAGCGGTGCTACCAGCAGCACAAAAATTAGTAATTTTTTAATCATAGGTGTTGGGTTTTGTTTAACCAACACAAGATATAATTTATTTCCGACGGTTGAAAATTGGGAGGAAAATGAAGGAAAGTCCGCCCAGGATAAGTACCAAAAGGGTTTGTGTGCTCCAGGTAATCCATCCAAAGGCTTCGCCGGTTTGTTTAGAAATGCCAAAAACAACTAAGATAGCACCAATGGCCACGGGGTAAACGCCAATTCCGCCATTGGTAGCCGAAACTGCAAAAGAACCCACAACAAAAGTAGCCATAACTACAGAGAAACTAACTTTTTCCATTCCGGGAACGGCAAAAATAATTACATAGAACATTAGAATGTACATAATCCATATAAACAGGGTATGGAAGATAAATGCCCATTTTTGTTCCATTTTAAAAATACTTCGCATCCCTTCTAAAAGTCCGCGTGCCATTTTTTTTATGCGAACTAAAAATGAGAGTTGTGATCTTTTTATAAACTGAAGTATAATAATGCCAAGTAATAAAAGAGCTATAAGTAAACCGAAACTGGTTAAGGGGTTAATATTATTATTGCTAAAGTAAGTGAGTAAATATTCGGTTTGAAGTAATAATGTGAATGCCGTAATAGACAGCATAATAACAACATCGGCAATTCTTTCAGAAATAATGGTCCCGAATGCTTTTTCAAAAGGGATCTTTTCATAAGAGGAGAGACTCGCTGCGCGCAAAACTTCCCCCGATCTTGGAATTCCGAAATTTGCCAGGTACCCGGCCATTACGGCCATAAAGCTATTGAGGAGCCTGGGTTTGTAGCCCATAGGTTCTAGCATAAACTTCCAGCGGTACGCACGCGAAAGGTGGGAGAGGCCGCCAAGAACCATAGATAGTAGTAAAAACCAGGGGTTGGCGTTTAAAATATTTTGCCACAATTCTTCCCTTTCTTCTGGTGTGGCGGTATTTAGGGAATACCAAACTAAAAAAACTCCCAGTAAAAGTGGGAGTATAATTTTAAGTATTTTAACCAGGTTCTTATTCAAATGAATTAGCTCAAAAGATTGTTTTCTTCATTAGGGAATACCAGTGAAGGTTTAAATGATTTTGCTTCTTCAAAATCCATAATAGCATAAGCGATTAATATTAAAATATCGCCCTTGGCAACTTTCCTGGCCGCGGCACCATTTAAGGTAATTTCGCCAGAATTTCTTGGACCCGGTATTACATATGTTTCCAGGCGTTCTCCATTGTTGTTGTTTACAATTTGGACTTTTTCCCCTTCAATTATATTGGCAGCTTCCATAAGATCTTCATCTATAGTAATACTGCCTATGTAATTAAGATCGGCACCTGTAACTTTTACTCTGTGTATTTTAGATTTTACTACGTGAACTTGCATAGTTTATTCTTCGTTATTTAGGGCAATATTGTCTATAAGCCTAACTTCTCCAACATAGGCCGCGATAAATGCACGGTAGGTATTGCCTTTTCTTTTTCGGTTAATTTTTTCTAATGTTTGGGTATTGGCAATCTCAAAATATTCTAGTTTTAAAACCTGATGATTTTTAAATTGCCCCTCTACCCAGTTTTGAATATATTCTGCACTTTTTGTGCCAAATAGTTCGTTAACTTTAAGCAGGGTTTTGTAAATAAAAGAGGCTTCCTCACGCTCAAAAGTATTCAACCTCTCATTTCGGGAACTTCTTGCCAATCCATTTTCTTCCCTTAAAATGGGGCAGCCTACTATTTCTACAGGAAGTCCGGTTTTATCAATTAATTTTCTTACAATTTGTAATTGCTGAAAATCTTTTTCACCAAAAAAAGCCTTGTGTGGCGTAATTACTTCGAAGAGTCTTTTTACGATGGTTCCAACCCCGTCAAAATGTCCGTTTCGGTGTTTTCCCTCCATTACTTGCTCTAATCCATCAAAATTAAACTGCTCGGCACTTATATTTTCGCCATATAATTCTTTAGCTGTGGGAGTGAAAATCCAAAGCTCAGGATCGGCTTGTTTTAAAAGCCTTATATCTTCCTCTAAAGTACGCGGATATTTCTCAAGATCGGCAGGGTTGTCAAATTGGGTTGGGTTTACAAAGATGCTGATAATCACCTGATCACATTCCTGTAATGCTTGTTTTACCAGGGATAAATGTCCCTGGTGTAATGCCCCCATGGTGGGGACTAAACCAATGGTTTTTACATTGGATTTTGCGGCCTTAACCGCCGCTTTTAGAAGGGTTTTTTCTTTGAAAACCTGCATTTTATTATAAAATTAACAGCGTGCAAACTTAATATATTACTAGCAATCTGCATAAATTTTTGTAATTTTGCGTGTTTTTTGTTCGCAATCGCAATTAAAGCCATCTATTTATGAAAGATAAGAGGATATTATACGTATCATCTGAAGTTATTCCTTACCTGCCCGAAACCGAAATATCATCCACGTCTTTTGAAGCCGCAAAAATGGTAAATAATATTGGAGGGCAAATAAGAATTTTTATGCCCCGGTTTGGTAATATCAATGAACGCCGCCACCAACTTCACGAAGTGATAAGGCTTTCTGGGATGAATTTGGTGATTAATGATCTAGATATGCCATTAATTATTAAAGTGGCATCTATTCCTAAGGAAAGAATGCAGGTTTACTTTATAGATAATGAAGATTATTTTAAAAGAAAAGCTACTCTCACTGATGAGGATGGTAACTTATTTGAAGATAATGACGAGCGTGCCATCTTTTTTGCTAAAGGAGTAATAGAAACCGTGAAAAAATTAAATTGGTCGCCCGATATTATTCATGTACATGGTTGGCTGGCATCCCTGCTTCCGTTGTATCTAAGATGTTATTATGGGAATGAGCCTTTGTTTAATGGTGCAAAAATAGTTACTTCTGTATACAATCAAGACTTCGAAGGAACGTTAGATGAAGAGATGCAGGAGAAAGTCTTGTATGACGGAATGGAGAAAGAAGATATAAAACATTTAAAAACCCCAAACTTTGTTAATTTAATGAAGCTGGCAGCAGATCATTCAGATGCGGTAATTACAGCCGGTGATAATATCCCTGAAGAACTTGCTACATATTTAACCAGAATTAATAAGCCATTGCTTCCTTATAAAAATAGGGAAGAATTTAGCCAGGCTTATCAGGATTTTTATACTAACGAAGTTTTATCTGAATAGAAATTTTTATCGAATGAATTTAATGAGAATGATGTATAAAACAGCAACTTTACTTGTTGTTGTTTTTGCTTTTGTGGCCTGTGATGATGAGTATAGTACTGTTGGAGGTGAGATTATTGAAAATACCAGTGATCTTGAGCTAGAGGAGGTTGAAGTTACTGCCTACAGTAAAAAAATCAATTCAGTACAAACAAATAAGCTTGGAAACCATTTATTGGGGGTTTATGATCATCCTATTTACGGGCAAACCACAGCAAGTATTCTTACTCAAATTTCACTACCTACACAAAACCCTACTTTTGGTACAGAACCAGAGCTTGATAGTGTGGTTTTAACAATTCCTTATTTTAGTACTGAAGCTGATTCAGATGAAGATGGGAATATAACTTATGCTTTAGACTCTGTGTATGGCAACACTCCAATTAAAATTTCTATTCAGGAATCTAATTATTATTTGAGAGATTTAGATCCAGATGCCGATTTTCAGGATAGTCAACGTTATTACTCAGATGAGCAAGATTTATTTGAACAAAACCTTACTGGGGAGGTGATTTACGAAAATGATAATTTTCTGCCTTCTAATCAGGCTATTGTTTCCTATGAAGAAAATGACCAGGGTGAGCAAGATACCATTGCTTCCGGTCCGGCGTTAAGAATTAAACTTCCGACTGCGTATTTTCAGGAAAAAATTATCGAAAAAGAAGGTTCTGGCGTACTTAGTAATAATAATAATTTTAAGAATTACTTGCGCGGAATGTTTATTAAAGCTGAGCCAAAAGAAGAAGATGGGACCATGATCTTTTTCAACCTTAATAAAGAGTCTGGTGCCGGAATAGAACTGTTTTATACCAATGAGGTGGAAACTACCAATGATGATGGCGGTACAGATACCATAAGACGTCGTAAACAATATAAACTTGATTTGGGTAGTACTATTGTAAATAGTTTTAAAGGAGAGTATCCGGGAGATATATTGCAGGCTATAGAAGAAAGTAATGCGGAAGCAGGTGCTGAAAAGCTTTTCCTGAATGGGGGAGAAGGAAGTATGGCGGTGATAGAGCTTTTTCAGGATGAAGAGCAAATAGAGGCTTTAAAAGAAAAAGACTGGCTTATTAACGAGGTTAATCTTAATTTTTACGTAGATAAAAGCTTTGTTAGTGAGATGAATGAGTATAATAGGCTTTATTTGTATGACCTTGATAATGGAAGGTTGCTGGCAGATTTAAGTTTTGCTCGTAATTTTGTTCAGGATTTTAATTCTGCCCAACCACTTAATTCCCTAACTTCCTTTTCTAAAATTTTGAAAGATGCCTCTAATGATGAGCCTGTTGGATATAAAATAAATCTTACCCAGCACGTAACCAATATTTTGGAGGATGATGCTGAGAATGTTCGGTTGGGATTGGTGTTGGTTGATAATATTAACAATGTATTTTTAGACAGAAGAGACGGTCCTATTACCCCATTACAATCAGGTGTGAGAGGGCTTGATGATATTGAGACAATACCATCAGAAGTAATTACAACCCCCGAGGGCACTGTTTTGCACGGTAACCTATCAAACGATGAAGAGAAACGATTAAAACTTAGAATATACTACACAGAGATTAAATAATTTACTAACTAATACCAATATACTATTATGTGCGGAATTGTAGGATATATTGGGCACAGGGATGCTTATCCCGTTGTCCTTAAGGGGCTTCAAAGACTGGAATATCGTGGATACGATAGTGCAGGAATTGCCCTTTATGATGGAGAAGAACTTAAGCTTTGCAAAACACAAGGTAAGGTTGCGGCTCTAAAAGAAAAACTTGAAAATACCATAACTACCAACGGAAATGTTGCGATAGGCCATACACGCTGGGCTACTCATGGAGAGCCAAGCGATGTAAACAGTCATCCGCATTATTCAAATTCGGGAGATTTAGTTATTATTCATAATGGCATTATAGAAAATTACGATGCTTTAAAAAAAGAATTGAAAACCAGGGGGTACACCTTTAAAAGTGATACCGATACCGAAGTATTGGTTAATCTTATTGAAGATGTAATTATAAAAGAAGGTGTTAAGCTTGGTAAGGCCGTTCAAATTGCATTAAACCAAACTATTGGTGCTTATGCAATTGCGGTTTATAATAAAACCAAACCAGATGAAATTGTTGTGGCTCGTTTAGGGAGTCCGCTTGCCATTGGAGTTGGGGAAGATGAATTTTTTATAGCCTCAGATGCTTCGCCTTTTATTGAGTATACCAATAATGCAATTTACCTGGAAGATGGGGAAATGGCTGTGGTACGCAGGGGGAAAGAGGTTAAAGTACGAAAGATTCATGACGATACTTTAGTGGTTCCTTATGTTCAGGAGTTGCAACTTAATCTAGAGCAGATAGAAAAAGGTGGTTATGAGCACTTTATGCTTAAAGAAATTCATGAGCAACCAACTGCAATAAAAGATACTTATCGGGGTAGGATGTTGCCCGACGAAGGTATAATTAGAATGGCAGGAGTAGACGATAATCTGGAACGTATAGCTAATGCGAAACGAATTCTTATCGTGGCCTGTGGTACCAGCTGGCATGCCGGTTTAGTTGCCGAATATATTTTTGAAGAATTGGCGAGGATTCCTGTAGAAGTGGAATATGCTTCAGAATTTAGGTATCGTAATCCTATTATTTCAGAAAAAGATGTCATTATAGCAATTTCCCAAAGTGGGGAAACTGCCGATACGATGGCGGCTATAAAACTTGCCAAGGAGAAAGGTGCATTTGCTTTTGGGGTTTGTAATGTGGTGGGGTCTTCTATTTCAAGAGAAACCCATGCAGGTGCTTACACTCATGCCGGCCCCGAAATTGGTGTGGCTTCAACAAAAGCTTTTACCACTCAAATTACAGTACTTACTTTATTGGCTTTAAAACTTGCCAAACAAAATGGGACTATTTCTCATACAGAGTTCATGACCTATTTGCAGGAAATGGAGCGTATTCCTTCTAAAATTGAAAGTGCTTTAGAGGGTGATGAACATATAAAGATGATTGCCGATATTTATAAGGATGCCAGAAACTGCCTTTACTTGGGTAGGGGGTATAACTTTCCGGTTGCATTGGAAGGGGCACTTAAGCTTAAAGAAATTTCCTATATTCATGCTGAAGGCTATCCGGCTGCCGAAATGAAACACGGTCCTATTGCACTTATTGATGAAGAAATGCCGGTAGTAGTGATAGCGACTAAAAAAGGGCATTATGAGAAGGTGGTGAGTAATATACAGGAAATCAAGTCTAGAAAAGGTAAAATTATAGCTATTGTTACCGAAGGTGATACCGAAGTAAGAGAACTTGCCGATCACGTAATTGAAGTGCCTGAAACCCTGGAGCCTTTAACACCACTCGTTACAACCATTCCGCTTCAGTTGTTGTCTTACCATATTGCGGTAATGCTTGGGAAAAATGTAGATCAACCCAGAAACTTAGCTAAGTCGGTTACGGTAGAATAACGGCGTATTCGATTTAAGTAAGAATATATAAATCCCTTTTGAAATTTTCAGGAGGGATTTTTGTTTTAATGGCTGCTTAAGGCTTAATTTTGCTCGCTTTTCTAAGCTTGAAAAAAGTTATTTTAAGAGAGGTATGATTTTATTTAGAAAAAACTATCTTTGCAGCCTGAAAATACCTTTCTGCGTTTTTAACGCATTGTGAATTATAATATTGGGGTTTTCAGATATTTTAAATACGAAAACATTAAAGAATTAAATAATGTCTAAAGTAACAGGTAAAGTTGCCCAAATTATTGGCCCTGTAGTTGATGTTGTGTTCGACTCAGAGAATGCTGAATTGCCAAAAATCTATGATTCTTTGGAAATCACCAGAAAAGATGGTTCCATTTTAGTTTTAGAAGTGCAATCGCACATTGGAGAAGAAACTGTGAGAACAGTATCTATGGATTCTACCGATGGTTTAAGCCGTGGTGTAGAAGTGGTTGCTACAGGAGCACCTATACAAATGCCAATTGGTAAAGATGTATATGGTCGTTTATTCAACGTTGTTGGAGATGCTATTGACGGTCTTGGAGAGCTTCCTAAATCTGGAAAAGATGGAATGCCTATCCACAGGGAAGCACCAAAATTTGAGGACTTATCTGTTTCTACAGAGGTTTTATTTACCGGGATTAAAGTAATTGACCTTATTGAGCCTTATGCAAAAGGTGGTAAAATTGGTCTTTTTGGTGGTGCCGGTGTAGGTAAAACTGTATTGATTCAGGAATTAATTAATAATATCGCAAAAGGCCACGGTGGTCTTTCTGTATTTGCCGGGGTAGGAGAGCGTACTCGAGAAGGAAATGACCTTCTTCGTGAAATGCTTGAATCTGGTATTATAAAATATGGTGACGCTTTTTCTGAATCTATGGAAGAAGGCGGTTGGGATCTTAAAAAGGTCGATAAAACTGCAATGTTAGATTCTAAAGCAACTTTCGTTTTTGGACAGATGAACGAACCGCCAGGGGCACGTGCTCGTGTGGCGTTATCAGGACTTACAATAGCCGAATTTTTCCGTGATGGAGCGGGAGATGGCCAGGGGAAAGATGTTCTTTTCTTCGTAGATAATATTTTCCGTTTTACACAGGCTGGTTCAGAGGTGTCTGCACTTCTTGGGCGTATGCCTTCTGCGGTAGGTTATCAGCCAACTTTGGCAACAGAGATGGGTGCGATGCAAGAGCGTATTACTTCAACTAAAAATGGATCTATTACGTCTGTACAGGCTGTTTACGTACCTGCCGATGACCTTACCGACCCGGCGCCGGCAACAACATTTGCCCACCTGGATGCAACTACGGTACTTTCACGTAAAATTGCCGAGCTAGGTATTTATCCTGCGGTAGATCCATTAGAGTCTACTTCAAGAATTCTTACTGCCGATATTTTAGGTGACGATCATTATAAGTGTGCACAACGAGTAAAAGAGCTTTTACAGCGTTATAAAGAATTGCAGGATATTATTGCTATTCTTGGTATGGAAGAACTTTCTGAAGAGGATAAGCTTGCTGTATCACGTGCCAGACGTGTACAACGTTTCCTATCTCAGCCTTTCCACGTAGCCGAGCAGTTTACCGGTTTAAAAGGAGTTTTGGTTGATATTAAAGATACTATTAAAGGATTTAATATGATTATGGATGGTGAATTAGATCACCTTCCGGAATCGGCTTTTAACCTTAAAGGTACTATAGAAGAAGCCATTGAGGCCGGAGAAAAAATGTTGGCTGAAGAAGACTAATTTATTTTTAGCCGCAATTGTAGGTAACACAAAATAAAATATGATGTCCTTGTAATAGTTGTAGGCTGTAAACTAAAAGATATGTACTTAGAAATAGTAACCCCTGAAGCTGTAGTTTTTAAAGCTGATATTAATGCAGTAAAAGTTCCCGGTCATGCCGGAGAATTTCAAATGCTGAATAATCACGCGCCTATAGTTTCTACTTTGGTTGAAGGTGAAGTTAAAATAGAACTTGCTGCCTCTAACAAGGAGCTGGACGATGAGCTTTCTGGAGACTTCAGAAAAGATAAAGGCAGTAGTAATATTCTTTATTATACGATAAAAGGTGGTGTTTTAGAATTGAAAGATAATAAAGCTATTATTCTGGCCGATTAATTTTAGAATATTTAATACTTGAGAAGCCGGACAAACGTCCGGCTTTTTTTTTGTCTGTTTAATTACTAATTGTAAATGCAGTGAAGTCTGTTAAGGAGCAAAATAAAGCTTATCTATATGCGGTTTTGGCTGTACTGTTGTGGAGCACGGTAGCGGCGGCCATGAAGTTGTCTTTAGAGTATTTTGACCATCTACAATTGCTGTTTCTTGCGGTTTTAGGTTCTTTAATCTCTTTGTTTTTTATACTGGTTCTTCAGAAGAAATTAAAAGAGATTTTTCGCTTTCCGAAAATAGCTTATTTGAAATCGGCTGTTTTTGGTTTGGTAAATCCTTTTGTATATTATGTAGTCCTATTTAAAGCTTACTCTTTACTGCCTGCACAGGAAGCGCAGCCTTTAAATTATACATGGCCAATAATGATTACCTTACTTTCTATTCCTATTCTAGGTCAAAAGATTAGCGTTAAAAATTTTATAGCTATTGTTATTAGCTTTTTGGGGGTAGCAGTAATTTCTACACAAGGCAATTTATTATCTTTCTCTTTTAGCAACCCTTATGGGGCATTGTTGGGGCTTGCTTCTGCCGTGATCTGGGCTTTGTTTTGGATATATAATATAAAAGATGAGAGAGATGAAATCAGTAAGTTGTTCCTTAACTTTTTGTTTGGAATAATATATATTAGTATTGCGCTATTTGCATTTTCAGAGTTTCCTTCTTTTTCGATAGAAAGCTATGCTGCGGCTGCCTATGTTGGTCTTTTTGAAATGGGAATCACTTTTGTAATTTGGTCTTTAGCCTTAAAGAAATCTTCTCATGCCGCAAAGGTTAGTAAGTTTATCTATTTGGTGCCTTTTCTATCTTTAATAGTTATCTATTTTGTGCTGGGAGAGACTATTCTTTTGTCCACAATCGTAGGGCTTGTTTTTATCGTAAGTGGTTTAGTTTTTGACAATATTAATTTCTCCAGGCTTTTAGCAAAAATTAAAAACAGAAAAAAACTTAGGAAGCTTTAATTAGTCTTTTGGGGTGTAATACAAAATATCCCCGGGCTGGCAGTTAAGAGCCTCGCAAATCGCTTCTAAAGTTGAAAATCTAACGGCTTTGGCCTTTCCTGTTTTTAAAATTGAAAGGTTTGCTTTGGTAATTTCGACTTTTTCCGCCAGTTCGTTGCTTTTTATGCCCCGATCTTCCAGGATTTTATCTAGATTTATTATAATTGGCATAACTAAACGGTTAATTCGTTTTCTTCTTTTAAAATTTTAGCATTATTGAAAATACTCGAAAGGAATATTGAAAATAAGCCTATGCCTATCACAAACCAAAAATCAGATAGATCTGCACTTATTCTTAAACGTCCTTGAAATATAATCCTGAATATAAAATATGCCAGGGCGTCAATAATAGTAATGTATATAATTAACTGGCCAATTAATTTGAAGCTTGTAATCTGAAATCTCGTAAATAATTGGCCGGCAAGTAAATTTTTCATCAAGTTTTTTAAATAATAGGAAGATGTAAATCCAAAATCCGCCTGATAATAGTTCATAGGTTAAAGTGGTGTATAGTGCATTTCCCGATTCGATTTTAAACTCTTCAGCATCTCGCAATATTTTAAGTATATCCCATGGATTAATAAAGACTGCATAAAGTAGAAAACCAAGTAAAATTATCCAGCCAAAGATCATAAGATAATAAGCTATGCTGAAAATATTACTAAGCCATTCTGAAGATTTCATTTTTAGATGGTTATTGTTTAACAATAACAAATTTATATTTAATTATTGAAAAACAATAATTCTGTTAATGATAATTGGTAAATTAATTTCAGCATTTTAAGAAATTTGCTAAGAAACAGGCTTCAGGAAATGATTAAAAATGAGAAGCTGCTAAATCGGTGTGCTTTCTGCAGCTTTATGGGGGTTTTGGTAATAAAACTTCAATAAATCTATTATATTTGCGAGGAACGGACTTTTTGAGAGATAATATATGCTAACAGCAATACTTTTAGGTTTTTTATTCGCGTTGTTTCTGGTATTTACAGGAAAGTTCTTCAGGGGGAAAATGGCCATCCTTTCGGCGCTTATCCCGGCAGGTCTTTTTGCTTATTTTGCCAGTTTTATTCCAAAGATTAGTTCAGGAGAAATTATTAGTAGAACTTACCAATGGGTTCCGGCATTTGGCGTAGATCTCAGTTTTAAACTGGACGGCCTTTCGCTTCTTTTTTCCTTAATGATTACCGGGATTGGTTTCCTGGTGTTTGCATATACCGCCTCATATCTTAGGGGGCACAAATATTTAGATAGGTTTTACGGATATTTAAGCCTTTTTATGGCGGCCATGCTTGGGTTGGTGCTTTCTGATAACCTAATCTCTATGTTTGTATTTTGGGAGTTAACCAGTATAAGTTCATTTTTTCTTATTGGTTTTAATAATACCAATCCGGCTTCACGAAAATCTGCCTTAACAGCATTGGGGATAACCGGTTTTGGGGGATTTTCTTTGTTGGCAGGAGCTTTGTTGTTAGGCAGTATTAGTGGTACGTATAGTATTTCTGAAATGCTGAGTATGAAGGAGGCTATTGCCGGTAGTGAATACTATATTTTAGCAGTGATTTTTATTTTTGTTGCTGCATTTACGAAATCGGCTCAATTTCCTTTTCATTTTTGGCTGCCCGGTGCCATGAAGGCGCCTACTCCTGTTTCAACTTATTTGCACTCGGCGACGATGGTAAAAGCGGGTATTTATCTACTTATGCGTTTTACGCCGGTATTAGGAGATCAGGAATTTTGGAATACTACTTTAATAATTGTAGGTGGTGTTACGATGGTTTACTCTGCTGTACACGCCCTTTTTAGAACCGATCTTAAAGGAGTTTTAGCTTATTCTACTATTTCTGCCCTTGGAATCCTGGTATTCTTAATTGGATTAGGAAGTAAGGATGCTTTTTTGGCTGCCTCGGTTTTTATAATTGTTCATGCCTTATATAAAGCTACTTTATTCCTTGTAACCGGAATAATAGATCACCAAACGGGTACCAGGGATGTAACCAAATTGGCAGGACTTCGAAAAATTATGATGCCTGTGGCAATTGCAGGTATTTTAGCAGCGATCTCAAGTGCGGGTATTCCGCCAACAGTTGGATTCTTAGGGAAAGAGCTTACCTATGAAGCTAGTTTGCACGCTGAAGCTTTTACAGTAGTTATCGTGGTAGCTATTGTTTTAACTAAAATATTATTGCTCTGGGCCGGTTTTGTAGCTGGAATAAAACCTTTTACCGGAAAGCTTCCTGAAGAGTATACAAATGTAAAAGCCCCCGATTTCTTAATGTGGGGGCCGGCAATTATCCTGGCTGTTTTAGGTCTCATATTTGGGATATTTCCAATGATAATAGAATCGGCTTTAGTGAAACCTGTGGTTTCAGCTTTAGGAGCTGATGCTTCAGAGTATCACCTTGCGTTATGGCATGGTTTCAATACGGTCTTGCTATTAAGTGCTATTACTATTGCCGTGGGTGTTCTTCTTTACTTTCTAGTGAAACCTTCAGTAAAACTTGAAAATAAGATTGGAAAGTTAGAGTTTATTTCGCCAAAAAGTATTCTGGAAAAAGGAACGCACTATTTTAATGTGTTTTCTGCATTCTGGACTAATGTATTCCAAAATGGCTATTTAAGAAATTATGTGACTACAATCGTGCTATTTCTGGTTGTTTTGGTGAGCTACATTATGTTTGGAAGTTCTAGAGTAGTGATAGATCATACGCAACTATCTCAGGTTACTGCTTATGAATTGGTGGTAGCCTTAATTTTAATTGCCGGGGTTTTCTATACGGTTTTTACAAAATCTAGACTTGCTGCCGTGGCGGCTATGGGTGTTGTTGGTTTGGCAATTTGTTTGATTTTTGTTTTTTACAGTGCGCCCGATTTGGCCATGACGCAGTTTTCTATAGATACGTTAACCGTAATTTTATTTGTATTGGTGCTATATAGATTGCCGAAGTATTTGACTCTTTCAGACTATAAAATGAGGATTAGGGATGGGGTATTGTCGGCAGCTTTAGGTACAGTAATATGCCTATTGGCACTTCAGGTTTTAGCTGAACCAACCAATAGTGAGGTTGGTGATTTTTATGCTAAAAATGCTTATATAATGGCCCATGGAAAGAACGTTGTAAATGTTATTCTTGTAGACTTTAGGGGCATAGATACATTTATGGAAATTTCAGTATTGGCTATCGCAGCCATAGGTGTTTTTGGCTTGTTGAAACTAAGGCTGAAAAGTACCGATAGGTCCCAGTAAAGACAATGTTAAAAGCCATTTAGGCTTACTAAAATTTATACAGATGAGTACGCTAATTTTAAGAACAGCTTCTAATTACCTATTACCGGTATTGCTGGTGTTCTCTATTTTTATATTATTGCGCGGGCACTATTTGCCGGGCGGTGGCTTTGTGGGTGGCTTAATTGCTGCAATTGCATTTGTATTGCACGCTTTCGCCAATGGCCTGGATGATACTAAAAACTTATTGAGATTTCACCCCGGTTTTTTAATGCCGGTAGGCTTAGCTCTTGCTTTTTTTAGCGGGTTGTCTCCAATATTTGTTGATCAGGCTTTTATGACAGGGCTTTGGTTCCCCGAACCTTTCCCTGTAATTGGTAATGTAGGCTCAGCTTTATTTTTTGATATTGGGGTATACCTTGTGGTAATAGGTGTTACCCTCACAATAATATTTACAATCTCAGAATCAGCTTAATTTATGGAAGTTCTTTTAGCGATAATTATTGGGATTCTGTATGCTGCGGGTATTTATATGATGCTTCGCAGAAGTTTGGTGAAACTCATTATTGGAATTATACTCTTAGGAAACGGGGCCAACCTGCTTATATTTCTTCTTGGAAGAATTACTGAAGGGGCACCGCCAATTATCCCCGGAGAATCCAAAGTGTTTTTAGAGGCATACGCAGATCCTGTTCCACAGGCATTAATATTAACCGCTATCGTAATTAGTTTCGGTTTACAATCTTTTGCCATTATTCTTGTGAAAAGAGCGCATAAGGTGGTTAAAACCGATGATCTGGACGAAATGAACGCAACAGACGAAGATTCATGACACAACAATTAATATTATATCCTTTACTGCTGCAATTATTATTGGCTATTTTGCTGATGTTTTTTTGGAAAAGAATTGGAGCGCAGCGTGTAATTAGTATACTTGGTAGTATTGTTCACCTTGGTGTTAGCATAGGTGTCTTTGCCTATATTTGGAACAATGGAACTCAAACCGTGCAGGCAGGTAGTTGGGAGGCGCCTTTTGGTATAACCTTTATCGCCGATACCTTTGCAATAACCATGGTTTTATTAACTTCTATTGCCGGGTTGGCGGTTTCGATATTTTCAGCGGGTTCTGTAATTAGCGACCGATTAAGATTTGGGTATTTTCCCATATTTCACTTCTTATTATTAGGACTTACCGGGGCTTTTTTAACCGGTGATATTTTTAACCTGTATGTTTGGTTTGAAATTATTATAATTAGCTCTTTTGTGTTAATAACTATTGGTGGTGAAAAAGCTCAATTGGAAGGGGCTGTAAAATATTTTACACTTAATTTCCTGGCCTCCATGATATTTTTAACCGCCATTGCGGTGCTTTATGGTTTAACCGGAAGCCTTAACATGGCCGATCTTGCCAATAAGGTAGCTGCAGTTGAAAACCGGGCCCTGGTAGAGATTACCGCTATTTTATTTTTAATTGGCTTCGGAATTAAATCGGCGGTTTTTCCTCTGTATTTTTGGTTGCCGGCTTCTTATCATACGCCGCCTTCGGCTGTATCGGCCATTTTTGGTGGTTTGCTTACTAAAGTAGGTGTATATGCCTTGATTAGGGTTTTTACCCTGATTTTTGTTGAAGATGTGTTCCTGGATCAAATCTTACTGGTGCTCGCTATTTTTACACTTTTTAGTGGAGCTTTGGGTGCGCTGGTTCAAAATAATATTAGGAAAGTATTTTCATACTTAATTATTTGCCATATTGGTTATATGATTATTGGATTGGGAATGTTTACCGAAGTAGCCATAGCCGGAGCAATTTTTTACCTGGTTCACGATATCCTTGTAAAGACAAATTTATTTATGGTTAGCGGGTTGATTTATCGCATTAAAGGCTCTAATAGCTTACGTGCATTGGGTGGGTTTTATGCCCAATATCCAAAGTTGAGTTTGTTGATGTTTATCCCATTGTTCTCATTGGTTGGAATCCCACCTTTATCTGGTTTTTGGCCTAAAATATCGTTGATTACCGCTAGTTTTGATACAGGAAGTTATTGGAGCTTGGCAGCCATTATCTTTGCAAGTTTTATTACCTTGGTGGTAATAGCAAAGCTTTGGGCCGAAGTTTTCTGGAAAGATGCACAGGAAATACCGGTTAAACCTAAGTTTAGGTATTACCACAAGATTAAAAAAATAAAAAGGATTCAAATAATAGTACCTATTGTTTTCTTAAGTATGGTGACTTTGTATGTAGGTTTTGGTGCAGAACATATTCAAACCCTGGCAGCAAGAATTGCATCAGAATTAATAGATAACCAACTTTATATAGATGCGGTACTTAACACACAAATATCCGAATAATGAAGAGCAGGTTTGTATCTAACTTATTACTCACCTTTGTATGGGTAGCCCTTACAGGAGATTTTAGTTTTCAAAATTACCTGTTTGGATTCCTTGTGAATTTCTTTATTCTGTGGGTTATTACGCGAGGAAGTAGTGATGCACGGTATTTTATGCTTCTTCCTAAAGTTATTGCTTTCTTTTTCTATTTTTTATGGGAACTGTTTAAAGCAAATTTGCAGGTAGCTTATGAAGTGGTTACCCCAAACTTTAGAATGAAACCGGGAATTGTTAAAGTTCCTCTTACCATACAAAGCAACCTTGGGATAACTTTTCTGGCAAATATGATCTCGCTTACGCCGGGTACATTAAGCCTTGATGTATCTAACGATAAAAAGGTGCTTTATGTGCATAGCATGTATATAACCGATAGGCAGGAATTTATCGATGGGATAAAAAATGGATTTGAAAAACGTATTTTGGAAATATTGAGATGACGCTAACCGATTATTTATATTATATAATTTTACCAATTTTGGCCTTTTCGGTATTGCTTATAGTTTACCGATTTATAAAGGGACCAAGCATTGCCGATAAGATTATTGCTCTAGATGTTTTAATCACTACCGGGATTGGAATTATTGGTGTGTATAGTATTATACACGGAAGATCTACTTTTCTAGATACCGCAATGATTCTTGCATTGATTGCTTTTTTAAGTACAGTAGCTTTTTCTTATTACCTTGAAAAAAGAAATAGAAAGAAATGAGTTCAGTAATAATTGTAATTTTAGTTACTTTAGGAACCTTGTTCGTTTTGCTTTCGGCAATCGGACTTATAAGAATGCCCGATACTTACATGCGAATTTCGGTGAATACTAAGGCTGCAACCCTGGGAGTGGGTTTGATTTTAGTGGGAACAGCAGTTTTCTTTAACGACCTTTCTACTACTTCCAGAGCTTTAGTGATTATTCTTTTTGTGTTCTTAACTGCACCGGTTAGTGCACATTTAATTGGACGGGCTTCTTATTTTATGGGGGTTAAGTTGTGGAAAGGTTCTATTATGGATGATCTTCGTGGAAAATATCAGAAAAACTCCTATATTTTAAAGAGTGAAACAGACGATAGCCCTGAAGATAACGTAGATCATTCTAAAATGGATGATGAGGCTTCGCAATAGGCTATTTAAAACAGGAACTCTATAGTTTAAGAAGACTTTAAGGCTATTGCTGTGTATTCTTTTAGCTTTTATTTTCCTTTTGTGTTCTTTTCTTTGCCATTAACTTGCGCTCAATAAAACCAAAAAGAAGGTTTATGGCCACTATTGTTAAGCATACAACTAAAAGTTCGGTGTACATTTGTAATGCTGCAAGTGCTCCCGCACCGGCACTACACCAAATGGTAGCCGCAGTAGTTAAGCCTTGTACATTCTTACCATGCTGAAGTATGGTGCCGGCACCAATAAAACCAATTCCCGTAACTACCTGTCCCAAAACCCTGGAGGTGTCTACAAATTCATCGCCTTTAAATTTTAGCGAAACCAATATAAAAACACAAGCTCCAAGTGCCACAAGGGCGTTTGTTTTTAATCCTGCGCTTTTCCCAGAAAATTCTCTTTCTATACCTATAAATAGTCCGGCTATGGCTGCCAGACCAATGCTTATGCTAAATTCTGCCAGTTCCATATTTATTAGTTGGTTAAAGTTGTAGTTTTGCAAAATGCAGGAATTACCTTTAAAATTAGCTAAAAGTTTAGAGAATAGAAAGCAGGAAAGGGCTTTTAGAGTTCTTAACTCATCATCATCCCTTATAGATTTTTCTTCTAATGATTATCTTGGATTAGCTTCTTCCGAAAAAATTTACCATAAGGCCCATGACGTCTTAAAGCAACATAATATTCTATATAATGGAGCCACCGGTTCCAGGTTGCTTTCCGGTAACCATAAGTTGTATGCGTTAACCGAAAACCTTTTGGCAGAATTTCATCAAACTGATGCAGCATTAGTTTTTAATTCTGGCTATGATGCTAATCTTGGCTTTTTTGCTTCGGTTCCACAGCGTGGAGACTTTATTTTTTACGATGAGCTTGCACATGCTTCCATTAGAGATGGTATTGCAATTAGCCATGCTAAGGCCTATAAGTTTCAACATAACAGTATAGAAAGCCTTCAAAATAGGCTTTTAAAGATAGATAAGCAGGAGGGGGCAGCAATATATATTGTTACAGAATCTGTTTTTTCAATGGATGGTGATATGGCACCTTTGGAAGAGCTTGCTAAAGTTGCAGAAAAATTCAATGCTTTTTTAATAGTAGATGAAGCCCACGCTAGCGGTATTTTTGGTGAAAAAGGGCAGGGTTTGGTTCAGGAGCTTGGAATTCAACATAAAGTTTTTGCCCGCATAAACACATTTGGCAAAGCTCCCGGTTGTCACGGATCTGTAATTTTAGGAAGTAAGAGCCTAAAGGATTACCTGATTAACTTTTCAAGAAGTTTTATCTATACCACAGCCTTACCACCACATTCGGTGGCGACTATTCTGGTGGTTTACCGTGAGCTTTATCGTGGAATTTCACAAATACAAAGCTTAAAAAACAATATTCATTATTTTAGAGAACAAGTAGTAAAAAATAATTTGGAGAGTGCTTTTCTTGAAAGTAAATCGGCTATTCAAAGTTGTATAATCCCAGGAAATGACCAGGTGCAATATGTAGCCCAAAACATCAATAAAGAAGGTTTTGATGTAAAACCTATACTCTCTCCAACCGTACCAAAAGATAAAGAAAGATTAAGATTTTGTATTCATGCTTTTAATTCGGAAGAGGAAATTAACCGGGTTTTAAAAATACTCGCTAAATTACTGATATCACCAGTATGATATTGAATCCTGAAATTCGCTGTAACAGGATTAATTATATGGCGGTGCTTGATTCTCATTTTATGATAAACTATATAAAGACATGAATACTTTTGTAACTATTGCCAGGTTTCAATACTCGTCTGAAGCACAAATTGTAAAAGGAAAGCTACAATCTGAAGGAATACAGGTGTTTTTGGTAGACCAGGTCCTTATAGATACAGATCCTTTGGTGAGTCAGGCTGTTGGCGGCATAAAATTAAATGTTTATACTGAGGATGAGGAGCGCGCCAGGGCAATTTTAAAGGAGATAGAAAGTTACTCTTTGGATGATGAAGGGAGGCCTGTGATTTGCCCAAAATGTGAGAGTGCTCGTGTAAAAGTTTATACGCATATTAAAGATGTGCGTTCTTTCTTGGCTTTTTTATTTTCATTTCTCACCTTCGCACTGCCAATTCACTATAAATACGATTACCACTGCGAAAACTGTGAAGAAAATTTCAGCTTAAACGAACAAGAAAATTGATATAAAATTAGTTTTATACCAAACCTTATTGAGTATAGAAGAATTCCTTATTAGAGATTGAATTTATAAATAATGAAACATACTTATTTTGTTACCGGTATTGGCACCGAAGTTGGAAAGACCCTGGTTTCGGCAATTTTAACCGAAGCATTAGAGGCAGATTACTGGAAGCCTATCCAGGCGGGAGATCTTGATAATTCAGATAGCCATAAAGTACAAAAATTAGTTTCTAATGCTAAAACCGTTTTTCATAAAAATAGCTTTGCGTTAAAAACACCGATGAGCCCCCACGCAGCGGCAGAAATTGATGGGATAAAAATTAATGCTGAAAATATTACCCGCCCTGAAACACAAAACAATCTTGTGATTGAAGGTGCCGGAGGTCTATTGGTACCTATTAGTGATAAAGAGACGATAGCCAATTTAATCCTGCCCGCAGATCGTATCATCCTGGTTTCCCGCCATTACTTAGGGAGTATTAATCATACTTTGTTAACTATAGAAGCTTTAAAATCGCGAGGCTTGCACTGTTTCGGAATTATATTCTCTGGTGAAGAAAATAAAACCACCGAATCTATTATTGAGAAAATGAGTGGTGTAAACATTCTTGGAAGAATAGAACAGGAACCCTATTTCGATCAAAATGTGATTAAAGAATACGCTGAGATATTTAGAGAGAAATTGAAATAAATTAAAAGTAGAGATTATTTAAAAAGTCTAATTTTGTCAACCTGAACCTTCCCGTCCTTTCTGGCGGGTTTGCTTCAGCTTCTAAAAAGTTCTAAATACCACAACTTAGATTCTGAAATAAATTCAGAATAACGATTTAAAAAACTTTTCCAGATAACCTCCTGAGAATATATAAAATGAATTTAGTTACCCGAGATCAAAAACACCTTTGGCATCCTTTAACCCAACACAAAATTTCTCCTAAAGCGCTGCCAATAGTAAAAGCAAAAGGAAGTATACTTTATGCTGAAGATGGAAGCGAATTTATAGATGGAATTGCTTCCTGGTATACCGCCATGTATGGGCATTGCAATGAATATATTACCGCAAAGGTTGCAGAGCAAATGCAAAACCTGGATCAGGTAGTATTTAGCGGATTTACCCACGAGCCCGCAGTAAAGCTTTCAGAAGAACTTATTAAGATTTTGCCGGGCAATCAGCAGAAACTGTTTTTTAATGATAATGGTTCTACTGCCACCGAGATTGGAATTAAAATGGCTTTGCAATACCACCATAACCAGGGAAATAATCGCAATGTGATGCTGGCTTTTGAAGAAGGCTTTCATGGCGACACTTTTGGTGCTATGTCTGTTTCTGGGCTTTCGGTGTATAATGGTGCCTTTGAAGAGCATTTTATTGAGGTTTTGCGAATTCCGGTGCCAACGGGAGAAAATAATACTGAAGTAATTTCGAAACTCAAAAACCTTATTTCTGAAAACAATATTGCAGGTTTTATCTATGAACCTTTGGTGCAGGGAGCTGCAGCAATGAAAATGCACGACGCTGCAGGCTTAGATGAAATCCTGAAAATTTGCAAAGAGCATGATATTGTTTGTGTAGCCGATGAGGTGATGACCGGCTTTGGAAAAACCGGAAAAAATTTCGCTTCAGATTATTTGCAGAATAAACCAGATGTAATGTGCCTGTCTAAAGCATTAACCGCCGGTTTGCTGCCTATGGGGCTAACCACCTGTTCGCAAAAAATCTACGATGCTTTTTATGATAATGATATTTCAAAAGGCCTATTTCATGGGCACACCTATTCTGCAAATCCACCGGCTTGTGCTGCTGCCATTGCCGGAATAGAATTATTGGTTTCCGAAGGAATTCAACAAAAAATTAAATCGGTTATTAAATCTCACCAAAGTTTTGATGAAAAAATAAAAGGTCATCCAAGGGTGACCAATCGTCGTCAACTAGGCGTGATCTATGCCTTTGATTTAAATGTGAAAATGGAGCGTTATGGTAGTCTAAGAGATCAACTTTTTAAGCATTTTATGGATAATGGTGTCTTTTTAAGACCGCTTGGAAATACCATTTATATTTTGGCGCCTTTTACCATATCGCAACCCGAATTGGATAAAATCTATCAGGTTATTGAAAAGTTGTTGAATAGCATTTAAAGAATAATTTAAGTTTGTGGGGCTTTAAAATGATGTTTCAAAATTTATTGGCACTGCCAAAGGGTGTAATATCCCGAAGTAGTTTTTTGATTGCAATTAATATTTTGTACTGAAACATTTAGTGATTGGTGCTGCAGACTGTATTTTTGCTGAAAAATTATTTTCTTTTGAAATCACCCGTATATATATCTTCATTAAGTTCTGTTTCTGCTCTAGGTCAATCCAGAGCAGAAATTTGGGAGAACTATAAAAAGCCAAAACATTTTATTACCAAGCATCAGTTTGGAAAAACCGAAGGTTTTGGGGCTTTTTTACCGGAACAAGTACAAGAAGCTATAAAATCGCTTCGTGGCCAGGAACTTAATTATAAAAAGCTGGACGACTCGGTTTTGTTTGCTATTTATTCGGCTAGAAAAGCTATTAAGGAAGCAGGTTGGGAAGATGAGAAGGACATTGGTGTGAATATTGGTAGTTCCCGTGGTGCTACCGGATTATTTGAAAAATACCATCAGGAATTTTTAGAGACCGGAAAAGCGGCTACACAAGCTTCCCCTTCTACTACTTTAGGAAATATTTCTTCCTGGGTTTCGCAAGACCTTCAAACGAAGGGGCCTGCATTTTCACATAGCGTTACCTGTTCAACAGGGTTACATGCGGTGGTAAATGCCATTGCCTGGATGCAAGCGGGTTTTGTGGATAAATTTCTGGCCGGTGGGAGTGAAGCTGCTTTAACAGCGTTTACAATTGCCCAAATGAAAGCGATGAAAATTTATGCTTCAGAAGACCTCGATTTCCCATGCCGTGCCCTGGATATGGGGAAAAAGCGAAATTCCATGATTCTTGGGGAGGCTTCGGGAATTTTGGCACTTCAAAAGCAAAATTCTGAAAATGCCATCGCTAAAATTACGGGTATTGGCTATGCCACAGAAACTTTAAAACATAGTGTTTCAATTTCTGAAAACGGAGAATCTTTACAAAGAGCCATGAAAATGGCCATTGGGGAAAAGGATTTTTCAAAGATTGATGCGGTGGTGATGCATGCGCCGGGAACCATAAAAGGAGACCTTTCAGAAGTAAATGCTATAAAAGCCCTTTTTGGTGAAAATACGCCCGCAATAACCAGTAATAAATGGAAGCTGGGGCATACATTTGCTGCATCAGGAATTCTTAATATAGAACTTGCAGCTTTAATGCTTCAGCATCAGGAATTTATTGAAGTTCCTTTTTCTAAAATTAGCAAGACACCGGCACGTCTGGAAAATATTTTAGTGAATGCCGTTGGTTTTGGCGGAAACGCGGTTTCCGTTTTAATAAGTAGAAAGTAATATATTTAGAAATCTTTCTAAACTGAAGCTATATTAAAGCGCAGTTTTATTTATTTTTGAATCAAATCTATTTTTATGGCCACAAGACATAACTGGACAAAAGAAGAAATTCTAGAGATATACAATAAACCATTAATGGAGCTGCTTTATGAAGCGGCTACTGTACATAGAAAAAACCATGACCCCAATACGGTTCAGGTTTCAACTTTACTTTCGATAAAAACCGGTGGTTGCCCGGAAGATTGTGGGTACTGCCCGCAGGCTGCCAGGTATCATACCAATGTAGAAGGAAACGACCTTATGAGTGTGAGCCAGGTAAAAGCCCAGGCATTGCGTGCTAAGGAGTCTGGAAGTTCCCGGGTTTGTATGGGGGCTGCCTGGAGAAACGTAAAGGATGGTGAAGAATTCGATTCGGTTTTAGAGATGGTAAGAACCATAAATAAACTGGATATGGAAGTGTGCTGTACCCTGGGAATGATTACCGAAAACCAGGCGCAGCGTCTGGCTGAAGCCGGTTTGTATGCTTACAATCACAATCTGGACTCTTCAGAAGAATATTATAAAGAAGTGATTTCTACCCGTGGCTACCAGGATAGGTTAGATACCATTGGGAATGTTAGAAAAACTAACGTTACGGTTTGTAGTGGTGGAATTATAGGAATGGGGGAAAGTGTAGACGACAGGGCAGGAATGCTGGTAGCTCTTTCAACTTTAAGTCCGCAGCCGGAATCTGTACCGATTAACGCTTTGGTGCCCGTTGAGGGAACCCCTATGGAAGAACAGGAACCTGTTTCTATTTGGGAAATGGTGCGAATGGTTGCTACCGCAAGGATTGTCATGCCTGAAACCCAGGTGAGACTTTCGGCAGGAAGAACCCAAATGAGTAGGGAAGGGCAGGCGATGTGTTTCTTTGCAGGGGCAAATTCGATCTTTGCCGGGGATAAACTGCTTACCACGCCAAATCCCGATGTAAATGAAGATATGGAACTGTTTAAATCTTTAGGTTTGAACCCTCAGAAAGCATTTGAGAAAAAGGAGCAGCCTAAAAGTGTTTCAGCTGAAGAATCTAAATATCAGAATTTAGGTGAAAAACCAAAATGGTCAAGGCCCGGGCATACTATTGAGCGTAATATAGAAGCCCAACAAAAGTCTAAGGCCAAGGCTTAAAACATAATTCAACTTTGAGATTGAATCTGCAAGACATACCGCGGGTTAAAAACCTTTCAAAAGAAGAATTTTTGAAAGACTATTTTATACCCGAAAAACCGGTTGTTTTTGAAGCACTTTCATCTAACTGGCCGGCAACAAAAAAGTGGGATTTTGATTATTTTAGGGACAAAGCCGGGGATGTTGTAGTACCGCTTTATGATGGTAAACCGGCAAAGGGTCGGCAAAACTCCCATGGCCCGGCTATGAAAGTCCCTATGCGCGAATACATAGATATTCTTGAAAAAGGCCCTACAGATCTTAGGATGTTTTTCTTTAACCTGTTGCAAAATTGTCCGGAGTTAATTGATGATTTTCAATATCCAGATCTTGGGGTGAAATTCTTTAAAAAGTTGCCTGTTTTATTTGTGGGAGGCGAAGGCAGTAGTGTGGTGATGCATTATGATATGGATCTTGCCAATAATTTTCATTTCAATTTTGTAGGCGAAAAAAGGGTGATTCTATATCCTCCTTCTGAAACTAAGTTTTTATATCACGTTCCGCACTCTATTGTAAGTATGGAGATTATAAATATGGATGCCCCAGATTTTGAAAAATATCCGGCCCTGGCCAAAGCAAAGGGTTTTGAAGCTACTTTACAACATGGGGAAGCCTTGTATATTCCCAGTAAATGGTGGCATTATATTAAGTATGAAACCGCAAGTTTATCTATGACGCTGCGGTCATTGCCTCAAAAGCCGGGACGTATTGCCGAGGTGCTTAAAAATTTGCTTATTACCCGAAATTACGATAATTTAATGCGTAAGATAAAGGGGCAGGATTGGATAGATTACAAGAATAAAAAAGCGATTGAAAATACGCACAGAAGTGCCGGAATTGAATGATGGAGAAGGAAGAGAGCTTACACCTGGAAGCCATACCCAGGCTTAAAACTATTTCTAAAAAAGACTTTTTAGAAAATTATGTACGTCCACAAAAACCCGTGGTTATAGAGCATCTAGTAGATGATTGGCCTGCTGTGCAAAAGTGGGATTTAGATTATATAAGCGAGGTTGCGGGCGAAAAAGTGGTTCCGTTGTATGATGACAGGCCTATTAATTCAAAACAAAAATTCAACGAGCCACATACAGAGATGAAGATGGCAAATTATATAGAGCTGCTTAAATCTGGGCCAACCAATTACCGTATTTTTCTTTATCATTTATTAAAAGAAGTACCGGTTTTACAAAACGACTTTAAATTTCCCGATCTCGGAATTCGATTTATAAAACAGTTGCCCACATTGTTTTTTGGTGGTGAGAACTCTAAGGTGTTTATGCATTACGACATCGATTTTGCCAATATTCTTCATTTTCATTTCCACGGAAAAAAACGATGTATAATTTATCCTCCTTCAGAAGGGAAATATTTGTATAAGGTTCCGCACGCACTTATATCCCGTGAAGATATCGATTTTAATAATCCTGATTTTAAGAAATTCCCGGTTTTAAAAAAGGCCAAAGGTTATGTAACCGAATTAAATCATGGGGAAGCTTTATATATGCCCGAAGGTTATTGGCACCAAATGACTTATGTAACGCCTGGTTTTTCTATGAGTTTAAGGGCCACGCCCAGAAGGCTTACCAATTTTTCTAAAGCGGTTTATAACCTGGTGGTTATGCGTAATTTTGATAACTATATGCGCAAGCTAAGAGGCCAGAAGTGGATAGATTATAAAAATGAGCAAGCCATAAAACGAACCCATAAAAGGAATAAGATTTAAAATACCTACAAACCTTAAAGTTTTCTAAACTAGTGAGGGCTATAAGAGCTACTCTAAGAGCTCATTTACCACTTCATAAACCAGATTGCTCTCATAGCCTTTGCGAAGCAGAAAATCGGCTAATTTTCGTTTTTTTTTAAAAGTGTCTGGTTCTTTAAGTAAATCAAGTTTTTTTTCGGCCAGTTCGTATAAAGTAGCGGTATATTTTTCCTGTTCTATTTCGGTGAGTGCTATTTTAATAATGGGCGAAGAAATTTCCCTGAATTTCAATTCCTGTTTAATCTTTATTTTTCCCCATTTTTTTATCCTGAATTTTCCTCTTACAAAACTACGGGCAAAACGTTCTTCATTTAAAAAATCTTCCTGCATTAACTGTATAATAATTTGCTCTTGCGCAGCGGGGATCATATTCATTTTATTTAGTTTTTCCTCAACTTCTTTATGGGAACGATCGCGGTAAGCACAAAACTGCATCAGTTTAATGGTTGCTTCTTTAATTGTGTATGACTCCTGGGATGTTTTCAAAATTTAGAATGAAAGAATCAAATTTAAGGCTATAAAAGTAAAAATTAATAGTAGTGGAATCAAATTTGAATTTTCAGGATCAAGCATAAAAAAAACGCCTTCCGAATTAACGAAAGGCGTTTTTAAGATTAAAGAATTTCATTTCCTTCTCTATCGTGAAAATGATATTCCATATACGTGTAAGCGTCTCTTGGTAAAATTTTCACCCATCGCTTATGGTCTAAAAACCATTGCGAGCGGGGAGATGGAAAGCCTTTTGTTAAAAAGGCTGCAATAAATGGGTGCGCACTCAAGGTGATCTTTTTATGATCTTTCTTAATGAGTTTTTCCAGGTCGGTTTTAATTTTGTTTATTAAAAGAATTGGTGCTTCAATTTCACCAGTACCGTTTGGATTTTCCTCACGGGTTTTAATATTCATTTCCGGCCTTACGCGTTGTCTTGTAATTTGTATCAACCCAAATTTACTCGGTGGCAAAATCTTATGTTTTGCACGATCGTCACTCATTTCGTTTCTAAGGTGATCAAACAGGGTTTTGCGGTTTTCGGCTTTGCCCATGTCTATAAAGTCTACCACGATGATACCACCCATATCGCGTAAACGCAATTGCCGGGCTATTTCTGTGGCGCTAATCATATTCACCTCTAATGCGGTATCTTCCTGGTTTCTGGATTTGTTGGAACGGTTCCCACTATTTACGTCTATTACGTGCATAGCTTCGGTGTGTTCTATTACCAGGTAGGCGCCTTTGCTCATAGAGACGGTGCGCCCAAATGAAGTTTTTATTTGTCTTTCGATACCGTATTTTTCAAAAATTGGAACATTAGATTGATATAATTTAACAATCGATTCTTTGCTTGGGGCGATTTCGCCCACATAGTCTTTAATTTGAGTATAAAGCGTCTCATCATCTACGGTAATAGAAGTAAAAGAGTCGTTAAAAATATCTCTTAACAGGGAAGAAGCCCTGTTTAATTCTCCTAATACTTTAGAGGGATGATGTGGCTTATACATCTTTTTGCACATTCCTGTCCAGCGACCCATTAAATTTTGAAGGTCTCTGTCCAGTTCTGCTACTTTTTTGCCTTCGGCTACGGTTCTAACAATAATCCCAAAACCTTTGGGCTTAATGCTTTTTACCAATCTTTTTAACCGGTCTTTTTCTTCTTTGCTTTCAATTTTTTGTGAAACCGAAATGCGATTAGAAAAGGGGACCAATACAATATAACGACCCGCAATAGAAAGCTCTGAGCTTATTCTTGGGCCTTTGGTAGAAATAGGTTCTTTAACAACCTGAACCAGTAACGACTGATTTGACTTTAAGACGTCGGTAATTACCCCGTCTTTGTCAATATCCTTTTCGAATGTGAAATTCTTTAAGGAATAATCTTTTAATTTACCTGTGCTTACACGTTTTATGAACTTAAGCATAGAAGAAACCTGGGGGCCGAGATCATGATAGTGTAAAAAACCATCTTTCTCGTAGCCAACATTTACAAATGCGGCATTTAACCCGGGTACGGCCTTCCTAATTTTAGCGATAAAAATATCGCCAACATTAAATTTGTTGCCGTCTTCATCTTTGTTGAGTTCAATAAGTTTTCCATCTTTCAGTAAGGCAAAATCTACAGCAGAGGATTCGGACCTAATAATTAATTCTTTGTCCACACTCTATTAGATTTATATCTATAGCTGCCTAAGCAGTTACAGATGGATTAAACATTATTTTATCACAGGGTTTTAATCCTGAAGAAACCCTAAGCTTGTGAATTAATAAGCTAGGTTTCAATTTCAATGAACGTTTTAAACAAAAAAAGTAGTATGAAAACTACTTTTTCTTGTGGCGGTTAGCTCTGTTTCTTTTTTTACGCTTGTGCGTAGCTACCTTATGTCTTTTTCTTTTTTTACCACTTGGCATAGTGTTCCTTTTTAATTAATAAATTATTTTATAGCGAAACTATTTTAGAGTTTCAATTTACTTAACTTCTACGTTAGTTTTTACTCCTTCTACAAAAATTTTAGCCGGTTTAAAGGCCGGAATGTTGTGTGCGGGAATTTTAATTGTTGTGTTCTTAGAGATATTTCTTCCGGTTTTTTCGGCTCTTGTTTTTACAACAAAGCTTCCAAATCCTCTTAAATATACGTTATCTCCACTTTCTAATGAAGTTTTAACCTCATCCATGAAGGTTTCAATAGTAGCCTGGACATCACCTTTTTCCATTCCTAATTTTTCTGAAATGTTTGCTACAATATCTGCTTTCGTCATTTTCGTACTATTTAATATTATAAATTGGGATTTCTATATTTTTCAAGGGCGCAAATATAAGAATTAAATCTGCAATATTTCAAGCCTAATTCATTAAATAATAACGGAATAAACTTTTAATATTGCATCAAGTCTATTTTGTGTATGGTTTTTTCTAAAGTCTTGATTAATTGGTATTTGAGGAATAAACGCGAACTGCCCTGGCGCAAAACCAGCGATCCTTATCGTATTTGGTTAAGCGAAATTATGCTTCAACAAACCAGAATAGCGCAAGGTTTGCCCTATTATTTACGTTTTATAAATGCTTTTCCAAGTGTTTTTGACCTAGCTAAAGCTAAGCAGGAGCAGGTGTTAAAATTGTGGCAGGGGCTGGGCTATTATTCGCGCGCAAGAAACCTGCATGAAAGTGCTAAATATGTAGCCGATGAACTAAATGGTGTTTTTCCGGGCTCTTATAAAGAACTTAAAAAGTTAAAAGGGGTTGGAGATTATACTGCGGCTGCGGTTGCTTCTATTAGCTATAATGAACCTGTAGCGGTAGTAGATGGAAATGTTTACAGGGTTTTATCTCGCTTTTTTGATGTAGATACACCTATAAATTCTACATCAGGTATTAAAGAGTTCAGGGCTTTGGCTGAAGAACTTCTGGATAAAGAAGACCCTGCTACTTTTAACCAGGCCATCATGGAATTTGGTGCATTACAATGCAAACCGCAAAATCCGCTTTGTGAGACTTGTCCTTTAAATTCGGCCTGTCTGGCCTTGAAAAAGGATAAAATTAAGGATTTGCCGGTTAAGTTGAAGAAAACTAAAATTAAAAAACGCTACTTTAATTATTTAGTAGTGTATTCTGAAGAAAATAAAACCTTGCTTCAGCAAAGAACCGGGAAAGGAATTTGGAACGGTTTATACGAGTTTCCATTAATTGAAACTGAGAAGCCGGTAAGCGATAAGGCTTTCCTTTCCGAAGAAAATTTAAAGGAGATTTTGGGAGAACAAAAGATGTCTTTGCAGTTGCATAATAAAAAACCCGTGGTGCATAGGCTTTCACATCAACATATTTATACGCATTTTTGGTGGGTGAAAGCTGAGAGAGTAGGTGGAGAGGGAATTCCTGTAAAGCAGGTTAAGAATTATCCCGTTCCGGTTTTAATTGCTAATTTCATTGAAGAAACCGGGCTGGAGACCTATTCTATATAATTTGTTTAAAGTTTTATGGAGTTTGGCTTTAATTAGCAATAAATTTTTCAGTATTTTAGGGTGTAAATTAAAGAGCCGTTTTTGACTAAAAATAATTAATTGAGATGACAGGTACATTAAACAAAGTAATGCTAATTGGGCATACGGGAGACGACGTGAAAATGCATTATTTTGAAGGGGGTGGCGCAATAGGCCGATTTCCGTTGGCTACCAACGAAACCTATACTAACCGTACCACTAACGAACGTGTTACCAATACCGAGTGGCATAATATTGTAGTGCGTAATAAGGCTGCAGAAATTTGCGAGAAATATCTTAAAAAAGGCGATAAGGTATATATTGAGGGTAGAATTAAAACCCGAAAGTGGCAGGACGACCAGGGAAATGATCGTTATACTACAGAGATACAATGTACAGATTTTACTTTTTTAACGCCAAAAGGAGAGAACGAAGGTGGCGGAAATATGCAACAACAAAATTCTCCTTCTCAAAACCAACAAAACACGCCTAAAAATGATAATTTTGCCGGTCAATCTATGGCAAAGGAAGAAGAGGAAGACGATTTGCCTTTCTAAGTTTAATTAAAACCTCATCATTTGGATTCAGAACCTCCCAGTTTGATTTTGTTATGGGCCGCTTTTGATTTTACGCAGCTAATAGGCTATTTGGTGCTATTGCTGCTTTTACTTTGTTCAGCCTTGATTTCTGGGGCAGAGGTGGCTTTCTTTTCGCTAACTCCTGCCGATGTAATAACCGAAGACGGCAAGCGAAGTAAAACCCAGCAACTTGTGGTAAACTTATTGGACAAACCCAAGAAGCTGTTGGCTACTATCCTGGTGGCCAATAATTTTATTAACATAGCAGTGGTGCTGCTATTTGATAATATTGCCGATGAAATTTTTGGTGGGATGAATACTGTGTTTTACGGTATTAACTTTAAGTTTCTTATTGAGGTTGGGGTAGTTACCTTCATCATTCTTTTATTTGGTGAGATTTTACCGAAGGTATATGCAAGTCGTAATAACGTGGCGTTTTCCAATTTTATGGCACGTCCCTTAAATTTTCTTGATACCATTTTTACGCCTCTTAGTAGCCCAATGAGAGCAGTTACAATTTTTATGCACAACCGTCTTGGGAAGCAGCGTGCTTTTATAAGTGTAGACCATTTATCACAGGCTTTAGAGCTTACTAGTGAAGAAGATACCACCCAGGAAGAGCAAAAAATATTACAAGGCATTGTTTCGTTTGGAAATACAGATACCAAGCAGGTAATGCGCCCAAGAATGGACATCTTTGCCTTAAATGAGAGTCAGGCTTATAAAGAAATTATTCCTGAAATTATAGATAGGGGGTATTCTAGAATTCCGGTTTACCGAGAAAATATAGATAAAGTAATAGGTATTTTATATGTTAAAGATTTATTGCCATTTATCGATAAAAAGGACTTTGAGTGGACAGGCTTGTTACGGGAGCCTTATTTTGTTCCCGAGAATAAAAAGTTAGATGATTTACTTAACGATTTTAAAACTAAAAAGAATCACCTGGCAATTGTAGTAGACGAGTATGGTGGGACCAGTGGCTTGATTTCCCTGGAAGATATTATTGAAGAAATTGTTGGTGATATTAGCGATGAATTTGATGATGAAGACCTGGTGTACTCTAAATTAGATGAAAACACCTATGTTTTTGAAGGGAAAACCCCGTTAAAGGATTTTTACCGCATTGTGAAAATTGAGGATCCGGTGGCTTTTGAAGAGAGGAAGGGGGAAGCAGATACCCTTGCCGGTTTTTTATTGGAGACTTCAGGAGGTTTTCCGAAAAAGAATGATGTTATCTACTTTTTGAACTATAGTTTTACAGTAGAGGTTTTAGATAACAAACGGCTAAAACAAATAAAAGTAAATATCTCACCGGTAGAAGTTTAAAATATTTGAGGCTATGAAATATTGTGGGTTTTTCTTGTTGCTTTTGTTGTTTGCCGCTTGCGGTGAAGATGCAACAACACCAAAACCTCGTGCCTTTTTATCGCTAAATTATCCCGAGGCAAAATACGGGGCTGCACAACTTAACTGTCCCTATAATTTTGAAATTAATACCCTGGCGAAAATCAAAGACTCCCGAAACAATATTCCTTGTTGGGTAGACCTGGAGTATAAAGAGCTTAACGGTACTATATTTATAACTTATCAGCGAATAAATAATAATCTGGATTCTTTGTTAGCAGATGCTCAGAAACTTCCTTTGCAGCATACTATCAAAGCTGATGCTATTGAAGGAGATGTTTATACAAATAAGCTTCGGGATGTTTATGGGATGTTTTATGAGGTTTCCGGAGATGCGGCTTCCCAGGCTCAATTTTATCTTACCGATAGTGTAAATCATTTTGTAACCGCTTCGGCCTATTTTAGGGCTAAACCCAATTACGATTCTATTATTCCCGCTGCAGATTACTTAAAAGAAGATATGAAACATATTATTGAAACTTTCAGTTGGGAAAATTTAACTTCAAATTCTAATTAATTCTTTCCGAAGAGCTTTTTTTGGTTTTAGCTTCTTGTACTTCTTTGAAAATCCGTTTGTTTCCCAATTTAGCTAAATTGCTATAAAAGATTGTACTAGAGATGTAGAAAACTGCATGTAATTTTGTGCCGGGTTTTGCATTAAAATCATTTTAAAATTAGTTGTTGAATTTCTTTTTAGCTCTAAAGTAATACCGATTTTTGCAGCTTTAAAAATGTGGAAATATGCCTTTGGAAAAATTGAAATGGATTTACCTGGTTATACTTTCTCTTGTTTGGGGAAGTTCCTTTATTCTTATTAAAAAGGGACTTGTTGGTTTATCGGCCCTGGAAGTAGGTTCTTTTAGAATAATTTTTGCGGCGGTTTTTCTTTTACTTATTGGTTTTAAATCAATGCTGAATATTAGAAAAAGACAGTGGAAATGGGTGCTGATATCGGGTATACTGGGAAATTTCTTTCCGGTTTATCTCTTTTCTTTTGCAGAGACCGAAATAGATAGTGCTATTGCTTCAATTTTAAATGCGGCCACTCCTTTAATGACACTTATTTTTGGGGCTTTATTTTTTAAGGCAGCATTCAATCAGAATAAAATTTTAGGAGTTGTAGTGGGGCTTCTAGGTACGGCAGGCTTAATTTTAAGTGGTGCCAGTATCAACCCAGACCAAAATTACCTTTATTCACTTTTGGTTATTGTGGCAGCATCTTGCTATGCTATGAATGTTAATATTTTGAAGACCCATATGAGTGATATTAGTCCGCTGGCAATCGCAGCGGGAAGTTTTGGCGTTTTGCTATTGCCTGGTTTGTTAATTTTATATTATTCTGGGTTCTTTGAACGTGAGCTATCTAATGATGTTTTACAGCAATCTATAGGTTATGTTGCTGTTTTGGGGGTGATTGGAACTGGGGTCGCTATGATAATTTTTAATAAACTGGTGCAAATATCAGATCCGGTGTTCACCGCTTCCGTTACTTATACGATACCAGTGGTTGCTTTAGGTTGGGGGATTTTAGACGGCGAAGTTTTTAGTGTCTGGCAATTATTTTCAGCTTTTGTAATCTTGATAGGAGTGTTTATTGTAAACCGATCTAAAAAAGTGTTCTCTAAGTTTAGAAAACAGGCAACCTAATTTAAATTTTTAATGTCGTTTGGTTTATTTGTTTTTATAATAATAAAAGGAAACCAGATAGTATATATGAAAGATCAATAAAACCTCGAAGGCAGACATAAATTCACGATGCTTAACCGATTCGGGTAACTCCATAAAAGTATTAAAAAGGAAGAAGATATTAGCGAAAATTATTGCTGAAATCAGACATTTTAACCTAAGTTGATTAAAATTTTTTTCTTCATTTTTTTCTCTCGAGAATGAAAAAAATACCAGCGCTAACAAGAATAAGTATTTCCCAAGTGGCAGGAAAATATTTGGATCCAGGTTCAGTTTTTCATTAAAGCTTATTATCGCAGAAATTAATGCCAGGGCAGTAATTGCAAAAGAGATAATCTTAAAATAAGGCGGTAAAAGATGTTTTTCGGTTTCAAATCTCATGAAATATAGTTTTAGAAAAAAAAAGAACCGACCATCGCTGGCCGGTTCCCTCTAACATTAACAAAAATCACTATTCTTCAAAATCTTCAGCTGAAACTCCTTCGTTAACAAGGATTTCGGAAACATCAAATTCAAATGTTTGTGGGCCTGCAGCCTGAGTCATTTTAAAAGGGAATTTCACTCCTTTAACTTCCTGGTAATCGCTATATCCTGTAGGAATGGTCATGGTTTGCCCTGCTTGTGATACCGTTTGTACAGTTTGCATTTTTAAACCACTTTCTACGTTGTAGTAAGCTTTGTAGTTGTCGCTAAGTGCAACAACGTAAGCATCTTTACCTTCAACAGTTTCAATTCCTTCTAGAGTTGCGTCTCCAACCTTTAGTTCTGGAAATGGATTAGCATCTAATTTAGCAGTTTTAATTTGATCTTCATTGTAAGGGATTTTTTGACCCTGCGCCATTACAAATCCAGCTTTACCATCAAAAATCTGTTTGCTCATTACGTTACCGCCAACAGAAACTTCCTGGTTTAATTTACCATCCATAGTTCTTTTTAGACTTAGGTTTAGAGCCATTCCCTGTACACTGGCTTCGGCTTTCATAACTACACTTTCTACATCTTCCACAGCATCACGTCCCCCAATTGCTTCAATATAGTCTGCATAAATTTTTTCTACCGTTACCGATGCATCAACTTCTTTAGTTTGTGGTTTTTCAACTTCTTCGCCAAATTTGTTGTAGTATTTAACCGGAATTGTTTTTCCGTTAAATTCAACTTTTTCAAGATTTTCAGCAATTTCTGAAGCTTTGCCTGCCACAACAATTCTCATATTGTCGGTTTGATAATATTTGTTGGCTACACGTTGAATGTCTTCGGCGGTAACTGCATTTATATTTTCTAAAAAAGTTTCATAAAAATCATCTGAAAGATCGTTGGTTTTAATGTTAAGTGCATAATTGGCGATAGTAGAAGGTCTTTCTAGTCTTAAAACGAAGTCTCCTGCAAATTTGCTTTTAGCGTTTTCTAAAATTTTAGCGTCTACCGGTTCGGTCTTAATTCTTTTTATTTCCTTTAAAGATTCTACAATAGCACTATCGGTTACTGCGTTTCTAACACTTGCCTGTGCAACAAATCTAGAGGCATATTTGTCGGCTCCGGTACTTGTTCTTGCACCATAGGTGTAGCCTTTGTCTTCCCGAAGGTTCATATTTAGGTAACTTCCAAAACTACCTCCTAGAATTTGGTTTGCCACCAATACCGGGAAGTAATCTTCATCTGCCATTTTTAAATCTATGGTGTTTTGAAGCCTTAGTTCGCTTTGTACCGCGTTGGGCATATCTACCAGGTTGATTTGTGTATTGGCTACATTAGCTACCTTTGGTAATTCCTGTTCATTTGGAGTTCCGGCTTCCCAGTCTCCAAAATTTTTCTCGGCAAGTTTTTTAACTTCAGAAGTTTTTATATCTCCAACTACAACCAGATATGCGTTACCGGGTTTAAAGTAAGTGTTGTAGAAATTTTCGATATCTTCCAGGCTTACTTTTTCAGTATTTTCTACGGTAGCAAATTCACCGTAAGGGTGGTCAACTCCATAAGCTAAGGCTGCACTAACCCGGCTGGCGATAGAACCTACATCTTTGTTGATAGACTTTAGACTTTCGATTTGTTTGGTTTTTTCGGCTTCAAACTCTTCCTGGGTAAATTTTGGCCTTAAAGCCCCTTCAGCCATAAGTTCCATAACCCTTGGGAAAAATTTAGAAAGTGAACGTGCAGAAGCATTTTCAGCCCCTAAACTTATACTGGCTCCCAAAAAGTCTATTTCTTCGTTAAAATCGTCTTTAGATATGTTTTGGGTACCCGTGCCCATTAAGGCAGAAACTAAAGATGAGGTGGCCGGTTTTTCTTCGGCGTGAGGTTTATTATCTATAATCAGGGATGCAGAAACACGTGGTAGTTTATTGTTTTCAACTACCAAAACTTTTAGCCCGTTTTGTAATACAAATTCATCTGGTTGCCCTAGATTAATCTTTGGTGCCGGTCCCGGTTCGGGTTGTTTAGAACGGTCTACCTGTGCTATTGCCGTGGTGGTCAAAAAACAGGCGATAAATAATGTGAGTATATTAAATTTCATTCTATTTATTTTTTATGTTATTCTTTTTCGCTTTCTGGAAGGTAGTCTAATTCTAGACGTTGATTTTCGTTAAGGTATTGGTTGGCTACTCTTTTGATGTCTTCTCTGGTAATATCCCTATAGATTTCAATCTCTTCATTAATTAGATCGGTGTTTCCATAAAGAACATTGTAAGTTGCTAATGAAGAAGCAATACCCGATATACTGCTGTTGGAGTTTACAAAGCGGTTCTCGAATTTGTTCTGAAGTTTTTGGTATTCTTTTTCAGAGATGAGTTCATTTTGAAGTTTATCAATTTCTTCATCCATGGAAGCAGCTAAAGTATCTAGCGGAGTTTCTCCTAAAGCAAGTGCGCCCATCACATAGGTTCCATAATCTTCCTGAGATCTTGGGAAGGCTAAAACCTGTAAGGCGGTTTTGTCTTCGTCTACCATTTTCTTATACATTCTAGAGCTTCTTCCATCGGTAAGAATAGAGGAAATCATGTCTAGCACATAGGCGTCTCTGTCTTTCATGGAAGGGGTGCGGTAAACAAATAACTTTGCCGGAATTTGAATATTGCTATCATATTCGGTAGCAGTAATAGTTTCAGTAATAGGCTCTTCTTTAACCGAAACTCTTTCTACTTCATTCCCTTTGGGGATTTCAGCAAAATACTTTTCGATCATCTTTTTGGTTTCATTAATTTTTATATCGCCTGCTACAACTAAAGTGGCATTATTTGGGCCGTAATATTTATCGAAAAAAGCTTTGAATTCTTCGAGTTCAGCGGCATCCAGATCTTCCATAGTACCAATAATGGAGTTTTTGTAAGGATGCTTGTTAAACACATATTTGTTAATACCGGTAGAGTATATTATTTTTCCGTAAGGGGCATTATCGATACGTGAACGCTTTTCTTCTTTTACCACTTCATTTTGGGTTTCTATACCAATTTCGTTGATAACGGGATGCAGCATTCTTTCAGATTCCATCCATAAACCCAGTTCAAGGTTATTAGAGGGGAAAGTTTCATAATAGTACGTGCGGTCTTGTGTGGTGTTTGCATTGTTGCTGCCCCCATTTGCGGCCACAATATCAAACCATTTACCACGTTCAATGTTTTTGGTGCCTTCAAATAAAAGGTGTTCGAAAAAATGGGCGAAACCAGAGCGGCCTTCTTCTTCATCTTTTGCGCCAACGTGATACATTACTCCCACTGTAACTACCGGGGCAGTGTTATCCTGGTGTAAAATAACCTCTAATCCGTTATCGAGGTTGTATTCGGTAAATTCTACCTCCTGGGCAATTCCTGCTGCACTACAAGCTAGTGCAATGGCAGCCATTTTTAAATTTTTAATCATTTTTGAATAGGTTTTTATTAATGCGTTTGGTTAGTGTTTAAAGATGGTGAATTGTTACAATAAAAATAGGGAATAATGAGGAAAATATAAATTTTGTGCGAAAAGTGTCAAAATTAACAAGCTATTAAGTTAATAACCGATATATTTTTTCGAAATTTATAAATAAAAACATCTACCAGAGCTATGAAAAATTTTAGTATTCCAATTAAATACGGGCTTTTAATTTCAGTAGGGTTAATTGCTTATTTTTTGATATTATCGGTTTTCAATGCACACATCTATCCTTTATTTAGTTTATTTAACGGCGTGATAATGGCGTTAGGGATGTGGTTGGCATTAAAGGCCTACAGAGACGATAAAGGTACAAAGTTTAAGTATCAGAAAGGCTTTATGGCAAGCCTCCTTACCGGATTTAACGCTACTATTGTTTTTACTGTTTTCTTTGCTTTTTATGCTACAGAGTTAAATCCAGATTTTCTTGGTAACCTTATAAATATGTGGCGTACAGATTATGGAACAGATATAGGAATCGTCTTATTTGTGGTTGCAGTAATGGGCTTTGCAACCAGCCTGGTGCTTACCTTAGCTTATATGCAGTTGTTTAAAGATTCCTGGAATACCAAAGAAGGCCAACAGCATACCTATTAAATCTTTTTAGGCTTTGTGAATTAATTATTTAGAAGTATATTTGCACCCGCTTGTTAAAAGCCAAGCGAAATATAGCATAAATTAATTAATCATAACACTATGTATGCAATTGTAGAGATAGCAGGGCAGCAATTTAAAGTTGCGAAAGACCAAAAGGTGTTTGTTAACCGTCTAAGCGGAGAAGAAGGAGATAGCGTTTCTTTTGACAAAGTTCTTCTTACCGGAGACGGAGACAACATAAATCTAGGCGCCCCGGCTATAGATGGTGCTCTTGTAGGAGCAAAAATCACACGTCACCTTAAAGGAGACAAAGTTATTGTTTTCAAAAAGAAAAGACGTAAAGGTTACAAGAAGAAAAACGGTCATCGCCAGGCTTTAACCGAGATCGTAATTGAAAGCATCGATGTAAAAGGTGGAAAAAAAGCTGCTTCAGCTAAAAAAGAGGAAGCACCTAAAGAAACCAAATCTGATAAGAAATCGGAAGATTTAAGTCAGTACACCGTAGCTGAATTGAAAGAGATGGCTAAGGAGAAAGGTCTTGAAGGCTATTCTTCTATGAAGAAAGCTGAATTAATTGAAGCTTTAAGTTAACTATTAATCTACTTAAAACTAAAGTAAAATGGCACACAAAAAAGGAGTCGGTAGTTCTAAGAACGGTAGAGAGTCAGAATCGAAACGCTTAGGTGTAAAGATTTTTGGTGGTCAGGCTGCCGTGGCAGGAAACATCATTGTTAGACAAAGAGGAACTGCACATAACCCAGGTGAAAACGTATACGCAGGAAAAGATCATACTTTACACGCTAAAGTTGACGGACTTGTGAAATTCACTAAGAAAAAAGACAATAAATCTTACGTTTCTGTAGAACCGTTTGAAGCATAGAGTTTTGAAGCCTTATAAAGGCAAAAAGGACTTTTAGAGTATATTGAAACCCCTTCCGAGTTTTGGAAGGGGTTTTTTTGTATCTTTAGGTAAAGCTTTAAGTTTCTAATTATGAGTTATATAGTTGTTTTTCGTACTTCCAGTCGGCACGAGCTTTCTATCCTCAAAAATCTTTTTGATGAGGAAGGAGTAGCTTATAGAACTTATGGAGAAGCTATTGATAGTGCGGCCAATATTGGCGGTTTAGGGAATGATGGAATGCGAATAGAAGTTGAGGAAGACGAAAGAACAAAAGCTACCGAAATTATTAAAAGAAGTGGCCTTTTAGATAATCCTTATACAGGTAAAACATTTCAGCAGATGTCACATTCTGAAAGAAGAAAGCCACAGGTGGGAAAATGGGTTTTTGTGCTGCTTGCGGTACTTGTAGTGCTTGTTGCTATTATTTTCTTTGTGTGGTTTATGAGTGGTAATTAAGAATGGCTTTTGCTAAAAATTTGCTCAGATTCTAAAATAAGTTCAGGATGACGTTTAATAAATAAAAAGACCTCACAGATTTACAAAATCTGTGAGGTCTAATTCTTAGAGAGATATTTTTAAAGAAATTTCCGCCTTAGTTTATGTTGAGTATAATTGAAGTGCGGAAATGATTCAATTAATATCTATAATATTCAGGCTTATAAGGCCCTTCTACTTCAACACCAATATATTCGGCCTGGTCTTGTTTTAATTCGGTTAATTCTACTCCAATTCTCTCTAAATGAAGTTTGGCAACCTTTTCATCTAAATGTTTTGGTAGCATGTATACTTCATTTTTATACTTATCAGAGTTTTTCCAAAGCTCAATTTGTGCCAAAGTTTGGTTGGTAAACGAGTTACTCATTACAAAACTTGGGTGGCCGGTGGCGCAACCAAGGTTTACCAGTCGGCCTTCAGCTAAAAGAATAATATCTTTTCCGTTAATGGTGTATTTGTCCACCTGTGGCTTGATCTCGTCTTTAGTATCTCCGTGGTTATTATTTAACCAGGCAACATCAATTTCGTTATCAAAATGCCCAATATTACAAACAATGGTTTTGTCTTTCATCGCTTCAAAATGCTCACCTCTAACAATATCTTTGTTCCCGGTAGTGGTAATCACGATATCGGCTTTTGGAAGTACGGTCTCCAGCTTTTTAACCTCAAAACCATCCATAGCGGCTTGCAAAGCACAAATAGGATCTATTTCTGTAACGGTTACTATGGCTCCTGTTCCTTTAAAAGAAGCAGCAGTACCTTTACCAACATCGCCATAACCGCAAACAACTACGCGTTTTCCGGCAAGCATTACGTCGGTAGCACGGCGAATAGCGTCAACAGCACTTTCACGACATCCGTACTTATTGTCGAATTTAGATTTGGTAACCGAATCGTTTACATTAATGGCCGGCATTACCAAAGTTCCGTTCTTCATTCTTTCATAAAGTCTGTGAACCCCGGTAGTGGTTTCTTCTGAAAGCCCACGAATACCCTCTGCAAGCTCTGGGTATTTATCGAAAACCATATTGGTAAGGTCACCACCATCATCAAGAATCATATTTAGTGGCTCGCGTTCTTCACCAAAAAACAAGGTTTGTTCAATACACCAGTTAAACTCTTCCTCGGTCATCCCTTTCCATGCATATACCGGAATTCCGGCAGCAGCAATTGCCGCAGCAGCGTGGTCTTGTGTAGAGAAAATATTACAAGAGCTCCAGGTAACATCGGCACCAAGCGAAACCAGGGTTTCAATAAGTACGGCAGTTTGCACAGTCATATGAAGACATCCTGCAATACGTGCTCCTTTTAGGGGTTGTTCGTTTTTATATTCTTCACGAAGTGCCATTAAGCCCGGCATTTCAGATTCGGCAAGTTCAATTTCTTTTCTTCCCCAATCAGCCAGGGAAATATCCTTAACTTTATAGGCAGTATACGGCACTGTTTTAGTCGACATATTATTATATTTGAATTAGCAATTTTTTTCAAGCACAAAAATAAGGAATCTTTAACAAACCTACATGCCACTTTACAAAACAATAACAGTAGATCCGCACACTAAAGTCTTCATTTGGAAGGTAGAAGAGTCTTTTGAAGATTTGAGTAAAGGAGTAGAGCTTACCGATCATTGTCAAAATCGCGTAGATGGAATGAAATCTGAAATTCATAGGAGGGGCTTTATGAGTATTCGTCATTTAATGGCACAAGCGGGTTACGTAGATCATGATCTTTTTTATGATAATTTGGGAAAACCCCATTTAAAAAATGGCAAGCATATATCTATTACGCATTCTTTTAATTTTACCGCTATTATTTTAAGCGATAAAAAGGTGGGGATAGATATTGAAAAAAGACGGGATAAAATTTTAAAAATAGCTAATAAATTTACTCCTTTAAGTGAATATCACACGGTGGCTAATGAAGAAGCTTTAATAAGAAAACTCACCATTGTTTGGGGAGCTAAAGAGTCTATTTATAAAATGCATGCCGAACCCGGACTTGGATTTTTGCAGCATATAAATGTTACCGATTTTGACTTTGATGATGCCGAGACCACGGCAAAAGTGAATTTTAAAGGAGAAGAATCTTTTTACGAAATGAAATTTCTGGAATTTGAAGGTTTTACCTGTGTGTATGGCTGGGGAGATTCTAAAAAAGGAGAAAATTAATGCCAAATTTTTATGCCGAAATTTCCCGGGCTTCAACTAAAGGGGAGAAATTGCTCGCTATTTTAATAGACCCCGATAAATTTAAAGGACCCGAAGCAGAAGCTTACTTAAAAAGAATTCCGAAAGAAACATCCCATATTTTTGTAGGGGGTAGCAGTGTAGCAAAATGTAAAACCGAAAAAACGGTAAACTCGATAAAAAAACACACGAATCTTCCTGTAATTTTATTTCCGGGCGATTATTCCCAAATTACCGAAACCGCAGATGCACTCTTGTTTTTAAGTTTGCTTTCTGGAAGAAATCCCGAATATTTAATAGAACAACAAATAAAGTCGGTAGAAAACTTAAGAAACAGCTCATTGCAAATTATCCCAACAGCCTATATTTTAATAGATGGAGGTAGAGAGTGTGCAGTGCAGCGAATAAGTAAAACAAAGCCAATTCCCCAATTTCAGGTAGAAACGATTGTTGATACCGCTTTGGCCGGAGAGTTTTCCGGAAAAAAACTGATTTACCTGGAAGCCGGTAGTGGTGCAGATTTTCCGGTTTCCGAAGAAATAATTTCCGAAGTAAAAAAGGCAATCTCAATTCCTTTAATTGTTGGTGGCGGGATTAGAAGTAGGGTACAACAAAATAGCGCCTATAAGGCTGGTGCTGATATGATTGTAATGGGAACGCAATTTGAAAAGTGAGTTTTATCCTGTAATGTAAAGCCATAGCTTTAAAAAAAGTTTTAGCCACGAATCCACTAATACTTTTTGATTTGAATAGAACCTTAATGGAGCCAAAATTAAAAGCTCCTCCCATTTTTTCTAAGGGGAGCTGGGGTTTACGCTTTTTTAGCATAAAAGTCGGAGGGGTATTCCTGATAGCTATTGTTTTGGGTTTTAAGGTTTTGTTACCACCTATTTCGTTCTATAAAGCGAAATTCGTTCCCTTTCTTTGAAAGGTGATGAAGTAAAATTAAATTCTTCTAAATTGTTAGTTTAAGTAGCAACAATACTAATTTCAAATCTTTAAATTTGGCTTGCCTAGGCGAATATATTACATATTATTTGTGCATTTGTGGCCTAAAATAGATGACAATGAAAATTTCAGTAGAACTCACATTAAGTCCTTTACAGGAAGATTTTGAACCCAGGGTTATCAATTTCATTAAGAAATTGCGGGCTTCGGGCTTACAAATAAAAGAGAATCCTCTCAGCACCCAGGTTTACGGAGATTATGATGAGGTGATGAAGGTTTTGAATTCAGAAATTAAAGATGCCTTTGAAGCAATAGACCACGGTCTCATCCATATAAAAATTGTAAAATCTGATCTTAGCAACTATGCAGCCGATTTTTGATTTTTTCTTTGATCAATATTACGGATATCCAACCTTATTTATAATACTGGAAGCCATTGCGGTAGTTTTCGGCTTTCTTTCGGTAATTTATTCCAAACAAAACAATATTTTGGTTTATCCTACCGGGATTATAAGCACCATGATATTTGTTTATCTACTTTGGCAATGGGAATTGCTGGGCGATATGATGATAAATGCTTATTATTTTTCTATGAGTATTTATGGGTGGTATATTTGGACACGGAAAGTAGATGCCGAGCATTTTACGCCTATTACCAATACTACCCAAAGAGAAAATTGGCAAAGCTTGTTTATTTTTATTGCTACCCTGCTTTTTGTGTTTGCTGTCTATGAATATTTTGATAAATGGATCAATTGGACGGCTTATATAGATACTTTTACCACGGCAATTTTCTTTGTAGGTATGTGGCTAATGGCCAAAAGAAAAGTTGAAAACTGGATTTTTTGGATTATTGGAGATGTAATCTCGGTACCTCTCTATTTTTATAAAGGCCTTACCTTAACGGCCCTTCAATATTTTGTATTCACTATAATCGCTATTTACGGCTATAAAGCATGGCAGAAAAACTTGCGCAACGACCTTCGTCCGTCATAAAAGTAGTTCTTTTTGGACCCGAATCTACCGGAAAAACAAGCCTGGCAGAAATGCTGGCTAATCATTATAATACCGTTTGGGTAGAAGAGTTTATGAGGGAATATCTTCAGGAAAAATGGGATAAAGAAAGGAAGGTTTGTGAACCTAAAGATTTAATCCCTATTGCAGAAGGCCAAATGAAACGTGAAAATACGCTTACCGAAAAAGCTAATAAATTGCTAATTAGTGATACCAACCTTTTAGAGCTAAAAGTCTATTCAGAGGCTTATTACGATGGTTTTTGCGATTCGCAACTTCTTAAACATGCGTTAAACAACCAATACCATCTGTACTTTTTAACGTATATTGACGTTCCCTGGACACCAGATGATCTTCGGGATAAACCTGACGATAGAATAGGTATGTTCAAACGCTTTGAGAAAGAGCTCAAAAATCATCAAAAGCCTTACGTAGTTTTAAAGGGCGATCTTATAGATCGTTTTAATGTAGCTATAGAGGAAATAGACAAACTTTTAAAAGGTAAATAGACGTGGAGTTTAGCGAAATAGATATTTTGCAAATTGAAGAAAAAGGCCTTTCAACCCAGGAGGTTGAAAGACAAATTCAAATATTTGAAAGAGGAAATATAAAAGTTGATATACAACAGGCAGCAACCCCTGGTAATGGGATTTTTGTTTATAGTGTTGAAAAGCAAAAGGAATTTATAAAGACTTTTGAAAACAGGAAACAAGAACTTAAGCTGCTGAAATTCGTTCCTGCTTCTGGTGCAGCAACAAGAATGTTTAAGGCACTACATAATTTTGTAGATGAGTTTGAACCCGATAAAGAAGGCCTACGTGATTATTTAGATAGAAAAGAAAACAAAGGCCTGCAATTGTTTTTTGAGAAAATAGAGAAGCTTCCATTTTATGAAGAAGCCCTGAAAAAGGCAAATGATAATACCGAGAATTTTTCTAATAAAACCACCGATGAGCAACAAATCATTTTAGTTAAAACAATTTTGTTTAATTCGGGACTTGGGCTGAGTGACTGGCCAAAAGGTTTGGTTCCTTTTCATGCTTATAATGATTTTACTGCTACCGCCTTTGAGGAACATTTACATAGCTCGGCAAAATATCTTTCGGTAGATGGTGTAACTAAATTACATTTTACAGTTTCTGACGGGGATAAAGAAAAGTTTGAAAATGAATTTGAAAGAATAAAAGAAAGACTAGAGGAAGCTACTAATACTAAATTTGAGATTTCCTACTCCTATCAGGATCCAAAAACCGATACTATAGCGGTAGATGAGAATAATGAAGCTTTTAGAGATGAAGAGAACCGACTGTTTTTTAGACCGGGAGGGCATGGTGCCTTAATTGAAAATTTGCAACAGCAGGACGCCGATGTTCTTTTTATTAAAAACATAGATAATGTAGTGATTAATAAGAATATTCCTGAGGTTGTTGAAATGAAGAAAATGCTGGGCGGAAAACTTCTTAGCCTGCAAGATCAGATTTTTGACTATATGCGACTTTTAGATGCCGGAAATATTTCGGAAACTAAATTAGACGAAATAGCAGAGTTTTTGGAAAAAGAACTTTTTGAGAAAGTAACTTCTTCTTTTAACAAGTTTACAGGGGAGGAGAAAATGCAGTATTTATGTAAGAAACTAGACAGGCCTGTAAGGGTATGTGGAATGGTAAAAAATGAAGGTGAACCGGGAGGTGGCCCTTTTTTGGTTAAAAATGAAGATGGTGAAATTTCGTTGCAAATTATTGAAGGAGCACAAATAGACAAGGATAATGCAGAGCAATTGGAGATCCTTAATAATTCTACTCATTTTAATCCTGTAGACATTGCCTGTAGTCTTAAAAATTATAAAGGAGAAAGTTTTGAACTTCAGCAGTATGTAGATGATAATATGAGTTTTATTGCTCATAAAACCAAGGATGGAAAAGCTTTAAAAGCTTTAGAGAGACCTGGTTTGTGGAATGGTGGTATGGCATATTGGAATACGGTTTTTGTGGAGGTTCCTTTAGAAACTTTTAATCCTGTAAAAACAGTAGCCGATCTTTTAAAGCCTTCTCACCAACCTAATTAATTTGTTTTGGATGAAGCGCAAATAACACGGGAACTCAGTTTTAAAGCCGTGAGAAGCTCAGGTTCCGGTGGCCAGCACGTAAATAAAACTTCTTCGAAGGTTGAACTTTATTTCAATGTGGAAACTTCTAAAGGACTTTTGGAAGAGGAGAAATTGCGCTTACAAAAGAAATTGGCTTCAAGACTTACTAAAGATCATCTTCTAATTTTGCATAGTGAAGAAAGCCGAAGTCAACATAAAAATAAGATAATTGTTATTGAAAAATTCTTTGATCTGTTGCGGGAAAATATAAAAAAACCTAAAGCTAGAAAGAAGACCAAGCCCGGAAAAGCGGCAAAATTAAAGCGCCTCAAAGCCAAGAAAATAAATGCCGAAAAGAAAGCTAGAAGAGGTGATCCATTAAAATAATGGGGTGCTTTTCTACACTTGTGTAGAAATAATCCCCTGTTTTTTTGTTTGTTGTGTGTAGAGATTTGGGGATTTTATTAACCAATGTGTTTGTTTTCAGTTTATTAAGGGTTTGGGTGGTAAGTGGTATGATTTTTTATATCTCACTTATGCTAAATTAAAGTAAATATAGCAGCTTAAGATACTGTTGTATAATTTAGATTTTCGGAGAAAAAGAGGCCTAAGGGTCTCTTTTTTTTGTGGCTTACTTTTGGTAATCCACACTTCTACATAATGTTCTCTTAAAAGATGTGTTTTTCTACATAATATTTTGCTAATTCTAAACTCAGCGATGCTTTAATTTACTGATAATCAATATTTTAATTGAAAACATAAGGTTTTGGTATAATTATTCCTATATACTTTGCATAATATAACCACAAATCTAAAATTTTATCATTATGAAAAAGCTAGGATTAAGTTTAATGGCCGCAGGAGGAATGTTTTTATTTAGTCAAAATGTTCAGGCTCAGGTAGAAGATCCCGAAAAGATGGAGCAAATGGAAGATGTAGAAGAGGTACAGGAAGTTCAGGAGGATTATAAAAAAGTAGATGTACTGGTGCTTCCACAAGCAATTAAAGATGCAATAATGACTGACCTAAATGGAGCTGTTGCAGAAGAAGCCTGGGTAAAAGAAAAAGACGGGAAGCAAATATATAAGCTGTCGCTTAATGTAGATGGAGAAAAACAAAAGGCTTATATCGATAAAGACGGGAACTGGATAAAAAAAGAAGATAAATAGTTTTATCGGTTCAACTAACCACTAATCTTTGTTGATCTTATTTTGCCCTACCAAAAGGATCAACAGAGATTTTAATTTAACAACCGAATATTAAGAGAAACCAACTCTTTCGGTGCCAATTTTAGAGCAACAAAGTAATGAAAGGAAGAAAATCTTAAATGGTTAAAAAGCCTTAACGGCCTACTAACTAACACTTTTTTTAGTCATTTAAGAATGGAAAGATTTTATGTAAACGCTGCTTTTTGTAAATTGGAAAATGGATACCACCCAATGACAGGTTAATAAATAATTTAGATTGTCATTGAAGAGAGACCTTTAACGAGGTCTCTTTTTTTATGCTTATTTTAAACTTAATGAGTTTTAGATTGTTAAATTTGCAAGACGTTTAAATAAAAATCAATGACAAGAATTCTTATAGTTGAAGATGATGTGCCTTTTGGAACCATGCTTAAAACGTTTCTGATTAAGCGAGACTATGAGGTTGAATTGGTTTTTAGTGGACTAGAAGCTTTTAAAAAGTTAAAAGAAACCGCTTTTAACCTAATTCTTTCTGATGTTAGGTTACCTGATACAAACGGACTTGATGTTCTAAAAAAGGTAAAGGCTGAAAATGCCGAAACTCAGGTTATTATTATGACCAGTTATGCCGAAATTAGTATGGCGGTAGAGGCAATGAAAATTGGAGCTTTTGATTACGTATCTAAACCATTTAGGCCTGAATCAATTTTACAAACTATAGAAAATGCCCTAACCCATACCCAGGTAAAACCGGGGAAGGAGAAAAAACAAGCTAAACCATTATCAAAACCTGCTGCTATACCTAAGGAAACTAGTTTTGTAAAAGGAGTTAGCGAAGCTGCGCTAAAATTAAGTGATTATATACAGCTGGTAGCTCCTACAAACATGTCTGTTTTAATAATGGGCGAAAGTGGAACCGGGAAAGAACAGGTGGCAAAGAGTATTCATGAACAGAGTAAGCGTGCCGGTGAGCCATTTATTGCAGTAGATTGTGGTGCGATTCCAAGAGAATTGGCTTCCAGTGAATTTTTTGGGCATTTAAAAGGCTCTTTTACCGGGGCTATAAACGACAAAACCGGGCATTTTGAAGCAGCAAATGGTGGTACTTTGTTTCTGGATGAAATTGGTAATTTAAGCTATGAATTACAGGTTCAATTATTAAGGGCTCTTCAGGAAAGAAAAATTAAACCCGTAGGTAGCAATAATGAGTTGCATGTAGATATTCGGGTAATAACCGCTACTAACGAAGATCTTGCGCAAGCTGTAAAAGATGGTGAGTTTAGGGAAGATCTTTACCATAGGTTAAATGAATTTTCAATTAAGGTTCCTTCTCTAAAGGAGCGTAAAGAAGATTTAATGCTTTTTGCAGAATATTTCCTGGATGAGGCCAATACCGAATTGGAGAAAAATGTGATAGGTTTTACCGAAAGTGCTATAGAAGCTTTTAAGAACTATAACTGGCCCGGGAATTTAAGGGAATTAAAAAATATGGTAAAGCGCGCAGCATTGCTTACCCAGGACGAGATGATACCTCTTAAAGTGCTACCACATGAAATTGCAACGGCAAACCATACGAATACAGAAACCGAATATGGTCTATTTAAAAATAAAAACGAAGAGCAGTTAATTTTAGATGCTTTGGAAAAATCTGGAGGAAATAAGAGTAAAGCTGCCAGGTTACTTTCTATAGATCGTAAAACACTTTACAACAAACTAAAACAGTATAATATTAAACTTTAATTTCCTGTTCGAGTTCTTTCATTAGGCTTAAAATGCCGGTTCTCAACTCCTTGAACTCCTGGTTTGTAAAAGCTTCATGCTGTTCTAATCTCTCTAGTTTTTTCGCTAAGGGTACTGCCTTTATTTGCTTTAACATAGGTGCCATCTTATGCGCTAATCTGGCCACTTCCTTAAAATTATTCTCATTGCGAGCCAGTGCAATAAGTTCTATTTGTGACCTGGAACTTTCAATAAAGGCCTCTAAAATACTTTGAACAGCTTCTTGGTCTCCAGCCGAAAAATCATAAATATCCTGAAGGTTATAGTGATTATTCTTAGAATGTTGTAGGTTATTATTTATTTTGCTTTTAAGTTCCAGTTTAAAAATATCGGCAATACTTTCCTGAAGTTTTTTTGGCTTGTAGGGTTTTAAAAGGCTTTTGTTGAATCCGGCCAGTTTATATGTTTCTACATCAACATCTGTTCTTCCCGATAAGGCAATAACAGGTAACTCTCCGGTTTTATACTTTTTCCTTATATTTTTAATTAAATCAAAACCATCCATTTCTGGCATTTGTATATCGGTTAATACCAAAGAATAGTTTCGGGTTTTCAGTTTATCCAGAGCTTCATTTCCATTAAATGCACTATCGCATTGCATTCCCATAGATTTTAGCAACTCACGTGTTAAGGAAAGCTGGGAGGGTTCGTCGTCTACAATGAGTGCTGTTTTGCCGGTAAGGTCAGGTAATTCTGGTGTAGCTAATTTTTCCGGCTCTTTAATAGTTTCAGTAGCCAATTTTCTAACCGGGAGAAAAACTATAAATTCGCTACCATTACCCTGTTCACTCTTTAGCTTTAATTCACCTTTAAGCAACTCAATTAAGCTTTTTGTAATGGCAAGTCCAAGTCCTGTTCCGCCGTATGCTTTTTCTATTTTTGTGTTTTCCTGTGAGAATTCTTCAAATATCTCATCTTGTTTTTCTTCTGAAATACCAATACCGGTATCTCTTACTGAAATAACAAGGCAGTAACTGTCTTCAATTTCCTTTTTAAGGTCTATTTGGATGTTAATTTCACCTTCTTTGGTGAACTTATAGGCGTTGGTAATTAAATTGGCAATAATTTGCTTTATTCTAAATGGATCGCTAAGAACTTGCGTATCTGAAGCTTTAGAAGCCCGAAAAACGATAGATACATTTTCATTTCTTTGAGCCGGTAGAGCATTGTAAACCGTATCTTCTATGAGTTTAGCCGGATTAAACGGTAGTTTTTCCACCGTCATTTTTCCTGCTTCCAGTTTAGAAAGATCTAATAAATCATTTACCAGATGCAAAATAAAGCTAGACGATTTTTTTACCTGGTCTATATAATGCGATTGCTTGGTGTTTAAGGAAGATTTTTCAATAAGATCTGTATAGCCAATAAGCGTATTTAAAGGCGATCTTAAATCGTGGGTAATGGCGGCCATAAATTGTTCCCGCCTTTTTAATAAGGTTTCTGCAAAATCTTTGGCTTCCTCCAGTTGGCTACGGTACTGCTGACTTTTAGTGATATCCTTAATGATAAAAATAAGTGATAATAATATAATTAAGAAGCTTACTATTCCGGCAATTATGAAAATTTGAGAGCTCTCTTTTATCATATCCTGGGAAACTTTTGCCCGTTGTATGGAGGCTTCCCGCTCTTCTAATTCAATTTTCCCCAGTAAACGGCGCAATTGCTGGTTAATAATCATATCATTTTCCAGAAATTCCTGTTCTTTTTTATCTACAGTATTTTGAAAACGCCTGGTAGCAATTTCCAATTCACTTAATACATTTCTAACAGAACCTATTATAGAATCGGCTGTTCGGTTGGTGAGTTTTTCGGCATTGTCTTCACGCGAATATTCCAGCAATCTAATTAATAGCCTTCGTTGGTGTGGTTCCAGATTAGAGAAACGTTGGTTGTAATTATAATCATCAAAAGAAGGATCTACTTTTTTTAATTCGGTTAAAACCTGTGAGTAATAGTTTTGATTTCGCTGTTGTTCTCTTAATTCATATAATTCCTGAAGGTTGGTAGACTTGTCAGAAAGTAATTTTTTGATGCTATCTAGTTCATTTTTTATCGAACTATCGGCATAACCGGTTTTTAACTTATTAATATTAAGTTTTATACTGTCTATTTGACTTTGGTATTTATCAAGGCCTGCTTCATTTCCGGTTTGAATAAGCTGCCTGCTTAAATTTTCAGTTTCATATAAGCTGGTGGTGATATCGCTCAGCATAAAAAGCTGTTCGTTGTTATTGTTGTTTTTTTCTGAAACCTGGCTAAAAGCAACCACCTGGTTCCATACCAGCCAAACAGCAACAGCAGCTAATGCGGCTATTAAGAGATAGCCGCTAATTACTTTATAAGTTATTGATCGTTTTGTATTTCGCATAAATTTCTTGTCACCAAAATTACGCCATTTATACGAAACGATACCGGCAATTGAGTGTTCTTAATTTTTTGAGCTAAGGTGGCCTCAGTTGGGCTTGTAGAATTAATTTTAAACGATAAATTTATAGACCTAAAACGTATGGTATATCCATAAAAGCTTTATACATTTGCGGCCAATCTCAAAGGGGTGCCACTTAAGTGTGGCTGAGATCATACCCAAAGAACCTGGGCGGGTAATGCTGCCAAGGGACATACGCAGAAAGCGTAAAAAGTATGTACTCCTGAAAATGCCAAAACACCGGTGGGCAATTTCAGGATTTTTTATTTAATTCAAAAACCAAAGAATAATAGCCCCTTTTATTCGTAAAATAATTTATTACGAATGAAATCTTTATTATTTTTTAGTGGCCTATGCCTTATTTCATTGCAGGCTTTAGCTCAAACCCACATTTTAAAAGGTAAGGTTACCCGTGGGGAAACCCCGGTAGAGGGTGTTGCCGTTTATGCCGTAGAATCGGGCAAAGGAACCGCTACCGACGAAAATGGGAAATATAGCCTGGAGCTTAAAGAAGGTGATTACCAGCTTGTATTTTCTTACGGAAACCAAAAAAGTTTAAACGTAGAACTCAATCAAGATCAAACCCTAAATGTAGACCTTGCAGACGTACAGGAAGTTCTGGATGAGGTTTTCCTATCTTCTTTAAGGGTGAACGCACAATCCCCCATAACTTATAGCAACCTTAGCAATGAGGAGATTGAAGACAGAAACCTGGGACAGGATATTCCTATTCTTATGAACTATATGCCCAATGTGGTTACTACCAGTGATGCTGGTGCCGGTGTTGGATACACAGGACTTAGAGTACGGGGAAGTGGAACGACGAGTACAAACGTAACTATAAATGGTATTCCTTATAATGATGCTGAAAGCCTTGGATCTTTTTGGGTGAACCTGGGAGATTTTGCTTCTTCTGTAGAAAATTTACAATTGCAGCGAGGAGTAGGAACCTCTACCAATGGTGCAGGAGCTTTTGGCGCCAGTCTTAATATTTTAACCGATGCTTATAGCGAAGAAGCAAATGCCGAAATTTCTAATAGTTATGGTTCTTTTAATACCCATAAACATACACTTAAATTTAGTACAGGTTTATTAAACGATCACTGGGAAATTGCCGGCCGGGCTTCACAAATTAAGAGCGATGGCTATATAGATAGGGCCAGCAGCGATTTAAAATCCTACTTTTTACAAGCCACGTATGTAGACGAAAATACACTGGTTAAGGCTATAACTTTCGGCGGAAGTGAAAGAACTTACCAGGCCTGGTACGGTATAGATGGGGAAACCCTTGAAAACGACCGAACCTATAATCCTGCCGGAATATATACCGATGAGGAAGGAAATACTAAATTTTACGAGAATCAAACCGATAATTATAAACAAGATCATTATCAGCTATTATGGAACCAGGAATATAGCAGTAACTGGTCTTCTAACCTGGCTTTCCACTATACCTATGGTCGTGGTTATTATGAAGAATATGAGGAAGATGCCACTTTAAATGAATTTGGACTTCCAAATTTTCAGGCTAATGGTGAGGAGGTTAGTACATCGGACCTTGTAGGGACTAAATGGCTGGATAATGATTTCTATGGAACCACTTTTGGGTTAAATTATAAGGATGCAGATTGGGATGTTAATTTTGGTGGTGCCTGGAATAGATATATCGGCGATCACTTTGGCGAAGTAATCTATACTCGTTTTGCCCAAAATAAGGACCCTTATGAGCCGTATTATGAAAACGTGGGAACAAAAACAGATTTCAACCTTTACGGAAAGGCAACCTATGCAATTTCAGAGAAGTTGGCCGGATATTTAGATATGCAAATTAGAACCATAGACTATGAAACTGAGGGAATGTTATCTGAAGGAACCGAATTTCTTATAGACGATTCTTTTACCTTCTTTAATCCTAAGGCAGGTTTAACCTATGCATTGAACAGTCAAAATCAATTCTACTTTTCTTATGCCCGTGCCAATAGAGAGCCAAGAAGAAGCGATTATGAAAACGGAGATCCGGAACATGAGGAATTAAACGATTATGAATTAGGTTGGAGATATAATAGCCCGAAGGTTCAATTAAATACCAATTTATATTATATGGATTATCAAAACCAATTGGTGCTTACCGGTGGTATTGATGATGTAGGTGCTTTTATTCGGGAAAATAGTGGAAACAGCTATCGTTTAGGCCTGGAAATAGATGCGGTAATTAGGCTTTCAGAAAAAGTAGTGCTAAGGCCAAACCTGGCATTAAGTCAAAATAAAAATAAAGATTTTGTAGCTACCTGGGATGGGGAACTCGTAGACTATGGCAATACAGATATCTCTTTCTCTCCTTCTGTAGTAGGGGGTAACAGAATTAGCTATTTACCGGTAAACGGGCTTGAATTAAGCCTTCTTTCAAAATATGTAGGCGAGCAATATATGAGTAATATTGAAGTTGAAACATCTAAGCTAGATGCTTATTTTGTGAACGATTTTAATATTCAGTATACCTGGAGAAATGCACCATTCTTTAAAGAAGTGGTTTTTACAGGATTGGTTAATAATATTTTTGGAGAAGAATATGTGTCTAACGGCTATTACTATACATTTAATATAGAAAACCCAGATACTGCTACCGGGGTGCAAACCCTTGATGGTGCCGGATATTATCCGCAAGCTACCACTAACCTTTTAGGTGGAATTACCTTGAAATTTTAATTTGTTTGTCGCCTCTCTCCTTCTTTTTTATGGGAGGGGAGAGGTTTTTAATTATAAACCTCTATGTTGTTTCCGCGGCGTTCAATTCGGTAAGGCTTCATAGAATACTTTCCATCACCTTCCAGTAATTCGCCCGTAATTATATTATAAGCATTGGCATCTTCACAATTACAGGTAGCAACTACCCCTTCAACAGTCATGGCCGAACAATTGTTTGGCGGATGATTAGGGTCGCTTAGCTCGAAAGCAGTGTACTGCGTATTGTTTATGTTGTAAACCACAACACCACGTATGCCCTGGTTATAAGTTACAAAGCTATTACCGGGATATTGAAGATCATTATATTCTGGGAAATCTAAATTTAGCTGAAGCCTAAAATTTAAATTGATAAGGTTAGGGTTGTTATGCGAATTATCATCATTTGGGGAGCACGCGCTAAAAAATATTGAAAATAGAAGTAAAATAAGCCTTTTTTTCATGAGATCGATAAATATTTCGCTAAATAATATTATTGTTTTCAAGGTGTAAATTTATTATATTTGTTAATTAAATCCCGTCGCGTTATGGGATTTTTTCTATTTATATAAACGATGTAGTTATGAGCAAAGTATCTTATTATACGAAAGAGGGGCTTAAAAAATTGAAAGACGAACTAAACCATTTACGTGATGTAGAAAGGCCAAGAGCTTCAGAAGCTATTGCCGAAGCCCGGGATAAAGGAGATTTGAGTGAAAATGCCGAATATGATGCAGCAAAAGAAGCACAGGGCCTTTTAGAAATGAAGATTTCTAAAATGGAAGAAGTGGTTGCAAATGCAAGGGTTATAGACGAGTCTCAATTAGACACCTCGAAAGTGCTGGTACATTCCCATGTAAAAATAAAGAACCAAACCAATGGTGCGGAAGTAAAATATAAATTGGTAGCTCAAAGTGAGGCCGATCTTAAAGCGGGTAAGATTTCAGTAGACTCCCCTATAGGAAAAGGTTTATTGGGCAAGGAAGTTGGTGATATCGCAGAGATTGATGTGCCAAGTGGTACTATGAAATTTAAGGTTCTGGAGATCTGGAGAGAGTAGATTTTCAGTTTTAACAGTTTTAAAAATCCTTTTCCAATACCTTTAACCAGGTTTTTGTGAAAAGGATTTTATATTTATTAAAATAACCAACTAATTCAATATGTATTATGTCTAGTTTATTTACAAAAATTGTAAAAGGTGAAGTCCCTGCCTATAAAGTAGCAGAAGATAGTCAGTTTTTGGCTTTCCTGGATATAAACCCTAATGCAAAAGGCCACGTTCTTTGTATTCCGAAGAAAGAGGTAGATAAGATTTTTGACCTGGAAGAAGAGGTGTATCAGGAATTGATGCGTTTTTCCCGAAAAGTAGCTATTGCTTTAGAGAAAACAATAGAATGTAAACGCGTTGGAATGGCAGTGGTTGGCCTGGAAGTGCCGCACGTACACGTACACCTTATTCCGCTTAACTCGATGAGCGATATGGATTTCTCTAAAAGTATTAAAATGGAAGACGAGGAGTTTAAAAAATTGGCATCTTCTATTCACGTGAACCTGTAATGAAGATTGAAGACTATAAATTAACGCTCCAATTAAGAATAGATTGGAGCGATTTAGATATGTATAAGCATGTAAATAATATTTCGTTTATGCGTTATCTGCAATCTGGCCGGGTAAATTTCTGGGAAGCGTCGGGGATTTACAAAATGTATGAAGAAACCAATATAGGGACTATGTTGGTTTCAACCCAATGTGATTTTAAAAAGTCGCTGTATTATCCCGGTAAGGCCATTGTAAAAACTAAACTGGATTTTATTAAGAATAGCAGTTTCGGCTTAAAACATTTAATTCTAGATGAAGAAGACGCTGTTTGTGCCGAGGCTAAAGATGTGGTGGTATGTTACGATTTTAATAAAAACAGGAGTTGCGCAATTCCCACAAATCTCCGGGAAAAGCTTTCTGGATTCTAAATTTTTCTAAGCGAAATTTTAAAAGTAGTGCCTTTGTTGATTTCGCTTTCTGCTACTTTAATCCTACCGTGGTGGTAGCTTTCAATAATTCTTTTTGCCAAAGATAAACCAAGGCCCCAACCTCGTTTTTTGGTTGTATGGCCGGGTTCAAAAATGAGATTGAATTTATTTTTTTCTACCCCTTTGCCTGTATCTTTAATGAAAATATGTGCCCATTTTTGATCTTCCTGAATGCTGATGTTTAATTTTCCTTTTCCGCGCATAGCATCTATAGCGTTTTTTACAAGGTTCTCTATAGTCCAACTATAAAGCTGCTGATTTAGCATTACAGGTATGCTTCCTTCGGGAACATCAATGCTAAACGCTATAAGTTTTGAACTTCTGCTTTTCAAATAATCAAAACTATGTTGGGTGGCTGCAATGATATTTGTTTCTTCCAAAATGGGGGCAGAGCCTATTTTAGAAAATCGCTCTGTAATGGTTTCCAGACGCGAAATATCTTTTTCCATTTCTACTATGTAGGTAGTATTTACATTCTCCTGCTTCAGGATTTCTGTCCAGCCAATAAGGGAGGATAAGGGGGTGCCAATTTGGTGTGCCGTTTCTTTTGCCATCCCGGCCCAAAGCTTATTCTGCTCGCTACTTTTAGTAGTGGTATAAAAGAAATAGACTACACCAATAAACAGGAACCCTATAAGTACAAGGCCTACGGGATAATATTTAAGGCTGTTTAAAACGGGAGAGTTCCCATAGTAGATATATTGTTTCTCTCCATTTCCAAGATTGATAATTATAGGCTCGTTTTCATCTTTCAGGTCGGCTAATAATTTCTTTGCACGTGCTGTATCTTCCAGCTTACCGGGGTCTATATTAGTGGTATAGGCAATTTTTCCATCGGCATCAGTATGGATAATGGGTATGGATGTATTGTTGTTTAAAATTTCAAGAATAAGATCTAAATCGGCATCTTCAGGAGGGGGCTCCCTGTCCAGGGCTTCCTGTGCTTTAGCCCACACGCTCATTTTTGCCCTTTCGTCTTCTTTTAAACGTTGAAAAAAAATACTGGTGTTCCATAATACCAGACCCACAACAATAAAACAAGAAATAATAATAAACCAGCGATTAAAGCTACGTTCGTCTGTAAAGTTCATAAAGGCCTTTAAGCTTTGAAAGATTTAAAGATAAGCGTTTTTAAACGAATTTTATTGCATAACCCGGCTTTTCATTCCCTAATGGTTTCGTTACCTTTGCCAAAAAATAAGTATGCTTACTATAGATCCTAAGGAGGTTAGTACAGGAAAACTTCATCGTTATTTGCTGGGAGCTATTGGGCCAAGGCCCATTGCCTTTGCCAGTACTATAGATGCTCATGGCCGTCCTAACCTATCGCCATTTAGTTTTTTTAATGTTTTTGGATCTAATCCACCTACGCTAATTTTTTCTCCTGCCAGAAGAGGTCGTGATAATACGGTGAAGCATACTTACAACAATGTAAAAGATATAGATGAGGTGGTGATCAATATTGTGAATTATGATATTGTTCAGCAAATGTCCCTTTCAAGTACCGAGTATGCTGAAGGTGTAAATGAATTTGAAAAAGCTGGCTTTTCAATGTTGAAGTCTGAGCTGGTACGGCCATTTCGAGTAGCGGAGTCTCCGGTGCAATTTGAATGTAAAGTAAAGCAGGTTATTGAGACCGGCCAGGAAGGAGGTGCCGGAAACCTGGTGATTTGTGAGGTTCTTAAAATGCATATTAATGAACACATTCTAGATGAAGATGGTTTTATAGATCAGCATAAAATAGATCTCGTAGCAAGAATGGGTGGTAACTGGTATACCCGTGCCAACCCGGGAATGTTCGAGGTACCAAAACCACTTTCAAGCCTTGGGATAGGAGTAGATGCGATCCCGGCTGAAATTAGGGAAAGTAAAATACTAACCGGGAACGATTTAGGGAAACTGGGTAATGTAGAAGCCCTCCCTCAAAGAAAACAAATTAACAGTTTTATAGCCGAAAATAAAGATTTGGCAGATTTGGTAAAAACTAGCAACAAAGAAGATATTCATACACAGGCACAGTTGTTTTTAGAAAAGAACAATGTTGATGCTGCCTGGAAATTATTATTAGCAAAAACAGATTAAGATGGAAGTACAAGGTAAAATTAAATTGATAGGGGAAACCAAAACCTTTGGGAATAACGGTTTTAGAAAAAGAGAAATGGTAGTGACTACCGAGGAGCAATATCCGCAACATCTTATGGTGGAGTTTGTACAGGACAAGACAGACTTGCTTAACAATTTTCAGGTGGGGCAGCCTGTAAAAATTGGAATTAACCTAAGAGGTAGAGAATGGGTGAGCCCACAAGGAGAAACAAAATATTTTAATTCTATCCAGGGGTGGAGAATAGAGAATTTACAGGCAGAGCAGCCAACCGGAGGGCAAAATGTGCCACCACCAGATAATTTTGAACCGGCAAATAATCTAAATGAAGAAGATTATGACGATCTTCCATTCTAGAGATTTTCTTCAAAGAAAATTAATGAGGTTATCTTAAAAGATTCTATTTTTTAAGGTTTAACCTTAAAGCAGAAAACAATTCCAATTATAAAAAGCTTAGCATCCTATTAAGAGGGCTAAGCTTTTTCTTTTTGTACATTTCCTCACAAACCTATAAAACCATTTAATTGCATTATTTAGAGCCAAACGAAAAATTTCCACCCATTACTGAAGCAGATGAACAGGGCTTATTGGCTATTGGGGGAGATTTAAGTATTTCAAGATTAATCTATGCATATAATCATGGTATTTTTCCCTGGTATGATGCCTCACAGCCATTGCTGTGGTGGAGCCCGGATCCTAGAATGGTGCTTTTCCCTGAAAAATTAAAAGTCTCTAAAAGCATGAAACAGTTGCTTAGAAAAAAGAAGTATACAGTAAGCTTTAATACACACTTTAACGCGGTAATAGAAGCCTGCGCTCAAATAAGGCGTGATGGTCAGCATGGTACCTGGATTACCCGGGAGATGATAGCAAGTTATAACAGTTTACACAAACTTAATATAGCGCAATCTGTAGAAGTTTGGGAGAACGGGGATTTAGTTGGCGGTCTTTATGGGATTTACCTGAAAGATAAAAATATGTTTTGTGGTGAAAGTATGTTTACCAGGGTGAGCAATGCCTCTAAATACGGCTTTATTACATTGGTTAATAAGTTAAAAGAAGAGGGAGTAAAACTTATAGACTGCCAGGTTTATACAAGGCATTTAGAAAGCCTGGGTGCCGAAGAAATTCCGCGAGATGAATTTCTTAGCTATTTAGGTTTTTCTTCATAAATTTATAGATAAAAAGATATCTAAATGAAAAAAATATTTGGCTGCCTATTTCTAATAACAATATTGGCCTGTGAACCTTCTAATAATGAGCCGAAAGAACCTGAACAGGTTAATATTGTATCTGAATTAGATTATTTTGAGTATAACAGAGATGAACGCGAAGGTACAATAACCTTAAGTTATAGGGTTACGCATACTAATAATTCTTCTTTTGATGTGGAAGGTTATTCTCGGGTAAATTTAGCTTATAAAGGGCAGGAAGATGAAATGACCTGGAGTATTCTTGGGTATGGGGAAGATGCTCACTGCCCCGTAATTGTAGCAGGTGGAACCTGTGTGGAAGAATTTGAAGATATTCAGGAAATTGATGAAGAATATGAAGAAGCGGTTTACCCAGATGGTTCAGGAGAAATTGTTTTAGTAGACTATAGCTATACTGTTACCAACGAATTGAGATAAGAGTGATAAAGATATAGAGTCATTTTCCCAGTTTTTTTACCTCTGAATGCCTAAAACAAGAGGTTTCGTGATCGTTCACCATTCCCGTAGCCTGCATATGTGCATATATTACTGTAGGTCCTGTAAACTTAAACCCCTTCTTTTTTAGATCTTTACTTAATTTATCACTAATTTGGGTAGTTGCGGGGGCTTCTTTGTAATTTTCTAGTGTATTCTGAATAGGTTTTTCATTAACAAACCCCCAAATATACTTGCTGAAACTTCCGTATTCTTTTTTAACTTCTATAAAAGCCTTAGCATTGGTTACGGTAGCCCTAATCTTTAGTTTATTCCGTATAATTCCGGGGTTTTGAAGTAATTCCTGAATTTTTTCTTCGGAATAGTTTGCAATTTTTTTATAATCAAAATCATCAAATGCCTTCCTGAAATTTTGGCGTTTTCGTAAAATGGTAATCCAACTTAAACCGGCCTGAAAGGTTTCGAGTATAAGAAATTCAAAAATAGTAGCATCGTCATATATGGGTACGCCCCATTCCTCATCGTGATATGCTTCATAAAGAGCATCGCCTTCACACCATCCGCAGCGGTTTAGTTTTTTCATTATTAGGGTTTAAAATTATAGGTGATTGTGCCGGGTTGTGCATTTCGGCCCGCTAACTTCGAAAATACAGCATTTTTAGCATAGGATAATGCCTTTTCGGTTAAGCATTCATTGTTTGAGTTAGAACTTGCTTTGTTTATAGCAGTGCTGGTTACCCTTCCCTGGGTATTTACAGTGATATTTACTACAATTTTCCCAGGGGTATCGCAGGTATATATAGGGTTTGGAATAGAAACCGCGTTTCGACCACGAAGGGAAAACGAGATAGAACTATTTCTTAAACTTCCCGATTGGCTTGAAATGTTTCTGGAAGAATCATCCCCGTCTGATCGTTTTTTGTTTTCCTTTTTTTCTCCGGTAGCTATGCTTCCTTCTGTGTTGGATGAAGATTCTTTTTCTGAACTTTCTTCCTGGTTGCGGCTGTTTTTCTCTAAAATCTTGTCCAGTTCCCGGTTAAAATTTTCTTCTCTAGCCTTTTGATTTTCGTTAAAAGCTCTATGAGTTTCTGGTGATTTCTGGTTGGTTTTTGGCTCGGGATCTTCTTTTGGGTTTTCTTCTTTAGATTCTTTGGTTTTAATATATTCTTCCAGGTCTACTAACATTTGTTGTTCAAAATCTTTCTTTTGAGAGAGGTTGAAATTATAAAGTCCAAGGATTAGAACCGAACAAAAAAGTAGGGTAAGAATAAGTGCTTTATGTTTTTCAAAAAAATCCATTGCTATAAAACAAAACCTGAGTTGGTTTATTTTATGCTGAAGGTAATAATTTTTCAAAAGACTCAAGGTCTAAAGCACTTTTTATGTTGAACTCTCCAACCCGGGTCCTTTTTAATGCCGAAAGATAAGCACCGGAATGAAGTGCCCTGCCAAAATCGTTTGCTATGCTTCTTATATAAGTGCCTTTGCTGCAAACTATCCTGAAATCTACTTGAGGGAACCTTGAGGCATCAACCTCAAATTCTTTTATTGTGACAGGTCGGCTATTAACCTTAACTTCTTCTCCCTTTCTGGCATATTCGTAAAGGCGTTTGCCATCCTTTTTTAAAGCTGAAAAAACAGGAGGTACCTGTTCAATTTCTCCGGTTAGCTGGAGAGCAGCCGCTTCTATGTTTTCTTTAGAAATATGCTTGGTTTCAAAAGTTTTGTCAATTTCGGTTTCCATATCAAAAGATGGCGTGGTGGCTCCCAGGGTAAAAGTGCCGGTATATTCCTTTTCGGTTCCCTGTAATTCGGGAATTTTTTTTGTAAATTTTCCGGTGCAGATTACCAAAACCCCATCTGCCAGGGGATCTAACGTGCCGGCGTGACCTACCTTAATTTTTTTTATGTCGCAACTTTTTCTAATTAACCAACGTACTTTATTTACCAGTTGAAAGGAAGTCCACTCCAGGGGTTTATTAAAAACGAGAACCTGGCCGTTCTTAAAATCATCGGGAGTAAATTTTTTACTTGCGGTAGTCATAAAGGCTGTTTGAGGTTTCTAATTATAATATGCAACGGCTATAGAAACAATTCCTGCTATAAAACAATAAATCGCAAAATAGGAAAGTTTGCTTTTTCTTACAATGCTAATCATCCACGTGCAAGCTGCAAGTCCTGCTATAAATGAAGTTGCAAAACCTATTGCGAGTACCGGAAAAGAGGTAGTGCTTTCCATTAAATTACCGTCTAGAAGATCTTTGGCAATTTTACCTAATATTAATGGCACCACCATTAAAAAAGAAAATCTTGCGGCTTTGGTTTTATCGTTACCTAATAGCACCGATGTGGAGATGGTAGCACCACTTCTGGATATACCGGGTAAAATAGCAATGGCCTGGGCTACACCAATTACAAAGGCATTATTGTAGCTTACCGGTTTGTTGGTGTTTTTGGCTTTGTCTGCCAGCCATAGTAGGAGTGCCGTAACGATAAGCATGAAACCAACAAAAATTATATTTCCGCCAAATAAACCTTCTAATTGCTCCTCAAAGAAAAGTCCAACCAGGGCTGCGGGAATCATAGAAAGTACAATTTTGAGCGAAAACTGAAACTCTTCGTTCCATTTAAATTTTAGAAATCCCCTTAAAATTTCCATCACATCTTTTCTAAATACCACTATAGTACTCAAAGCAGTTGCGGCGTGGAGAATTACAGTAAATAATAGAGATTCGCTAGGTATGCTATTATCGCCTAACAATGCTTTACCGAGCTCCAGGTGCCCGCTTGAGGAAACAGGTAAAAATTCGGTTAGCCCCTGGATAACTCCAAGAATGGCAGCGTCTAATTCGTTCAATGTATTATTTTTTTGGATTTAAAAGAATTGCATATACTTCTATCGCGAAGCCAAGAAGCACTAAGGCTGGTGCCAATCTAATGCGTTGAAAGTTATAGATATCGGGGTTAAAGGTATTGGGGTCTTCGCTACCGCCACCTGCCATTAATATAAACCCCAGGCTAATAACTGCTAGCCCAATAAACATAAATTTATAATTCTTTTTTTCAAAAATGAAGTACTTCTTATAATCTGTAGGTTGTTGATTTTTGCTCATAATATCTGATTAACGCTGCAAAAGTGTTTGAATTGTGGCTTTTTGCTGAAAAAGTTCAAAATTAACCAATTTATGTGAGACAGGCCTAAGCTATGTGGCTAATAATAACTGAATAAAAAAGCCGTCTAAAAGATTTTATAATTGTCATCCTGAATTCGGTTCAGTTTGACAGGTATACACGTTTTAGACGGCTTATGGAGTGTGGGAGCTTATAATGCTAAGCTGCCCGGTATATGTTGTAATGACTTAACGCCTCCTGATAAAATAGAATACTTTTCTTATCTTTCTTTAGGCAGGATTTTAGAAAACGTTCTAAATCCTGGCATTCGAAAGTAATTCCTGTATATTTTCTTTTTCCTACAGGTATCTGTAAATCTACCGTGTGTTTTTTATAATTAATTTGAACATTTTTGGCGTCAAAATATTTTTTAATAATGGCACGGTGCAATATTGTGTAATTTGAATTTTTTTCTGATTTAAGGTGAAAGATACTATGGGAAATTAAGCTCTTAAAATCATCTAGAGTTGTATCAGGATTAGGATTTAATTTCATAGTTATTGGTATTATAGGTGTTAGCGTTGGCTAAATTACACTTAGATTTCTTTATCTCTGTTAAAAAACATTTAATAATCCTGTGATTAGCAAATATTTAACGACTAAAGTAGGTTTTTTACTTTTAATTAAACCTTAAATAGTTTCAAATGAAAGAATTGCCTTACATATGAATTGAAGATCTTTCTCTATAGCGATTAAAAGAAGTTTTTGTGTTTCTTGGCAGCGAAAAGGGGGTGTAATAACCCAAGGCTAACCTCGAAATTAAACATTGTTTGTAACGAATGCCCCGCGAGCTTGTTTCAAGGTAGTTTGCTTAAATTAAGATATCTATAGGTTTATGTAGATGCCTGTCCTTATTGTCCAGGCAAGATGCATTAATGAATTTGGTTCCTGTAATAGAAGTGACACCGTAAGAATCGTGAACATGTCCAAAAATATGAATCTTTATTTGGCGTTTTTGCAGGATTTTTAAAAGAGAGGCGCAACCCGCATGCTGCCCATTCTTTAAAATATCCTTAATCTTGTAGGGGGGAGTGTGGGTGATGAGAATTTGAGTGTCTTCTGGAATTTGTTCCCAATGTTTGTTTATACTCTGCGTTTGTTTATTATTAAAAGCCCAGGTGCCGTCTCCGGGAGTTATGGGTGAGCCCCAAAATTTAATGTTGTTAATACTTACGGTATTATCTTTTAAATAGGATACATTTTTTGGTATGATTTCTTTAATTTCCTTATCTGAGGCTTTTTCAAAATAAAAGTCGTGATTTCCAGCTATAAATATTTTATGTTTATGTGGTTGGGAAGCAAACCATTCCAGAAAGTTGCGAACCTCTCTTTCGGTACCACCTTCGGTAATATCTCCTGCGTGAATTAATATATCGCCATCGGGAATTGAAATTTGTTCGTGTTTGTTATGGGTGTCTGAAATACAAATTAGCTTCATAAAAATTAATATAATGAAAAGAAGCTGTTTAGAAAGATTTTAAAATTTGTATTCTAATTCCAGGCTTTAGATTCTAATTCAGCAAAAGCTTTATGTTAGTAGTAATGGGAGTGGCCTGAAAAACAACTAATTTATTTAAAAACTTTTTAATCGGCAATAACCGAAATGCTCTAATTATTTTTTTCTTCAGAAGAAATATAATCCTTATCCAAAGGGAGTAATTTATTAGTTATTTTAGTTAGAGAAAAAGCTATAATTACTGCTGTTACTGCAAAAAATAAAAATTTAATAAGCAGACTATCGCTAAGCGTAAAGCTGTACACCGCCAGAAATATTTCTACGGCTATAAATATTACTTTGATGCTTAGTTTTAAAATCATGAGTTTTACTGGATTGAAGAGCAAATATACAATCAAAAACCATTGAAAATTTGATGTTTATGGCCTTTTACTAAAATTTAACGCAAAGAAAACTTTGGGGTTAAATTTTTAAGTTAAAAACTCTTAAACAGGGACGCTGCGTGTTTTGAAATTGTAAATTTCAATTATAAAAAAATGATAATTTGAAGAAAAGGTTTAAAATAGTTCTTGGTGTTAGTAGTGTTCTTTTAATGTTCCTGGCCATTATTATTGGAGGTAATTTATTTATAGAGCATAAAATAAAAACATCACTAGAAGAAAGTCTTAAAAAAGCTACCTTTAATTATAAGGACTTGAATGCGAGTATGCTGAGTAGAAGTGTTTCCTTAAACAAGGCGGTTTATCGCGATGAAGAAGTAATAATCACTGCCAGGGAGGTGCGAATAGAGGGCGTGGATATTCTGGAGTACCTAAGCAATAAAAATGTAGAAGTTACTAGCTTAGAAATTATAAAGCCCGAAGTAACAATTTTTACAGACGCAATTAGCGGGAAAGAAGAAGATAGTTTGGAGGAAGGACGTTCGGTAAAACAGCAATTGCTTATTAAATCCCTGAAGATTGTTGATGGTAGCTTTAAAATGACTAAGGAAAATTCGCTTAAGGAGCAGTTTTTTTCTCGCATCACATCACTTGAAATGAGTGGTGTGAGCGTAGATAGAAAATCTTTAAAAACGGGGCTTCCTTTTGATTATGAATCCCTTCAGTTGGTCTCAGATAGTTTATTCTTTAATCTTAATGAAGAACATGACCTTTTTGTAGAGAAAATAGAAATGCAGGGAGACTCGCTTAATTTTGGTAAATTAAGGATTAAGCCTCTATATAGTAAGCAGGAATTTCAACAGCAAATTCCGTATGAGAAGGATAGGTTCAATTTAATTTTGAATGAATTTACTTTTCATTCTTTTAACTGGAACCTTAAAAATGATTCTCTAAGCCTTCTTAGTGATAAACTTGTAATAGAAGATAGCGATATAAAAATTTATCGCGATAAACGAATTGAGGATGATACCCGGCGGAAACCTATGTATAGTAAAATGATTAGGGAGTTGCCTTTTAAATTAAAACTTGATACTGTTAAAGTGCGGAATTTGAATGTAGAATATGAAGAATTGGTAAGGGCAAAAAGGGGTGCTGGCAAGGTTAGTTTTAAAAATTTAGATGCCAGTATTTATAATATTACCAATATGGGGATGGATGCAAATGATTTTCCTGAAACAGTTATTGATGTGAAAACTCAATTTATGGGAGAGGCTAATCTTACTGTAAACTGGAATTTTGATATTTCCAGTGCTGTAGATGCATTTGCAATTTCTGGGCAGTTAGATAATATCTCAAGTGAAGGGATTAATAAATTTTTACAGCCGGCTTTAAACGTAAAGGCGCAGGGGGGAATTAACAATATGCGGTTTAATTTCGTGGGAGATAATAAAAGTGCCACAGGTGATATGAAATTGATTTACAACGATTTTAAAGTTGAGGTGCTTCGGGAAGACGGAAAAGAAAAAAATAAGCTCCTTTCTGCTTTAGCAAATCTAATTGTTAATAACAAGGCTACTTCAGCAGAGAAAGAGCAGAGAGATATTAAAACCCAACGGTATCAAACCAGGTCTTTTTGGAATTATTTGTGGAAAAATATTAGAAATGGTGCTTTAAAATCTTTTATCTAAATTTTGAGAGTTAGCACAGGCATGTTTGCGTGATTTACCAAATCTTCGCTAATGCTGCCATTAAAAAAATGGGCCAAACCTTTGCGGCCATGAGTGCCAATTCCAATTAAGGTTTTTGGTTTTTTTAAAGCAAAATTTAGGATTCCTTTCTCTACACTTATATCGTTGTAAATATGTATTTTGTAGTCCTTTACCCTGGTGCCTGAAACGAAGTTTTCTATTCGCTTCCTAACTTCGTTACTTGTAATAAAATTATTAGGAGTGTTTATAAAAAGTATGTGAAATTTAGCTTCGGCCAATATTGCAAAATCGTAAGCGGCTTCCAGGGTGCTTCGGCTGTAAGTGTCTGCATCGGTAGCAAAAATAAAGTTTTGTATTTCAAACTTTTCGTGTTCGTTTTTTATAACAAGAACAGGGATTTTAGAAGAGCGAACCACCTTTTCTGTATTGCTCCCAATAAACATTTCTTTAAATCCGCTTGCGCCGTGGGAACCCATTATAATAATATCACACTTATATTCTTCGCTTACTTCCATAATACCATCAAAAGCCTGGTGAAACATTACCGTTTCGTGAACTTTTATATCTTTTAAAAAAGGTTTGGCCATTAGCTTGGCAAATCGTTGGTGGGCTAACTTCATAAAAAACAACGATTCCGGTAAATTTTGGTTATTGCCGCTACCTACAGGGTCTATAAGCTGCATAGGTAGCTCTAGCATATGTAAAAGATAGATTTCACTATGGTGCTTTTTTGCCAATTGAGCGGCAATTTTCAAGGCATATTCAGCGGTATCCGAGAAGTCGGTTGGAACGAGGATCTTTTTCATAAATGTTTCTAAGAGATTAAAAATGATTGCTTTATTAAAGTTAAGAATAAAATTTCATTTAAAGTCTGGTTTTCTTTCTCTGAAATTATTATTATATTTGCAGCGTTGAAACTAAAAAAGTACAGCGAGGGGACATAAAGTCCCCTCTTTTTATAAGCTATGTTGCAGGATAAAGTAGAAAATTTGTTGAAGGAAGCTTTTCAGGAAAATAATTCATTATTTTTAATAGACCTTAATGTCTCTAAAGACAACAAGATTTCTGTAGTAATAGATGGTGATAATGGCGTTTCTGTTAACGATTGTATAGCAGTAAGCCGAAAGGTTGAGCATAATCTAGACAGGGATGAAGAAGATTTTTCTTTGGAAGTTAGCTCGGCGGGAGTTTCTGAGCCTTTACACCTGGAGCGGCAGTATCGGAAAAACCTTGGCAGAAAGCTAGAGGTGACTACCAATAACGAAAAAATTGAAGCGACTTTAACTGAAGTAGATCAGAATGGGATTAAGCTTAACTGGAAAGCCAGAGAGCCAAAACCTGTAGGAAAAGGAAAACATACCGTTCAAAAAGAGTTGGTTTTGCCTTATTCTGAAATTACCAGTGCTAAAGTCATGATAACATTTTAACCTCAAAATTGATATGGAAAATATCGCCTTGATTGAGTCATTTTCGGAGTTTAAGGATGACAAATTGATAGATCGTGTAACGCTTATGGCCATCCTTGAAGATGTGTTTAGAAGTGCATTGAAGAAAAAGTATGGTGAAGACGATAATTTTGATATTATTGTAAACCCAGATAAAGGAGATCTCGAGATTTGGAGAAATAGGGTTGTGGTTGCCGATGGAGAGGTAGAGGATCCTAATCAGGAAATTTCTCTTACCGAGGCCAGGAAAATTGAGCCTGATTTTGAAGTTGGAGAGGACGTTTCAGAAGAAGTGAAACTTGTAGATTTAGGGCGTCGTGCTATTTTAGCTTTAAGGCAAAACCTTATTTCTAAAATTCACGAACATGATAACACTAATATTTTTAAGCATTTTAAAGAGCTTGAAGGTGAGATATACACTGCAGAGGTTCACCATATTAGGCATAGGGCGATTATCTTGTTAGACGACGATGGGAATGAGATTGTTTTACCAAAAGACCGGCAAATTCCTTCAGATTTTTTCAGAAAAGGAGATAATGTTAAAGGAATAATAGAAAGCGTTGAGCTTAAAGGAAATAAGCCAACCATTATACTTTCGCGTACCGCTCCGGTTTTTCTTGAGAAATTGTTTGAACAGGAAATCCCTGAGGTATTTGATGGCTTAATCACTATACAGAATGTAGTTCGTGTCCCTGGTGAAAAGGCAAAAGTGGCGGTAGATACTTATGATGATAGAATAGATCCGGTTGGAGCTTGTGTAGGGATGAAAGGATCTAGAATTCATAGTATTGTGCGTGAACTGGGGAATGAGAATATAGATGTGATTAATTTCACCAATAATGACCAATTGTATATTACCAGGGCTTTAAGTCCTGCGAAAATAACATCTATTAAACTAGATGAAGAAAATAAAACCGCTGAGGTAATGCTTAAGCCTGAAGAGGTGTCTAAAGCTATTGGTCGTGGAGGGCATAATATTAGATTGGCCGGGCAGCTAACCGGTTATGAAATAGATGTTTTCAGAGAAGGAGTTGAAGAAGATGTAGAGTTAAAAGAATTCTCTGATGAAATTGAAAGTTGGGTGATTAAGGAGTTTTCAAGAGTTGGACTGGACACTGCGAAAAGTGTTTTGGAACAGGAATTGGAAGACCTTATTAGGCTTACCGACTTAGAAGAAGAAACCATTCGTGAAGTGGTGAAGGTTTTAAGAGAAGAATTTGAGGAGTAGTAAAATATTCATTAGAATATAAATAATTAAAAGAGGTTAATTTAGAGGGCAATTTATGGCTGAAGCAAAAACAATGCGACTAAACAAAGTATTACGTGAATTCAATATTTCGTTAGACCGGGCTGTAGAATTTTTAAATTCTAAAGGTCACGATATAGAAGCACGTCCTACTACTAAAATCTCATCCGAAGTTTATCAGGTGCTTTCTGATGAATTTGAGACCGACAAATCCAAGAAAGTTGAGTCTAAAGAGGTGGGTGAAGAAAAGAGAAAGGAGAAGGAAGAATTGCGTTTAGCAAGAGAAAAAGAGCTTGAAGAAAAGCGCAAGGCCGAGGAGAAGAAAGAAGATGAGCGGCGTAAAGAAGAAACAGAAGTTTCTTCAAGAACAAAATTGGCTGGTCCGAAAAAAGTAGGCAAGATTGACTTGGAGCCTAAGCCAAAGCCAAAAGCTAAAAAAGAAGAAGAAAAGCCAAAGCCAGTGCAGCCTGAACAGCCCAAGGAAGCCAAGAAGCCTGAAGCCAAAACCCCTGAAGTTAAGAAAGCAGAAGTCAGGAAAGATAAGTCTGATGCTGTAAAACCAAAAGAAGAAACCTCTCCTAAAGAAGAGCAAAAGCCTCAGGCGCCTGGGAAGACCGAAGCCGGATCTTCTGAAAAGGAAGAAGTAAAAGAGGTTGAGTCTACCACTCATAAGACCAATTACACTAAGCTTGATGGGCCTAATTTTACCGGGAAGAAAATTGACCTTTCTCAATTTAAAAAGCCGGAAAAGAAAAAAGATGACAAGAAGGCTGCCGAGGATAAAAAGGAAAAAGATAAGCGCAAGAAACGTAGGCGTAGAATTAGTAAAGATGTGAAGCCCGGAGGGGCTCACCAGGGAGGTAAGAAAAATCCAAGGAAAAGATCTAAACCTATTGCTAAAGAAGAGCCTAGCGAAGAAGAAGTGCAAAAGCAGGTTCGTGAGACCCTTGAAAAACTTCAGGGTAAATCCGGTAAGGGTAAGGGAGCTAAATATAGAAGAGATAAAAGGGATCAACACCGTCAACGTTCAGAAGATGATCTTGCTCAGCAGGAGACAGATAGTAAAACTTTAAAGGTTACAGAATTTGTAACCGTTAGTGAAGTTGCTACGATGATGGATGTGCCGGTAACGAAAGTAATTTCGGCTTGTATGTCTCTTGGAATGATGGTAACGATGAATCAGCGTTTAGATGCTGAGACCCTTTCTATTGTGGCAGATGAATTTGGTTATGAAGTTGACTTTGTAACAGCAGATATTGATGAGGTTGTAGAAGAGGTTCCTGAGAACCCGGAAGATCTTGAAACTAGGGCGCCAATTGTTACTGTAATGGGGCACGTAGACCACGGTAAGACATCTTTGTTAGATCATATTCGTAAAGAAAATGTTATTGCAGGGGAAAGCGGTGGTATAACACAGCATATTGGAGCTTATGGTGTAAAGCTTAAGAATGGTCAAAAAATGACTTTCCTGGATACTCCGGGGCACGAAGCCTTTACGGCAATGCGTGCGCGTGGAGCTCAGGTGACTGATATAGCAATTATTGTTATTGCTGCCGATGATGATGTGATGCCGCAAACCAAAGAGGCTATTTCACATGCCCAGGCTGCAGGTGTTCCTATTGTTTTTGCAATTAATAAGGCTGATTTGCCTACGGCGAATCCAGAGAAGATTAAAGAAAAGCTGGCAAGTATGAACTTGCTCGTGGAAGATTGGGGTGGTAAAGTTCAGTCTCACGATATATCAGCTAAAACAGGAATGGGGGTTGAAGATCTTTTGGAGAAGGTTTTATTGGAATCTGAGATCCTTGAGTTAAAAGCTAACCCTAATAAAATAGCCACTGGTACTGTAGTGGAAGCCTTCCTTGATAAAGGAAGGGGATATGTAGCTACTATTCTTGTGCAGGCAGGTACTCTAAAAATTGGTGATTATGTATTGGCAGGTCGCCACAGCGGTAAGGTGAAAGCTATGCACGATGAGCGTGGTCATGAGGTGAAGGAGGCAGGACCTTCAACACCAGTCTCTATTTTGGGTCTGGATGGTGCGCCTCAGGCAGGAGATAAGTTTAAGGTGATGACAGATGAGCGTGAGGCTAAGGATATCGCAGCTAAACGAACTCAGTTGCAGCGTGAGCAAACTGTTAGGACTCAGCGTCACATTACACTTGATGAAATTGGACGTAGGATTGCTTTAGGTGACTTTAAAGAGCTTAATATTATCCTTAAAGGTGATGTTGATGGTTCTGTAGAAGCTTTAACCGATAGTTTCCTTAAATTATCTACTGAAGAAATTCAGGTGAATATAATCCATAAGGGAGTTGGGGCTATCACAGAAAGTGATGTGTTGCTTGCTTCGGCATCAGATGCGGTAATCATTGGGTTTAATGTTCGTCCGGCCGGAAACGCAAGGCAGGTAGCTGATAAGGAAGAAATTGATATCAGAACTTATTCTATTATATACGATGCTATTAATGATCTAAAAGATGCGATGGAAGGAATGCTTTCTCCAGAGCTGAAAGAAGAGATTACGGGTACGGCAGAGATTAGAGAGACTTTTAAAATTTCTAAGGTTGGAACCATCGCAGGATGTATGGTTACTTCAGGGAAAATCTATAGAAACTCTGGTGTACGCTTAATTAGAGATGGTGTTGTTATTTATACCGGGGAGCTTGCTTCTTTGAAGCGCTTTAAGGATGATGTGAAAGAAGTTTCTAAAGGATACGATTGTGGTCTTCAGATTAAGAATTACAATGATATTAAAGAAGGAGATGTAGTAGAATCCTTCCGAGAAGTAGAGGTTAAAAAGAAACTGAGATAAACTTGGTTTTAATCTTTAATAAAAAAAGCGGCTTTGAGCCGCTTTTTTTATATCTGGTTTTGTTGAAACCTGGTTTGTTGGCTTATTTTCTTCTGGGTTTTGGTATAAATGCAGAGGGAAAATTTTCTTTTATTTTTAAAAGGGCCCTGTCTGCTTCCAGCCTGTTTCTGAAATTTCCAACCCATACTTTGTAGTTGGGGGCTTCATAGGCTATAATAGAAGGATATTCAAATTTGCTGCGATACTCTTTAATCACTTCATTAGCTTCGCCATTATTGCCATAGAAAAGTTGGATTTTATAGCGGTCTCCAATTTCATTAGCACTGCTCATTTCAGATTTTAGCTCTAAGAGTTTAGTTATTTTGTTGTCTTCAGTAATATTCACCTGGCCCTCTTGTGCTGTTAAATTTAGCAAAGAAATGCCTGAGACAAAACAACTTAATAGAAGTTTGTTTAAGCTTAATTTTCTCATATTTATTTATTTATGGCAAAAGTATAATTTAATAACTTAAACAAGATGTGTTTTATTATTTAGAACTAGTATAAATTACCGATTAACACTTATGTAACATTCCTAAAATCGACTTTAAGTATTACTTTTGTTGCCGAATTTAAAGGTGCGAAATGTTAATATTATTAAGGCTTGAGCCTTTAAAAATCGTACCAAAGTTAAGACGTTAATTCAACTTATAATATGAAAAAGGTGAAATACCGCCATTCAACTTCGCGACTATTGCTCTTAAGTGTAGCATTTTTTATCTCATTCAGTGTTTTGGGAATTGCACAGGAGGAAGCTACACAAGAGGCTTCTTCTGAAGGCCAGGAGCAAACTGATGAATCTTCAGGAGATTCGTCTGCTATGTCAGACCTTGGGGATCCCGCGAATGGGAAATCCCTGTTTAATTCACTTTGTGCAGCATGTCACAAGCCTTACTCTGCTTCTATTGGTCCGGCCCTTCATGGGATTACCGAAAAGAGGGATATGGATTGGTTGTACCGGTGGATTAAGAACAGTCAGGAGTTAATCGCTTCAGGAGATGATGAGGCTGTTGCGATATACGAAGAGTATAATCAAACGGCTATGCCGGCGTTCCCTCAACTGTCAGATGCAGATATTGATGATATACTTGCTTATGTAGAGCAGCCTAAGCCGGAGCCTAAAGCTGCGCAGGCTGGTGCTGAAAGTGCTGGAGGGCAGTCTTCAGGTGGTGGTGTTTCGGTAGATGTTATTTTAGGTATCCTGGTTTTTGTTTTGATAATGTTGCTTACTGTGTTGTTTTTGGTAAACAGGACGCTAAGGAACTTTGCTCAGGCAAGTGGGGTTGTGATTCCAGAAAAAACAAAAGGGAAGCCAATTTGGAAGTCTTTTGTTGAGAACCAATTTCTGGTTCTGGTGAGTGCTGTTTTTGGCTTGCTGGTAATTGGATGGTTTGCTTATGGTTTCTTTATGCAGGTTGGAATAGATCAGGGGTATCAGCCAATTCAGCCTATTCATTATTCTCATAAGATACATGCTGGGGATAACCAGATTGATTGTAAGTATTGTCATTCATCGGCTAGAACCTCTAAAAATGCTGGAATCCCATCTTTAAATGTGTGTATGAATTGCCATGTGACTATCTCAGAGGTTTCTCCAGAGACTGCTACTGCTGAGTATTCAAAGGAGTTTTATGATGGCGAAATAGCTAAGCTGTATGATGCTGTTGGTTGGGATCCTGCTGAGCAAGATTATACAGGGGAAGAAAAGCCTGTGAAATGGGTTAGAATTCATAATTTGCCAGACTTTGCTTACTTTAATCACTCACAACACGTGACTGTTGGTGGAATACAATGTCAAAAATGTCACGGTCCTATCGAGGAGATGGAAGTGGTTTATCAGGATGCGCCGCTAACTATGGGTTGGTGTATAGAGTGTCATCGTGATACCAAAGTTAGAATGGAAGGCAATGAGTATTACGAGAAAATTCACGAAGAGTTATCTAAAAAATACGGTGTAGAAGAACTTACTGTTGCTCAAATGGGAGGTCTTGAATGTGCTAAATGCCATTACTAAAAATTTTTTCCCGGTTGTTCGGGGTTAATAAAGAAGTTAATATCTAGATATATATGTCATCAAACAAAAAATACTGGAAAAGTGTTGAAGAGCTAAATGAAAACAGCTCTGTTGTTGAGACGCTCCAACAAAAAGAATTTGCTGAAGAAATTCCGGTTAATGAATTCCTTGGGGATAAAGATTCGCTTGAGAGTTCAAAAACCTCACGAAGGGATTTCTTGAAATATGTTGGGTTTAGTACGGCAGCAGCTTCACTGGCTGCATGTGAAGGGCCTGTTATTAAATCTATACCTTACGTTGTGCAGCCGGAGCGTATTGTTCCCGGGGTTGCTAATTACTATGCCTCTACAATTGCAGATGGTTTTGATTTTGCGAGTGTGTTAGTAAAAACAAGGGAAGGTAGGCCTATAAAAATTGAAAATAATGACTTGTCGAAAGCTAAAGGAGGGGTGAATGCCCGTGTACAGGCTTCGGTATTGTCAATGTATGATTCTAATAGGGTTAGACGCCCAATGATTGAAGGGAAGAATGTGTCTTGGGAGGAGTTTGATCGCCAGGTCGGATCTGCTCTTGATAATGTTTCTGGAGATATCTTGTTGTTAACTCAAACTTTTGCAAGTCCTTCAACTACAAAATTGATTAATGAATTTTCGGAAAAGTATCCTAATGTACGTCATGTAGTTTATGACACTGTTTCTGAAAGTGATGCTTTGAATGCTTATCAGGCTAAATTTGGGATGCGTGCATTACCGAATTATGATTTTTCTAAAGCGGAAACCATTGTTTCTGTTGGTGCTGATTTCCTTGGTGATTGGCAGGGGGGTGGTTATGATGCTGGATATGCAAAAGGGCGTATTCCTGAGAATGGTAAGATGTCAAGGCATATTCAATTTGAATCTAATATGAGTTTAACAGGTGCGAATGCTGATAAGCGTTACCCTGTTACCCCTTCGCAGCAAAAAGCTGTGTTGGCAGCTTTATATGGTTATGTTTCTGGAAGTTCTTCTACCAGTAATTTACCGGCCAAAATAGATGATGCTGTTGTGAAAGCGGCCAGTCAATTGAGAAAAGCTGGAAGTGGGGCTGTAGTTGTTTCTGGTATTCCAGACGTGAATGCTCAGGCTATAGTGCTGGCTATTAACGAGGCGCTTGGAAGCCGTGTGATGAATACTGATAATCCTCGTATGATTCGTCAGGGTGATGCTGAAGAGGTGATGCAGGCAGTTGAAGATATGAAGTCTGGTGCTGTTGGAGCGGTATTGATGGCGGGTGTAAACCCGGCTTATTCTTTGCCGAACGCTAAGGAATTCACTGAGGCATTAGCTGGTGTGGATGTTTCTTTAGCTTTTAGTATGAAACCTGATGAAACCGCTGAGCTTTGTAAATTTGTGGCGGCAACTCCTCATTATTTAGAGAGTTGGCAGGATATCCAGTATACTGCTTCAGATTTTGCTTTGATGCAGCCTACTATTAGACCATTATTTGATACAAGGCAGTTTCAGGATTGTTTGTTAAAATGGTCTGGAAATGATAAATCTTATCACGAGTATATAAAAGAAACCTGGAGCGGTAGTATTTCTTCCTGGAATACTGCGTTGCACGATGGTGTTTTTAAAGCTAATTCTCCTGTTGAAGCAGTGGTTTCGCAATCTGAATCTGTAGATATTTCTAGAGCTGTAAGTGAGCTTTCTAGTGATTCTGAGGCTAGTGGAATTGAGTTAACGCTTTACACTAAGCCTTCTATGGGTGATGGGCAGCAAGCCAACAACCCGTGGTTGCAAGAAATGCCAGATCCGTTAACAAGGGCTTCCTGGGATAACTACCTTACTGTTTCAAAAGCCGATGCAGATGCAATGGGGCTTGAGAATGAGAATGTAGCTAATGGTGGCTTAAATGGAAGTTACGCTAATGTAACTTTAGACGGTATTGTAGTTAAAAATGTGCCTGTGATGATTCAGCCTGGTCAGGCTAAAGGTTCGGTAGGACTTGCTCTTGGCTATGGAAAGAAAGCTGCAATACAAAAGGAAATGCAGGTAGGTGTAAATGCCTATTCTTTATATAAAAACTTAAGCGCAGTTCAATCTGTAAGCATTGAGAAAGCTCCTGGAATTCATGAATTTGCTTGTGTTCAGCTTCATAGTACTTTAATGGGGCGTGGAGATATTATTAAAGAAACTACTTTAGAGATTTTTAATACGAAAGATGCAAAGGAATGGAATGTTGTTCCGCAGGTTTCGTTAGATCACGTTGAAAAGCCTGTAACTTCTCCTGAAGTTGACATGTGGGATAGTTTTGATCGTAGTGTTGGTCATCATTTTAATCTCTCGATAGATCTTAATGCTTGTACCGGTTGTGGTGCGTGTGTTATAGCCTGTCATGCAGAAAATAATGTTCCGGTTGTAGGGAAGAGTGAAGTTAGACGTTCCCGGGATATGCATTGGTTGCGTATTGATAGGTATTATTCTTCTGAAGATAGTTTTATAGACGATTTAGATAAGAAAGAGAATATATCTGGTTTAGGTAGTTCGTTATCTGAATTTGGGGAGTTGGAGGAGCCTGCAGATAATCCTCAGGTGATATTCCAGCCTGTAATGTGCCAGCACTGTAATCACGCTCCGTGTGAAACTGTATGTCCTGTTGCGGCAACTTCTCACGGAAGACAGGGGCAAAATCAAATGATTTATAACCGTTGTGTGGGTACTAGATATTGTGCAAACAACTGCCCTTATAAGGTACGCCGTTTTAACTGGTTTAACTATGCCGAAAATGAGGAGTTTGACTATCATATGAACAACGATCTTGGTAGAATGGTTATTAATCCTGATGTAACTGTGCGTTCTAGAGGGGTTATGGAGAAGTGTTCTATGTGTATCCAGAAAACTCAAAAGACCATTCTTGATGCTAAACGTGAAGGACGTGAAGTTGAAGATGGTGAATTCCAAACTGCTTGTTCTGCAGCTTGTGATAAGGGGGCTATGACATTTGGTGATATTAACAATGAAGGTGCTGTGATTAGAGATAAGAAGGAAGATGATAGAATGTATCATTTATTGGAATATTTAGGTACAAAGCCAAATGTGATGTACCAGACGAAAATTAGAAATACCACAGAAGCTTAATAAATTAATAAAGAAATCAATTAATAAGGATATGTCTCATTACGAAGCACCTATACGAAAGCCTTTAGTTACCGGGGATAAGACCTACCACGATGTTACTGTGGATGTGGCGGCACCGGTAGAAGGAAGGGCGAATAAATCCTGGTGGATTGTCTTTTCAATTGCCCTTATTGCCTTTCTTTGGGGTGTAGGTTGTATAATTTATACTATTTCCACAGGTATTGGAACCTGGGGACTTAACAAAACTGTTGGCTGGGCCTGGGATATTACCAACTTTGTTTGGTGGGTAGGTATTGGGCACGCCGGTACGCTAATCTCTGCTGTACTATTGTTGTTTAGGCAAAAATGGAGAATGGCAATTAACCGTTCTGCAGAGGCGATGACTATCTTCTCTGTGATGCAGGCCGGTTTGTTCCCTTTAATTCACATGGGAAGACCCTGGTTGGCTTATTGGGTACTTCCAATTCCAAACCAATTTGGTTCTTTGTGGGTAAACTTTAACTCACCCCTGCTTTGGGATGTATTTGCTATTTCAACCTATCTTTCTGTTTCATTAGTTTTCTGGTGGACAGGATTGCTACCTGATTTCGCAATGATTCGTGACCGTGCAATTACTCCTTTCAATAAAAAGATCTACGGAATTTTAAGTTTTGGATGGAGTGGACGTGCAAAAGATTGGCAGCGTTTTGAGGAAGTTTCTTTGGTTCTTGCCGGTTTGGCAACGCCTTTAGTACTTTCGGTGCATACTATTGTATCTTTTGACTTTGCTACATCGGTAATTCCTGGTTGGCATACCACTATCTTTCCTCCTTATTTCGTTGCAGGAGCGGTATTCTCCGGGTTTGCTATGGTGAATACTCTTCTTATAATAATGAGAAAGGTGTCTAATCTTGAAGATTATATTACCGTACAACATATTGAATTGATGAACATTGTAATTATGATTACAGGTTCTATTGTTGGGGTAGCTTATATTACAGAGCTGGTTATAGCCTGGTACTCTGGTGTAGAATATGAACAATATGCTTTTCTTAACAGAGCAACCGGGCCTTATGCATGGGCATATTGGGCCATGATGACCTGTAATGTATTTTCTCCGCAGTTTATGTGGTTTAAGAAATTGCGAACCAGTATCATGTTCTCGTTTTTTATCTCTATTGTTGTGAATATTGGAATGTGGTTTGAGCGTTTTGTGATTATTGTTACTTCACTACATCGTGATTACCTTCCATCTTCATGGACAATGTTCTCTCCAACTTTTGTTGATATTGGTATTTTTATTGGAACAATAGGATTCTTTTTTGTGTTGTTTCTTTTGTATGCAAGATCTTTCCCGGTTATTGCACAGGCAGAGGTTAAAACCATACTTAAATCTTCTGGAGATAAGTATAAGAAACTAAGATCTGAGCACGGAGACGATGTAAAGCACTATACTCCGGTTAATGTTGGTGAGCCTAAGAAAAATATCGCTACCAAGCTTGATAAGAAAATTGAAAATGGCGATTCGACTAATGCAGAAGGTAATACTGAGCATAATGATACCGTAAATGCTGATGCTTTAGTACTTACTGAAGTACAAAAAGACAGAATAGATGCAATGTTAGGTAGAACAGGTTCTTTTAATCCTGAGAATCAAACTGCAGATAACTTACAAAAACTAAAAGCAGTAGGTCCTTTCCTTGAACAACGTTTGCATCAATTAGGGCTTTATACCTATGTTCAGGTAAGTAAACTTGCCAAAGACGATTTTGAATTGCTTGATGAAGTAATAGAGAACTTCCCTAATGCTTCTATGAGAGGAGACTGGGTAGCACAGGCAACTGAACTAAAAAATAAGTAATTAAGATGGCATCAAAAGTTATACACGCTATTTATAATGATGATGACTTGCTTTTACAAGGTGTGAAGCAGGTGAGAGAAGCTCGTTATCATATTGGTGAAATTTACACCCCAATGCCGGTTCACGGTTTGGATAAAGCCATGGGGTTGGCACCTACACGATTGGCAATTACCTCTTTCCTTTACGGGCTTGTGGGCTTTGCGGTATCGATTGCTATGATGAATTTTATCATGATAGAGGATTGGCCTCAGGATATTGGAGGAAAACCTAGTTTTAGTTTTTTAGAAAATTTACCTGCCTTCGTGCCGATTATGTTTGAGCTTACTGTGTTTTTTGCAGCACACCTTATGGTGATTACTTTTTATATGAGAAGTAAACTTTGGCCATTTAAAAAAGCAGAGAACCCAGACGTTAGAACAACTGATGATATGTTCCTAATGGAAGTTGATGTTGCAAATAACAATGTAGAGGAATTAACTAAATTTCTTTATGATACCGGGGCTGCAGAAATTAAATTAATAGATAATAAATAGACAGAATGAAAAATTTGTTCTATAAAGCGATAGTATTGTTCTTAGTGGGAGGAGTTGTTATGTCTTGTGCAGATAGCGACAAACCTAATTATCAATACATGCCAGATATGTACAAGCCGGTAGGATACGAGACTTATGGGGAGTATGATATTTTTGAAAATGGCCAGGAAGCCAAACTTCCGGTAGAGGGAACTATTCCAAGGGGATGGATGCCTTATGATTATGAGGATTCGCCAGAAGGACTGGCTAATGCTAAAGCCAACCTAAATAATCCTCTTCCATATACTGAAGATAACCTTAACGAAGGGAAGGCGTTATACACTATTTATTGTGCTGTATGCCACGGGGATAATGGTGATGGTAAAGGAATTTTAACAGAACGTGAAAAAATTCTGGGGGTTCCTTCGTATGATGATGTAGGACGTGCCATTACAGAAGGAAGTGTTTATCATGTAATTTACTACGGGTTAAACTCTATGGGTTCTTATGCTGTACAAACCAGTGAAGAGGAACGTTGGAAGATTACCCATTATGTAATGAACTTAAAAAATGAGCTGGAAGGTGGCGAGGAAATCCCGTTTGAAGAAGTAAAAGAAGCCTCGGTTGCTGAAGCAAATCCGGTAGAGGTAGATAGAGCACAGCAAAATGCACAGGAAGCTCAGGGCGAAGGAGCTGCGCTAACCGTAGAGGAAGAAAACAATAATTAAGAACAAAGCATTTAGATCTATAAATATGTATACGCTATCCAGTAAATTAAAATTAACAGCAATTATTTTTATGATTGTTGGTGCTATTGGACTTGTAATTGGGTTTCTACAGGCGCCATCAAATTTGGATGATGTTAAGGAAATAATAGCCACTGAAGGGCATCACGGTGAAACATCTCACCATGAAGAAGCTGAAGCAAATTTTGCTGATGCCGAGCAAGGGGTGGTAAATGATGCGCACGCTGCCGGTTCACACGATGCAGAACATTTGGAGCATAAGTTGCATCAATTGCAAAATAAACCCTGGGCTGCTGTTTATGTAGCTGCTTTCTTTTTCTTTATGATCTCATTGGGAGCCCTGGCATTTTATGCCTTGCAGTATGCTTCACAAGCAGGTTGGTCTCCGGTATTGTTTAGGGTAATGGAAGCTATCTCAGCTTATATTGTTCCTGGAGGTATTATTATGTTTGTTCTTTTGGCACTTTCAGGTTTCCACTTAAACCATTTATTCGTTTGGATGGATCCGGAGGTAGTGGCACACGACGAAATTATTCAGAACAAAACAGCTTACTTAAATGTACCTTTCTTTCTTATAAGAGCTGCTATATTCCTTGCAGGTTGGTTTTTGTTTAGACATTTTCTTGTTAAAAATTCACGAAAGCTTGATGAAGCTACAGATAATGCGTACTTCAAAAAGAACTTCAAACTTTCTGCAGGATTTCTTGTTTTCTTCCTTGTTTCTGAATCTATGATGAGCTGGGACTGGATTATGAGTTTAGACCCGCACTGGTTTAGTACTTTATTTGGATGGTATGTATTCTCAAGTATGTTTGTTTCTGGAATTACTGTTATTGCTTTGGTTAGTATTTACCTTAAGTCTAGAGGCTATCTGCCTTTTGTGAATAATAGTCATATTCACGATTTAGCTAAATTTATGTTCGGAATAAGTATTTTCTGGACTTACCTTTGGTTTTCACAATTTATGCTTATCTGGTACTCTAATATTCCTGAAGAAGTAGTGTACTTTATTAGTAGAATTGAGAACTATAGCTTGCCTTTCTTTGGTATGGTAGCTTTAAACTTTCTTTTCCCACTATTAGTATTAATGAACAGCGATTTCAAGAGAATGAACTGGTTTGTTGTAATGACGGGTATTATTATACTTGTTGGACATTATTTAGATGTTTTTACAATGGTAATGCCGGCAACGGTGGGAGAATCCTGGTTTATAGGTTTGCCTGAAATTAGTGCAGTGTTTTTCTTTGGAGGATTGTTTACTTTTGTAATCTTTAATGCGCTTACCAAAGCTCCATTGCTGGCTAAACGTAACCCATATATTAAGGAAAGTGAACATTTCCATTATTAATAAAAGATTGTTTAAAGAAGAAATTATAAAATGACCGTATTTTTAGTAATAATTGTACTAGCCCTATTGGCCGTTACCGGTTGGCAAATGTCTAAGATTTTTGAGCTTTCTAAAGGCCCTGGCGCCGAAAGTTCGGCGATAGCTAATGATAATGATAATAGGCAGCAAGCAAAGCTTATGCTTTGGTTTATGATATTCCTTTATATTGGGATGGCATATAGTTTTTGGCACTGGAGTAAATTATATCTTCCCGAATCGGCCTCTGAACATGGTAATGAGGTAGATACTTTAATGTTTATATCTATTGGGCTCATTATGGTAGTGCAGGTAATTACACAGGCATTACTGCATTGGTTCGCTTATAAATATCAAGGAAAGAAGGGCAATCGAGCGCTGTTCTTTGCCGATAACGACAAACTGGAATTTATTTGGACCATTATTCCGGTAATTACCCTTGCAGGTTTAATTATTTATGGTCTTTTTACCTGGAGTGATATTATGAATATTGGGGAAGATGAAGACCCTATTGTAATTGAAATATATGCAAAGCAATTTAGCTGGCAGGCTAGATATGCAGGTGAGGACAATACGCTTGGAGAGGCCAATGTTCGTTTTATTGAAGGTATAAATACGGTTGGTCTTAATGTGAACGATAGTTATGCAGATGATGATAAGATAACTACAGAGCTCCACCTTCCGGTAGGAAAGAAGGTCCTTTTTAAATTTAGGTCGCAAGATGTATTGCACTCTGCTTACTTCCCACATTTTAGGGCGCAAATGAACGTTGTTCCCGGAATGGTGACACAATTTGCCTTTACCCCGGATATTACTACCGAAGAAATGAGAAACTCAGAGTATATGGTAGATAAGGTTAAAACCATTAATGAGATAAGAAAAGAGAATAGCGAAGCTTTAATGGCTGAAGGAGAAGCACCATTAGACTCATATGAATTCGATTACTTCTTGCTTTGTAATAAGATTTGCGGGGACGCACACTATAATATGCAAATGAAGATTGTAGTAGAAAGCGAAGAAGAATATAACCAATGGTTAAGCGAACAGGATGAGTTTGCTACCGTTATGGAATCACAAGAATAACAGAACTAAAAAGAATATAATTTAGATATGTCAGCAATAGCAACAGCACCGGCTCACGATCACCACGAAGATCACGGACATCATCATAAAGAAACTTTTATTACTAAATACATATTTAGTACAGACCATAAGATGATTGCCAAGCAATATCTTATAACAGGTATTTTAATGGGTATTGTAGGGATTATGATGTCCGTACTTTTCCGTTTGCAAATAGCCTGGCCAGAGCAGTCGTTTATGATTTTTGAGTGGCTTTTAGGCGATAAATGGGCTCCTGAAGGGGTTATGACTCCTTCAATTTACCTTGCATTGGTTACTATACACGGAACCATTATGGTTTTCTTCGTGTTAACTGCTGGTTTGAGTGGTACCTTTAGTAACTTGCTTATTCCGCTTCAAATTGGTGCAAGGGATATGGCTTCAGGATTTATGAACATGCTTTCTTATTGGTTGTTCTTTATTTCTTGTGTAATTATGATTAGCTCATTGTTTATAGAGTCTGGTCCTGCTTCTGCCGGTTGGACAATATATCCGCCACTAAGTGCCTTGCCACAGGCTATTGGAGGTTCCGGAATGGGTATGACCCTTTGGTTGATTTCAATGGCTATTTTTATCGCTTCATCGCTTTTAGGTTCGCTTAACTATATTGTTACTGTATTGAATCTTAGAACCAAAGGGATGTCTATGATGAGGCTGCCGCTTACTATTTGGGCGTTTTTTATTACTGCTATTATTGGAGTAGTTTCATTCCCGGTTTTACTTTCTGCAGCACTTTTACTTATTATGGATAGAAGTTTTGGTACTTCTTTCTTTCTTAGTGATATTTATATTCAGGGTGAAGTATTGAGTCACCAGGGAGGTTCGCCAGTTTTGTTTGAACATTTATTCTGGTTCCTTGGTCACCCCGAAGTGTATATTGTAATTTTACCTGCAATGGGTATTGTCTCTGAAGTTATGGCTACAAATGCACGTAAACCAATTTTTGGTTACCGTGCCATGGTTGCTTCTATTTTGGCAATTGCATTCCTTTCAACAATTGTATGGGGGCACCATATGTTCGTTTCAGGAATGAACCCGTTCTTAGGTTCTGTATTTACATTTACAACCCTATTAATTGCTATTCCTTCTGCAGTAAAAGCATTTAACTGGATTACCACTCTCTGGAAGGGTAACTTGCAAATGAATCCCGCTATGTTGTTCTCAATTGGTTTTGTATCAACATTTATTACCGGTGGTTTAACAGGTATCATTTTAGGAGATTCAACATTAGATATTAACGTTCACGATACTTACTTTGTAATTGCTCACTTCCACCTGGTAATGGGTATATCTGCGATCTATGGGCTTTTAGCGGGTGTTTATCATTGGTTCCCAAAAATGTTTGGTAGAATGATGAATAAAAATCTGGGCTATGTTCACTTTTGGATTACTGCTGTAGGTGCTTATGGTGTGTTTTTCCCGATGCATTTTATAGGCCTTGCAGGTTTACCAAGACGTTATTATACAAACACGGCATTTCCATACTTCGATGACCTTGCAGATGTAAATGTTATTATTACCATTTTCGCAATTATAACTGCAGGGATACAGGTTGTATTTTTATATAACTTCTTTAGCTCTATTTTCTTTGGTAAGAAGGCTACACAAAACCCGTGGAATGCCACTACTTTGGAATGGACTACTCCGGTAGAGCATATTCACGGAAACTGGCCTGGTGCAATTCCTTCGGTTTATCGTTGGTCTTATGACTATAGTAAGATGAATCTTGACGGTACAGATTATGTGATTCCTGGTCAGGATTTTGTTCCTCAAACGGTTCCGCTTCAGGATCATGAGGAAGAATTGAACCACTGAACTTAATAGAATATCAATAAAAAACCTCTCTGCTTCAGGAGAGGTTTTTCGTTTTTAGGCCTGTTTGTAGGCTTGCTTATAGAACGACCTCTATTGAAACTCCTCCAAGGTATTTTAATTATATTTGCTGAATAAATAGCGATATAACTTTAATGATTTATGAATGAAAACCTTGATCCTTCCGGAGAGAATTTCACGCCCGAAGAGTTTGATATAGAGAGAGCCTTGCGCCCCCTTAGCTTTGATGATTTTGCAGGCCAGGATCAGGTTTTGGAGAATCTTAAAGTATTTGTACAGGCGGCAAATCAAAGAGAAGAAGCTTTAGATCATACCCTTTTTCATGGGCCACCCGGTCTTGGTAAAACCACCTTAGCTCATATTCTTTCCAGTGAACTTGGTGTGGGGATAAAAGTAACTTCGGGTCCTGTTTTGGATAAACCCGGAGATCTGGCCGGTTTGCTTACCAATCTGGAGGATAGGGATATTTTATTTATAGATGAGATTCATAGGTTAAGTCCGGTGGTAGAAGAATACCTCTATTCGGCAATGGAAGATTATCGTATAGATATTATGATAGAATCCGGGCCTAATGCCAGAACCGTACAAATTAATTTAAACCCATTTACCCTTATTGGTGCTACTACCCGTTCTGGCTTGCTTACCGCACCTATGCGAGCGCGTTTTGGTATTTCCAGCCGCTTACAATATTATTCAACCGAGTTACTTTCAGATATTGTACAACGTAGTGCAGAAATTCTTCGGGTGCCTATTAATCTTGACGCGGCAATAGAAATTGCCGGAAGAAGTAGGGGTACTCCTAGAATTGCTAATGCTTTACTTAGAAGGGTTAGGGATTTTGCGCAAATTAAAGGTAATGGCAAAATAGATATGGAGATTGCAAAATATGGGCTTAAGGCTTTAAATGTAGATGCACACGGCTTAGACGAAATGGACAACAAAATCCTGGAAACTATTATCGATAAATTTAAAGGAGGTCCTGTAGGTTTAACCACTTTGGCTACCGCTGTAAGTGAAAGTGCAGAAACCATTGAAGAAGTTTATGAACCTTTTCTAATTCAACAGGGGTTTATATATAGAACTCCAAGAGGGCGGGAAGTTACCCAGGCAGCATATAAACATTTGGGAAGGACAAAAGGAGATATTCAGGGCGGACTTTTTTAAATAAAACTTATGAAAGATTCTGCCAAAATACCTGAAGTTTCTCTTCTGAAATTCCTGAAACATTCTACGAATATTTTAAAGAATCCTTTGCCTTTTCATCATAATAATTTTAAAGAGAAAGGAGATACTTTTCGATTGAACATAGGATTCAGAAAATCGGTAATATTTTCCAGAGATGCCGGACTGGTGGAATATGTACTTCAAAAGAATCAGAAGAATTTCGTAAAATCTGAGATCCAAACTAAGGATCTGGTTAAATATGTTGGGAAAGGATTGCTTACCTCAGAAGGGGAGCATTGGAAAAAACAGCGAAAATTAATTCAACCTGCTTTTCATAAAAAGCAACTTGCCAATCTGCTTGATTCTATAAAACAGGCAATATTACTGGAATATGAAAAGATAACAGTAAATAAAGAACTGGATATTTTTCCTGTTTTTAATGACCTTGCTTTTCAAACTGTGGTCAAATCTTTGTTTAGTAGTGCTGCCAATCAGAATGAAATCAATAGGCTTCAATACATTACCGAGGAAACTCAAAAAATGCTTGTAAAAGAACTACGACAACCCTATTTGGGATGGTGGTTTAAAGCAAGCGGGAAGATAGATAGTTATCTTAAGCTTACCGCTGAAGCCCGGAGCATTCTAAGTAAAATTGTTCAGGAAAGAAGGAATTCAAAAGAAGGATATGACGATCTTTTAGACATGCTGTTGGACGCAAAATATGATGATGGTAATTACATGGACGAAGAACAGCTTATCGATGAGATACTGATTCTTTTTACGGCCGGTCACGAGACTACCTCCAATGCCCTAAGCTTTACCACCCAATTGCTTGCATTTAATCCAAAATGGCAGGAGAAAATCTACGAGGAAATATCTGCCTTAAAGAAACAGGATCTGGATTTAATGAGCTATGTAGGCAAATGCGAGATTATTCAGCAGGTAATTGAAGAGTCTATGAGACTATATCCGCCGGCATATTTTATAGATCGTGTTAACCTGGAAGAAGATAAATTCGAAGGAAAATATTTCGAACCCGGTTCAAATTTATTGTTCTCCCTTTACGAGGTTCATCGCCATCCAGACCTATGGGAACATCCAGATGAATTTAAACCGGAACGCTTTGCTGAAGGAGGGAGAAAATATTCCTCCCAATACTTTCCTTTCGGTGCCGGACCCCGGAAATGTATCGGAAATAATTTTGCTATGTTCGAGATGATTATTGCAATTGCAGAACTGATCTCTCGCTATAAGATTGAGCCCAAAACTTCTGAAATTGAAATACAACCATTAATTACACTTAAGCCTAAAAATGCATTCTTAAAGTTTTTATCCCGATAAATTTGATTCAAAATAGCTCTAAATACACGAGTTTAATTAAAGAGGAGGCCAAACGCCTCGGGTTTTTATCTTGCGGGATTTCTAAAGCAGAATTTTTAGAAAAAGAAGCACCGCGCTTAGAAGAATTCCTTAATGAAAATCGGCATGGTGAAATGCGCTGGATGGAGAATAACTTTGATAAGCGCCTGGATCCCACCAAACTTGTGGAGGGGTCTAAGAGTGTTATTTCATTACTGCTTAATTATTATCCTGAAGAAAAACAAAAAGAAGGCTCTTATAAAATAAGTAAATATGCTTACGGTAGAGATTATCATTTTGTGATTAAAGATAAGCTTAAGCAACTTTTACAGTTTATGCGGGATGAAATAGGAGAGGTAGACGGGAGGGCTTTTGTAGATTCTGCCCCGGTTATGGATAAGGTATGGGCGGCCAAAAGCGGATTGGGCTGGATAGGAAAGCACTCTAACTTACTCTCTAAACAAACAGGTTCTTTTTATTTTATCGCAGAACTTATTGTAGATCTTGAGTTGGAATACGACACCCCGGTTACCGATCATTGCGGAAGTTGCACCGCCTGTATAGATGCCTGCCCTACTGATGCTATTGTAGCCCCTTATAAGGTAGATGGCAGCAAATGTATTTCTTATTTTACCATAGAGCTTAAAGACGAATTGCCCAATTCTTATAAAAACCATTTTGAAGATTGGATGTTTGGCTGCGATATTTGCCAGGATGTTTGCCCCTGGAATAGATTCTCAAAACCTCATAACGAACCTTTGTTTAACCCACACCCCCAATTGCTGGAAAAAGATAAAAAGGGCTGGGAAGAACTAACCAAAGAAACCTTTAATGAGATTTTTAGGAAATCAGCTGTTAAACGAACAAAATTTGAAGGTCTAAAGAGAAATATTCAGTACTTAAAAGGCTAATTCTTAGTTTTTGGAATTTAACCTGGTATTTAAAAACTTTTATTTTTCGCATATAATTTTACAGAAACCAGTTTTCAATTATTGATTTTTCATAAAAAATTAAGTTGGGGGCTTTTCTTCTAAATTTATTTTTCTTTTGTCTTAAGAAACACAATATTGAAGCTAAGCTTACTACCTTTGTAATTAGCAGAAAAAATAAATTATGAGTAATAATCCTAGAAAAAGAAGAGAGGCTTTGGTGTATCACGCCAAGCCAAAACCAGGAAAAATAGAAGTTAAACCAACCAAGAAGTACGCCACCCAAAGAGATTTGTCCCTGGCTTATTCACCCGGAGTTGCAGAGCCCTGTCTCGAGATAGAAAAGGATAAAGAAAATGCTTATAAATATACCACAAAAGGCAACCTTGTTGCAGTAATTTCTAACGGGACTGCGGTTTTAGGTCTTGGTGATATTGGCCCTGAGGCATCTAAGCCGGTTATGGAAGGAAAAGGTTTGCTCTTTAAAATCTTTGCAGATATAGATGTTTTTGATATTGAAGTAGATACCAAAGATGTAGATAAGTTTATAGAAACCGTAAAAAACATTGCACCTACATTTGGTGGTATTAACCTTGAAGATATCAAAGCTCCTGAAGCTTTTGAAATTGAACAAAGATTAAAGGCAGAACTTGATATTCCCGTAATGCACGACGATCAGCATGGAACAGCCATTATTTCGGCTGCAGCCTTGCTTAATGCACTAGAGCTGTCTAAGAAAAAGATAGAAAAAGCAAAAATCGTGATAAGTGGTGCCGGTGCAGCAGCGGTTTCCTGTACAAAACTCTATAAAGCCTTTGGAGCGAAAGCAGAGAATATTGTAATGACAGACAGCAAAGGCGTAATTAGAAAAGGCCGTCCGGGACTTTCTGAAGAAAAAATGGAATTTGCAACTTCCAGAAAAATAGACACACTCGAAGAGGCCATGAAGGGTGCCGATGTTTTTGTAGGTCTTTCTATTGCCAATATTGTTTCTCCCGAAATGTTAAAAAGCATGGCAAAACGTCCTATTGTTTTTGCCATGGCAAATCCGAATCCGGAGATAGATTATCAATTGGCTATGGATACGCGTAAGGACATTATTATGGCCACAGGAAGAAGTGACCATCCAAACCAGGTGAACAACGTACTTGGCTTTCCTTTTATCTTCCGTGGAGCTTTAGATGTTAGGGCTACTAAAATAAATGAGGAGATGAAGATGGCTGCGGTAAAAGCTCTGGCCGAGCTGGCCAAAGAAGCTGTGCCGGAACAGGTGAATATTGCTTACGGTGAAACCAGACTTAATTTTGGTTCAGATTATATTATTCCCAAACCTTTTGATCCACGATTAATTGCTAAAGTACCGCCGGCCGTTGCGAAAGCAGCAATGGAAAGTGGGGTGGCAAAAGAACCCATTCAGGACTGGGAGCGCTATGAAGAAGAGCTACTTGAAAGAATGGGCAGTGATAATAAAATTACCAGGTTATTGCTTAACCGGGCAAAAATGAACCCTAAACGAATTGTTTTTGCGGAAGCCGATCATTTAGATGTACTAAAGGCAGCGCAAATAGTTCAGGATGAAGGAATCGCTATTCCTATTTTACTGGGCCGACGTGAGGTGATTAAAGAATTGATGCAAGAAATAGACTTCAATGAAGATGTTCTTATTATAGACCCTAAGGCTGATGATCAGGAAAATCAGCGAAAAGCATACGCAAAGGTATATTGGAAATCAAGGAGTAGAAGTGGGGTTACCTTGTATGATGCTGAAAAATTAATGCGTGAGCGCAACTACTTTGCAGCCATGATGGTTAACGAAGGGGATGCCGATGGCTTGCTTTCTGGTTATTCAAGAGCTTATCCAACAGTTGTAAAACCTATGCTTGAACTTATTGGAATGGCTCCCGGTGTAACTCGAGTGGCGGCTACCAATATTATGAACACCTCTCGAGGTCCACTTTTTATTAGTGATACTTCTATTAACATAGATCCTCCTGCAAAAGACCTTGCTAAAATTGCACAAATGACGGCCAGAACAGTAAAATTGTTTGGGATAGAGCCGGTTGTAGCCATGATGTCTTATGCAAACTTTGGTTCATCCAAAGACCCTCATGCTGTTAAAGTAAAAGATGCTGTTGCTTACCTACATCGTTATCAACCAGACTTAAATGTAGATGGAGAATTACAGGCAGATTTTGCACTTAATCGTGAAATGCTTCAGAATAAATTCCCATTTTCAAAATTGGCCGGAAAAAAGGTAAACACTTTAATATATCCAAACCTGGATTCTGCCAATAGTACTTATAAGCTTATAAAAGAGTTGAATAACGTAGATTCTATTGGCCCAATTATGATGGGAATGCGCAGGCCCGTACATATTCTTCAACTTGGGGCGAGTGTAGAAGAAATTGTAAATATGACTGCCATTACGGTTGTAGATGCTCAGGAAAAGGAAAAGAAACAAAAAAAGTAAATAACCTCGTGGGCAGTCAACGAAGCAATAAATAGGAAGAATTTTTGTGTTTCGTGACAAGTCACGGAGTCCCGATAATTTAATTATAGGGATAAATCTCGATTATCGAGTAAAATAAGGTGGAAATATAGCATTTAAGCCCGGGACAAAGGTTTCGGGCTTAACTTTTATTTACTACATTTGAATCCTTAAGTTAAAATTATATGATTCATCATCTTAAGGGGCAATTAATAGAGAAGAATCCTACCTACTTAGTTATTGAATGCAATGGTGTTGGGTATATGGTGCATATATCCTTACATACCTTTTCGCTAATTCCAGATTCCGAAAATATAAGTATTTATACCCATTTGCATGTAAAGGAAGATTCCCACACGTTATATGGTTTTTATCAAAAATCAGAGCGCGATATTTTTAGGTTATTAATATCGGTTTCGGGAGTAGGTACCAGTACAGCAAGAACAATGTTGTCTTCTTTAGAGCCTAATCAGGTAAAAGAAGCGATTGCTAACGCCAATGTGCCTACTATACAAAGTGTTAAGGGGATTGGTGCTAAAACTGCCCAAAGGGTGATTTTAGATTTAAAAGACAAAATATTAAAAGTCTATGGGGAAGACGAAGTTTTTGTTCCTCAGGACAATACAATAAAAGAAGAAGCGTTATCTGCATTAGAGACTCTGGGCTTTGCAAGAAAGCAGGCTACCAGGGTAGTAGATAAAATCATGAAAGATTCTCAAGCCCCTACCGTAGAATCTATTATAAAAATGGCTTTAAAAAATCTATAAAGAATTGAGGTACAATTACTTGAAATTGTCAACTTCGGTTAGACTCAGCTTGTTGTTGTCATTGATAATTTCATTGAGTTCCAATGCACAGGAAACCCCTCAGGATACAACTGATACGTGGTACACTCTTAGTGAAATTTCCCTGCCAGATTCACAGCTTATTTCATCTTTTTATGAATACGATCCTATTCTGGACCGTTATATTTACCGGGAAAAATTAGGGGATATAGATCTTTCAATTCCGCTTATTTTAACTCCTCAGGAGTATGAAAATCTTGTGTTGGATGAAGAAATGCGCAATTATTTTAAGCAGAAGATAGATGCGCAAGCAGGCCGAAAAGAAGGTTCCGAAGAAATACAACGAGATTTATTGCCCGATTTTTATGTTAATAATAACTTCTTTGAAAGTATTTTTGGGGGTTCAGAAATTAATATTGTTCCGCAGGGAACCGTAGAAATGGATCTCGGGTTGCTTTATACCAAACAGGATAACCCGGCTTTTTCCCCAAGAAATAGAAGTAATCTCACTTTTGATTTTGATCAGCGAATAAGCCTTAGTCTTTTAGGGCAGGTTGGGGAGCGTTTGCAAATTACTGCTAATTATGATACTCAGTCTACCTTCGATTTTCAAAATCAATTAAAACTTGAATATACTCCTACTGAAGATGATATAGTGCGAAAGATAGAAGTAGGTAATGTGAATATGCCGCTCAACAATGCTTTAATGCAGGGTGCACAAAGTTTATTTGGGTTTAAAACCGAATTGCAGTTTGGGAAAACCAGGATTACGGGGGTGTTTTCTGAACAAAAATCAGAGCGTCGTACTGTAAATGTTGAAGGTGGTGCTGCCGTTGAAGAATTTGAAAAATTTGCCCTGGATTACGATCAGGATAGGCACTTCTTCCTCGCTCATTATTTTAGGGATCATTATGATGAAGCCCTCAAAGATTATCCGTTTATCAACGCAAATATTCAAATTAAAAGAGTTCAGGTTTGGGTAACTAATCGAACCAATAATGTTCAAAACCTTACCGATACCCGAAATATTGTAGGGATTCAAGATCTTGGAGAAACGAATATCCCCGGAAACATCGGACTTGACAACGTGCCTGCCGGATTTTTTAACCAACCGGCTGGAGGCTTTCCAGATAATGCCAATAACGATTTTAATCCTTTTGGGATAGATGGTTCGGCTCAATCGGTTTTAACTCCGGCTATTCGCGATGTGGCTACGGTAGATAATGGCTTTGGAGGGGTGCAGGTTTCAGAAGGTTTGGATTACGTAAAACTGGAAAATGCACGGCAATTACAACCTAATGAATATAACTTAAATACTCAATTAGGATACATATCTTTAAATCAGAGATTAAGCAACGACGAAATTCTAGCGGTTGCATTCCAATATACTGTAAATGGTGAAGTTTATCAGGTAGGGGAGTTTGCTAACGACGGGGTAAATGCCACGGGAGATAATAATCCTGCACAAAACCCGGGTGGCGAGCCCGGTGCAAACCAACGGGTAAACCAAAACCTTGTGGTAAAAATGCTTAAAAGCACCATTACCAATGTAGATGAGCCAGTGTGGGATTTAATGATGAAGAATATTTATAGTCTTGGTGCGTATCAGTTAGAGCGGGACGATTTTAGGTTGAATATTCTGTATACAGATCCGCAGCCTTTAAATTATATAAAGCCTGCAGGAGATGGAGCAGTGGCCCTCCCGGAAGATGTCACCGAAACGCCTTTGCTTCGTGTGTTTAAATTAGATAAACTTAATAATAACAACGACCCCATAAACGGTGGCGATGGTTTCTTTGATTATGTGCCCGGTTTAACAATAGATCCACAAAGTGGGAATATTATTTTTACTACGGTAGAACCTTTTGGGAAACATTTGTTTGATAAATTAGATAATTCGCCAAACTCCGGAACCGAAGATTATAATATTCTCGAAACCTGGAATGCTAACCAGCAAAAATATGTTTTTAGGTCTTTATACCGAACCACAAAGACTCAGGCTGAGCAGGAAGATGCCGATAAAAATAAATTTCAGTTAAAAGGAAGGTATAAATCGGGGGAAGTTGAAGGAATACCAATTGGTTTTAATCTCCCTCCCGGATCGGTTACCGTAACTGCAGGTGGAAGGGTCTTGCAGGAAGGAGTAGATTATGTGGTGAATTACGAGTTGGGAAGAGTGCAAATTCTGGATGAAGCTCTATTGGCTTCAGATATTCCTATTCAGGTAAATACCGAAAATAATGCTTTGTTTGGGCAACAAACCAAACGTTTTACAGGTATAAATGTAGAACATCAGTTTAATGAAAATTTTTTGGTAGGAGCAACCTTTTTAAATCTAAAAGAACGGCCACTTACCCAAAAAGCGAATTATAGTTATGAGCCTATAAACAATTCTATTTTTGGTTTCAATATAAATTATTCTACTGAAGTTCCTTTGTTTACCAGGCTGGTGAATAAATTGCCAAATGTAGATACCGATGTCCCCTCTAATTTTTCTGTTACCGGGGAGTTTGCATACTTACAACCCGGAGCACCCGCAGTTAACGACTTTCAGGGAGAGGCGACAACTTATATAGACGATTTTGAAGCTTCACAAACTACTATAGATATTAGTTCTCCCCTTAGCTGGGAGTTAAGTAGTGTGCCCCTTGGTTTTGGTGGCGAACTAGCTAATGGCGATGCTAAGGTGGGGTATAGACGTGCAAGTTTGGCCTGGTATACCATAGATCCTATATTTTATAGCAGTAGACGGCCAGACGGAATTACAGATAACGATATTTCAAATTACGCCACAAGAAGGGTAGCACTCAGTGAGATATTCCCAAATACCGATGTAGTGCAGGGGCAACCCCAGGTGGTATATACTATGGATCTGGCTTATTTTCCAACCGAACGTGGCCCTTACAACTTTAACCCCCTGGCAGCACAGGGAGCCTTGCCAAATCCTTCTCAAAATTTTGGAGGAATAATGCGTGGAATAAACACCACAAATTTTGAGCAGAGCAATGTTGAGTTTATAGAGTTTTGGGTGATGGACCCTTATATTTATGCTGAAAATAATGGCAACTCTGGCGGAACTATCAATTTTAATTTAGGGAATATTTCTGAAGATGTTTTAAAAGATGGTAGAAAGCAATTTGAAAATGGCTTGCCGGCCAGTGGTGGATCAGAGAATACCATAGAAACACAGGTGGCCAAAGTTCCTGCAGACCAATCTTTAATCTATGCGTTTAATACTGAAGGCGAAGAGCGTCGAAATCAGGATGTGGGTTACGATGGGCTTTCAGATGAACAGGAAGCCGCGAAATTTCCCGAGTTTAGTAATTTTCCTGATCCTGCAGCCGATAACTACGAGTATTTTTTAAATACCACTGGAGATATTGTTAGCCGTTACAAAAGGTATAATGGCCCCGACGGAAATTCACCACCGGAAGTTGGGAATACCAATAGGGGAAACACCACTTTGCCTACTACAGAAGATGTAAATCGTGATAACACGATGAATACCATAGATAGTTATTTTGAGTATGAAATACCATTTTTTCCGGGTATGGGTATTGAAAATAATCAATATATAACCGACGAAAAAGAACTTACTACTACCCTTAGAAATGGAAACGAACTACCCGTGCGCTGGCTTCAGTTTAAAATACCAATATACGAGCCAACAGATGCTAAAGGGGGAATTGCAGATTATAGGTCTATACGGTTTATGAGAATGTTCCTTAGTGGGTTTGAAGAGAAGACCCTATTGCGTTTTGGAACCATGGAGCTGGTGCGTGGAGACTATAGACGGTATAATCGTGGTTTGAGGGATAGAAGTGTACTTCCTGAAAATCAGAATACCCTTTTTGAAGTTTCAGCGGTAAATATTGAAGAAAATGAAAACCGGGAACCCATACCTTATGTGTTGCCTCCGGGGGTGATTAGAGAAGAACTTTTTGAGAATAATACTAATATTAGGCAAAATGAACAATCTCTTTCCCTTAGGGTTTGTGATCTCGAGCCACAAGATTCCAGGGCGGTTTATAAGAATTTTCAGCTAGATATGCGGCAATATAAAAAACTGGAAATGTTTTTGCACGCCGAATCTTTACCGAACAAGACGCCTTTAAAAGACGGTCAATTGGTTGCTTTTATTAGAATGGGAACCGATTTTACCGATAATTACTATCAGATTGAAGTGCCTTTAAGCCCTACTGTTTTTGGAGCCACGACAGCCGAAGAAATTTGGCCTGAAGGTAATAGAATGGAATTGCCTTTAAATTTATTGCAACGTGTAAAAACCAGTGTGCTTGGCGACCCTGCTTTAAATGCCGGTAAATTAAACTTCTTTTCAGAAAGCCTGGAGTTGGTAGATGAAGAAGATCCGTATGAAATGGATAAGCTTCGTCTTGGGATAAAAGGGAATCCCAGCTTTGGAAATGTTAGGGTGCTAATGTTAGGACTAAAAAATGGAACGCCAACCAGCGGGGTGCAGGATTTGTGTGGAGAAGTTTGGTTTAATGAGTTAAGGCTTTCAGATCTTGATAATGAAGGAGGCTGGGCAACCATAATTAATATGGATACAAACCTGGCCGATTTTGCAACGCTGGCCGCTACGGGTAGAAAAAGCACCGTAGGCTTTGGAACCATAGAGCAGGGGCCAAACCAGCGAAGCAGGGAAAATTCGCAGCAATACGATGTTGTTACCAATATTAATGTTGGCCAATTGCTTCCGGAAAAATGGGGAGTTAAAATTCCTTTTAATTACAGTAGGGGAGAGGAGCTGGTTACACCAAAATTTGACCAGGAATTTCTGGATTTAGAATTGGAAACCCGCTTGGCCGATATTGTAGATCCAGCAGAAAGAGAGCGCGTAAAAAAACAATCTCAAACCTATACAAAACGCCAAAGTATAAATGTTATTGGCTTGCGAAAAGAACGTACAGGCGAAGCAAAGCCTATGCCCTATGATATTGAAAACTTTGCTTTTACAACTTCTTACAATCAGGTAGATCACAGGGATTTTGAAATAGAAGAATCTTTAAGTCAGAATGTACGTGCAGGGGCTACTTACGAGTTTAACTTCGAGCCTAAACAAGTAGAGCCTTTTAAAAATATTTCGGCATTAGATAGTAGCGATTATTATTCTTTGGTAAGAGATTTTAATGTGAATTTATTGCCGTCTAACATAAATGCAAGTTCTACCATTTTAAGACAGTACAACGAGCAGAAATTTAGATCGCTGGAGCTTTCAGATGAAGATTTAGGAATTCCTACCCTTTACCAGCGAAATTATTTGTTTAACTGGGAATATGGTATAAACTACAACCTTACAAATTCATTAAATTTTGCTTTTAATGCCTCAAATAATAGAATTGTTAGAAATTACATAGACGAAGAAGGTTTTGCCGATAACACTATTGGGGTTTGGGATAATTTTTTCAGCATAGGTACTCCAGATTTACATTACCAAAATTTACAGGTAAATTATGACCTTCCTTTTGATAAAATTCCGGTACTGGATTTTATAAATGCAACATACTCCTATACGGGTGATTTTCAATGGCAACGTGGCTCCCGTATTTACGAAAACCTGGAAAATATTCCTGATATAGGGAATAGTGTGCAAAACTCGAGTTCCCATCAAATAAATGCCAATCTTGATATGGAGTCTTTGTATTCTTATTTAGGGCTTGAAAAGAAAGAAGGCAGGGGTAACAAGACCATAAAGCAGCGTAGTGCAGGTGTGCCTACTTTAGATGGGGCGCCTCAAGATAGACAGGCCGGGCAGAATGCTGAGGTGGTTAAAAAAACAAGTAAAGGCTTTAATACTTTTGTAGATTTTGTAACGGTGTTAAGTAGGTTGCAAATAAACTATAGGCAAAATGAAGGTACTTTTCTTCCCGGCTATACCCCTAGTGTTGGCTTTATGGGAACTTTACGACCCAGTGCCGGTTTTGCTTTTGGTTGGCAGGACGAAATTAGGTACAATGCTGCTAGAAGAGGTTGGTTAACCTTATTCCAAAATTTTAATCAGCAGTATTCTACTTTAAAGAACGAGCAATTAGATGTGCAGGCTTCCCTTGATATTATCCCAGACCTTACTGTAGATGTTAGTGCGAGTAGGAATTATTCAGAAAATTATTCAGAAAATTATAGGGTAAATCCAACTACGCTTGAATATATTCCCTTAACACCATATAATTATGGGAACTTTAATATTTCTACAATTCTTATAAAAACTGCATTCAATCAATCTAACGAGCAATCTTCAGCAACATTTGAAAACTTTAGGGAAAATCGTTTGACCATTGCAAGAAGAATAGCCAGGGAACGTGGTTTAGATCCTAACGATGTAGATGAAGATGGTTTTCCAAAGGGAATAGGAAAAACAAGCCAGGCTGTTTTGCTTCCTGCTTTTGTTTCAGCTTACGCGGGTAAAGATCCTGAAGATGTTAAATTAGGTGCATTTAGGGATATGCCTTTGCCAAATTGGAATCTAAAGTATACCGGGTTAATGCGTATTGGTTGGTTTAGGGATAAATTTAGAAGGTTTTCAATAAATCACGGTTACCAATCCAATCATACTATTAACCAGTTTCAAACCAATTTAGATTATGACCCGGATAACGAATTTGATACTAACCAGGCAGGGGATTTTAAAAGCCCTATGTTGTATTCAAATATTGTTTTAACTGAATTGTTTACACCATTATTTCGGTTAGACCTGGAAACTAAAAATGCCATTCAATTGTTGGCCGAAGTTAGGAAAGACCGAATGCTTTCTTTAAGCTTTGATAATAACCTGCTTACTGAAACTACCGGAAATGAATATATTTTTGGCGCAGGCTACAGAATAAAGGATCTAAAAATCGCAACTGGTCTTGGTGGGCGAAATAGAATTTTAAGCAGCGACCTTAACTTTAAAGCTGATGTTTCTTTTAGAAGGAATAAAAGTATTATTAGGTACCTTGACTTGGAAACCAGCCAGGTGATTGCCGGGCAGGATATTTGGCGCCTTAATTTTACTACAGATTATGCCATTTCCAGCAACTTAACAGCTATATTTTATTATGAGCATAATTTCTCTGAATACGCTGTTTCTACCGCTTTCCCGCAAACAACTATAAGATCGGGAATTACACTTAGATATAATTTTGGAAATTAATTGAGCCTTGTTTGAAGTATTGCTTTAAAAAATTAACTTTGCTCCAATATAAAATAGAACCAATGAATATTCCACAAGATTTAAAGTATACCAAAGATCACGAATGGATCAGGGTAGAAGGTGATACTGTTACAATAGGTATTACAGATTTCGCTCAAAGCGAATTGGGAGACATCGTTTATGTAGAAGTAGAAACCCTGGATGAGACCCTTGATAAAGAAGAGGTGTTTGGTACTGTAGAAGCGGTAAAGACCGTTTCAGACCTGTATTTGCCAATTTCTGGAGAGATTATTGAATTTAATGAAAGTCTTGAAGACGAGCCTGAAAAAGTGAATTCAGACCCTTACGGAGAAGGTTGGATGATTAAAGTGAAATTTTCTGATGAATCTCAGTTGGAAGAACTTTTAAGCGCAGATGCTTATAAAGAAATTCTTGGTAACTAGAATTGCTTTATTTGTAGCTTGTTCCTACACAGTTTTACTAACGGTTTCGTCTTTGGTGAAACTTGGTAAAATTAGTGTTGGAAGTTTTAATCCTACAGATAAACTTTTACACCTTGTAGCTTATTTTGGGTTATTGGTATTGTGGAAGGTATATTTTATGTTGAAAAATAAACCTAAGAATACTTATAAGAGTAACCTTTTTAAAATTGCAGGCCTTGCAGTGCTGTTTGGTATGTTAATTGAGCTTTTACAAGGAGTGCTCACCAGTTATCGTCAACCAGATTGGTTTGATATTTTGGCTAATACCACTGGTGTTTTGCTTGCTGTTATTATCTTTCTTTTCTTTGAAAGAAGTCTAAAAAGGTTAAATAGCAAGATTAATTTAGTTTTTTAGAAAAAATATTTATTTTAGCAATCCTTATTAATCAATAACCAATTATGGAACCAAAGAAAAATCCAAAAGCCGATTTAAAGAGAAAGAGCGTGCTGTTTCTCCAATTGGGGCTTGTCCTGGTCCTATTAATTACCTGGCGTGCTATTGAATGGAAGACTTATGACAAGGAAGCCATTGATACCGGCCAGTTAAGTATGGACGATTTAGACGATGAAGAAATCCCAATTACCGAGATGCAGAATACACCTCCGCCACCACCTCCGCCGCCTCCAGCGCCAGAGATTATTGAGGTTGTAGAGGATGAAGAAGAGGTTGAGGAAGATGAGATTGAATCTACAGAAACAAATCTTGAAGAGATTGTTGAAGTAGAGGAAGTTGTTGAGGCTCCTGTAGAAGAAGAAGTGGCAGATGTACCTTTTGCTGTTATTGAAGATGTGCCAATTTTCCCAGGTTGTGAAAACCTGAAAAATAATGAAGAGCGCAAACAATGTATGAGTAAAAAAATCAGTCAGTTTGTAAACCGTAACTTTGATACAGATCTTGGTGCAGAGCTAGGTCTTTCGGGTGTAAATAGAGTGATTGTTCAGTTTAAAATTGATGAAAAGGGAAATATTACTAACGTAATGTCTCGTGCACCGCACCCAAGATTAGAACGTGAGGCTGCAAGAGTAATTAATAAATTACCGAAAATGCAACCAGGGAAACAAAGAGGAAAAGCGGTTGGAGTTATGTACTCGCTACCTATTGTATTCCAGGTACAGGACTAAATAAAGTTTTTTTTGATATTGAATCCCGGGCTTGTTCCCGGGATTTTTTTGTTTATACCGGTTTACTCTATTCAAAAAAATGTATATTTCCAGAGTGTAACCAACCTTTCTTCAATTTGAGTATGAAGAGCTATTTGTTTCTTCTGGTTTTATTAATTATAAATAATTTTAAATTCCAGGCTCAAAGCAATGTTCAGCGCTTTCCTGAATTTCCGCAATGCTCCACGGTAGATTTTGAAAATAAAGAAGCTTGTTTTAAGAATACTTTACGCGAGTTTATCCTTGCTAATTATATCGTTCCTTCTAAAGTGATTGATGAGGATTATAGGGGAGAGGTGAAGGTGGTTTTTGAAGTTGATAAATTTGGTGCTTTTCAGGTACTTTATTTAGATGCAGCCTACGTTGAGTTGAAAGAAGAGATGCAGCGTGTTTTTAATATGCTTCCTACAATACAGCCGGCTACTTACAACGCCAGGCCTGTTTTTGCTCAGTTTAGAATGCCGGTTAAAATTCCACTATCTTTAAACCTGGAACAATTTCAACAGGCTTATAAAGGGAATCATAAAAGCGAATCGGTATTATTTCAGACTGATAATGACATTGATAATGAATATGATGAAATTCAACCCGGCAAATTTACACGGCCTAGGTATGAGAGCCAGATAAATATCCCGCTTTCTCATGAATATTATAGTCGGTTTGATGCTGAATTTAATAGGATTGGCGTCAATACACATGCTGCTTCAAAACCGTTACTTTTTTCTGAGGTTTCTAAGTATTATAATTTCAAAAAGGAAGAAGATACTCAGCTTAAGAAGGTAAATTCATGGTTAGGTCGCAAATTGCTTAATGAGCATCTGGCGCAATTTCAAACCGAAGATTATTGGTTTACTTTAGATTTTGCTTTAGATCTTCAGTTAGGTAAAGATTTTCAGCAAAAAGACTTCGATTTTACCTATAATAATACCCGGGCGCTAGTTTTTCAGGGTGGGTTAGGTAAGAAGCTTAATTTTTACACCGTTGCTTACGAGAATCAAGGTAGGTTTGCCGACTATTATAATCGTTTTGCAGAATCTTTAAGGCCAGATGGGGGAGATCCTGCTATAATTCCCGGTAGAGGTATTGCTAAACCTTTTATGGATGAAGGTTATGATTATCCTGTAGCCGAAGGATACTTGTCTTACACGCCCAATAAATTTTTTAATTTGCAGTTTGGACACGGCAAGAATTTTATAGGGGATGGCTATAGGTCGCTTTTAATGAGCGATAATGCTTCGCCTTATCCATATTTTAAACTGAATACTACATTTTGGAAGCTGAAATATACCAATACCTGGATGTCTTTGCGGGATGTGCGGCCAGAAGTTACGGCCAGTGGTTCTTTTAGGACAAAATATATGGCAAGTCATTATTTAAGCTATAATGTTACCAAAAGGCTTAATATTGGTTTGTTTGAATCTGTGGTTTGGGAAAATGATAACAACCGGGGCTTCGATTTAAATTATTTGAACCCGGTAATTTTTTATAGGGCTATTGAGTTTTCTACCGGTGCCAGGGGTGGAAATGCTATTATTGGGCTTTCTTCAAAATATAAGTTTTCAAACACTATAAACGCGTATGGCCAATTTGTAATAGACGAATTTTCTACTTCCGATGTATTCGGAGGGCAGCAAAGCTGGAAGAATAAACTTGGTTACCAACTGGGGGTCAAATATTTTGATGCGTTTAAGGTGCCGGGGCTTTATCTTCAGCTTGAATATAACCAGGTGCGTCCTTATACATATTCGCATAATACCGGAGTTTTAAATTACGGCCATAATAACCAATCTATGGCTCATTTATGGGGTGCTAATTTTAGGGAAATACTTGCTATTGCTCGTTATAAGAAAAACAGGTGGTATGGAAATGTTAAAGTAATTTATGGTAAACGCGGTTTCGACAATACCGATGCGCAGGCTTATGGTGGTGATATTTATAGTAGTGAACGGCAACGTCCGTTTGATGTTGGAGTGAAAGTTGGCCAGGGAAATACCACTAAATCTTTGTTTGGTAGTATTGAAGCCGGTTATATTGTGAACCCGGCAACGAATTTAAAATTATACGGGAGCTTTATATATCGTTCTTTTAATCCTCGTTTAGATACAGCTTCTTATTTTGACAATACCACAAGTTGGTTAAACTTTGGTATAAGAACCGATATTTTTAACTGGTACTACGATTATTAAAATCTGATTTCTGTTGTAAATCTATAACCACTACCGGAAGTCGTGAGTGGTAATTATCTTTCAATATTTCAGCAAATCCTTAAGTGCTTAAAATTAACATTTTTGCCCCCTTGCCAAAACCTAATTAAGGAGTATCTTTGCGCCAATTTAAAAAACTATTTTTGAGCAGCACCGGCGTACATACTTCCTCGGCTTCTATCGTAACAGACTTTAAAGAGATTACCAAAGTAAGGCTTGCTGTAAGCGTTGTTTTTTCATCGGTAGCAGGATATTTTTTAGGAGCCGATAATATAGATTTTGTGACCGTTTTCCTTTTGGCTGTTGGTGGTTACTTTATGGTTGGAGCGTCAAATGCCTATAACCAGATTATAGAGCGTAATTTAGACGCCCTTATGGATCGTACTAAAAATCGTCCTATTCCGGGTGGAAGAATGTCGGTAAGTACTGCTTTTTTAATTGCCAGTGTTTTTACTATTTGCGGACTTGTAGTCTTATATATTATTAACCCAAAGACTGCGATGTTTGGGGCAATAAGTATTTTTATATATGTAAGTGTTTATACGCCTCTTAAGACTAAAACCCCATTATCTGTATTTGTAGGAGCTATTCCCGGGGCCATTCCTTTTATGTTGGGTTGGGTTGCTGCTACCGGAGATTTTAGTATAGAGCCGGGTACTTTGTTTATGATTCAATTTTTTTGGCAGTTTCCGCATTTTTGGGCAATTGGTTGGTGGTTGTACGACGACTATAAAAAAGGTGGCTTTTTTATGTTGCCTACCGGAAAGCGGGATAAGGGAACGGCTATACAGATTATTCTTTATTCAATATGGACCGTTTTAGTGTCATTAGTTCCGGTATTTGGGGTTACAGATAAACTTTTTCTAACTCCCGTCGCAGGTGTCGTTATTCTTTTACTTGGTTTGGGAATGCTGTATTATGCGATAAGGTTGTATAAAGAAAAAACTGCCCAGGCCGCAAAAAAATTAATGTTTGCGAGTGTATCTTATATTACGCTGCTACAAATTGTATATGTTTTAGATAAATTTATAAGACAATGGATTTAACTCAAGGTGAAGAAAAACATAAATATGACAGGGCTAAGAAAATGATGCTCTGGTTTGGGATAATAAGCATGATCATGACCTTTGGTGGATTAACAAGTGCTTATGTTGTGAGTAAAACAAGGCCAGATTGGCTAACAGAATTCGAATTGCCGTCTGCTTTTTTTTGGAGTACCCTTGTAATAGTTTTGAGTAGTATTACTTTTATTCTGGCAAAACAAAGCATTTTGTCTGGAAACCGAAGAAATGCCTCGGCGATGTTGATTGGCACCCTGGTCCTGGCTGTGCTGTTTATGGTGCTGCAATTTAATGGGTTTTCTGAGATTATAGCTAAAGGCTATTACTTTACCGGAAGCGAAAGTAGTATTACCACTTCTTTTATTTATGTGCTTGTTTTAGTGCATTTGGTGCATTTGGCTGTAGGTGTGATCACGCTTTTGGTGGTAATTTATAACCATTTTAAACAAAGATATAAAAAAGGTCAAATGCTTGGTATTGAGCTAGGTGGCACTTTTTGGCATTTTCTTGATCTTATGTGGATATACCTGTTTGTATTTTTATATTTCTTTAAATAATAAAATTGCGTATTTTTGCGCAATACTTAAAAATTAAAAACTCTTCTATGGAAGCTACTGTTGTTAGAACAGGCACCGAAGGTAAAACCTGGGGTGGTGGAAATGAGCCTTTAAAAGCTAGCTATGGCAAAATGATGATGTGGTTTTTCATCGTTTCTGATGCACTTACCTTCTCTGGTTTTCTTGCAGCTTATGGATTTTCCCGATTTAAATTTATGGACTCTTGGCCAATTGCCGATGAAGTTTTTAATCACTTTCCTTTTTTACATGGTGTAGACGCTCCAATGTATTATGTGGCGTTAATGACCTTTATTCTTATCTTCTCGTCAGTAACTATGGTTTTGGCAGTAGATGCTGGTCATCAACTTAAGAAAGGAAAAGTTACATTTTATATGTTTCTTACTATTATTGGTGGTGTTATTTTCCTTGGTTCTCAAGCCTGGGAATGGAAAAACTTTATCAATGGTACTTATGGGGCTGTTTATACAGAAGGTGGTAATATACTGCAGTTTGTAGATAGTGAGGGCCATCGTGTAGCACTTTCTGATGTAGCTGCTTCTCAGGCTTCACCCAGAGTAGAGCATGAGGCGAGAAACGGGGTTTGGTTTGAGAGCGAAAAATCTTTGCCATCTTACTCTATAGAAGAAGTGAAAGCAGGCTTTGGAGAAAATTCAGATCTTCTTATAAGAACACAAATAATGAACGAAGAGGGGGAGAAAACCATTCTCTCTCGTGAAGAATCTATTGCTAAGTTAAACAGTGAAGCTGTAGGTGTAATAGAGGGAGCTAACCTTACCCGTAATGAATACGGCCCGCCGTTGTTTGCAGACTTCTTTTTCTTTATTACCGGTTTCCATGGTTTTCACGTATTTACAGGAGTGCTTATTAACATTATAATTTTCTTTAATGTTATTTTGGGTACTTACGAGCGTAGAAAGAATTACGAGATGGTAGAAAAGGTTGGTCTTTACTGGCACTTTGTGGATTTAGTTTGGGTATTTGTTTTTACATTCTTTTACCTGGTTTAATTTTAGAAATAAATAAAAATGGCACACGATACAGCACATCAACACGAATCTAATACAAAAAGGATTTGGACGGTATTTGTAATACTTTCCATAGTTACAATTGTTGAAGTTGTTCTGGGGATTTTTAAACCCGAATTTCTAACAGATACTTCTTTTTTGAGCATGTCGCTCCTAAACTGGATTTTTATTATCCTAACTATATATAAAGCCTATTATATTGCCTGGTCTTTTATGCATTTAGAAGGAGAAACTAAAGGTTTGCGAAGAGCTATAGTATGGACGGCAGTTTTTCTTATTAGCTACCTTATATTTATCCTTTTAACCGAAGGGGATTATATTTATGAGGTCTTTAATAATGGTTATGTATCCTGGGATTTCTAGGACAAAGAACTTAAAAGTTAAAAAAGTACAGAAAGGCGGTTTTGTTAAACCGTCTTTTTATTTTTGTGCCACTTTTAAATATAGGATATGAAAAAGTTTTTTGTGCTTTTGGTACTCTTTGCATTACCTATTATTGCTTATATGTTTTTTGCTTCAGGGCAAAATAACTTTGCGAAATTGCCTGTTTTAACCGAAGAGGTTAATGACGTTTCTGAATTTCAGGACCTGGAAGGAAACACAGTTACTTTCAAAGATAAAATTAGTATCGTTGCTTTTTTTGGTGAAAAGCTCGATGACTTAAAAGGGAATACCTTTAATCTTGATCAAAAAATACTCGAGAAATACTACGAATTCGACGATTTTCAATTTATTGTAGTGCTTCCCGAGGTAGCGCGTGAAGAGGCCAGGAAATTTAAAGAAGAATTCAGCGGTATTTCAGAAACTCAAAAATGGAGGTTTGTTTTTGGTACACCTAAGGCTATAAAAGAAACCTTTAATAGCTTTAAGACTCCGCATACCCTACAAGGCACTTATACTCCCTATGTTTTTATTGTGGATAAAGAATTTAATTTAAGAGGTAGGGATGACGATGAAGATTTTGGAAAAGTTTATGGATACGATTCAAGGTCTGTTGCAGAGTTAAGCGATAAAATGAATGATGATGTTAAAGTGATTCTTGCTGAATATAGGTTAGCTTTAAAAAAGAATAACGCCGATAGAGAAAATAATTAAAAATGAAGAGAAAATATTCTTACATAGGCCTTTCCCTAACTATTTTGATCTTTGGGATTATTTTTATTCCTAAAATTGTAAGTACCATTGCCGGGGATGAAGTGGTGAAGGCCGATAGGTTAAATGTGAAGGGCGCAGACAAGACATCTAATAACAGTAAACCCTTAACTTATATAGAGGTTAACGGTAAAAAGAAAAAAGCACCAGATTTTCAATTGATAAATCAAGACGGAGATACCATAACCAATAAAGATTACCTGGGGAAGGTATATGTGGCGGAGTTCTTTTTTACTACCTGCCCTACAATTTGCCCAATAATGAACCAAAATTTGGTTGAAATTCAGGAAGAATTTAAAAATAAAAATGATTTCGGAATTGCTTCCTTTTCTATAGATCCCAAACATGATACCCCTGAGGTTTTAAAATCTTATGCAGAAAACTATGGGATAAATCATCCTAATTGGAATTTATTGACCGGCGAAAGAGAAGCTATTTATGGGCTTGCCAATGGTGGTTTTAATATTTATGCAGGAGAAAATAGTGAAGTTCCCGGTGGTTTTGCCCATCAGGGCTTGTTTGCCTTGGTAGATAAGGAGGGTTATATTAGATCGCGACTGGATAGGTTTGGAAATCCTATAATTTATTATCGTGGATCTGTAGAAAGAAAGAAATCTGTAATAGAGGGGGAGGAAGAGCCTCAAATTGATATTTTAATCGAAGATATTAAAAAGCTATTGTGAAAAGAACACTAACAAAAGTAGATAAAATCGCAGTACCGGTAATAATTGGTTTATCTATATTGGTCCCAGCTCTGGTACTTGTTTTAATGTATTTACCTGAACGCTATAATATATTTGGCACCCAGGCAGGCACTTTCCCATTTTTCCATGCGGTATTAAATGGGTCTACCGCCATTCTTTTAATGCTGGGGTATTTCTTTATGAATATTAAAGAGTATAAGCTACATCGTAATGTTATGATTACTGCTTTTGTGCTTTCAGCTATATTTTTGGTGAGCTATGTGATCTCAAAAATAAGTAATGATCCTGTCTCATATGGCGGCGAGGGTATTTTGCGACCTGTGTATTTCTTTATTCTTATTACGCATATTGTACTTTCGGCTATTATTGTACCATTAGTACTTTTTACAATGTACAGAGGTTTAACGGGAGAATATGAAAAGCACGCAAAAATTGCCCGATGGACCTTCCCTATATGGCTGTATGTAGCAATTACAGGGGTGTTGGTATATATTTTTATGTTTCCCTATTATTAGTAGTCTATCTTCTTCTTGAAGAAATTAAGACTTAACAGCTATACTAAACAGTTGTTTGGGAAAATTCTTAAATTTGTAGTCTGAAATTACCATTATGAAACTTAAGTTTTTAATTTTTATCTTCCTGCTAATTCTAGTGCCCGAGCTGGCCAATGCACAATGTTCTATGTGTCGTGCGGTTCTTGAAAGTGATACCGACCAAAGCGCAGCTAAAGGTATTAATAATGGTATCCTTTACCTTATGGCATTTCCATATTTATTGGTTGGTGCTTTAGGTTTTTTTATCTACCGATCTAGAAAAAAGGCTAAGAAAATTCAGAAAGTTTAAGAAAGCCTAATTTTTTTTCTTAAAAATATTGTAACTTTTTCATTGTGATAGAGTCTTATTGGTAACGCTTTTTCTAAAAGTTAGTAACCCGTAATTTTATTTCAATGATAGAGATTAGAGATCTTCATAAGTCTTATAAGATGGGTAGCAGTTCGCTACACGTTTTAAAAGGGATTAATTTTAGCGTTGCCGAAGGAGAACTCGTTTCTATTATGGGGTCGTCCGGATCTGGCAAATCTACTTTTCTAAATATTTTAGGGATGTTAGATGAATTAGATGAAGGCTCTTATACCCTGGATGGCGTACCTATTAAAAATCTTAATGAAAAGATAGCTGCTCGTTACCGTAATAAATTTCTGGGTTTTATTTTCCAGTCATTTAATCTTATTTCTTATAAAAGTGCTTTAGATAATGTGGCTCTGCCCTTGTATTATCAGGGGATTAATCGGGGCGAGCGCATGGAAAAGGCGATGGCTTATCTGGAAAAGGTGGGTCTTGCTGATTGGAGCGGTCATTTACCGAATGAATTGTCTGGAGGTCAAAAACAGCGGGTTGCTATTGCAAGGGCGCTGGCCAGCGATCCAAAGGTGCTTTTAGCCGATGAACCTACCGGGGCATTAGATTCAAAAACATCTTATGAAGTAATGAACCTAATCCAGGAAATTAACGATGAGGGTCGAACCATACTTGTGGTTACCCACGAGCCCGATATTGCTGCCATGACCAAGAGGATCGTTAATTTAAAAGATGGTAAGATAATCCAGGACACCAGGGTTAAACAAATAAGAGCACTGGAAAATGTTTGATTTAGAACGTTGGGAAGAGATTTTTGATACCATTCGTAAAAATAAATTACGAACCTTTTTAACTGGCCTTTCGGTAGCTTCAGGGATTTTTATTCTAGTAATTCTTTTGGGAATTGGGGAGGGGATGCGAAACGGTATTTCCCAGGAATTCAAAAGAGATGCTGCTAACATTATTTATGTCTACACAGGTGTTACCTCGAAAGAATACAAGGGGCTAAATCCCGGTAGGAGAATTCAAATGAAGAATGAAGACTTCAACTATGCCTCCTTAAAACATCAGGATGATTTAGAGTATAAATCTTCTATTTTTAGAATTTGGAACGGTATAGTTAACTATGGGAAGGAGTCGGGCTCTTATCGGGTAGAAGGGGTTTATCCAGATTATCAATTTCTTGAAAATAGTGGGATGGTAGAAGGCCGTTTTCTCAACTATAAAGATTATCATAATTATGAGAAAGTTTTAGTGGTAGGCAATAAGGTTAGGAACGATCTTTTTAAAGACAATAAGCAACCAATAGGGGAGTATATTCAGATTTCAGGTGTAAATTTTAAGGTTATTGGAGTGTATACCGATCCTGGTGGAGAAAGGGAAGAGAGTCGTGTGTTTATGCCCCTTTCTACCGCACAACGTGTATTTGGAGGTGCGAATAATATCGCCAATATGGCTTTTACTTTAGAGCCGGAAGAGAGTTTTGAAAAGGCACTTGCTGCTTCCAGTAGTTTTTCGGCAGATATAGAAAATCAATTAAAAGAAACTCATACCATAGCCCCAGATGATGAAAGTGCCGTTAGTATCAATAATTCCCTGGAAAATGCCAAGCGTTTTTACGATTTAATGGATATGATAAAATTTTTCTTTTGGGGGGTGGGGATCTGTACCATTATTGCCGGGGTGGTGGGCGTAAGTAACATCATGCTAATTATAGTAAAAGAAAGAACCCGGGAAATAGGGATCAGAAAAGCCCTGGGGGCAGAGCCGCTCTCTATTGTGGGAATGGTTTTGCACGAGTCTATTTTTGTAACTGCAATAGCCGGTTTTGTGGGTCTGATAGCCAGTTTGCTATTGCTGGAGTTTGTTGGTCCGCTTATAGAAACTCCCTACATTGCTAATCCTGCCGTTAATTTTAATGTAGCACTTACCACCGTTTTTATCTTGATACTTGCCGGTGCCATAGCAGGGTTTTTTCCTGCCTGGAGGGCTGCGAGAATTAAACCCATTGTAGCACTAAGAGACGAATAGTATGTTTAGCAGGGATAAATGGAGTGAAATAATTGAAGCATTAAGCTCTAACTGGTTTAGGACTATCCTTACTGCGTTTGGCGTAATGTGGGGTATCTTTATTCTTGTTATTTTATTGGCGGCAGGAAAGGGACTTGAAAATGGTGTAAAAAAAGGTTTTGGGGGCATAGCTACAAATACCATGTTTATGTGGACGCAAACAGCCTCTAAACCTTATAAAGGTTTGCCTAAAGGAAGAAGGTACAATTTTAAAACAGCAGATGTAGAAGCGCTTAGAGAGAATGTTCCCGGTCTTAGATTTATTTCTCCAAGGAATCAATTAGGTGGTTTTGGGGGAAATAACAATGTAGTTAGAGGCCTTCAAACCGGTGCTTTTAATGTCTATGGCGATTATCCTGAGATTATTCAACAGGAGCCCATGGATATTACTTCCGGAAGGTTTATAAACTATTTAGATATTCAGGAGAAGCGTAAAGTAGCCATTATTGGAGAAGGCGTAAAACGGGAACTTTATGAGAAAGATGAAGAAGTTTTAGGGACTTATCTTAAAATTAATGGAGTAAATTTTATGGTAATTGGAACCTACAAGAAAAAAGGTGGTGGAGGCGGAAACGTAGAAGAAGCTCAAAAACAAATCTATGTTCCATTTACAGCTTTTTCCCAGGCTTTTAATATGGGAGATACCGTGGGCTGGATGGCGATTACCGCAAATGATGAAAACTCTATTACCAGTTTAAAATCCAGCATTTTAGATCTTATAAAAACCAGGCATTCAATTCACCCTGAAGATGACAGGGCGGTAGGGAACTTCGATTTATATGAAGAGTTTAATAGGGTAAACGGTTTGTTTGTAGCACTTAAGGCAGTGGCCTACTTTGTAGGTATTTTGGTGTTGCTCTCCGGTATAATAGGAATTAGCAATATTATGCTAATTGTAGTGAAAGAGAGAACGAATGAAATTGGAGTGAGACGTGCTCTTGGTGCCACTCCATGGTCAATAAGGGGGCAAATCTTAATGGAGTCTATTTTTCTGACTATTATTTCGGGAATGGCCGGTATTATTTTCGCTACCGGAATAATTGCGACAGTAAATTATGCTTTAAGTGGAATGGATACTTCCGAAATGATGTTTGCAAACCCAAGTGTGGATTTAGGAGTTGTACTTACTGCCCTTGCTATTTTGGTATGTTCAGGTTTGTTAGCGGGGCTTATTCCGGCTCAAAATGCAATTAAAATAAAGCCTGTAGATGCGTTAAGAACTGAGTAAAGAAAAGAAGATAAATACAATCAAAAAATGAAAAAAACAGTTACCATTTCAATTTTAGTATTGATCGCCGTGGTTTTTGTCGGGGCATTATACTATTTGTTTCAGAAAAACCAGGAAGATCCCAGGGTTTATGAAACCGAACAGGCTTATGTAGAGACCATTGTTAAAAAAACCGTAGCTACCGGTAATATCGTACCCAAGGAAGAAGTGCTTATAAAACCTAATATTTCCGGGATTATAGATGAAATATACATTGAGGCCGGAGAGAAGGTGAAAGCTGGAGACCTTATCGCAAAAATAAGGGTTATTCCAAATGTAAATTCATTGCAAAGTGCAAAAGATGCGGTAGCTACAGCTAAAATCAATTTAGATAATGAGAAAAAGTCATTTGAGAGGCAGAAATCCTTATTTGAAAAAGGTGTGATTTCTCAAAACGATTTCGATAATGCCGAAGCCAACTATAAAAGAATGCAGCAAAATTACCGTTCTGCTCAACAAAACTTTGAAATTGTACAAACAGGAACTACCAGTGGTATAGGGAGTGCGGCTAATACACTTATACGCTCCACGGTAGACGGAATGGTACTTGACGTTCCTGTAAAAGTAGGGAACCAGGTAATTGAAAGTAATAATTTTAATGACGGTACTACCCTGGCTACTCTGGCCGATGTGAACGAAATGATTTTTGAGGGGAAAGTTGATGAAAGCGAAGTAGGTAAAATTAAAGAAGGTTTGCCTTTAGAAGTAACAGTAGGTGCTATAGAGAATAAAACTTTTAATGCTGTTTTGGATTATATAGCCCCAAAAGGTGTAGATGAAAATGGAGCCATTCAGTTTGAGATAAAAGGAACCCTAAATAAAGCCGATACGACTTTTATTAGAGCCGGTTTAAGTGCCAATGCTTCCATTATTTTAGATAGGGCAGATGAGGTTTTGGCCATTAAAGAAGCACTTGTTCAATTCGATCCTAAAACTCAGGATCCTTTCGTGGAAGTACAGACCGGAGATCAGCAATTTGAAAGAAGGGATTTGACGTTGGGAATTAGTGATGGGATTCAGGTAGAGGTGAAAGAAGGAATTTCTGAAGACGATAAGATTAAGGTTTGGAACAAGGTGCAACCCGGACCTGAATTCGCCGGAAAATAGATTTTTACTTCAAAATGTAACAAGTTAAGAATTTCGCAGACTCATCAACCACAATCCCGATTATGAAAAAATATAACTTATTAGTCATACTGTTATTTTCTGGTTTATTTGTAAAAGCTCAGGAAAATAACAAATGGACACTTCAGGAATGCGTAAACTACGCATTAGAGAATAATATTTCAGTAAAACAAAGCGAGCTGGATGTAGAACTTGCCGAATTAGGAAAAAAAGATGCCTTTGGTAACTTCCTGCCCAATGTAAATGCTTCGGCCACCAATTCCTGGAATACAGGGCTTACACAAAATGTAACCACCGGGGTATTGCAAACCCAGACTACCAGAAATTTTTCTGCAGGGGTTACCGCCAGTCTAAACCTTTTTGACGGACTAAGAAACTTTAAGGAATTGCAACGGGCAAAAATTTCTAAACTGGCCAGCCAGTATGCGCTTGATAAAATGAAGGACGATATCACTCTTTTTGTTGCAGATGCCTATTTGCAAGTGCTTTTTAATAAACAGAACCTGGAGATTCTTAAAATGCAAAACGAGGTTACCCGTGAGCAAATGGAGCGCACAGAAGAACTGGTAGAAGCCGGTTCTTTGCCTAAAGGAGATCTTCTGGAAATTGAAGCTACTTTTGCCGATGAGAAACAGCGTATAATTGTGGCTCAAAACAATATTAGAATTTCACTTATTAGTTTAGCACAAACGCTGCTAATAAAAGATTACGAGAATTTTGATATCGTAGAATCGGGTTACGATATTTTTGGAACCGAAATTTTGGACAATCCGGTAGAAGATATAGTAGAGCGGGCCAAAGAAGAAAGATCTGAAATTAAGATTGCAGAAGCTAATAAGGAAATAGCCCAAAAAGATGTAGAAATAGCTAAAGGAGCTTACTACCCAAGCGTGGGCGCCTTCTTTAATTATAATACCCGTGAATCTGGTCAGGGAAGAGTTGTAGGGGCAGAAGTAGATCCCAACGATCCTACTCGTGAAATAGGGGTAGTTGAAAGCACCGGGGATATTGTAGTTGCTCCCAATGTTTTAACAACTATTGGAAGTCCTTTGCCGTTTTTTGAGCAATTACAGCGCAACGATGGTATAAGTTATGGTGTTCAGGTTAGTGTGCCAATTTTTAATGGATTAGCTACAAGAAACCAGGTTAGAAGAAGCCAGGTAAATGCAAAGCGGGCCGAGTATCAGTTGGAGCAGGCCGAATTAGATCTTGAAGCGAATGTGTATCAGGCGTATGTAGATGCCGAAGGAGCTTTTGAAGCTTATGAAGCTTCTTTGGTTGCAGCTAATGCACAAGAACAGGCTTTTGAATACTCTACACAGCGTTTTGATGTAGGGATTTCTAATGCCTTTGAGTTTAGCCAGGCAAAATTAAGGTATGAAAATGCACAAAGTGAAGTGCTTAGAACCAAATACGATTATATTTTTAAACTAAAAGTACTTGAACTATATTTTGGAGTACCGGTGACCGATCTTAAATTTTAAATCATGAAGAAAAAGACGCTTTTTATAATTATTGGAATTGCTGTAGCACTTATTCTATTGCTAATAGTGGGAAAAAAAGCAGGCTGGTTTGGAAAAACCGGTAATTTTAAAGAAGTAGAGATCACCAAAATAGAGCCTATAGATATTGTAGAAACTGTATCGGCTACGGGAAAAATTCAACCTGAGATTGAAGTTAAATTATCTTCTGAAGTTTCTGGTGAAATAATAGAACTTCCTGTGGTAGAAGGTCAGGCTGTAGAAAAAGGAGATTTGTTGGTTAGGGTAAACCCAGATATTTATCAATCTAACGTGAATAGGGCACAGGCAGGCCTTGAAACTTCCCGTGCAAATTATGCCCAGGCTCAGGCAAGTTTAAAACAAGCGGAAGCAAATTATAACCGGAACAAAAGCCTTTTTGAAAAGGGAGTGATTTCGAAAGCCGAGTGGGATAGGGTTGTTTCAGAATATGAAGTAGCGAAAGCCAATAAAGAATCGGCCTATTACAATATGCAAAGTACATCGGCTACTGTAAAGGAAGCTCAGGATAACCTTGGGCGTACAAATATTTACGCACCTATGAGCGGTACCATTTCAAAATTAGATGCAGAATTGGGTGAAAGGGTTGTTGGAACCCAACAAATGGCGGGTACCGAAATTCTTAGGGTAGCCAACCTTACCAACATGGAGGTAGAAGTAGACGTAAATGAAAATGATATTGTAAAGGTTGAGGTAGGCGATTCTACTATTGTAGAGGTAGATGCTTATTTAGGAGAAGAGTTTAAAGGGATTGTTACCGAAATTTCAAATTCGGCCGATGCTGCACTTACCACCGACCAGGTGACTAATTTTAAAGTGAAAGTTCGTATTTTAGAGGAATCTTATAAAGAGCTTTTAAAAGAAAAACCTGATAATTATTCTCCTTTTAGACCCGGTATGACCGCTACAGTAGATATTATTACCAATAGAAAAGATGCTATTATAGGGGTTCCTATTAGTGCAATTGTAATAAAAAGTGATACTACAAAGACCAAAAGCGAAGAACAAAAATACGAGGCCGTTTTTCTAAAGGATGGAGAAAAAGCTCAACTAAGAAAGGTTTCTACCGGAATTCAGGATGATAGTAATATAGAAATTACCGAAGGTTTAACCGAAGGAGAAACCGTAATTACAGGACCCTATAATACCGTAACTAAAAGCCTTAAAGAAGGCGATGATGTTGAGGTAATTAAGAAATAAGAAAACATAAAACATGGCTTTAATACTTTGCCTGGAAACCGCTACCACCAATTGCTCTGTTGCACTTTCAAAGGATGGGCAGTTATTAGCTTTAAAAGAAGATAAAAGCAATAATTATTCGCACGCCGAGAAGTTGCACGTTTTTATAGATGAAATTTTAAATGAAAACAATTTAGGCGTTCAGAATCTGGATGCAGTGGCCGTTAGTAAAGGTCCTGGTTCTTACACAGGCTTGAGAATAGGGGTTTCTGCAGCCAAAGGACTATGTTTTTCTTTGGATATTCCTTTAATAGCCATTCCTACCTTAAATTCGCTGGCTGCGCAAGTTGAACTTGAGAAAGGCTTTATTGTTCCCATGTTAGATGCACGCCGAATGGAAGTTTATGCCAGTGTTTTTGATGAAAATCTGGATGAACTAAGAGAAACTAAAGCTGAAGTCCTGGATGAAAATTCTTTTAGTCATTTTCTTGAAAAGAATACAACGATATTTGTAGGAAATGGGGTAGAGAAATTTAAAGCAATTTGCACCCATTCAAATGCCAGGTTTATTTTAGATAAATTACCATCGGCAAAAGAAATGTGTTCATTAGCAGAAGCTAAATACAAAATAAGCGACACCGAAGATGTCGCTTATTTTGAACCTTATTATTTAAAAGATTTTATTGCCGGTTAATCGGCCTTGTTTTTGGACCTCTTTTCTACCGTACCGTTCATTTTAGTTTGATCGTAAAGATAAACATCTCTTTGGGGATAAGGAATTGTCATACCGGCTTCTTCCAGTCTTATTTTTCCTTCTTCAATCATATACCAGTGTAGATCCCAGAATTTACTGTTTTCAGCAAAATACCTTACTGAAAAATTAACTGAATCGGCGCCCAGTTCAGAAACAATAACTTGCGGTGCCGGATCTTTAAGTACATCTTCCTGCTCCTCTACAAGGTTTCTTAAAACTTCCTTGGCTTTCTTTAAATCATCATCATAAGAAATTCCAAAACTTAGATTTTCTTTTCTTGTACCATTATAGCTGTAATTAATAATATTATCATTACTTAATTCACCATTTGGAATTACCGCCCGCTGATTTCCGAAAGTATCTAGTTTGGTGTAAAACAACGATATCTCAACTACGGTTCCAGAAACCCCCTGTACTTCTATCCAATCTCCAACTTTAAAAGGTTTTAAAATTATTAAGATAACACCACCGGCCAAATTAGAGAGTGATCCCTGCATAGCTAGACCAATGGCTAAACCAGCAGCACCAAGCGCGGCTACCAAAGAGGCGCTCTGTACACCAAGTTGTGTGATAAAGAGAACAAATAATAATATTTTAAGTCCCCACCTTAGCGCATTTAAAGTGAAAATTTCTAAGGTTTTATCGTAATCTTTCTTTTTGAATAACTTTTCTACATACTTTACAATTAAACCTATTACCCAAAGGCCAATTATTAGGAGCGCTAAAGCGCCTATTAAAGTAGGTAGATAGTCAATAAATTTGTCTGCGTATTCTTTTGCGATATCGCCCCAATCGTCAAGTTGTTCCATAAGGTAAAATATTTTTAAGGCAAATTGACCAATATTTTTTCATTTAAAAGAACTTTTCTTGTTTAATTTTTGTTAAAATCATTTTAGTTTTTCAATGGCTTTTTCAACAGAGTTTAAAGGAAGATCGCACTTTCCGCCGCTACAGATATAAATTAAGTCTTTATTATCACTAAATCGGTTTTTTAGAATCGAAATTTCTGATGTCCTTGTAGAGCCTGCAAAAACACAGTTTGGAAGGAACTCTTGTTGGAGTTGCTTTTTTATAGAAAGTGCATTTTTGCCCATAATCGCTATTTCATTAAAAGACTCGGTAAAATTTAGCATCAAATCCAGCCAGTTTGCATAAGACTGCGGATGGGTTTCTATTTGAGGTTGAACTATTCTCAGCATTTTCTCCGATAAATCGTAATACTCCCTATTTCCTGTTATACAGGAAAGTTTAAATAGATTTTTGGCCATGACTGAATTTGAAGCTGGTATCACATTATCATTCAATTCATAGTTTCTGGTAATTAAAGCTTCATCTCTACAAGAGGTGAAATAGAACATTCCCGATTTTTTATCCTGAAAGTCTTCAAGGCAAACCAGGATTAAATGTTTTGCTATTTCAAGCCATTTTTCTTCGAAAGTGGCTTCATATAAATTAAGAAAGGCTTCGGTACAAAGGGCATAGTCTTCCAGGTAAGCATTTATAGAGCTTTTACCATCTTTAAAACTATGCCAAAGCCTATAATCTGTTTTTAACTGCTGTTCTTGAAGAAATGCTGCGTTTTTTAATGCATTTTCAAGGAATTTTGGTTCCCCAAAAGCTTTATAGGCATCTACATATCCGTTTAGCATAAGGGCGTTCCAGGAAGTTAAGCTTTTATCGTCCAGTTCGGGTTTTAGTCTTTTGTCACGTTCTTTTTTTAAAATTTTAGTCCAGTGTTTTTTCTTTTCTTCTAGTTTTGATGGTTTGAGTTTAAATGTCTCGGCAATCTCTTTATCGCTTTTAGATCGAATAAGCACATAATTGTTCTCTTCCCATTTCCCGAACGAATTTATATTATAGTAGGCTTCAAATATGTAGAAGTCTTCTTGAAGTAACTTTTGTAAATCATCTTTCTCCCAAACATAATAGGCACCTTCTTTTTTGTTGTCGCTTTTATCTTTACTGTCTGCATCTAAAGCAGAATAAAAGGCTCCGTTATTAGCTGTTAATTCCTCTTTTATAAAATTAAGGGTTTTGTAAACCACTTCTTTGTACCATTGGTTTTTCTTGAAAGCAAAAGCTTTGCTGTAGAGACTTACCAGTTGAGCATTGTCGTAAAGCATTTTTTCAAAATGGGGTACATGCCAGCGCTCATCTACCGAGTATCTTGAGAAACCACCGCCAATATGGTCAAAGATCCCGCCATATGAAATCTTGTTTAAGCTATGTATACAATGTTCAAAGACATCCTTGCTATCGTGTTGCACGGCATATCTGAATAGAAAAGACAAGCTTACCGGAAGCATAAACTTAGGGGCGCCCTGCGAACCGCCATTTTTAAGGTCAAATGTTTTTCTCCATTTTTGCAGCATATTTTTCAAAAATTGAGGAGCAAAGGGGGTTTCTTCTTTGGGAGTTTCAATGAGTTGTAGCCGTTTTAAACCTGCTTCCAGTTTAGCGGCATAGTCTTTCATTTCGTTGGGTTTAGTATGGTAAAGTGTAGAGAGTTGTTTTAAAGCATCTTTCCATTGGTCTTTTCTAAAATAGGTGCCACCCCAAACAGGTCTGCCGTCTGGTAATGCTACAATATTCATTGGCCAACCGCCTGTGCCTGTCATTATTTGAATAGCATTCATATAAACCTGGTCTATATCGGGGCGTTCTTCTCTATCAACTTTTATATTTACAAAATGCCGATTCATAATTTCGGCAACAGATTCATCTTCAAAGCTTTCGTGTTCCATTACGTGGCACCAGTGACAGGCAGAATAGCCCACGCTTATGAGTAGGAGCTTATTTTCCCTGCGCGCTTTTTCCAGGCTTTGTGTATTCCAGCCTTCCCAGTTTACTGGATTGTGGGCGTGTTGTAGGAGGTAAGGACTTGTTTCGTTAATTAGTTTATTGGTAAATTTAGGTTTGGCCATATACTGTTTTTAAAATCAAAAACGCTCCCCGGAATCCCAGGGAGCGTCTATAATATTTTTGAGTAAAAATTAATTGACTACAAAAGAGATTTTCACATTAACCCGAAATTCGGTAATGTTTTCTCCATTTACAAGTGCACTTTGCTCTTTAACATAAACAGATTTTATATTTTTAACTGTCTTAGATGCGTGTTTTACAGCTTTCTTGGTAGCGTCTTCCCAACTTTCGGTTGAATTGGCCAAGATCTCAATTACTTTTATAATAGACATGACTTTTAGTTTTAGAGAGTTATAAATCAGTTTACTATTAAAAATAAATAGATTTTTGTATGAGATGCCGGTTTTTTAAAAAGCGGGGGATTTTACTAGTTGTCTGTACTAATATCAGTTGCTGAAATTTAAGCCTGGAAACTCTTTAGAAGTTTTAAAACTTTGAAAGCAATTAAAAATGAAACTTGTTAAACCATACTAGCTTTTAGGTTGAATTTTTAGGATCACAAAAGCTGGATTATTCATCTACGATTTAATTAAAGTTTTAATAACCTTCAAAAGGCTGATAATATGAAAAAATCGCTGAATTTTGCAAGTTGAAATGATTTTTGTTTACATGCAGGATGTTTACTTAATAATTCTTGGACTCTTATTTATTCTAGCTATTACAGATTTAGTGGTTGGGGTGAGTAACGATGCTATTAATTTCCTGAATTCTGCTGTGGGCTCCAAAGCGGTTTCCCTTCGCTCTATTTTAATTATTGCAAGTCTTGGTGTAGCGGTAGGTGCGATATTTTCTAGCGGATTGATGGAAGTAGCCAGAAAGGGAATTTTTCTTCCGCAGGAATTCTTTTTTGAGGAAATCATGATCATTTTTATGGCTGTAATGCTTACCGATGTCTTGCTGCTGGATTTCTTTAACTCCCTTGGCTTGCCAACATCTACTACGGTCTCAATTATGTTTGAATTACTGGGAGCGGCTGTTAGTATTGCTCTTCTAAAAATCTTTACTACCAATAAAGACCTCTCCAGTTTAGTAGATTTTATAAATGTAGAAAAGGCGTCTGAAGTTATTGTTGGGATTTTGCTGGCCATTATTATAGCCTTTGTAACCGGTGCATTGGTGCAATATTTTTCACGCCTGGTACTTTCTTTTAAATATGAAAAGAGACTGAAATATACCGGAGCTATTTTTGGTGGAGTTTCCCTGGCCGCCATTTTCTATTTTATCCTAATTAAAGGCCTAAATAGTTTGGCTTTTGTGTCTGATCATTTTGTAGAGGATGTTCATAATAATCGTATAGAGATTATCATTTTTAGTTTAATAGGTTTTACAATCCTTTCAAAAGTCTTAATCAGTTTTTTTAAGGTTAATATTCTTAAAGTTATTGTGGTTGTTGGAACTTTTGCCCTGGCTCTTGCCTTTGCAGGAAACGATCTTGTTAATTTTATAGGTGTGCCCATTGCCGCCTGGCAGTCTTATGAAATATGGAGTGCTTCTGGTGTAGCGGCTTCCGAATTATTAATGAGCGACCTGGCTGGGAGTGTTCCCACTCCTGAAATTATTTTGATTTTTGCAGGAGGCGTTATGGTACTTACCATTTGGTTCTCCGGAAAAGCTAAAGCAGTGGTAGATACCGGTGTAAAATTATCCAGGCAAAATGAGGGTTCAGAACGTTTTGGAGCCAATTATTTATCTCGAACTATAGTAAGGTACTCCATGATGTTTGGAAGTGCGGTATCAGACGTAATTCCTGATAAAATTAGAAAAAAAATAGATGTACAGTTTGAAACCCCTAAAACGAAAACCCCAGGAAGGGAGATTGCCCCACCCGCATTCGATTTGGTTAGGGCTTCTGTAAATTTAGTGGTAGCTAGTGTCTTAATTTCTATGGGAACCAACTTACAGCTTCCGCTCTCTACAACTTATGTAACTTTTATGGTTGCTATGGGTACTTCGTTGGCAGATAGGGCCTGGAATCAGGAGAGTGCTGTCTACAGGGTTGCAGGTGTTCTTAACGTTATTGGTGGTTGGTTTGTAACTGCCCTGGTGGCTTTTCTGGGTGCCGCGCTATTTGCTTTGCTTATCTATTTTGGTGGGCTTGTAGCTATTGCTATCTTGATGTGCATAACTGCTTTTTTTGTTATCAAAAATACCCTTGCACATGCCAGGAAAACAAAGGCCAAGAAGCAGCAAAAAAAGTATAAACGTACAGATATTATTACCATCAATGAAATCACCTCTGAAAGCTCAGTAAATATTTCTCAAGTGATTTCCGGGATTCAAAAAAGATATACCAAAACTGTAGATAACCTGGGGTATCACGATCTGGGCAAGCTTAAGAAAAATAATAAAAAAGTAAGTGAATTAGAGCGGGAGGTAGACGAGCTTAAAGGGAATGTTTATTATTTTATTAAATCATTAGATGAAGACTCGGTAGAAGCCAGCCGTTTTTATATTCATCTATTGAATTATTTACAGGAAATGGTTAACTCTACCCGTTATATTACCCGGAATTCTTTTGAGCACGTAAATAACAATCATAAAAACCTAAAGTTTAATCAGATTCGGGATTTAAAAAAGATAGATAAAAAGCTGGAACAGTTATTTTCAGAAATAAAATATACGTTTAATGAACACGATTTTGAGCGTTTAGACTCTATCCTTGCTGAAAAGCAAGCATTGCTCGATACGATTTCTGAATTGATAGAGAAACAAATTAAACGAATAAGGACTTCAGAAAGCAGCCCTAAAAATACCAAACTGTATTTTGGGCTTTTGCTGGAATCTAAAGACCTTATTTCATCTACGCTTAATTTAATTCAACTGTTTCGTGAATTTTATGTTGAAGCAAAATCTACGCTTTAGCAGTTACCCGTTTACCGCTTCAACATAATCTACTTTTCCGCGAAGCATATCTCTTAGCATGGTTTCAATACCGCTTTTAAGAGTCATTGTGGAGGAAGGGCAGCCGCTACAAGCTCCCTGCAGTATAACTTTTACAGTTTTGTTATCGGGGTTGTAGGAGTCAAAAAGAATATTTCCGCCATCACTTGCTACAGCAGGTTTAATGTATTCATCTAAAATGGCGATCACTTGCTTTGAAGTATCATCAAGATCCTTGATTTCCTGGCTAACCTCCGGATTGGCCGGGTGGGTAGCTGCTTCAGTTTGTTGCGGAGCCGAAGTTTCGGCCTTTAAAACCTCTTTTCCATCCTGCAGATAATTGGTGATGAATTCGCGTAGTTCAAGGGTTATTTCTTCCCATTCGGCTACATCGTATTTGTGTATAGAAACGTAATTAGAATCTATAAAAACCGCTTTTACGAAAGGAAAATGAAAAAGTTGTTGTGCGAGTGGAGCATCTTTAGCTTCATCAATATTCTTAAATTCTACGGTTTTTAAAACCAATTTTTTATTCGCAACAAACTTCATTACTCCTGGGTTTGGAGTGCTTTCTGCATATACAGTAACCGGAACATTTTTGGTTTTGTCGGTTTCTTTTTTAATTACTACACCGTCCTTGTTTAGAAAATCTTCTATTTGTACGGCAACTTCCTCCTGAACATCCTGCCATTCTACAATGTCATATTTTTCTATCGCAATAAAATTTTGCGCAATGTAAACGGTCTTTACAAACGGTAGATAAAATAATTGTTGTGCTAATGGGGATATTGCGGCTTCATCTATATTATGAAATTCATAATTTTCGTGGCGTGTCAAAAACTTATTGGTTTCAAATTTTATAATTCCGGGTTTGTTGGTGCCTTGTATATTTACGGTAAAATTGCTCATATCAAATTTTTTGCGAAAGTACTAAAGAAAACTTAGTTAATCTATATCTTTACCTTTCTTATGGAGATTAAATATTTATTTATCAGGTGTTTTAAAGCTAATCAACTTACAATAGTTTCCCAAAAAAGTTTTTTAATCCTATTTTGCTATTTCCTGTGTTTCTCGGCCAAAGCCCAGGAAGTGATTCCTGTTTATTCAGATTACTTAACCGACAATCTTTTTCTTATTCATCCATCTATGGCGGGTGCTGCCAATAGAAATCAAATAAGGCTTACTGCCAGGCAGCAATGGTTTGACGTAGCTAATGCCCCCAGCTTACAAACACTAGCTATAAATGGTCGGGTTGGGGACAAACTGGGAGTTGGGGGGATTGTGTTTAATGATAAAAATGGAAATTTTTCTAAAATTGGAGCTTATGCCGCAGTAGCTTATCATTTACTCTTCTCCAGAAGTGAATTAGATCTAAACCAGTTGTCTTTTGGCTTAAGTGCTGGGATTATTCAGCATAGGTTAGATCAAAGTAGTTTTAATATATTCGATCCTATTGTAAGCAGTAATAAGCTTTCTGATGTTTTTGGGAATATGGATCTTGGAATGTCTTATTATTACAGAAATTTCTATGCTCATGTGGCCGCTAAGAATATGATTTCAGTTAGAAGGGAGCTTTTTTATTCTGATGCAGTACCCAGCAATCAGCGAAAATATCTATTTTCTACAGGTTATGTATTTGAAAACACTACCGATTGGAGCTACGAACCCTCTATTTTATACCAATTGCGCGAAGCAACTAATGAAATGAATATTGATTTAAATATGAAAGTTTATCGCAATGTAAATATTGGGCAGGTTTGGGGCGGTCTTTCTTATAGAAATAGTTTTGAAGGTGCAGAATATACGGCTACGGGTAATAAAATGAAAAATCAGCAGTTGCGGTATATTACTCCTTTTGTAGGTTTGGATTATAAGAATTTTATGTTTGGTTATACTTTTACATACCAATTTAACTCTGTGGTTTTAAGCAATAACGGCTTTCATCAAATTAGCATTGGATATGATTTTGGGAAGAGTAGGGGACGGTGGAATTGTAAATGCCCGGCGGTTAATTAAAAATCCAGATAGGAAACTTTATAAGCATATTTTAAGGCCTCAGTTAATTGTTCCAATACTTTGGGATTGGTGTTGCTAAAAAACTCCGGAACTGGCTTTTCTACTGTTTGCTCATTCGCTAATAAGTTATTTGAACTTAGAATAGATTTGGTTTGTCTTGCAACGGCCTCGCCAGAATCTATAACAATTACATCTTCTGGGAGTAATTCCTTTAGTAAGGGGATAAGGTAGGGGTAATGGCTGCAGCCCAATACCAGGTAATCTATTTTATTTACAAAAAAAGGTTCCAGTAGTTTAAGTAAAAGGCTCCTCATCTGGGGAGAATCTAGTTCCCCTGCTTCAATGAGTTCTACAAGGCCGCGACCTTCTACTTCTACTATGTTAATATTCTTTGCGTAAAAATCTGAAGTCTGTGAGAATAGTGTACTTGTTAAAGTCCCCCTGGTGGCTAGTATGCCTATGGTTTTTGATTTTGATTTTAATGCCGCCGGCTTAATTGCCGGTTCAATACCAATAAAGGGAATGGAGTACTCATTTCTTAATTCCTTTATGGCGTTTGTAGTGGCAGTATTACAGGCAACAATAATAATTTTGGCGCCCATATCCAGTAATTTCTCCGTGTTTTTCCGGCTAAGATCTTTAATTTCTTCAATGGGTTTTTCTCCGTAGGGTGCGTTTTTACTATCAGCCAGGTAGATGGTTTTTTCAAAAGGGAGTAATTCGTGAACTTCCCGCCAAATGGAAGTTCCTCCAACGCCTGAATCAAATATTCCTATAGGTTGTGTAGTACTCATTACTACAAAAATAAAAACTGCGCCTAAAAGGGGCGCAGTTTTTAATCTTTATTTATATGTTGAATGAAAATTACATTCCCAATTCAGCTTTTACATCGGCCATAAGGTCTTTACCATCGGCAAGGATTACTCCGGTTCCTGTGGTAGAATCCAATACATAATCAAAACCTTGTTCTCTGGCTACTTTTTGGATAGCTTCACGAGCTTTTTCAATTACCGGTCTAATTAGATCGTTTTCTTTCTTTTGAAGTTCCTGTCTGGCTCTTTGGCTATGTTCCTGTATTCTTCTTTCGGTAGCCTGCAATTCACTGGCTCTCTTAGCGTTTTCTTCTTCTGTTACTGTTTCGGCTTCAGATTGGTAACGCTGCATAGTATTTTGAGCTTCGGTAAGCATATCTTTAATCTCTGCATCATAAGTTTTCTCTAACTTTTGAAGCTGTGACATTGCATCTTTATAAGCAGGCATAGTTTCTACTAACTCCTGGGTTGCGATATGGGCAACTTTGGTTTGTGCACTTGTAAATGCAGTAGCTCCTATGGTTAATGCAAGGGCTATAAAAAGTGTTTTGAATTGTTTCATTTTAATTGCTATTAATTGTTTAAGTATTAAGGTTAAAAATTATTTAGTTTATTGTATCTTTTTTGGTTCGTGCCGCTTGAATTGAATCTCTTTTTTCTTGTCTTTCTCTTAAAATTCTTTCTCTGCGTTCCTCAAATTTTTTCTGTCTAGCTTCTTTAATAGAGTCCTGTTTTCTTCTTCTTTCTTCTATTAAAGCTTCGCGTTCGTTCTTTCTGTTTTGGATAGCTTGTTCTCGTGCACTTAATTCTTCATCTTCTTCTGCTGTGCGAGCTTCAGCTCTTTCTAGTTCCAGTTCTTCTTGTTTTGTTTCAATTTGCCTTCTGTTAGCAGCTCTATTTATGCTCCTTAGCACCTGGTCACTTAAATCAAAACGGTTTTTTGCAAAAAGCATACCCGATTCAGCATTTCTGTCAAATATAAAGTCAAAATTCCTGGTCTCGGCTATTTCCTGAACTGCAGCGAAAACCTGATCTTGAATAGGCTTTATCAATTGCCTTTTTTGGATCATATAATCACCTTTTGGGCCAAAACGTTTTTGTTCATATTCTGTAGCTTGTTCTTGCTGATAAGCGATTTCTTCTTCCCGCTCTTCAATTAATTCGGGAGTGAGTAGCGCTCTTTCGTTTTCAAGACTACTTTTCATTTCGGCAATTTCGTTGCGTTTTTGCTCAATTTCAATTTGCCAATCTTCAACTCTTTGATCTAGTTGAGTTGAAGCTTGCTGATATTCGGGAACATTTTCAAGAATATACTCCATATCTACATAGCCTATATTCATTGGTTTTTGGGCATAAGTCCCAAACCCAAGTGAAATAAAAACTATCAATAAAAATGTTCTTCTAAGCATACTTAAAACGAATATAGAAAATATCGTGCCAAATTAAAATTGCTGTCCAATTATGAAATGTGTTTCCCATCCATTGGCTCCGGGTTGTCCCCCAATAGAATCAAAACCATATCCAAAATCTATACCTAGTAAGCCAAAGGCAGGCATAAAAATTCTCAACCCTGCGCCGGCAGATCTATTTAATTGAAAAGGATTAAAGTCCCTAAAATTATCGTAGGAAGCACCTGCTTCTAAGAATGTAAGGGCGTAAATAGATGCCGAAGGTTTTAGGGTGATTGGGTATCTTAATTCTAAAGAGTATTTGTTATAGATAGTGGCACCATCATCGTTAACCCCAGCCGGGCGGTCTAAAGGTACTACAGATTGATTAGGGTAACCTCTTAATTGAATGGTTTCTCTACCATCTAAACTAAAAGCGCCAAGGCCATCACCCCCAAGAAAGAATCTCTCGAAAGGAGGTACACCGCGATCGTTGTTATATGCTCCAAGGAAACCGTATTCAGCGTTGGTTCTCAATACAAGTTTATCGTAGATTTGAGTATACCACTCTCCACTAAACTTAACCTTGTAAAATTCCAACCAGTTAAATTTCTTCTGATCTATTTTTCGTTGGTCACCAACTGCGTTTTCAGGAGTAACCCTGTCACCTTGTTGGTTTATTAGATTTCCGTTTTCATCTTCTAATTGGTATTCCCTTTTTTCGGCTAAATTGGCATAGTCTACACCATTCCAAAGCGAGTATGGAGGAGTGAATTTAGCTGTAAGCTTAAATTTAGAACCTCCCATTGGGAAAATTGGGTTTACATAAGTATTATCTCTAGTTAGGCCAAATGTGTAGGTGAAGTTATTAGAGTGCCCGTCACCAAATGTAAATAGGCCGGTGTTATAATTGTTTAAATTATAACGCTGAAAACCTAGTGAGTGTGATACAGTAATATAAGGATCTGGCACTGTTAAACGTTTCGCAAGGCCAATATTTACACCAAGTATATCAAAACTTCTACTCCTGTCTGCCTCTCTGTTTATGTAGTCAAATAAGAACTGTCTTGTATAAGAGAAAGACGTTTGAAGGCTTACCGGTTTTTTACCGCCAAGCCACGGCTCCATAAAGGATAAGCTGTAGGTTTGATAAAAAGTACTTGCCTGTGCCCTAAGTGAAAGTGTTTGCCCATCTCCCATAGGTACAGGTTTATAGGCTTCTTTATCAAAAATTCCAGATAAAGAGAAGTTGTTGAAAGAAAGCCCTAAAGTACCAATAAAGCCACCGCCACCATAACCACCTTGTAGTTCTATTTGGCTGGCACCGGCTTCTACTACAGAATATTCAAGATCTAAAGTACCAGATTGTGGATCGGGGTCTACAAATTTTGGTTCTAATTGTTCTGCGTCAAAGAAACCTAGTTGCCCAAGTTCCCTTACAGTATTTACTACATCTTCCTGACTATATTTTTGCCCGGGCTTGGTTCTTAATTCACGGTAAATTACGTGATCTTTGGTTTTGTCGTTACCAGTTACTTTAATATTGTTGAAATAAGCCTCTTTTCCTTCAACAATTCTAATTTCAAAGTCTATGGTGTCGTTATAAACATTGGTTTCAACAAGGTTTATATTAGAGAATAAATAACCATTATTTTTATATAGGTTAGAAAGATCTTCCCCATCTGGTTTGGTTTCATCGGCAATTCTTTTGTCTAGAAGTACCCCGTTGTAAACATCTCCTTTTTTTATACCCAAAACACTAGCTAACTGGACATCTGAATAAACCGAATTTCCTAGAAAATCGATGTTTCCAATATAATATTGATCCCCCTCTTCAATTTTAAGATTTAAAGCAATGGTTTCGTCATCTATTTCAACCAAAGAGTCTTTTACGATTCGGGCATCACGGTAACCACTTTCTTTGTATTTATCTATAAGGCTTTCTTTATCTTCCTGATAGTCTGCCCTTACAAATTTAGATCTTTTCCAGAAGCGAATAATATTCTTCTGTTTTGTGTTTTTCATAGACCTTCTAAGCTTTGCGTCAGAAAACTTTTCATTTCCGCTAAAGCTAATTTCAGAAATCTTTATACGATCTCCCTGGTCTATATCTATTAGCATATTAACCAGGTTCACGTTGGCCGTAGTATCGTTTACCTCACTAGTGCTAATTTTGGCTTTAGCGTTAAAATATCCTTCTTTTCGATACTTGCTTTCAATATAGTTTTTAGTGGTAGTAATAAGGTTTTCTGAAACTTTAGTGCCCGCTCTTAGCTTATTCTCCTTAATTATTTCTTCCTGTTCCCTTTTCTTAAGTCCGGTAACCTTTACTTTATTAAGCTTAGGAACTTCCTGGATTTCAATTTCCAAATCGGCTACATTGCCATCGCTTACGTTGGTGATATAGAAATTGATATCGCTAAATTGATCAATATCCCATAATTTATTGATAACGCTACTTATTTTATCACCGGGAATATAGATTTCTTCACCTTTTTTTAAGCCGGTATAAGCAATTACAGTTTGCTCGTTAAAACTAACGGTACCGGTAACTTTTATATCTCCAATTACATACTTCTTCCCATCTGCTAGTGGTAAGCCCTGGGCTTGGGAAGAAATACTAAAAATTAAACTAAAGGCTACGGCCAGAAGGCTTACTATTTTTTTCGTCATGGATGCGCTAACTAAGTTGCTCACTGGTTTTTCCAAATCGTCGTTCTCTATTTTGATAATTGTAAATGGCCTCAAAAAGATTTTCTTTCCTAAAATCTGGCCATAATATTTTTGTAAAATATAATTCGGCATAAGCAATTTGCCATAAAAGGAAATTGCTTATACGTTGTTCTCCGCTGGTTCTGATCAATAAATCTACCTCTGGAAAATTTCGGGTGTAAAGATGCTGATTTATAACCGATTCATCAATAGCATCGGCAGTTATTTCATTATTTTTAACTTTCAGGCTAATTTCTCTTATAGCAGAGCTTAATTCTTCACGAGAACCATAACTAAGCGCAAGGTTAAGGACCATGCGATTATTGGCTTTGGTTTTCTCTATCACCTCATGAAGTTCTTTGTATACCTTTTTAGGCAATGTTTTTAAGTTACCTATGGCATTTAACCTGATATTATTCTTTTGAAGTGTTTTAATTTCCTTTTTTAATGAGGAAACTAAAAGGCGCATTAGGGTATCTACTTCTAATTTTGGTCGATTCCAGTTTTCTGTTGAAAAAGCATACAGACTTAAATACTCAATCCCAATTTCGGCAGAAGCTTCTACCACGTCACGTACAGCTGTGGTGCCTTCTTCGTGCCCTGCTGCTCTTAGAAAGCCTTTTTGCCTTGCCCACCTACCATTGCCATCCATAATAATAGCAATGTGTTTCGGTAATTTTTTAAGGTCTATATTCTCTTTGTAATTCATATTAAAATCGGCTATAGCAAGGTTTCCTTCCCCACGAAAAGGTGAAGTTTACACCGGTAAATACATACCAGTCGTTGGTGTTTCTATTTCCAAATTCTTTTTCAGGCATTCTATTCCCAAAAATTTCTTCGGGCCAGCTTCCATCCAGGTTGTCGGTAAAGGTGTAACGCACTCCTATTTCCAAAGCGCCTACTATGCCTTGTGTAATACTTTCTTTGTAACCAAAAATTACAGGAATTGAGAAATCCCAGTTGGCACCTTGATTTTCGAGTTCGCCATTAGGGAAATTCGCATTTAATAATAAATGGTCAGCTCTAAAATAAGTGATACCGGTATAAAGATAAGGCGAGCTTTGTGGGTGGCCTTCGTGAAGGTCGAAACTCCAGAAATTATATTCTAAGCCTAGAGAGGCTTCAGCGATTGTATTGGTAAAGGAATATCCTCTTTTTGCTCTTCTGGGGTCATTAGAATTAGCATCATCGGCACTTATTTCAGCATATAGAAGGGAAAATCTAAACGCATGGCGTGCGCTACGATTCCATTTAATAAGTGCACCGCCAACCAGATTGTTGGGAAGTACAAAATTGGTTCGGCCTACATCGCCAATATAATTAGCGCCACCAATATATGGTCCCGCTTCAAATGTTTGCGATTGCGTTTTTGGAGTAAAAATAAGCAAGATTACTACAACTAATAGGTACCTCATAGGTTTTCAAAAGTTTGCAAATATAACAATAATGTTTGCTCTACAATAATTTGAGCAAATTTGTATATGTTCTTAAACAGTTTTTAAAATCATTTATTGCTTAATTACGCTTATCTTCTCCCCACATAAGCTTTTTTCGCAGGGTTTGGAGAAAACTATCGCCTTTAAGTTCAACAAGGTTTATGGTGTAGGGTGCTTTTTCTATAATAATTTCAGTATCATTTTCCAGAGTGGCAATTCTGGAATCCATAGAGACTAAATGAGATTCTTCGCGGCCAGTTACCCTAAGGGTTATTTTGGTATCGTCTTTTACAACCAGGGGTCGCGCATTTAAATTGTGTGGTGCAATTGGGGTGATAATTATAGAACCTGCATCTGGCGTAATTACAGGCCCTCCGCAACTAAGTGAGTAGCCAGTAGAGCCAGTTGGGGTAGATACAATTAACCCATCTGCCCAGTAAGAGTTTAAATACTGGTCGTTTAACCAGGTATCTACTGTAATCATAGATGTGGTGTTCTTTCGGCTTACGGCTATTTCATTTAAAGAGATATTCTTAAAAACAGGATCATTGTTGGGAGGATTTGTGCTTATATTTAATACCGTACGTGAGGAAATACTAAAATTCTTTTGCAGTATGGTCTCTAAGCTACTTTTAATTTCCTCTTTTTGCATGGTAGCCAAAAAGCCTAATCTTCCCGTATTGATGCCTACAATAGGAATATCTAAGTTTCTAATGTAGTTGATAGATTTTAAAATAGTGCCGTCTCCACCAATGCAAAAGAATAGGTCGAAGCTGTTATTTAGTTCTTCGAATGTACTAAAATGCGAATAGTCTTCAGTAATTGTTTTGTTTAAATGAATAAGTTCCAGGAAATTCTTTTCAATAATTACATTGATGTTTTTGCGCTTTAGTAATTCCAGAAGCTCTCCAATATAAGTTCCGGCATTAGTATGGTAAAACTGACCGTAGATACCTACTTTCATATATTCAGGTATTTATCCAGATATTTAGAGCGGTCTCTAAGATTTTTGTTGAAATTATCTTCCCTGTGCTCTGAAATTATTTTATAACCATACCTACGGAAAGACTGGATGATTTCATTTATTCCCGACGGACTTAATTTGATGGTGATTTGAACCACATCATTTTCAATTTTTGAAATAAAAGACCCCAAAATATTGGCGCTGTTCGATTCTATTATTTGAGCAATTTCACTAAAAGAATAATCCTTGCTCCCTTTTTGAATTACAATAATATTTCCGGCTTCGCTTAAAAATGGTGTTTCGTTAAATAATGCGATAATCTCGTTAAGCTCTACATAACCTAAATAGTGATTTTCTTCGTCCAAAACGGGTAAAATATTCGTGTTATTTTGCGCAAAACGTTCTAAAATATCCAACCAAAAATCGGTGTTTCTAACAAAAAAGCCTTCTAAGGCATACTGGTAATCTTCTAAAGATTTTTCTGCTTCAAAACAGCGAATATCATTTTCTGAGATACAACCCATATAAATACCGTGGTTTTCTACCGGCAAATGCGAATAGGTTAGCTGGTTGAACAAGTCTTGAACTTCCCCAATCTTATCAGAAAAATGCCTTATGGAGACATCGTTTATTATAAAATTATCCATCTTCATGATGTCGTTTCCTTTATGATGCAAATTAATTAAAATAAAATTCATTAGAGCATTCCCAAGTTTGTATTTTTGTTAAACAAAAGCTTATAAAATGACGAAATTAAGTGTAAACATCAACAAAATAGCGACTTTAAGGAATGCCCGTGGAGGAAATATTCCCAATGTGGTTGAAGCTGCTAAAAATATAGAATCTTATGGAGCACAAGGTATTACGGTGCATCCAAGGCCAGATGAAAGGCATATTACTTATAAAGACGTTAGAGATCTTTCGCCGCTTGTAAAAACTGAATTTAATATTGAAGGAAACCCGGTGGCTAAATTTATTAACCTGGTAATGCAGGCAAAACCGGCGCAGGTAACTTTAGTTCCAGATGCTGAAGATGCAATTACTTCAAATGCGGGTTGGGATACCCTAAAAAACAAAGGGTTTCTTCAGGAAGTGATTCAGGAATTCAAGAATAATGGGATTAGAACTTCCATTTTTGTAGATCCCGACGAGAAAATGATTGAAGGAGCTGTGGAAACAGGTACAGACCGCATTGAATTGTATACCGAAGATTTTGCGGTTAAATTTGCGAAAGGGGATAAAACTGCCGTAGCACCTTATAAAAACTGTGCTGAATTAGCGCATAAATTAGGTTTGGGAATAAACGCTGGCCACGACCTGTCTTTAGAAAATATAAAATTCTTTAATGATAATGTGCCGCACCTGGATGAAGTTTCAATTGGGCACGCATTAATTGCTGAAGCACTTTATATGGGGCTTGAAACTACAGTGAAGAAGTATCTGGAGCTGCTTAAATAATTTGTTTTAGAAATAGACATAAACATGAAATTAAACTCTATAATAATAGGAGAGGGGCAACCGCTCTTAATTCTTCACGGATTCTTGGGCATGAGTGATAACTGGAAAACCATTGGCAATAAACTTGCTGAGAAAAAGAAAATCCAGGTTCATCTTATAGATCAACGTAACCATGGTAAAAGCCCGCATACAGATGCTCATAGTTATGAGTTGATGGCCGAAGATGTATCGATGTATTGCGAACAACATGCCCTGTCTAATGTTATACTTTTAGGACATTCTATGGGAGGTAAAACAGCAATGCTTGCTGCAGCAAATTATCCTGAGCTAGTGAAAAAGCTCGTAGTGGTAGATATTGCCCCAAAATACTACGAGCCGCATCATCAGCAAATATTGGCTGGTTTAACAGCTTTGGAAGAGGCTAATTTGCAATCCAGGCAGGAAGCCGATAAAAAACTTTCAGAATATATTTCAGAAAAACCGGTACGACTTTTCCTGCTAAAAAATTTAAAGCGTAAATCTGAGGGTTCCTATTGCCTTAAAGTTAATTTAGAGACCCTAAAAAACAATATTGAAGAGATTGGCAGGGCGTTTCCGCAGGATAAAGCTTTTAAGAATCCCAGCCTTTTTATAAAAGGTGGGGAATCAAATTATATTAAAGAAGAAGACGAAGAAAAAATAAAGAGTCAATTTCCGGCAGCAGAAATTAAAGAGATTAAAGGGGCAGGTCATTGGGTTCACGCTGAGAAAATGAACGACTTCTATAAGGTTTTGGTAGACTTTCTTTAAAATCTTTCTGAATTTATTATGTGTGCATAATAAATATCGCAATTTTCTTTAGTAATATGTAATTTATGCTAAATTTGAGGCTAGAAATTATTAGAATTTTATAAAATCCAAATCAATTATGAAAAAATTACTTTTCCTGGGTCTTTTTGGCCTAATGGCGGCGGTAACTTATGCCGGTGGGTATAGGGTAAGCCTTCAGGGGCAAAGATCGCTTGCTATGGGGCACACAGGAGTTGCAGTGGTTAACAACGCTGAACTTGCTTTTTTTAACCCTGCAGGGCTTGTGTATCTTGAAAATAAGATAAATGTAGCTGCAGGTGTCAGTGCAGTATTTTCTAATGTAAAATACCAAAACTCAGAATTTGGGCTCAGTTCTGAAACCGATAGCCCTGTGGGTACCCCTTTTTATGTATATGGTTCTTATCGAGTAAACGATTGGCTAAGCTTAGGTTTGGCGGCTTATACTCCTTACGGAAGTAGTGTAGAATGGCCAACAGATTGGGCAGGATCCCACTTGGTTAATAATATAGATCTTCAGGCTATATATATACAGGCTTTAGCTTCGGTGAAAATTTCAGATAAAATAAGTGTGGGGGGTGGACCAATTTATGTAAATGGATCGGTGAATTTTAACCGAAACCTGGATCGTACTTTGACCGATATTGACGGAAATCGCTCTAACGTAACTGTAGATGCCAGTGGTGTAAGTGCTTTTGGATGGTCTGCCAGTGCTATGTACAATGCGACTGAAGACTTGCGTTTTGGTGTTAATTACCGAAGTGAAACTATTGTTGAAGCCGAAGGTGGAGATGCGGCTTTTAAAAATATCCCAAATTCGCCATTAACACCGTTTCAGGATACTAATTTTGATGCCTCCCTGCCAATGCCGGCTGAGCTGTCTGTAGGGGTTTCATATAAGCTTTTAGATAAATGGCTTCTTGCTTTCGACTATAATATGACTTACTGGGACGCCTATAAATCATTAGATCTTGATTTTGCAAATCCACAAATTCCTGATTCTAAAAACCCACGTAATTACAAGAACTCATCTACCTATAGATTTGGTATGCAGTATTTGGCAAATGAAACTATTACTTTAAGAGTGGGTTACTACTTTGATGAGTCTCCGGTACAGTCTGGTTATTTTGCTCCAGAAACGCCAAGAAATGATGCTCACGGATTCACTGGTGGTCTTTCTGTAAATGTAAGTGACAAATTCTCTATAGATGCGGCTTTCCTTTACAACAGGTATGAAGAAGTCAACGAATCTTACGCTCCAGATACTAATGATTTTCCAGGCTATGAGGGAGCTCCTTTTGAAGGAACGTATAAGACTTCAGCATTTATTCCTGGACTTGGTGTAACCTACAAATTATAAAATTAGAAGATGAAACATTATTTTAAATATATAGCAATATTGGCGCTGGGAATTGTTTCCTGCGAGCCAGAATTTGACAATCCGGTAGATGAAAAAGATGCGTATACTAATGGAGAAGCCGATTTTTCAAGATATGTTGCATTAGGGAATTCACTTACGGCCGGTTACGCAGACAATGCCCTTTATATTACCGGGCAGGAAAACGCTTATCCGAACATTCTCTCACAACAATTCGAAAAAACTCAGGATGTTGAGGATTTTACCATTCCTTTTATGAATGATAATGCCGGCGGACTTTTATTAGGAGGAAACCAAATTCCAGGTTTCAACAACAGATTAGTTTTATCTTTAGTAGATGGCGATACACTCCCTCGTGTTTATACAGGAATGCAACCTACTACCGAGGTAGGTAATGTGTTGCAGGGTCCATTTAGTAATATGGGAGTGCCGGGAGCTAAATCTTATCATCTTGGATTTTCAGGCTATGGTAATGTTCAAAATTTAGCGACACAATCTGCTAACCCATATTTTGTGCGTTTTGCTTCTTCTCCCGAAGCTACAGTGTTAGAAGATGCACTTGCTCAAAACCCAACTTTTTTCTCTTTATGGATAGGGAATAATGATGTGTTAGGCTATGCGACTTCGGGTGGAACCGGGGAGACTCAAACCGGGATGAATCCTGCTGAGTATGGGCCGGACGATATTACAAATCCAATAGTATTTAATACTATTTATCAGCAAATGGTTCAGGCTTTGTCGGCTTCTTCCAGTGGAGGTGTTTTAATTAATATCCCAGATGTAACTTCAGTGCCATTTTTTAATACGGTTCCATTTAACCCGTTAGACCCTGAAGATCCTGATCAAGCAGATTATGCTGCACAAATAGATTTGCTTAATTCTACTTTTGCTCCACTAAATCAGGCTTTTACTTTTCTTTCAGCAGAAGATAGGAGTGTTGAATTTTCAGAAACTGCAAAAAGTGCGGTTTTAGTACACGACGAGAGTCTTCCAGATTTATCAGCAGAATTGACTCAGGTTTTAATGGGAGGTGGTTTAGATCAGGCAACTGCCACTCTTTATGGTATGCAATTCGGTCAAATGAGACCGGCTAATACCTCAGATAGAATTTTGCTTACTGCTTCAAGTAGAATAGGGGGGGTAAATGAAGAAAGAATGCAGGAGCTGATGGAGGCTGGTTTAGATCAAGGGACCGCAGGAAGGTTGTCAATAAATGGCATAACTTATCCGTTGCAAGATGAATTTGTCTTGATTCCAGAAGAGCAGACTATAATTGAAAATACAGTAGATTCGTATAATGTAATAATTTCGCAAGTTGCAAAAGCTAATGGATTAGGTTATGTAGATGCCCAAAGCTTGCTTAATCAATTGGCAGAAGGAGGGATTTCTTTTGACGGTGGAACCATAACTTCTGATTTTGTAACAGGAGGTGCTTTTTCTCTTGATGGGATTCATTTAACTCCTCGTGGTAATGCTGTTATGGCGAATGAAATTATTAACGTTATTAATGATTTGTATAATGCTGATGTCCCTAAAGTAAATCCAGGTTCTTATGCTACCGTTACAGCAAGTAACGAAGTGCAATAAAATTAGCTTTTTACAAATACAAAAATAAAAACGCCGGAAAATTTCCGGCGTTTTTGTATTTTTCAGAAACTATCTAATTATAATAGTATGAATTTTATATTACGAATTTTACTTACTGCATTAGCAGTAGTGATCCTGGCTAAACTTCTGCCGGGTGTTGTTGTAGAAGATTATTTAACGGCTGTTATTGTAGCATTTGTTCTTGCTATACTAAACCTTTTGGTGAAGCCTATTTTGGTGATTTTTACCTTACCGGTAACTATTTTAACATTGGGCTTGTTCTTGCTGGTTATTAATGCTGTAATTATACTGCTGGCCGATGCTTTTGTGACAGGTTTTGGAGTGAGCGGTTTTTTTATTGCACTCATTTTTAGTTTGCTTTTATCCCTGTTTCAATCTCTTTTATTTTCGATATTGGGAAAAGATTAGGAACTATACTGGAATTCAATAATTTGAAACTTTGTTGGCTTAGGAAAAAAGTGTAATTTTGCACTCCAATTTTTATAAAAAGTCAAGATGAATATTACCAGAGAGAATATTGATGAATTGAATGCGGTGGTAAAAGTAGATATCGCCAAAGAAGACTATGCCGGTAAAGTTGAAAAAATCTTAAAAGATTACCGTAAAAATGCCAATATTCCCGGCTTTAGAAAAGGGCACGTGCCTATGGGAATGGTAAAGAAACAATACGGTCAGGCTGTTTTGGTAGATGAGGTAAATAAACTTTTACAAGATTCACTAAATAAATATCTTACCGAAGAAAAACTGGATGTTCTTGGAAATCCACTTCCTAAAGAACAGGAAAACTTCGATTGGAATGAAGATGCATATACTTTTGAGTTCGAACTTGGTTTAGCTCCAGAATTTGACGTAAACCTTGAACTTGAAAAGTCGGTAACCCATTATAATATTGTGGCAGATGAGAAAATGGTGAATAACCAAATCGAGTCTATTAGAAAACAATATGGGAAACTGATTTCTAAAGACGAAGCTGAAGAAGGTGATATTGTTGCCGGTACTTTTAAAAATGAGGAAGAAGGAATAGAGAAGGAAACTTCAGTAGAGTTAGAGAAACTTAAAGGAAAAAGAAACCTTAATAAGTTTGTTGGTGCTAAAGTTGGCGATACCTTTAGTGTAAAAACCAAAAACCTTTTTGAAGACGATCACGAGTTAATTCAGCATTTAGGAGTTGATCACGATAAAGCCCAGGAGCTGGATATAGAAGTAGAATTTACGGTAAGTGAAATCAATCATAGGGAATTGGCTGAACTTAACCAGGAGTTATTCGATAAGCTTTTTGGAGAAGGTAAGGTTACCAGCGAAGACGAGCTTAAAGAAAAGATAAAGGAAGATGCAGCAAAGCAATTTAAGCAGCAAAGTGACCAACAGTTAATGAACGATGTGACCAAGCAGCTTATTGAGCAAACTAAATTTGAACTTCCTAAAGAGTTTCTTCAAAAGTGGATTCAAACAGTTGGTGAAAAACCAATGACAGAAGAGGAGGCCAAAGAAGAATACGAAAAGAGCGAAGAAGGTTTACGCTACCAATTAATTGAAGGTAAAATTGTAAACGAAAACAAGCTTACAGTAGAGTTTGAAGATCTTAAAACTTTTGCAAAAGAAAAGATTAAAGAACAAATGGCGCAATTTGGCCAAATGAATCCTGAAGATAAAGAACTTGACGATATTGCAGCAAGAATTCTTTCTAACCAGGATGAGGTTAAGAGAATGTCAGAGCAGTTAATGAATGAGAAGTTGCTTGGTTTTTATAAAGAGAAAATGTCTTTTGAGGAAAAAGAAGTTACTTATGATGAATTTGTGAAAGAGATTTACGAGTAAGCTTTTTCTATAAATTTATACTTATATTTAAGGCGTTAAACCAGTTGGGTTAACGCCTTTTCACTTAAAAGACAGCTAAGAAAAAAGCTTAAAAAAGAAGATTGATGGATTACGGAAAAGAATTTGAAAAATACGCCACTCAACATCACGGTATAAATAGCAATTATTACCAAAAAATAGTGAGCAGTATGACTCCTACAGGGATGACCCCTAATATTATTGAAGAGCGCCAAATGAATGCGGTGGCAATGGATGTTTTCTCCAGGTTAATGATGGATAGGATTATCTTTATGGGTACCGCAATTAACGACCAGGTTGCGAATATTATTCAGGCGCAAATGTTGTTTTTGGAAAGTACAGATGCTTCTAAAGATATCCAAATATACATCAACTCCCCCGGGGGTAGCGTTTATGCCGGTCTTGGAATTTATGATACTATGCAGTTTATAAAGCCAGATGTAGCAACAATTTGTACAGGAATGGCAGCTTCTATGGGTGCAGTGCTTCTTTGTGCCGGGGAGAAGGGCAAAAGAAGTGGTTTGCCACATTCAAGGGTAATGATTCACCAGCCTTTGGGTGGTGCCCAGGGACAGGCCAGTGATATAGAAATCACCGCAAGGGAAATCTTAACACTTAAAAAAGAACTGTACGAAATTATTGCTAAACATTCCGGGCAAACTTATGAAAAGATAGAGGAAGATAGTGATCGTGATTACTGGATGAAGGCCGATAAAGCCAAAGAGTACGGTATGATAGATGAAATTTTAACGAGAGAAGGATAAGAATTAATTTTCATCTAATTATTTTATAGATTGAAAATTGAAATTTGAAGAAATGGCGAAAGAAGAATTAGAATGCTCGTTTTGCGGTAGAAAAAAACCTGAAACCAATTTGCTTATAGCAGGCCTTGATGCCCATATATGTGATAAATGTATAGAGCAGGCACATGGTATTGTTTTGGAAGAACTCAAGCAAGGGGAGACCAAAGAGTTGTCCTCAGATTTAATGTTGAGCAAACCAAAGGTGATCAAAGAGTTTTTAGACCAATACGTAATTGGGCAGGAAACAACCAAGAAAGTAATGTCTGTAGCGGTTTATAACCATTACAAAAGGCTTTTGCAACCCGCCACAGGTGATGATGTTGAAATTCAAAAATCCAATATCGTAATGGTTGGGGAAACCGGGACAGGAAAAACCCTAATTGCTAAAACCATAGCGAAAATGCTTAATGTTCCCCTGGCTATTGTAGATGCTACGGTGCTAACCGAAGCAGGTTATGTTGGGGAAGATGTAGAAGGAATTTTAACAAGATTGCTTCAGGCAGCCGATTATAATGTTGAAAAAGCGCAGCGTGGAATCGTTTTTATAGATGAAATAGATAAAATTGCGCGTAAAAGTGACAACCCGTCTATTACAAGGGATGTCTCGGGTGAAGGAGTGCAGCAGGCCTTGCTGAAATTACTGGAAGGAACTACTGTGAACGTGCCTCCAAAAGGAGGGCGTAAGCACCCAGATCAGAAGTTTGTTGAGGTAAAAACCGAAAATATCCTGTTTATTGCAGGAGGAGCTTTCGATGGTATTGAACGTAATATTAGTAAGCGTTTAAATATGCAGGCGGTTGGTTTTAGTGCTTCAAAAAGTGAAGACAGTATAGAAAGAACCAATCTGCTTAAGTATATCATTCCAAAAGACCTAAAAGATTTCGGACTTATCCCTGAAATAATTGGAAGGTTGCCGGCACTTACTTATATGAACCCGTTAGATGAAACTACGCTTCGTTCTATTTTAACCGAGCCTAAAAACGCTATTATCAAGCAGTATAAGAAGTTGTTTGAAATGGACGATATCGAGTTTGAAATAACTGACGATGCTTTAGATTATATCGTTGAAAAAGCGGTTGAATATAAGCTGGGGGCAAGAGGACTAAGGTCTTTGTGTGAGGCAATTCTTACCGATGCCATGTTTGAAATGCCCGAAAGTGGAAAGAGCAAGCTTAAGGTGTCTCGGGATTATGCTGAAGAAAAATTAAATAAATCTACTATAAATAAGCTTAAAGCCGTTTCATAAAAAACCTTTAAGTGTAATTTGATTAAAAAGCTGTCTGAAAAAAGAATTTTATAATCTTTTTTCAGACAGCTTTTTTTAGAAATAATTAATCTAAAATTTCGTAGTGAATAGGTTTAAAACTACCATTATTGCTGTCTTCTGCCGAGCAAGCGGTTAAGCCTACAATGAGATCTATTTTAGCTTCAAATAGTACGTGGTCGCCGGCTTTACTTAATGGGGGTTCAACACTAATTTTGCCATTTTTATCAAATTGTACGTTCATAAAAATATTAAAGGCTGTGGGAATATCATCTGGCTCAATTTCAAATTTTTCCAGGCTGGTATAGAGATTTTCAAAACAGCTTGGATGGTAAGCATCATAATTATACATAACTTTAAAAGTTTCAGGACTGCAGGGGGCTAGTAAAAAATCGTTTCTTCCGTTGGTGTCTTCCAGGATTTCTGCCATTTTATTACTACGATTGCTCCAAAGAAAGTTTCCGGAGCTTATTAAAATAGATTCTTCGAAATCCATTGTCTTTCCCGATGATAGTTTTTCTCTTTGGTCTTTGGCATTAAATAAAACCATATCGCTAACCTGTTCGCCCTGTGCATCTATTACCTTTAATTTCTGTCCTTTTTTTAATTTAAAAGCGGCTCCAGATTGTTTTTTAATTATTTGCATGTATGCTCTTTTTTAATGTTTTCGCTTAGTGCGGAATTTAAAATAGTATGTTGTTTTTCCAAATGTGTGGTTATAGAATCAATATCTTCTTTATCGTAGCCCTGGTGCAGTTTTGCAACTCCCTTTATATCTTTTACCTCACACCAAAAACCGGTAATTAAACCTAAATGTTCATCAATCATTTTTCTTGGAATATCTTGATAATACAACGGATTTTTCTGTGGCTCTTCAAACCTTGTAACCAGGGCTTCTAAAGATTCTTCCAGCTCCTCCCGCGATTGAATCTTTAGCTTAACATTTACGTGTACAGCCGAATAATCCCAGGTGCTAATATCTTTTTCTTTATACCAGGAAGACGATACATAAGCGTGCGGTCCCTGGAATATTAATAAGGCTCCCTTGTCATCTTTTAAATACTTACTTTGTTCGTTATGCTTTGCTATATGTGAGTAGAGTACAAAATTAGTGGCATTTCCTTTAGTTAGCACAGGGATATGGGTAGCTAAAAGTTTTTCACCATTAAGAATAAAAGTTGCAAACGGATGCTGTTGTATAAATTTAAAGAGGAAATCGGGGTTGTCTTTTTTGTATTTTTTTGGCTGATACATAAAATTATCTTTTACTATGAAAAGGGCATTTCCATGCTTCTCCAACTTTACGACCGCTATACTGTCTGGCTTCGCTACTTTCACCAAAATCTTTCAACATAGGATTTATATTGCCTTGTAGAGCGGAATCTCGTTCCCTAATTTTATCACGAACAGTATTAAATGCCCCCATTTCCCTTAATTTTTCGAATTGCCAGTGTAGATTAAAAGCTATGGCCGGAAAAGGGCTTTGTCTTGCCTTACGACTGCTATTAGGATGCATGCCTACTATATAGAAGGCTTTGCCTGCAATACTAAAACTAAAGTCTTTGTCTTTGGGATTATCGCTTACCCCGGGATCCCATTCCTGGTTGTCTACTTCATGTATAAATTCCAGTTGTTTCCAGAGTGCAGTTTCAAATTGGGTTTCAGATAATGAATCCTTTTCTTTAAAAACTGCCATAAATGTATAGAATTCATTCGATTCAAAATCATAACTTTCTATATACTGCTGTAAATCTTTGTATATTTTTTTTGCGGTTTTCCTGCTGGGAAATTCCTCGTAGGTGTGAAGAACTAAATGTTCTTGTTTTACAACGCTTTGAGCCATCACGCAGGGATGGTCTTTAGTTACTACAAAATCCTCAAAAGCTAATTCTACTGCCTCATTGGTAGTGGCTTTCCACTTTTTTACTATAGGTTTTACTCCGGGTGAAATCATAATATCGAATGGTTTTATATAAAACTACCACCTCTAAGCTGTTGCTCCATAAGGTTTAAGAATATATTAATTCAATATTTGATAAGATTAACAGGCTTTGCAGATTTTACTTGATAATAGAAATTTAACCCTATAGCTATTTGGCTTCTTAAGCTTGCCTCGAAATTAAAAAGTCGTTTCCAACGAATGCCTTGTGAGCTTCCTTTGAAGTATTTTACTGTTTTAAAACCCTTTATCTTCTTACATCTTTTGTTAACCAATCTTCCAATTCCTGGTCTTCTTTAGAAGTATGTAGTACTGAAATATCTCCCGTGGTCTCAAAAATTACCGCACGAACCTGTGAAAGGTCTAAAACATTTGCTTCTCTTAATTTAGAACGTAAATCCCCTTCGGTTACTCTGGCCTTTTTTAGGTTCTCATATAAAATAGTTTGTTTGTCCATAAGTAATAGGGGTGAATTGTCTATGATTTTTTGAACGAAATGCCAACGTCTTAGAAATGCCGCAGAAATTTGTAGAATATATACTGCCGCAAGACCAATAATACCTTGCAATAAACTGACAGATTTAGATAAAATGGTTGAAGCTATAATAGAACCTACCGCAACTGTCATTGCAAAATCAAAACTTGACATTTTAGAAAAGCTTCTTTTTCCTGCAATTCTGGTAAAAAGTATTATTGCTGCGTAAATTCCTAAAGCGGTGAGTAAAATTGCTATTATAGATGTCCACGAAGCTTCAAACCATTTTTCCATAATTGTATTTTTACAGGCCTATAATTAGATGTTTCAGTTTTTTTGGAGATTATCTTAAAAGTAAAGGACTTCTGGCTAAATAAAATGTTAAGAACTCATAAGAATTTATAAAGCCTCGGTATAATGAATAGCTATTCTTAATAAACTTCCGTTTATCTTAATTGAATACCTTTGCAAAATGAATTTATTAAAAATTGGTCATCGTGGTGCCAAGGGGCATTTGGCAGAAAATACCCTGGAAAGCATACAAAAAGCATTGTCTTTTGGAGTTGATGCCATAGAAGTAGATGTGCACAGGTGTAAAACCGGTGAATTGGTGGTAATTCATGATTTTACCCTGGATCGTACCACAAACGGAAGTGGAGAAGTCGCTAAAAAGCCTTTAACCGAACTCAAAACTTTAAAGGTAGAAGAGCAATTCGAGATACCCTTGCTCACCGAAGTCCTGGACTTTATTAAAGGGAAGTGTAGTATAAATATTGAGTTAAAAGGTCTCAATACTGCTACAGCGACTGCAGAAATCATTAAAAACAAGATAGCTTCAGGAGATTGGAGTTATAAAGATTTTATCGTTTCCAGTTTTCAGAAAAACGAATTGTTTCAAATGCGAAAACTAGATGAAAATGTTGCCCTGGGAGTTTTGAGTAAGGCAAGTGTTACCGAGGCAATAGAGCTTGGAAAACTGCTTAATGCTTCTGCAATCCATCCTTCTTTGGGCATTATAACAAGAGATAATGTAAAAGCCTCACATAAAGCCGGCTTCAGTGTGAATGTATGGACGGTTAACGAACCAGAAGATATTCAGCGAATGCGAGAATTTGGCGTAGACGGAATTATTTCTGACTTTCCCGATAGGCTTTTTGAGTAAAAAGCAAGTGAAATATTTAACTTGAAGCCTTGAATCAAAAAAAATGCAGCATTTTGACATTATAATTATAGGTGGTGGGGCAGCAGGCTTTTTTACAGCTATAAACGCAGCCGAAAATAATCCCGGACTTAAAATTGCCATTCTTGAACGTGGTAAAGAAGTGCTTACCAAAGTGAAAATTTCGGGAGGGGGCAGGTGTAATGTAACCCACGCCGAGTTTGTTCCTAAAGAACTTAGCCTTAACTATCCGCGAGGTGAAAAAGAATTATTGGGGCCATTTCACGGTTTTATGACCGGGGATACTATGGAGTGGTTTCAGAAAAGGGGAATTGAACTAAAGATTGAAGAAGATGGTCGTATTTTTCCGGTTTCAGACGATTCGCAAAGTATTATCAATTGTTTTTTACGGGAAATCGAAAGCCTGAAAATTCAGGTGTTTAAAAGTCATGCGGTTCAAAATTTTCAAAAGAAAGAAAACTGCTGGGATATCACAACGAGTAAAGGCGATTTTTCGGCAGAAAAAATTATGCTTGCTACCGGAAGCAATCCTAAAATGTGGAGTCTTTTAAAGAAACTGGGGCATGAAATTATAGAACCTGTTCCTTCTCTTTTTACTTTTAATATTCAAGATGAACGCATTAAGGATTTACCCGGAATAGCAACTGAAGCGAAGGTTAAAATAAAATCTAAAAAAATAAATTTAGAGAGCAAAGGACCACTTTTAATTACTCATTGGGGAATGAGCGGCCCGGGTATTTTAAAACTTTCAGCCTGGGGCGCAAGGGATTTGGAGAAACTAAACTATCAATTTGAAATTCTGGTAAATTGGTTGCCCGGGTTCAATTTAGAAGAAGTTTTGACAGCGTTAAAAGATTTTAAATCAAGCCTGGCCAAACAACAGGTGGTGAAAAATGCAAAATTCGATTTACCTAAGCGCCTTTGGAAAAATTTGGTACTAGCTTCTAAAATAGAAGAAGGAACCACCTGGGCCGATTTAAATAAACATCAACTTCAAAATTTAAGCAATCAGCTTGCCCGTGCAGTTTTTAAAGTAAATGGAAAAAGCACCTTTAAGGAAGAATTTGTTACTGCCGGCGGTGTTAATCTAAAAGAAGTCGATTTTAAAACTTTTGAGAGTAAACTTCATAAAAACCTGTTTTTAGCCGGAGAAGTTTTAAACATAGATGCCATAACCGGTGGCTTTAACTTTCAGAATGCCTGGACAGGAGGTTTTCTTGCGGCAAAAGCAATGAGCAAAGACTAGTTAAGTCGCCAAATCTCAAAATTTAAGGCCATGGCAAATAGTACCCAAATGGCATAAGGAATCATTAGATATGCTGCGGTGTTGCTTACCACTTTAAACCATTTTATAGTGAGAATTATAAGTATAAAAAGCAAAATAATACTTACTAGTGCTAAAAAAGGTTTTTGTAGTCCAAAGAAAAGAAGAGACCAGGAGCCATTTATTAATAATTGAAACCCAAAATGATATAAAGCGGTTTTTACCCATTTGTGATAAAATCCTTTGCTCCATACAATACCGGCGGCAATCCCCATTAATACATACATAATTAACCAAATTGCGCCAAAAAACACATCTGGAGGTTTAAACCAGGGTTTGTTTAAACTTGGATACCAGATTTCATGACCCACTTGTGTGGCAATTGCTCCCATAAAGCCAAAAAGCAAACAAATGCCAATAGCCATAGAACTTCGTAAAAAGAGTTTTTGGGTCATTTTTAAAAATCTAATATCGGGTGCCGCCTCTACTAAAATAAAAATTTATTTGGACAGGGAAAGAAATTTCCCAAAACATAAAACATATCTTTGCGGTTTAATGAAGACTTAAATTTTTAATCGATGCTTTGAAGCTTAGGCAAGAAGTATTTTTATTAAAATGTTGCTATGCGCGAACAGGATTTTATTCCAAAGCAATTTTCAAATAAATTGGAAAATGGGGAGGTAACCTGGAGTTCTCCCAGTAATATTGCCCTGGTTAAATATTGGGGGAAAAAGGAGAGCCAGATTCCGGCTAATCCTTCGGTGAGTTTTACCTTACAGAATTGTAAAACCACTACCCGAATGAAGTTTCAGAAGAAAGCAGCACCGTCTGCAACTTTTGATTTTGAACTTTATTTTGAAGGGGAAGAGAAGGAAGATTTTAAACCCAAAATTCAACAGTTTTTTGAGCGTATAGCGCAGTATGCACCGTTTTTAAAAGATTACAGGTTTACTATTTATACTGAAAACTCATTTCCGCACAGCAGTGGAATAGCCTCATCGGCAAGCGGAATGAGTGCCCTGGCTTTATGTGTAATGAGCCTGGAAAAAGAATTGAATCCTGAGATTTCTACCGTGGCCGGGATTACCAATGAAGCGTTTTTCTATAAAAAAGCTTCATTCCTGGCGCGCTTAGGTTCGGGAAGTGCCTGCCGAAGCCTTGAAGGAGAATTAATTGAATGGGGCGAGCATAAAAATGTTCCTTCAAGCAGTGATCTCTTCGGAATTAAATACCCATTTGAAATTGCTGAGGTTTTTAAAAGTTTTCAGGATACAATTTTATTGGTAGATAAGGGCCAGAAACAGGTTAGTAGCAGTGTGGGCCATAATTTAATGCACGGCCATCCATTTGCCGACAGCCGTTTTGCCCAGGCACATGAAAACTTAGATAAGCTAAAAACCGTTTTTGCATCTGGAAACTTAGAAGAATTTATTGCCATTGTAGAAAGCGAAGCCCTCACATTACATGCTATGATGATGAGTAGTCATCCATACTTTATATTGATGAAACCCAACACCCTGGAGATTATTAATAAGGTGTGGGAATTTAGGAAAGCTACTAAAATCCCGGTATGTTTTACTCTGGATGCCGGTGCCAATGTACATCTACTTTATCCTGAAAACAGTAAGGAAAAAGTTTTAGAATTCATTAAGAATGAGCTTGTTGTCTATTGTGAAAAAGGGCAGTATATTTGTGACCAGGTTGGAAAGGGAGCAGAAAAGTTGTAAATTTACTCGATTAACGTGATTTAAATGTTGAGGGATTTACCCCAAGATTTAATTAAAAAGGCAAATGCCTCGTTTAATTATTGCTGGTTTTTACTCTTTTTTGACCTAAAAAAAGAATATCTTATTGCTTATGAAAGGACCTCTATTTTATTCAAAAATCTTGCTATTTGGAGAATATGGAATTATTAAAGATTCCAAAGGTTTATCCATTCCTTATAATTTTTATAATGGCGCTTTAAAAGTAGATGAAGATCCTTCTGAAGCTGCAATAGCCTCCAACCAAAGTTTAAAGCGGTTTGCCGATTACTTAGGAGAACTTCAGGCAAATAATCCTGAATTGGTGCAATTTGATTTGGAGAAACTTAAAAGTGATATTGAAAAGGGTATGTATTTCGATTCTACCATTCCGCAGGGATATGGAGTTGGGAGTAGTGGTGCCCTGGTAGCAGCTATTTATGATAAATATGCCACTGGAAAAATCACGGTTTTAGAAAATCTTACCCGAGATAAACTATTAAAACTCAAAAAGATTTTCGGGGAAATGGAATCTTTCTTTCACGGAAAGTCTTCTGGCTTAGACCCTTTAAATAGTTATTTAAGCATTCCAATTTTAATCAATTCTAAAGATAATATTGAGCCTGCAGGTATACCTTCCCAAACCGAAAACGGATTGGGCGCAGTATTTTTATTAGATAGTGGTAGCACCGGGGAAACGGGCCCAATGGTTAATATCTTTATGGAAAACATGAAACAGGAGGGCTTTAGGCAAATGCTTAAAGAACAATTTGTAAAGCATACAGATGCCTGCGTAGACGATTTCCTAAAAGGCGATGTAAAATCGCTTTTCCATAATGTAAAGCGTCTTTCTCATGTGGTATTAGATAATTTTAAACCCATGATTCCGGCTCAATTCCATAAGCTTTGGAAACACGGTATAGACACGAACGATTACTATCTTAAACTCTGCGGTTCTGGCGGGGGTGGTTATATTTTAGGTTTTACAGAAGATATTGAAAAGGCCAGGAAATCCCTTAAAGATTACAAATTAGAAGTGGTGTACAACTTCTAAATAAAACCTTCATGGCGTCTACCTCTAACAAGCGCTTATTGCTGAAAATGCTTAGTTTGTTTTCGGTGGTTCGCGGTTATAACATTTTGGTGCTTATCTTAGCCCAATACCTTACGTCGGCTTTTATTTTAGCACCCGAACTTGCCTTAAGAGAAGTTTTTTTTGACGATAATTTATTCTTTCTTATTCTTTCTTCTGCTACCGTAATAGCTTCTGGGTATATTATCAATAATTTTTACGATAGTGAAAAAGATTTGATCAATAGGCCAAAAAAAACAATGCTGGATAGGTTTGTGAGCCAGCGAACTAAACTCTCGGTTTATTTTATCCTTAATTTACTGGCAATCTTTTTTGCCAGCTATGTTTCCTTTAAGGCGGTGGTGTTCTTTTCGGTCTATATTTTCGCTATCTGGCTGTACTCGCATCGTTTAAAACGTATTTTATTCTTGGGGAATTTGGTAGCTTCAATTTTAACCATTACCCCATTTTTTGTGATTTTTATTTACTATAAAAATTTACAAACGGTAATTTTTATTCATGCAACCTTTCTTTATTTAATGATTGTAATGCGGGAGCTGGTGAAAGATTTGGAGAATATGCAGGGAGACCTGGTTCAAAATTATCATACTATACCCATAGTGTACGGGGAAAAGCTGAGTAAATTTTTTCTTACTATCTTAAGTGTTTTAGCGGTAATTCCTACAATGCTTTTAATTACCCGGTTTGATACCGGATATATGGAATATTACTTTTATATCTCGCTTATTTTACTGATTTTCTTTGTACTTTTTTTATATTTCAGTAAAGTGAAATGGCAGTTTTTATTACTTCATAATATTTTAAAATTTATTATTGTAGCGGGGGTTCTTAGTATTTTGCTTATTGATATTGATGAGGTGCTTAACCGTGTTTTTTAAAAGAAATTAAATTCAGAAATTATTTATGGAAAAAGATCATAGCTATTTTTTAAAAAGAGCTATTCAATTAGCTGAAGAAGGAATGGATAAAGGTTCGGGAGGCCCGTTTGGTGCGGTAATCGTTAAAAACGGAGAAATAATTGCCGAATCAAGCAATAGAGTAACCTCTACCAACGATCCTACAGCACATGCCGAGGTGGCTGCCATTAGACAAGCTTGTGAAAAACTGGAAAATTTTCAATTAGAAGATTGCATACTTTATACTTCTTGTGAGCCCTGTCCCATGTGCTTGGGTGCTATTTATTGGGCTCGACCTAATAAAGTTTACTACGCCTTAAGCCGCGAAGATGCCGCTAAGATTGGATTTGACGATCAGTTTGTATACGATGAAATTGCACTTAAAATGGATCAGCGAAAGATTCCTTTTATAAATATGATGCGGGAAGAAGGCCTGCCTGTTTTTCAAAAATGGGAAGCAAAAGGCGATAAAATTGATTATTAGGGCTTTTTTTAAGCCTAAATCATTACAAAACTTTTAATTAAATAGAATGCCACTCTATATCAATAGAGTACCTTTGCAAAAAATTAGCGATATGAGTAGAGATAACAAATCTAGAGCCGGAAAGTTTAGCGGAAGACAGGGTGGTGGCAAGAGTAAAAAGTCTATGGCCCGCGGTAACGCACCTATAAAAAAGCACCAATCTGCTCCCAGCCCCGCTTCTAAGTCTGATGGGATTCGTTTAAATAAATATATAGCGAATGCAGGAATATGCTCCCGTCGTGATGCCGATATCTTTATTTCTGCCGGAAATGTGACCGTTAATGGAAATGTAGTAACCGAAATGGGCTATAAAGTAGCACCTACCGATGATGTGAAGTTTGACGGAAGAAGCGTAAACCCGGAGAAAGCTGAATATTTTGTTTTAAACAAACCAAAGGGAATCTATGTGACCGGAAGTACCGAAAAAGGTGGTAAAACGGTTATGGATATTATGGCAAAAGCTACCAGGGCAAAACTGGATCCTATAGGAAAATTAGATACCCAGGCGATGGGACTTTTAGTATTTACCAACGATGGGACTTTAGCTAAAAAACTGGGAAAACCCAAAAACGGAATAAGACAAATATACCATGTAAGCTTAACTAAACCGCTTTCATTCGAGCATTTAGATAAGGTTAGAAAGGGTATTTTTCTTGAAGATGGGAAAGTGAACATACAGGATATAAGTTTTATTGCCGACAGGCCGAAGAATGAAATTGGAATTGAAACCAAAAGCACTAAAAACCACGTAATTCAACGTATGTTTAAAAGCATGGGTTTTGAAGTTGAAAAGCTGGATAGGGTTGTCTTTGGCGGACTTACAAAAAAGGATTTACCAAGAGGTCGCTTTAGAAGGCTTACAGATCAGGAAGTTATAAATTTAGGGATGCATTAAAAAAAGTGATTCCGTATTAAGTTTTTTAATATTTTTGAACCGGATTAGGACATTCCTTTTCCGGTTTTTTTATTGGCACCGCCAAAGGGTATAATACCCCGAGGTAGTTTACTTACAACTTATCATGCATATTTGCAATTATGGGGCATTTAGTATCTTAACATCAAACGAGGCTTTTGGTAGTCCAAAATCTTATGTTTAGCCTCTTTGTTCGCGCTATAATTCAGGCGTATATCATTTTTCTTAACATTAATTTACCAGCTATTTTTTTTGATGAGAAAAATTAATGCCTAATTTTTAACTTTAAAACATATAAACTTATCAATTGAATACAAAATACAGAGATTTAATAGAGCAAACCTATTATTTTCCGCAGGAAGAATTTAGCCTGGAAGGAACCGAGTTAAAGTTTCACGACATAGATTTAATGGAACTCATTAAAACCTATGGAACACCATTAAAATTCACTTACTTACCTAAAATTTCCCAAAATATACGTAGGGCTAAGAAGTGGTTTGCAGATGCAATGGAAAAACATGATTATAAAGGAAAGTATAATTATTGCTATTGTACAAAAAGCTCTCATTTTCAGCATGTTTTAAATGAAGCCTTAAAAAACGATATCCATATAGAAACCTCTTCAGCTTTCGATATTAATATCGTGGAAGAATTAAAAGCTACAGGGAAAATAACCAACGATACCTATGTGCTTTGCAATGGTTTTAAACGCGATCAATACATAGAAAATATTGCCCGTTTACTTAATAATGGCCATAGAAACTGTATTCCTATAATAGATAATTACGAAGAGATTGATTTGCTCACTGAACGAATAGACGGTAAATTTCCTATTGGAATACGGATCGCTTCAGAAGAAGAGCCAAAATTTGAATTTTATACCTCAAGGCTGGGAATTGGTTACAAGAATATTGTTCCGTTTTTCAATAGAAAGATAAAAGAGAATGAACAGGTAGCATTAAAAATGCTGCATTTCTTTATCAATACCGGTATTAGGGACACTGCATATTACTGGAATGAACTGCAAAAGTGTTTACGGGTATATGTAAACTTAAAGAAAGTGTGTCCAGAACTGGATAGTTTAAATATTGGAGGTGGCTTTCCGGTAAAGAACTCACTTCATTTTGAGTACGATTATGCTTATATGGTAGATGAGATTATCAATCAAATCAAATTATATTGTGAAGAAGCCGAAGTTGAGGTGCCTAATATTTTTACCGAATTCGGTAGTTTTACTGTGGGAGAAAGCGGTGGGGCCATTTATGAGATTTTATACCAAAAGCAGCAAAACGACCGCGAGAAATGGAACATGATCAACTCTTCTTTTATCACCACTTTACCAGATACCTGGGCGATAAGTAAGAAATTTGTGATGTTACCCGTAAACCGTTGGAACGATGAATATGAGCGGGTATTACTGGGAGGACTAACCTGCGATAGCGACGATTATTATAACTCAGAGCAAAACGTAAATGCTATTTATCTTCCTAAGTTTAAGAAAGATAAACCTTTATATATTGGCTTTTTTAATACAGGCGCTTACCAGGAAACTATTGGTGGCCATGGCGGTTTGCATCATTGTTTAATCCCGCAGCCAAAACACCTGTTAATAGATAGAGACGAAGATGGCAATATTGGGACTACAGTGTTTAGTGAGCAGCAAGATGCCAATGATATGCTTAAAATATTAGGTTATAATGGCCATAAATAAACTAACCCGAAGCAAGCAGCTGAGTCCCGATAGTTGTAGGGGTCGATCTTTATTATCAAGTAAAAAATAGTAACTTTATATAACCAACAACCAATTACTTAATTACAATGAACAAAAAGAATTACGCCGGAATACCCGATAAATATTCGCGAATAGATGATGCGAAAGTGGTATTAATCCCGGTGCCTTATGATGGTACCAGTACCTGGCAAAAAGGATCTGATAAAGGACCTGAAGCTTTTTTGGAGGCTTCAGAAAATATGGAACTTTACGATATAGAAACCCGTAGCGAAGTTTACAAAAAAGGGATTTATCTCGCGCCACCGGTTATAGAGAATTCTTCTCCAGAAAAAATGGTAGAGGCCGTGTATAAAACAACCAAAAACTACATTAAGCAGGAGAAATTTGTAACGCTTTTTGGAGGGGAACATTCTATTTCTATAGGCTCTATAAGAGCTTTTAATGAAAGTTTTGAAGATCTTACAGTGGTACAATTAGATGCGCATGCCGATTTAAGGCCAGAGTACGAAGGTTCTACTTGCAACCACGCCTGTGCACTTCATGAAGCCAGTAAGAAGAATAATTTGGTTCAGGTTGGAATTCGATCTATGGATGTTTCTGAAGTAGAACATATGGACGAAAATCAGGTGTATTTTGCACACGATCTATATGAAGATTGGCAGGAGGATGCTATTGGTCAAATGTCACCCAATGTGTTTATTACCATAGATTTAGATGCTTTTGATCCTTCTATCTTACCATCTACCGGTACTCCGGAACCCGGAGGGCTTTTCTGGTATGAGACCCTTGAGTTTCTAAAGATGATGTTCAAAAAGAAAAATGTAGTAGGTTTTGATATTGTGGAACTTTGTCCAAATAAAAACGAAAAATCATCAGATTTCCTTGCGGCTAAGTTGTATTACAAAATGCTGAGCTACAAATTTAAATATCAAAATTATAACGAAGAAGACGAAGATGAGTAAAGGAGCTATTTCTCAATTTATAGAAAAATATTATTTGCATTTTAATTCGGCTGCCCTCGTAGATGCGGCCAAAGATTATGAAAAACAACTTCAAGGCGGCTCTAAAATGCTGGTTTCCCTTGCCGGGGCTATGAGTACGGCAGAGCTCGGGAAAATCTTTGCTGAAATGATACGAAAAGATAAAGTACATATCATTTCCTGTACCGGAGCTAACCTGGAAGAAGATGTGATGAACCTGGTAGCACATTCGCACTACAAGCGTGTGCCAAATTACAGAGATCTAACCCCTAAAGAAGAATGGGACTTGATGGAGAGTGGCTTAAATAGGGTTACCGATACCTGTATTCCCGAAGAAGAAGCTTTTAGAAGAATTCAGCATCATATTGTAAAGATATGGAAAGATGCAGAGGCAAAAGGAGAACGCTATTTTCCTCATGAATTTTTATATAAATTACTGCTTTCGGGAGCTCTGGAAGAGCATTATGAGATAGATTTAAAAGATTCGTGGATGTATGCCGCCGCCGAAAAGAATTTACCAATAGTAGTTCCTGGATGGGAAGATAGTACCCTGGGAAATATTTTTGCTTCCTATGTGCTTAAAGGCGAGCTAAAAGCAAGTACCATGAAATCTGGGATTGAATATATGACTTTCCTTGCCGACTGGTATACCGATAATTCTAAGGAAGGAATAGGGTTTTTTCAAATTGGAGGTGGAATTGCCGGCGATTTCCCTATTTGTGTAGTGCCTATGCTTTATCAGGATTTAGAGCGTACCGATACACCTTTTTGGAGCTATTTCTGCCAAATATCAGATTCTACTACCAGCTACGGCTCTTATTCGGGCGCAGTGCCTAATGAGAAAATTACCTGGGGAAAATTAGATATAGATACTCCAAAACATATTATAGAAAGTGATGCAACCATTGTGGCACCTTTAATTTTCGCTTATTTGTTAGATATGTAACCATAACGTCTTAAAGGTTTTCAGGGATGTCCTGCGAAATTTTATTATAATTGAGTGGTCGTAAGCCTATATTTTTTTGGTTCGTTTTTTCATCAATGGAAAAAATGAACAAATTAAATAGATAGACGTCTTATCCGTAATTAACAAATAATTAGTAGGAATTAAAGCTGTTTGGTAATACAATTAATGTATTATTGAACAGCTTTTTTTATGCTCATTTTTATATTAAATTTTATATGGCTAGTAGTTGGTTTGTTTATGCAATAGGTTTTTTAGCACAGCTTCTGTTTTCTGCGAGATTAATTATGCAGTGGATTAAGTCTGAAAAAACCCAAAAGATTCAAACACCCAGTTTGTTCTGGAAATTGAGTTTACAGGGCGCTGTACTACTATTTATCTACGGCTATTTACGCGACGATATGGCGATTATGCTGGGGCAATTTCTGGTTTATGGTGGTTACTTTAGAAACCTTCAGCTTCAGGGGGAATGGGGGAAGTCTGGTATTATGTTTAAGTTGTATGTGATTGCACTTCCGGTGCTTATTGCACTGTATATTATTTTTCTTGGCCGGTTAGATTGGGCCGATTTGGTGAAAGGCGATAATATTTCTACCTGGATTATAATTTTGGGAATAGTGGGACAACTTATTTACACAGCCCGGTTTATTTATCAATGGATTCACGCTGAAAAAAATCAGGAATCAGATTTACCCTGGAATTTCTGGGTGATTAGCCTTGTAGGCTCCAGTCTTATTTTTATTTATGGTCTTTTACGCTATGACCCTGTTTTGCTGGCTGCACACTTTTTTGGAGGCCTGGTATATATTCGAAATTTATTTATAATAAGGAAGTCTCGAAAGTAGCTTTGGCTTAAGAATTTCGAGCAGAAAAATACCAATTACTACAATATATTCTATCCCAATTAACCAGTAATTCTCCCGGAATCCGGTATCAGTATAGGCCGAATAGCTTAACACGACCAAAAAAGACCAAATCAACGCAAATCTATACCTGGTGAAAACCGAAAGTAAAAGAGGGGTGGCAATATACCAGGGATGTACGGTAGTAGATAGAAAAAAATAGACTGAAACTGCCAGCAGCATGGTTTTTAGCAATTTTTCAGTTGAATTATTTCTTTGGAAAAATGCCAGCCCTAAAAGAATTAGTGTTACCACCAAAGGTAATATCTTACCCGCGGTGGCAATAATATTATAGCCTTTTAGTTGAAATCCAATCCATCTAACTATATAATAAATACTCGCATTAAACTCAAATTTCTGAAACCATAACGCGATACTGGCTGAAAAATTTGAGATAAACTCTGAAGAAATAAAAGGAAGAAAACTAAATATAACAGTTAGTCCAACTACAAAATAATAACCCAGGAGTTTTTTGAAATTTAAAGCATGAATACCTGAATTTTCTATCTTTTTACTTCTTATAAAATAATTTAATAGTAGGGGTAGGAACAACAATGGCAACAATTTAACTGAAACAGAGATTCCAAGGAATACTGCACTCCAAATCCATTTCTTGTGATGTAATAAATAGATAGCCCAGGTGAAAAAGAATAGCATTACAGCTTCAAAATGTAAGTTCCCGGTGAGTTCAATAATGATAAATGGGTTTAAGATAAACCAGAATATCTGGTAAGGGGGGAGATTAAATTTCAATAATAATTTCCTGCCTAAATATAGCGTACCCAAATCGGCTAAAACGATAAAGAACCGCATGGCAATTACAGATCCCAGAATACTTTTTCCTCCTAAAAAAGTCGAAATTGTAAATAGCAATTGATTTACCGGTGGGTAGCTGGTATAGTTTCCGGCACTTAGGCTACCCATTCCCTGTATTAGTTTTTGTTTTGTTAGGTTTAGCGAGGCCAAGGGTTCTTTCCAATTATCAGGAACCGATAAATAAGGGTTATTTCCTTCTAGAATTAGCTGGCCATCCCACATAAACCTATAAAAATCCTGAGATAAGTTTGGTGTGGCCGCAATAAAGACAAGTCGGAATATAATTGCAGCTCCGGCCAACATCCAAAAATTAGTTTTTTCTAATTGAATAAGCTTAAAGCTAATAAAAAACAAGCCGGTATAAAGTCCGACTAATTTTATAAAATCAGGTCGGTTTAAATCGTAAGCGAAAGACCCATAAAATGCAATCCCTGTTAAAATCAGGAGGATGGAAAATTTATGATGTTTAAGGAAATCTGTCATTTAACTTTTCTTAATACGTCAAGCTGAGCTTGTTTCAGCTTCTAATATTCTTTTCGAGTTAGATCCTGAAACGAGTTTAGGATGAGGATGATAACAATTTGAAATTATCTATTTAGCCTTTTAAATCCTCACCGATCTAAAAACCACAAAGCCAAAGCCTATAAAAAGCATCAGATGAAAAATGGCCAGGCTAAAATCGTTCAGCATAAAAGCGCTATAGAGTCCGAAACCAAAATACACCCATAGAGCGAATTCAACTGCAATACTTAATGAAAACTTTTGTTGAATATAAATATTCTTTTTCCAGGAATCGTTCAGGGAACTTACATTGAATTTTGGGGTTCTAATAAAAGCCGATTTTTTCCCGAGATGCCCTTCTAAAACCGCCAGCGAATTGTGAACCGAAAATCCCATAGCTACCGAAAAGAAGGTAAAAAACAGGACTATAAAATTTAAAAAGCTTTTAAAATCCCTTCCGTGAATTCTTGAATACGCGACATAATAGCAAAAAAAGAAAATTAACGTGCTCACTAAAAAGAAGGCCGCCAAATTAAAATACCAGCCAAACTGCGGATTGTTGTTTTTAATAAAAAGAATGGGAATGCTCAATACAGCTAAAACCAGGATCACCAGGAACATACTGGAATTAAGAAGGTGGAAAAAAGCATGAAATTTTGTGCTAAAAGGAACGGTTTTATCCTTTAGTAATTTTTTAAAATTCTTTTTAAAATTTTCGGCGGCGCCTTTATTCCAGCGAAATTGTTGTGAACGTGCCGCACTTATTGCTACCGGCAATTCGGCAGGGGTTTCTACATCTTCCAGGTATTTAAATTCCCAGTTTTTGAGTTGTGCCCGGTAACTTAAATCGAGATCTTCTGTTAAAGTGTCTCCGCTCCAGTTTCCTGCGTCTAAAATACATTCCTTTCTCCATATTCCGGCGGTGCCGTTAAAGTTGATAAAATGCCGTCCAAAATTACGTCCGGTTTGCTCCAGGATAAAATGAAAATCTAAAGCAAAAGCCTGGATTTTTGTAAGTAAAGAATAGTCTCGATTAATATGCCCCCAACGTGTTTGTACCACACCAATTTTAGGATTTTTAAAATAAGGTACTGTTTGTAACAGCCAATCTTTGTTTGGTAAAAAATCGGAATCAAAAATGGCGATAAATTCTCCTTTGGCGATCTTTAAACCCTCTTTTAATGCGCCGGCTTTAAAGCCACTACGATCTTTTCTTGTGATATGCTGAATATCCAGTCCGGTTTCTTTGAGTTGCTTTACTAGAGCCTCAATTTTTTGAACCGATTCATCGGTAGAGTCATCTAATACCTGAATCTCTAATTTCTCCACTGGATATTCAATTCTGGCAATATTTTTTAATAGGCGCTCTACCACATATAGCTCGTTGTATAGGGGAAGTTGTATGGTAATAAAAGGTGTTTCGACAGGATTTTTAAGGTTGAATTTCTCAGAAGCATCCACCTTTTTTTTTGCCTTTAGATAATTCAATAATAATTGAAGCTGCGAAATACTATAAAAGAAAATAAACAGCAGGGCAAGTGTGTATATGATGATAATGGCTAAATCCATTATTTAAAACTATATTTAAAAATCCAACCTAATATTTTAACTCCTGCAAAGATAGCACCTTTCACAGTGCCGGAAACTTTAGAGGTGCCAATCCTGTTTTTATAATGTACAGGTACTTCGGTGTAAGAAAACCCCTTTTTTAAGGCTTTCAATTGCATTTCTACCGTCCAGCCATAAGTTTTATCCTGCATTTGCAGCTCCAGCAATTTCTGGTATTTAATTGCTCTAAACGGCCCCAAATCTGTAAACCTGGCATTAAAAAATAATTTCATTAGAGAAGTTGCCAACCAGTTTCCAAATATCTGCGGAAAGGTCATCGAACCTTTTTCTCTCCATCTTTTAACCCTGGAGCCAATAACCAAATCTTTATTTTCTTCAATAATTGGGGCGATTATTTTAGTTAATTCGGCAGGGAAATCACTATAATCTCCGTCTAAAAAAACAATAATATCCGGTTTAAGACTTTCGAGGGGCTGTTGGGAAATATAGTTCAGTCCCTTTAAACAAGCATAGCCATAGCCTTTTCTTTTTTCCTGTAATACCGTGGCACCTGCATTTTTAGCGTTGGCTTCAGTAGCATCGGTAGAATTATTGCTTACCACAATAACCTCCTGAACAATCTTCGGGATTTCCGCAATAACCTTCGCTATAGATTCTTCCTCATTAAAAGCCGGAATAATTACTTTGATTTTTTTGGAAGAAAAGTCTACTTCAGACTTAGAGTTTTTAGGATAATTTGGGCCAGGCTCACATTTTTCGTGACTGCCCTGGAATTCTTGATTTTCTTGTGGCATTTACTTCGATTTCTGGTTTACCAGGTCCATTAGGTTTACATCATTTCCCAAGAGCACTTCTTCAGAGTTTATGCGTCCCTCCATATCGTCATTTTCAAGTTTTAACACGCCTCTTGGGCAAACTGCCGAGCAGATTCCGCAGCCAACACAACTGGAACGTACTATATTTTCTCCTTTTTGGGCATAAGCGCGCACATCAATTCCCATTTCACAATAGGTAGAGCAATTTCCACAGGAGATACATTGCCCGCCGTTGGTAGTAATTCTAAATCTTGAAAAAAGGCGTTGTTGCATTCCTAAAATTGCTGCCATTGGGCAACCGTAACGGCACCAAACCCTGCTTCCAAAAATTGGGTAAAAGCCTACGCCAATAACCCCCGAAAATGCGGCACCAATCAAGAAACCATACCATTCCCGAAGTTGATAGCCCCCGAAGAAAAAGATATTTCCATTTCCGCTGAAATAATTAATACAGATAATTGATAAGATTACCACTAAATAACCAATAGCACCATATTTAGCATCCTTGGCTAATTCTTTACGTTTAAAAATCATAATTACCGCGAAAAGCAACGTAAGAAAACCGGCAGTTCCCCAAAGAAAAGCATCTTTGGTAAGCCAGAAATCATTGGCACTGTCGCCTAAAAATGAATACAAAACCGCAATGGTCATAACCGTAACAAATACTAGAACGCTATGAATTACCCAGCGTTCAATCTTCCAGGCATGTTGAGATTTGTCAGAAAGTTGACGGTACGGGTCGCCGGCGGTTTCTGCAAGTCCACCGCAACCGCAAACCCAGCTACAATACCAGCGTTTTCCGTATTTATAGGTTAAAATAGGCGTGATTACAAATATGGAAATCAATCCAAAAACTAGCATAATTACGCCAACATTGCCTGCTGAAAGGAATTCGTTGATCTTATAATCGGTAAACAAATCGTAGTTAAGCGGCCAAATATTGGCGGGGTTATAGTAAGGTTGGTTTAACCGAATTAAAATTTCGGGAATTAGAAAGGCAAAACCCAACTGAAAGAACATCACCGAGAAGGTGCGAATTACTTCGTAGCGATTATTGCGATATTTTAAAATAAACTTATATCCAAAAGCCAGAATAGCCAGGGTATACAGTGTGCCATATACAAACCATTGGCTGGCAGGGTTTCCGCTAATTAATTTACTTAATGGATCGAAAAGTGAAATGATCCCTGTGTTTTGCCCATCGGCATTAAGTCCTAGATACTGCGGAAACCAATATAAAACCACATAAAAAAGCGTAAGGACAATGCCCAGGACCCAGGCCCAAAAACCACGGCCACTAAGTGATTTAAACCAAACTCCGTCGTTTTTGATACCCGCGTGTTTGCCCAGATATAGATCGTTGGCGAAAATTACGGTCCCCAATGCAATAAGCCCTAAAGACAAACTTAAAAATAGTGGCTTGTTTGGAAAGTTTACATTGGCTATGGCCAGTACTAAAATGAAAAGCCCAACCAAACCTATACCGCTGGCCAGTTTTTGCCTGGTAGAAAGTTTTGTCGCTGCCTCTGGTGTAAGAGACATATTGTGTTCTATTTTGCTCATACTTTCTGTAAATTCTCTTTAAAACTTTTAAAAATTTCTTTTTCGTGCCGAGTGTAAAACTCAGGATCAAAATTGGCCTGCTTTAAGTTGGCCAGGACGTGATCTATCTTGCGATTTTCATTTAACCACTGGTCAAATATGGCATGGCGCATCCTTATTCCAAAGGTGTTTATTCCCAGGAATTTATTGGAGTTAGCATCAAAAGCAATAGTAATGGCTTTGGTGTTATCTTTATGCTGCCAGTGAAAGTGCATTTCATTATCGCCCGGTTTTGCTGAAACATTGCCGTAAGTTTGATATTCAATATCAAAGAATTTGGCCGAGTTAAACCAGTTCCCGGGTTTGTATTTCATCGTATTGCCTGTTAAGGTTTGTGCCAGGGTTTCGCCCATCATACGGCCTGCATACCAAACGGCTTCAATAGGTTTTCGATGGGGTAGGGGTTGTTTTACCTGTGCACAATCGCCAATAGCAAAAACGTCTTTAATGTTGGTTTGTAGAAATTCGTCTACCAGAATTCCCTTATCGGTTTCTAAAGCTGAATCTGCAAGAAAATCTATATTAGGTCTAACCCCGGTACAAAGTCCTACCAACTGGCATTCAATTTCTTCAACCGAATTTGTGATTATAGAAGTGACTTTTCCGTCTTGATTGCCAATAATCCTGTCCAGTTCGGTTTCTTCTCTAAGATCTACCCCGTGCGATCTAATGTGTTTAGAGATTAGTTTAGCATCCTGAATTGGCAATACATTATGCCAAAAGGCTTCTTCCCGGATTAGGAAAGTTACCTCAATATTTCGTGTATTAAGCATTTCAGCTAGTTCCACACCAATCAATCCTCCACCAATAATTACTGCTTTTTGGCAAGTTTGAGTGTTTCTCTCCAGAAGTTCTAGATCTTGTTTAGAAACCAGTCCCTGCACTCCTTCTAAATCCTGACCTTCCCAACCAAATTTGTTATAAACCGAGCCTGTTGCCAAAACCAGCTTATCATAACTCATTGTTTCTTCAGAAGAGAAATGCAATGTTTTTTCTTCAAAATCTATAGTATCAACCCAGGCTTTTTTTAAATCAATTCTATTTTTCTCCCAAAACCAATCTTCATAAGGTTTTAAGTGATTCCATTTCATATGGCCCATATACACATACATCAATGCGGTGCGAGAAAAGAAATAATCGCTTTCCGCAGAAATTACGGTAATTTTTGCGTCGGAATTTTTCCTAATGTGCCGCGCACAGGTAATTCCTGCAATCCCATTTCCTATAATAACTATGTGTTCCATATTTGCTAGATAATAGAGATTTATCCCTGTAACTATCGGGGCTCAGAGGCCTTCCTCAAAATTAAAGTATTCTATTTTGATTATACCTGCTGAATTTTATTTGTGATTTTCTGCTTAAACAGCTTTCACGACTTCTTTAAACAGCGTAATCATATTTGGTTCTGCTTTCGCGGCCATAGCAATAATTTCATCAATATTTACCGGTTTTAGGTTATCAGGGTCGCCTTCATCGGTAATTACAGAAATAGCTGAAACCGGTAGCTTTAAATGATTGGCCACAATAATTTCTGGCACAGTACTCATTCCAACAGCATCTGCGCCCAAAACTTTCAGCATTCTATATTCGGCACGGGTTTCTAATTGTGGCCCTAAAAGCGCCGCGTAAACTCCTTTGTGTAATGTAATTCTTTCTTTTTTAGCGATAGTTTCAAAGGCGGCGTTCATCTCGGCATTATAAGGAGCACTCATATCTACAAAACGTTCACCCAATTGGGAAACCCCTTTAAAAGCCAGAGGAGAATCTCCCAGCAAATTAATATGATCGTCAATAAGCATAAGTTCCCCTTTTTTAAATTTCAAATTGATTGAACCAGAAGCATTTGAAACCAGAAGCTTTTTAATACCCAGTTGATGCATAATGCGAACAGGAAAGGTTATCTCTTGCATAGTGTAGCCTTCGTACATATGAAAACGCCCCTGCATCACTACCACTTTTTTTCCTTCCAGCTCTCCAAAAATCAATTTACCTTTATGGAATTCTACTGTGGCGGTAGGAAAATGAGGTATCTCGTTGTAGCTAACCTCTACCTCTGTTTTTATTTCATCTAAGAGTTGACCCAGGCCTGTGCCCAGTATAATCCCTATCTCCGGATTTATAAAGCCTTTTTCTTTGAGGTATTTAGTTGTTTCCTCTATTTTTTGAATCATTTTTTACTTTTTGAAAAATTGCTGAAAATCTTTATGATCTTCAATATCTGAATAATAATCTACATCGTTCCTGGCTTCAAGAAAGCCAATATCTTTTCCTTTTAAATCTTTTACAGTCTCCTGGAAAACCGATGAGGTTCCCCATTCTTTTCCCTGAAAAACTTCCGGGAATAATTGGTTCATACCCAATAAATAATAACCGCCATCTGTAGCAGGGCCAAGAACCACTTCTTTTTCCTGAAGTAAGTGAAAAGCGTTTTCCAGGTCTTCCTGTTTTAAATCGTAAAGATCGCTGCCAATAATAACAATATGTTTATAGCCTTCTTCAAAACCTTCTTTAAAAGCATTTTTCATACGTTCACCCAATTCTTTTCCCTCTTGAAGCTTTTTCGAATATAGCTCTAAATTCCAGATGTCTTTATCTACAATAGCTTCAGAATAATAAACCTTTTTGCTAACAGGAAGATTTTTAGTAACCGAAACAGTATGTTGTAGTAAAAACTTATAAACTTCAAAAGCAGCCGTGTCCCCAATATCTATGGCGAGCCGGGTCTTTACTTTTCCCGGTTCCGGATTTCTTGTAAAGATAATTAATAAGTTCTGGGAGGTTTTTAGGCTCAAAATTTAATGGTTTAGCGAGGTTGGTTAGGCTACGGTACCCTGGCAGCTACTTCCGGCACCGGCGGTACAACCGTAACAATGTTGTGAAATTCTTATTTCGCGATTATTAAGCAGGTCTTCGTTATATTCACTAATATGCTGCACTTTACTATCTACTTTTAAGGCCAGCATTTGGTTAAAGTCGCAGTCGTATAGCCAGCCATCCCAACTTACTGAAATGGTATTGGTGCACATTACACTTTCTACCGCAGCAGGATTGTAGGCTTCTACCAGTGCATACATATAATCTTCATAATTTTCGGAAGCGATTAAATATTCCAGAAAACGACTAATTGGTAAATTGGTGATGGCAAAAAGATTATCGAAATCTATATTGAAATCTTCTTTTAGCGCTTTTTTAAAATCTTTTTGCAAGGCCTCCTGGTTTGTAGGTAAAAATGCACCGGCAGGATTATAAACAAGATCTAATTTTAGGTTGGTGCCTGGCTGTGCATAACCTGCAGCGTTAAGCATTTGCAAGGCTTTAATAGACTTGTCGAATACCCCATTGCCACGTTGCTTATCGGTTTTTTCCCGTTTATAAAAAGGAAGGGAAGAAACTACGTGAACCTTATATTTTTTAAAGAATTTAGGTAAATCATGGTACTTCTTATTTGCCAGTATAATTGTAAGATTAGAACGAACAATAAAATCTTTAATTCCGGCTTTTGAAGCTTCCTCTACAAACCATCTAAAATTTGGGTTCATTTCTGGTGCGCCGCCGGTAAGATCCAGGGTGTGGGCTTTGGTTGTTTTAATAACCTCCAGGCATTGCTCCATGGTTTCTTTGCTCATAATCTCCTTCCGATCTGGACCTGCGTCTACGTGACAATGCGAGCAAACCTGATTACACATATAACCTAAATTAAGTTGAAGTATTTCTAGCTTTTTAGGTTTTAAAGGGGCATTTCCGGTTTCTGCAATTTTATCTTTAAACAAAGGAAGTTCCCCTTTTTTAAAGACCCCGTTGCTTAAAAATGTAAGCTGGTTTTCGGGTTTAGAAAGGTCATCTTTTCTCGCCGATAAAGATTTTAGTAGAGCCATTTTGAAAATTTAATGCTATTGGGAATAAATAATTTAAACTAAAGCAATGAAAAAGGTTTACATGCTTAATTTATCATATTTGTTCATCATTTGTACACCGTGTACCAGGGTCGCTCCACTTTCAATAGCAGCTCCAGTATGCACGGCTTCCATCATTTCTTCTTTTGTGATCCCCTTTTGTAAACCATCTTTGGTGTAAGCATCAATACAATAAGGGCATTTTACTACGTGGGATACAGCAAGGGCTATAAGTGATTTCTCCCTAGCAGAGAGCGCTCCTTCTTCAAAAACTTTTTCGTAGTAATCAAAAAACTTAGCTCCCAATTCTTCGCTCCATTCAGTTATTTTTCCAAACTTCCTTAAATCATCGGGGTTATAATAGGTCTTAGCCATAGCAGTTATTAGGTTTTAAGTTATTTTGGTCTAAAATATCTATTAATACTTACGCAACCAATCAATTTTTCTAAAAATGATATTTATGGATTTTCCAGGTAGTTTTGTGACGTATAAGTTTTTGAGGAAGAGTTGAAGCATAGTTGTGCGCTAGAAACTCGTTATGAGGTAGTTTGTTTTTTGGATATGGGGTTTAAATATTTACTTTGCCTGGCTGTTTTTAAATAAAAGTTGGTTTTTATAATCTATATTATGTATTTTAAGGGCTTAAAATTTTAAAGCCAAACTAACGTATTTAACATTAATATTAGCTTAAAACAAAAATGCTAATGACTTTTAACTATATGTTTTCTTAGAGCTTTATCTTTACCATGAAATATTGAGCATTAGTCCTGCTGCGTTGTTTGATGAGCTGATGTTAATATTGGGATATTGTAAATTGATGTAAAGGGTCTCACCCAATAATTAGATTTATGAGAATAAATGTAAAAACCCTACCAGTAGAGGATATTATCGAGGATATTTCTGAAAGCCTTAATGTTCCGGTTAAGAATGGTAGCGGAGAACATACTATAGAATTGCCAGAACATATAGGTGAAGGCTTTATTAGGGGTATTAGTTTTGATTCGGGAATGGGGTTTATAACTTACAATTGTAAGTTTTATGAAGATGTAGAAATTCACTTTTCGCTAAATACGGTGCACCCTCTAAAATTTATATTTTGTTCTGCCGGAAACACGGGTCATTCTTTTCAGGATACAGAAAAGGTTCATAATATTAAGGCCTTTCAAAATATTATTGTTTCCAGTAGCGGATACAATGGTCATGTGCTTTATTTTAAAGCTAACGAATCTACTCACGTGTCGAGTTTAGAGATAATTCGTTCTGTTTTTGCTCATCGTAGAAATTACGATTTTGAAAACCTTAATCCCACTCTAAAGGAGCTTTTTCAAGACGCGGTGGCAGAAAGACAATTTTTTTATCAGGGGAATTATAGCATTAAAGCTGCTGATATTATGAATGAGATAAATACCAGGGAGTATTCTGGATTTTTGCGTTCTCTATATCTTGAAGCAAAGGCTTTTCAGATGCTGGTAATACAGATTTCGCAATATGAAGATGATGAATCTGGTGATAAACTTCCACAAATTTTAAGACAATCTGATATAGAAAAAGTAGATTATGTGGTGAAACGTATACAGGGGGATCTTGGGAGTAATTTAACAGTAGAATCTTTAGCTAAAGAGGCAGGTACCAATGTAAATAAACTGCAGGAAGGCTTTAAATATGTGTATGATCTTACCGTGAATAAATATATGCAGCATAAGAAACTGGAGGCTGCTAAAGAGATGCTTATGACCACCGATAAGAATATTTCAGAAATTGTGACTGCCATTGGCCTTAACAATAGGAGCTACTTTTCTAAGATATTTAAAGAGAAATATGGTGTGAACCCTAAGTATTTTTTGAAAACCAGAAAGATGCTAAATGATTAGTCTTCTAGAATAATATCTTTTACCTGAGATAAATAGCTGCGGCCAATAACATATCTTTTACCGTTAATCTCCAGGCTGTTGCCTTCTATGGCTTCAATTTTGTCCAGGGAAACGGTATAGGACCTGTGAATTCTTATAAACCTGTTAGGGGGTAAGCTCTCGGTAAAGCTACTTAAGGTTTGATGAATTATATAGCTTTTATTGGGGGTTATTACTTTTATGTAGTCTTTTAAACTTTCAATTAATAAAATGTCATTCAAATAAACCTTTTTCATCTTCTTCTTGTTGATTTTTAGAAAAAGATGTTTGTTTTTCCAGCTTTCGTTATCGTCTTTGTTTTCTTCGTGAATTTTTTTGGCCTTATTTATGGCTTTTAGAAATCTGGGGAATGGAATGGGTTTTACCAGGTAATCTAAAATTTCAAGTTCATATCCTTTTACCGCATATTCTTCATGGGCAGTAGTGATAATAACCTGGGGTTTATCGCTTAAACTTTTTAAAAAACTATAACCGTCTAAAATAGGCATGTTTATGTCTAAGAATAGAAGGTCTACCTTGTTTTCCTGTATAAAATCAAGGCTGTCCAGGGCGCTATTGAAGCTTGCTATTATATCTAAACCTTTTATTTGAGAGATATAGTTCTTAATTACATCTATCGCTAAAGGCTCGTCATCAATAATTACACAATTAAGGCTCATTCTAATTTTAACTTTAAGTCTACTAAAAATTCACACTCTCTCTTATCGATTTTTAGCTCATAATCTTTTTTGTCGTAGCATAGGCTAAGACGTTTTTTAACGTTAGCAATGCCTATCCCTCCTTGTTTTTTAGCTTCCTGGCTTTGCTGGGGATATGTTTTGATTTCTTCTGGTTTAGGTAGGCTATTTATGGCTCTAAAGTACAAAATATCCTCTTTAATAATGAGTTCTATCTTAATAAACACTTTTTTGATGCTTTTATTGGCTCCATGCTTAAAGGCATTTTCAATAAACGGTATAAGTAGCATTGGGGTAATTTCTTTATTAGCTGTATTCCCCTCAATTTTTAAGTCTATGCTCAATTTTTCGCCATATCTAATTTTTTCCAGGTCCAGATAATTCTGTATGCAATTAATCTCTTTATCTAAAGCTTGTAGGTTGGGTTTTGTTTCGTAAATTAAATAGCGCATTAATTCTGAAAGTTTTAAAATAGTTTCAGGGGTTTTGTGCGATTTATTAAGGCTAAGGGAGTATATATTGTTTAAAGTGTTAAAGAAGAAATGCGGCGATATTTGCGAGCGTAAAAATCTTAATTCGGTCTCAAGTTGTGCTTTTTTTAGTTTGGCCGCTCTTTTGTTTTCGCTCATCCAATCTATGGTGATTTTAATAGCAGTAACAAAAGATATTACATATAGTTCTCCCAGCATCATTACCATAATATAGTTAAAACTGAAGCTGGAAGTTTCTCCGGGGCCTTCTGGCCACACATTATTACTTATAAGGAGATATGTGAGTTCAAATTTTAAAAATACCATTAAGAAAATAGAACTCAATAAAAGAAAAATGAACCAAAAGAATCTTTTTGTATAAATAAATTTAGGGATGAGTAGGTAAATAGTAAAATAACATAAAATGATATGTATAGGGAATCCCAGCGAATTTGTTTTAAGGGAATAAAGGTAGTCGCCATAGTAACTGCCCCATCTTAAAGTGTTAAATATAAAGTAGACAAGCCAAAATATTATATGATGAATTGGGTCGATTTTATACTCCCAATTTTCATTTAAAAAAAACTCTTTCTTAAAACGTTTTCGTAATGGCATAGAATGGAAAAAGATAGATTTTAGCTATTCGGCTTTTTTTAAATGTTGTTTGTCTAATATTATTTTTTGGGATGCTGAATATATAAATATTTATGAAATATCTACCTGTATTTTTTTTAATGCAGCATAATTTAAATAAAAAAATGTTTAAAAAATTTTCTTTTTTCTTTTTTGTTTTGCCCTTTATTTTGGTTTCCTGTAAGCAGCAAAATGGTAAAACTAATGATTTTCAAGAACCCGCTAAAAAGCTAACTTCTTACGTAGATCCATTTATTGGTACGGGAGGGCACGGGCATACTTATCCCGGTGCGAGCACTCCTTTTGGTATGGTGCAAGTAAGTCCCGATAATGGGGTTAGTGGTTGGGACTGGTGTTCAGGTTATCATTATTCAGACTCTCTGGTTGCAGGTTTTAGTCATTTGCATCTTTCTGGAACCGGAATTGGTGATCTTGCCGATATTTTGTTTATGCCGGTAAACGAAAAAATAGATCTTACAAAAGAGGTAAAAGAAAGGGAAGATATTCCTTACCTTTCTAAATATTCGCATATAGATGAAACGGCAACGCCCGGGTATTATCAATTATTCCTTGAAGATTTTGATGTTAATGTAGAACTTAGTGCATCGCAAAGAACTGCTTATCATAAATATACTTTCGGGGAAGGTGAAGAAAAATCTGTAGTAATAGATTTGGGTTTTGCAATAAACTGGGACGAACCTACAGAGACGTCTATTAAAGTAGAGGACGAATATACTATTAGTGGTTATAGGCACAGTACTGGTTGGGCAAACAATCAAAAAGTATTCTTCGTAGCTAAATTTTCGACTCCAATAATTAAATCTGAATTATTTTCGGGAGGCAAAGCAGCCTCAGCAGCTCAGGTGAGCAATAAGAAAACTTCAGCTCAATTGTATTTTGAAAAAGATCCTAAAGAACTGCAGGTGGCAGTGGCACTTTCATCGGTAAGTCTTGAAAATGCTAAAGAAAATCTGGATGGGGATGCGAATTTCAATTTTAATGATACCAGAAAACAGGCGAATCAAACCTGGGAGAAAGCGCTTTCAGGCATCACCGTAGAAACTCCTACAGATTCTTTAAAGACCATTTTTTATTCGGCACTTTACCATACAAAATTGGCTCCGGTTATTTTTAGTGATAAAAACGGGGAATTTCGTTTACAAAACGACAGTATTGTTCAAAAAGATTTTACTGCATATTCCACTTTATCGCTTTGGGATACATTTAGAGCGCAAAACCCTTTGTTGACTATTACGAATCCCGATATAACCAGTGATATTATAAATAGTATGTTGGTATATTATGAAGAGAGCGGAAGCCTTCCAGTTTGGACACTTTATGGAAACGAAACAAATACCATGACCGGTTATCATTCGGTTCCTGTAATTGCTGAAGCTTACTTTAAAGGTATTAAAGGTTTTGATGCTGAAAAGGCCTATGAGGCATTAAAAGCTACAATGATGCAAGATGACCGAAACTTAAAGGAATTGAAGGAATATGGTTATATACCTTTTAATTTAGGGGACGAATCGGTTACCAAAACTTTAGAGTATGCTTATAACGATTGGTGTGTGGCGCAAATGGCTGAAGCTTTGGGTAAGCAGGAAGATTATGAATATTTTTCAGAAAGGGCTAAGGCCTATAAAGAATTATTTGATCCTGAAACTGGGTTTATGCGTGGTAAATCTCCAGAAGGAAAGTGGAATACGCCTTTTGATCCCAAACACTCCAACCATAGGGTAGATACAGATTATACCGAAGGTAATGCCTGGCAACACAGTTGGTTTGTATTGCACGAGCCACAGGATTTAATAGAGCTTCATGGAGGGCCAAAACCTTTTACTGCTAAGTTAGAGCAATTATTTACTGAAAGTTCTGAAATTACCGGAGATAATACCTCGGCAGATATTTCAGGTTTAATAGGGCAATATGCACACGGGAACGAGCCCAGTCATCATATTGCTTATTTGTTTAATAAAGCAGGACAACCCTGGCGAACACAATTCTGGGTTCGTGAAATATTAAAAACCCAGTATAGTACACAACCCGATGGGTTAAGCGGAAATGAAGACGCGGGACAAATGTCTGCCTGGTATGTTTTTAGTTCTATGGGCTTATATCCTTTTAATCCCGTTTCAACCGAATATGAAATTGGGAGTCCGATTTTTGAGAAATCAACTATTAAACTAAAGAACGGAAATAGTTTTAAAATTATAGCTAATAAGGTTTCCGAAGAAAATATCTATATCCAATCTGCTACTTTAAACGGAAAAGATTTCAACCAAACTTCTATTTCTCATAAAACACTTTTAGAGGGTGGTGAATTGGTGTTTGAAATGGGCAGTACACCCAATAAAGACTGGGGTGTTAAGCATAAAGACTAAGGAATGGGACTAATAGATGTTTTAATTATTGCGCTTTACCTTTTTCTAACCATTTTTATTGGAATATGGGTTTCAAGAAAGGCTTCTAAAGGTCTGGATTCTTATTTTTTGGGTGGAAAAAGTATTAAATGGTATTACTTAGGGCTAAGCAATGGCTCGGGGATGTTTGATGTTTCAGGTACTGCCTGGATGGTGGGCATTCTTTTTCTTTATGGGGTTAAGAGCTATATGTTTATGTGGATGTGGCCCATTTGGAACCAAATTTTTGTGATGATGTTTCTGGCAGTCTGGATTAGGCGGTCTGGGGTAATGACGGGTTCTGAATGGATTCTTACCAGGTTTGGTGATGATAAAGCTGGTAGGGCTTCACACCTTATTGTTGCTATTTTTGCCGTAATCGCTTCTATAGGTTTTATTGCCTATTTTTTTGAAGGGGTAGGTAAATTTATGACGGTAATTCTTCCATGGGACCTTTCGCTCTATATAGGCGAATTTAACCTCTTGAATTCTGAGCAGTCTTATGCCTTGCTTATAATATTCTTTACCACTATATATACGATAAAAGGAGGGATGTTTTCTGTGGTGACTACTGAGGTTTTACAATATGGTATCATGGTGCTGGCAGGTGTATTGGTGGCTGGATATACTTTTGTGAGTTTTACCGATGCCCAGGTGAATAGCCTTATACCTGAAGCCTGGAAAAGTGTTTCTATTAGTAATGAACTTCAAGGCTTTTGGGAAGGAAAAAAAGAGCCGTTTAATGCTCTTATAGATTCTCAGGGTTATAAAATGTTTGGGGCTTTTATAGGGATGACACTTTTTAAAGGCTTTTTTGCAAGTATTGCCGGGCCTACGCCCAGCTACGATATGCAACGTATACTTTCTACCAGAACAGTAAAGGAAGCTGCATACATGAGTGGTTTTACCAACCTTGTTCTATTTGTGCCTAGATATCTTTTAATAGCTGCAGTAGTACTTTTAGGCCTGGTGTATGTAGCTCCCGAGATGACGGCTGCAGGTAATATAACAGGAGATGATTTGGAGGTTATTTTACCAAAAGTAATTAATAATCATGTGCCGGTAGGGGTTAAAGGTTTGTTGCTCGCCGGTTTGTTGGCGGCATTTATGTCTACCTTTTCTGCTTTTGTAAACGCAGGCCCTGCCTATATTGTGAACGACATTTATAAAAAATACTTTAAGCCTAAAGCAACAGATCGTCACTATATTAAAGCCAGTCATATTACATCTATGTTAGTGGTGCTATTGGGGGTTATTATGGGCTTTTTTGCCGATTCTATTAACTCTATCACTCTCTGGATTACCAGTGCACTGTATGGTGGCTATGTGGCTGCCAATTTCTTAAAATGGGTTTGGTGGCGTTTTAATGGTTGGGGTTACTTTTGGGGAATGCTTTCTGGCTTGTTAATCGCCACTACTCAATTTTTTATGGATCAAAACAAGGCTAACTTTGTTCCCGATTCCTTTTTATATGAAATTGCTCATGTTCCGGCCATATACCTTTTTCCCGCAATCTTTTTATTCTCTCTATTAGGATCTTTCCTGGGTACTTATTTTACCGCCCCCACCAGTATGGATACGCTAAAAAGTTTTTATAAAAATGTGAGACCATGGGGTCTGTGGAAACCGGTGCTAAAAGAATTGCAGGCAGAAAATGCAAAAATAAAAGGTAACAAAGATTTTGGGATAGATATGTTGAACTGCCTTGTTGGAATAATATGGCAGTCTACGATGATACTTATGCCAATATTTTTTGTGGTAAGGGATTACCCTAAAATGGGAGCAAGCTTTTTAGTCTTTCTTTTAAGCTCTCTTATTCTTAAATTTACATGGTTAGATAAAATTAGAAAATATAAAAATTAATATGGAAAATAATATTCCCTGGCAAGACAGGCCGGGCAATTCTAAGGAAGTGATGTGGAGATATAACGAGAACCCTATTATTGATCGTTATGCCATTCCTAGTTCTAATAGTATTTTTAATTCTGCAGTAGTCCCATTTGAGGATGGTTATGCCGGGGTGTTTAGATGTGATAATAAAGCTGTGCAGATGAATATCTTTGCCGGATTCAGTAAAAATGGGATCGATTGGGAGATAGAACATGAACCCATCGATTTTAATCCTGGTAATACTGAAATGATCGATTCAGATTATAAATACGACCCCAGAGTTACTTTTATTGAAGATCGGTATTGGATTACCTGGTGTAATGGATATCACGGGCCTACCATAGGAATTGGATACACGTTCGATTTTAAAAAGTTTTATCAATGTGAAAATGCATTCCTTCCATTTAACCGAAATGGCGTTTTGTTTCCTAAGAAAATAAATGGGAAATATGCTATGTTGAGTCGTCCAAGTGATAATGGACATACTCCTTTTGGTGATATCTATATTAGCTATAGCCCCGATATGAAATACTGGGGCGAGCATCGCTGCGTTATGAAAGTATCCCCTTTTGAAGATAGTGCCTGGCAGTGTACTAAAATTGGTGCGGGGCCTGTTCCTATTTTAACTAAAGAAGGTTGGTTACTTTTTTATCACGGGGTAATTAACACCTGTAACGGATTTAGATATTCGGTGGGGGCTGCTATTTTAGATGAAAACGAACCGGATAAAGTAAAATATCGCTCTCAACCTTATTTGCTGGCACCGGCAGAACTATATGAAACAACGGGCGATGTGCCAAATGTACTTTTCCCTTGCGCGGCTTTACATTCAGAGGAAGAAGATAAATTGGCGCTTTATTACGGTGCTGCAGATACGGTAACATCGGTTGCTTTTGGCCACCTTAGTGAGATTATTGATTATGTGAAAAATAACAGCCTTTAATTATGAAATATAAATTGCTTGTATTCATTATTGGTGTGTTTGCCCTAAATTCTGCTTATGCCCAAAATCCGCCAAGATCTTATATAGCTTATAAAACTATCGATGAGATTGAGATAGATGGTAGGGCTGAAGAAGCTTCATGGAAAGAAGCACCCAGAAGTAAGGATTTTATTGATATTGAAGGCGATAAAGTGCCAAAATATCAAACCTATATGAAAATGGTGTACGATGAAGATAACCTCTACTTCTATGCAAAGATGAAAGAGCCTCACATCTGGGGAACACTAAAACAACGTGATACGGTGATTTTCTATAATAATGATTTTGAGATTTTTATAGATCCAGATGGAGATACCCATAATTATATGGAGTTTGAAATGAACGCCTTAAATACCGTGTGGGATCTTTTTATAGTAAAGCCCTATCGTGAACCGGCACCCATTGTTGATAGTTGGGATATTCAGGGCTTGCAATCGGCCGTACATATTTCAGGAACCTTAAATGATGCCTCAGACGAAGATGATTATTGGAGTGTTGAGGTTGCCATTCCCTGGGAGGTTTTAAAAGAAGCGAATATCCATAATAATATTCCGGAAGAAGAATTCTGGAGGGTTAACTTTTCGCGGGTAAATTGGGATTTTGATCTTACTGAAGGTAGATATTCCAGAAAGAAAGATAAAAATGGTGAATATTTGCCTGAATATAATTGGGTATGGTCACCACAGGGAGTTATCAATATGCACGAACCTGAGCATTGGGGTTATGTATACTTTTCTTCAAAAAATGCCGGGGAGCAGGACGAGTTTGAAATACCTGAAGACGAAAAGGTTAAATGGATGCTTTACAAGCTCTACCGAAAGCATAAAAACTATTTCAGTAAAAATAAAAAATGGGCTTCAAGCATCAGTGAAATTGAAAATAAACCAATTAAGCTAAATGGTGAGACCTTACAGCCTAAACTGGAAACTCATCTTGCCGGATGGAATATCGCTGTAATAAGCCCTTTCACCGGGAAACAATATATCATAAGAGAAGATGGTAAAATTTTAACCTCCAAAATTAAATAATATGAAAACTAAACTTTTATTAATTGCTTTAATAGCCCTTGGGTTTACTTCCTGCCTGGATAATGTGGCAGCTTCAAAAAAGGATCAGGATGATACTGCTTCTGTAGAAAAGCAGGACGACTTTAAATTCTGGGTATGGACTACCGCAGACCCAAAAAGAGCAGACTCTTCTTATACTTCTGAGTTTAAAAAATATAGCGAAAATGGAATTGAAGCGGTACTTATTAATACCAATACCGATCCTGAGCTGCTTTCGCGTTTAACTCCTTTGGCTAAAGAAGAAGGACTGGAGGTACACGCCTGGATTATGGCTATGAACCGTCCCGGAGATAGTGTAGCATTGCAAAATCCAGAGTGGTACACAGTAAGTAGAGATGGAAATTCTACCCACGATACCAGACCTTATGTAGATTATTACCAGTGGTTGTGCCCTACGCGTGAAGAATCAAGAAATCATGTATTAGGCCTGGTAGAAGGTTTGTCTAAGGTAGAAGGTGTGGCTAGTGTGCACCTTGATTATATAAGATTTTCTGATATCTTTTTACCAATAGGCTTATTGCCTAAATACGATTTGGAACAAGAAGAGGAACTTCCTGAGTTTGATTTTTGTTACTGTGATGTTTGTGTTGCTGAATTTGAAGAAATTCACCACAAAAATCCAAGGGACTTTGAAAATCCTGCCATAGATATGGAGTGGAAACAATTCCGCTTAAACAAAATTAGAGATGTGGTTAATGATGCTTATAAAATTGTACACGACAATAATAAGCAATTAACTGCAGCCGTTTTTCCTTATCCTGAAATGGCAGATCATATGGTACGTCAGCGTTGGGACAAATGGGAAATTGACGCCGTTTTACCAATGATCTACCATAACTTCTATAATGAGGAGGTAGACTGGATTGGGTATGCCACAAAACAAGGGGTTGAAGATTTAAAAGGAAAAGATACCGACTTGCACACAGGAGTGTACTTACCACCTATGAGTGGAGAAGATGTTACTGAAGCCATTAAACTTGCAAAAGAAAATGGGGCTAAAGGAATTTCGTTTTTTGATGGAAATGCACTTACCAAAGAGCAATTAAAAGCTATAAAAGAAGCGAGTAAGTAGATGAAGAATTTAGGTTTGTTTTTATTAATGTTGTTTACTGTTTCTGCTATTGCCCAAAAGCATAGGCTAACAGAATATGTAAACCCTTTTATTGGAACCGATGGCCCGGGAAATACCTATCCCGGTGCCACCGTTCCTTACGGGATGGTTCAATTAAGTCCCGACAATGGCATTGGAGGCTGGGATCGTATTGCTGGTTATTTTTATCAGGATTCTATAATTAGTGGATTCTCCCATATGCATCTTTCAGGAACCGGTGCAGGCGATCTCTATGATATTTTAGTGATGCCCACCAATAGTCGTTTTTCTAAACGAATTCCTGAGAATAATAATAAACCTTTTTCACATTTTAGCCATGATAAAGAAGAAGCTTCTCCCGGGTATTATTCGGTAGAGCTTTTAGATTACAACATTAAAGCAGAACTTACTGCAACCAAACGAACAGGAATACAGCGATATACCTTTCCTAAAGATTCCTTATCCCAAATTCACGTAGATTTGGGTTATGCGCTTAATTGGGACCGTCCAACTGAAACGCATATTAAAGTAGTAAACGACTCGGTTATTGAAGGTTTTAGAAAGTCTACCGGATGGGCCAACGATCAACGGGTTTATTTTGTGATGAAGCTCTCTAAACCATTTAAAAGTTTTAAACTTTTTGAAAATGGCAACCTGGTTTCACAAGAACAAATAACAGGAACCGATACCAAGATTATCCTGAACTATAAAACTACTTCAGGAGAACAAATAGTTTTAAAAACAGGTGTTTCTTCAGCAAATATTGAAGGGGCATACGCCAGCCTGCTAACAGAAGCGCCTCATTTTAGTTTTGATAAATACAGGGCTCAAGCTAATGATATTTGGGAGCGTGAGCTGAAAAAAATAAAAATTACAACTGCCAATAAAGATCAGAAATCGGTTTTTTATACCATGATGTATCAATCTATGTTGGCGCCAACTCTGCTTAGTGATCCTAACGGAAATTACAAGGGGGCAAATGGCGAGGTGGAAACAGCTAAAGGTTTTGAGCGTTACGATACTTTTTCTTTGTGGGATACGTTTCGGGCAGCGCACCCACTTTATACAATAATTCAACAGGAAAAAGTGCCCGATTTTATTGAATCGATGCTAGCTCATTACCAGGAAACAGGCTTGCTTCCGGTTTGGTCTATGCAAGGAAATGAGACCAACATGATGCTTGGTTATCACGCCGTTCCGGTGGTGGTAGACGCTTATTTTAAAGGTTTTGAATTTGATGCCGAATTGGCTTATAAAGCCTGTAAGGCAAGTGCTATGGCCAATGACCGGGAAATTGATGTTTACCGGGACTTGGGGTATGTGCCGGCAGGTGAAGATAATGAAGATTGGAGTGTTTCAAAAACACTGGAGTATGCTTACGACGATTGGTGCATAGCTATGTTTGCAAAAGATTTAGGCAAAACTGCAGATTATCAATATTTTTTAAAACGTTCCCAATACTGGAAGAATATTTACGATGAACAAAGTAGTTTTTTTAGGCCTAAAACTGAAGAAGGGGAATTTGTAGAAGATTTTGTAGCAAAAGAGTATACAAAGTACTTTAGTGAAAGTAATGCCTGGCAATATTTTTGGTTTGTGCCACAAGATATTCCGGCATTGATAAAAGAAGTAGGTGGCGAGCAACGCTTTGAACAAAAACTGGATTCTATGTTTACCTATCATCCGCTTGCTACAGATAAACTTCCAATATTTAGTACAGGTATGATTGGGCAATATGCTCACGGTAATGAGCCCAGCCATCACGTAGCCTATTTATATAATTATTTAGACAATCCTTCTGAAACCCAAAAGCGGGTAAGGGAAGTACTTACAAGCCAGTATAAAAATGAACCGGCGGGACATTGTGGAAATGAAGATTGTGGACAAATGTCTTCCTGGTATATATTTAGTTCCCTTGGGTTCTATCCCGTAAATCCGGCACAGGGCACTTATATTCTTGGCGCCCCTCTTTTTGAAAGTGCCGAAATAAATTTACCCGGGAATAAAATGTTTAGTATAAAAACAGAAAATTATGCTCCCGAAAATATGTATGTGAAAAGCGTACACCTTAACGGGAAGAAGCTGGATCGTGCATTTATAACTCATAAAGAAATAGTCTCAGGTGGTGAATTAGTCTTTAAAATGACCGATAAACCCGAAAAGAAAAAATCTAAAAACAGAAAAATTAAAACACCAAAGCCAAATAAAATTTACTAATGATGAAATCTTTATCCTACCTACTTTGTTTAACAGTATTAGTTTTGTCGGCCTGTTCGGGGAACAATCAAAAGACTTTTTCAGAAGAGGAATTAAGCCTTATTCCCAAGCCTACAGAATTAAATTTAAAGGAAGGGAGTTTTAATTTTACAAAGGAAACCGGCTTTGTTTTAGAAGGAGAAAATCAACGTGATATTGCAGAATTATTAAGTGCGAAGTTTGAAGCTGCTGCAGGCTGGGAATTAAAAATCTTTGAAGAAAAACCGGAAGCTAATTTTATCCAGTTTAAAGAAAATAAAGAGTTAAATGATGAAGCTTATAAGCTCGATGTAAATGATAAGAGAATAGTAATTGAGGCTGCTTCTTATTCGGGTTTTGTTTATGCACTTGAAACTATAAGGCAGTTGTTACCGCTTGAAATTGAGAGCGAAGAAAAAATAAGCGATATAAACTGGCAAATTCCTCAAATCGAGATAAGCGATGAGCCCAGATTTGAATGGCGTGGGTTAATGTTAGATGTTTCCAGACATTTTTTTGAGAAAGAATATATTTTCAAAACTATAGATAGACTGGCATTCTTAAAAATGAATACCCTGCATTTGCACCTGGTAGACGACCAGGGGTGGAGAATTGAGATTAAGAAATACCCAAAACTTACCGAAGTAGGTGGTTTTAGAGTAGACCAGGAGCATAAACACTGGGATGCCCGTAGTGAGAACAAGCCTGGAGACCAAGCAACTTATGGAGGTTTTTATACCCAGGAAGATATTAAGGAAATCGTTGCCTATGCCGGTAAACATGGGATAGATGTAATTCCCGAAATTGAAATGCCCGCGCATGTTACCAGCGCTATTGCTGCCTACCCGGAGCTATCCTGTACCGGTAAACCGGTTGCTGTGCCATCGGGTGGACTTTGGCCTATAACCGATATCTATTGTGCCGGTAAAGACGAGACCTTTGAATTTCTTGAGAACGTATTGTTGGAGGTAATGGAATTATTTCCTGCAAAATATATTCACGTGGGAGGTGACGAGGCAACCAAAACAGAGTGGGAAAAGTGTGACGATTGCCAACGTAGAATAAAGGAAGAAGGATTAGCCGATGTAGAGGAGTTACAGAGTTATTTTATTCGCCGCATGGAAAATTTCCTTAGCTCTCATGACCGCATTTTGATTGGCTGGGACGAGATTTTAGAAGGAGGACTGGCACCGGGTGCTACTGTAATGAGCTGGAGAGGTACTAAAGGTGGCTGGGAAGCTTCAGAGCAAGGTCATGATGTGATTATGACCCCTGGAAGCCACGTGTATTTTAATTTCTATCAGGGTGATTTTGATACAGAACCTATGGCGTTTTCTGGTTTTACCCCCTTAACCAAGGTTTACGAATTTGATCCGGTTGTAGATAGCATGAGTGTGGCCCAGAAAAAACATGTACTTGGTGGCCAGGCAAACTTATGGTCTGAGTTTATAGATTCGCCAGAGCTTTCAGAATATATGCTTTTTCCAAGATTGGCAGCATTGTCTGAAGTACTTTGGATCCCGGAAGAGGATAAAGATTGGGCAGATTTTTCTAGAAGGATGCAGGTAATGTTTAAGCGTTTCGACCTTATGGGTATTAATTATGCTACCAGTGCTTATTCTGTAACCGCCCAGAGTGAAGTTGATGCGAACTCAGGTGCTATTGAAATAGCTCTAAATACCGAGTTTCCGGATGCTGAAATTAGATATACATTAAACGATAAGAATTTAAATGCTTCTTCTGCAGTATATACCGAGCCTATTCAGGTAGATACCAGTAGCTTATTAAGAGCCGCTGTTTTTGAAAATGGAAAACCCAAAGGTGATACCCTGGTTAAAAACTTTCATTTTCATAAAGCCGTAGGGAAAGAGGTTACTTATAAGCCTATGTATCACGATAGTTATACCGGGGTAGGAGAAAATACTACGGTTAATGTGATTAGAGCTACCAAGAACTTCCACGATGGCCAGTGGCTTGGCTGGTTAGGAGAAGATGTAGAAACTACTGTAGACTTGGGTGAGCTTACTAAAATTGAAAACCTAAAAGTTGGTGCCATGGAAAACCAGGGCTCTGGAATTTATTTTCCGGTTAAGGTCACTGCTTTTGCTTCTAAAGATGGAGAAAACTTTACAAAAATTGGGGAAGTTTCCAGAGATTTTAAAATCAATGGCGCTATTGGCTTAAAAGATTTTGAAATCAATTTCGAGCCGCAAGAGGCCAGTTTTATTAAGTTAAAAGTAGATGTTTATAAAGGCTTACCGGGAAAAGGTAGAGCCTGGTTGTTTTTAGACGAAATAATTGTAGAATAGCTGTAAGCCTAAGTTTATAAAGGTGTTCCGTTTGGATAGATGTTTTAGCATTAAATCAAAAAATATTAAAATGAAAGTAAGTTTATTGTTCAGTACGCTTTTTACACTTGTTTTTACAGCAAGTACCTTTGCGCAAGAAAGAGAAGTCTCTTATGTAAATTTTGTAAATACTTTAATGGGAACCGATTCTACTTTCGATTTGTCTAATGGGAATACCTATCCGGCTATTGCCCTGCCCTGGGGGATGAATTTCTGGACACCCCAAACGGCTGAAATGGGAGACGGCTGGGCGTATAAATATGATGATTATAAAATTCGCGGAATAAAGCAAACACATCAGCCCAGCCCCTGGCTAAACGATTATGCAGCCTTTTCTTTAATGGCAGTAACCGGAAATTTGAAATATGAAGAAGAAGAACGGGCTTCCTGGTTTTCTCATAAAGCTGAAACCGCAAAACCGCATTATTACAGCGTTTATTTAGCCGATTATGATGTTACTACAGAAGTAGCACCAACTGAAAGAGCGGCTCACTTTAAGTTTACTTTTCCAGATTCAGATAGTTCTTATATTGTATTAGATGCCTTTAATAAAGGATCTATGGTAAAGATTATCCCTGAAGAGCGTAAAATAATTGGATACGCCAGAAATAATCACGGGGGTGTACCTGATAATTTTCATAATTACTTTGTAGCTCAATTTGATAAGGATTTTGAAATTAAACATACCTGGAAAGACAATTGGGAGCTTCAGGAAAATTCTACTAATGCAGAAGCCGACCATGTAGGGGCTATTATTGGTTTTAAAACAAAAAAAGGAGAGGAAGTTAATGTAAAAGTTGCTTCTTCCTTTATTAGTCTTGAGCAGGCACAACTAAATTTGGATTCTGAAATTGGAGATAAAGATTTTGAGGAAGTAAAGGCCAATGCAAAAAAGATATGGAACCAGGAACTTGGTAGAATAAAAGTAGAAGGTGGGAATTCAGACCATATAGAAACTTTTTATTCAAGCTTGTATAGGGTTTTGTTATTTCCAAGAAGATTTTATGAAATAAATAAAGAGGGAGAGCGTGTGCATTATAGCCCGTATAACGGAAAAGTTTTACCGGGTTATATGTTTACCGACAATGGCTTCTGGGATACTTTTAGGGCTGTATTTCCTTTTTTTAATATGATGTATCCCGAATTGAATAAAAAGATAATGGCCGGTTTGGCCAATACCTATAAAGAATCTGGATGGCTGCCTGAATGGGCCAGCCCGGGACATAGAGGGGTTATGATTGGTTCTAATTCGGCCCCCATCATTGTAGATGCCTATTTAAAAGGAAATGTTTTCCCTGAAGATGTTGATGTGCTTTTTGAAGCAATACTTAAAAATGCAAATGTCGAGGAGGGGCGTCCGGTATCTTCTGTAGGAAGGGAAGGCGTTGATTATTATAATGAATTAGGCTATGTGCCCTACAATGTAGATATTCACGAAAATGCTGCAAGAACCCTGGAATATGCCTATGCCGATTGGACTATAGCCGAAATGGCGAAAGATTTGGGCAAAGAAAAGATTGCAGATCGCTTTTATAAGCAAGCTTATAATTATAAAAAACTTTTTGATCCTTCTACCAATTTAATGCGTGGAAAGAATGAAGATGGAACTTTTCAGGAGCCTTTTAATCCTTTAAAATGGGGAGATGCTTTTACAGAAGGTAATAGCCTGCATTATACCTGGAGTGTGTTTCAGGATGTTGAAGGGCTTATTGACCTAATGGGTGGGAAGAAGCAATTTACTCAAAAATTGGACACCGTGTTTGAAATGCCACCTAAATTCGACGATTCTTATTACGGCTTTACCATTCACGAAATAAGGGAAATGCAAATAGTGAATATGGGGAATTATGCCCACGGAAATCAACCTATTCAGCATATGATTTACCTATATAACTATGCCGGCCAGCCTTGGAAAACCCAACAAAGGATTAGGGAAGTACTAACTAAACTCTATGCCCCAACGCCAGATGGTTATCCTGGAGATGAAGATAACGGACAAACTTCGGCCTGGTACGTATTTAGTTCATTAGGATTTTATCCCGTTACGCCGGGAGCTGATCAATATGTAATTGGTAGCCCGCTTTTTGATAAAGCAAGCCTACATCTTGAAAATGGTAAGAAGTTTGAGATTATAGCTAATCATAATTCTGAAGAGAACTTTTATATAGAATCGACGTCCCTCAATGGACAGGAATGGAATAAAACCTATCTAAATTATAACGATTTAATGCAAGGGGGGACACTTCAGTTTGAATTATCCAATACGCCTAATACTAAGAGGGCTGTTACTAAAGAAGCGTTTCCCTTTTCTATGAGTTCAGATAAAAACTAATTCAATTTATGAAAAATATTATTTTTCCAGTACTGGCTTTTTTAGTTTCCGGTTTTATAACCGCACAAGAAGCCCCGGTAGATTATGTAAATCCTTTTATAGGAACTTCTAATTATGGAGCAACCAATCCCGGAGCCATAGCTCCAAGGGGGATGGCCAGTGTTTCTCCTTTTAATGTTGCCGGAAGAATAGACCTTAATCCACTGGAGAAAGATAGCCAATGGCTGTCTAATCCTTACGTTAATGAAAACCGGTTTTTAACAGGCTTTTCTCATGTTAATTTAAGCGGAGTTGGTTGTCCCGATCTTGGTGTGATTATTACTATGCCTACAACAGGGGAGTTGCAAACAAATCATTTACAATACGGGAGTACATACAAAAATGAAGTTTCAAAGGCTGGGTATTATTCGGCCAATCTTGATAAATATAATGTAAAAGCAGAAGCCACCGCGAGTACAAGAGTGGGTGTTTCCCGATATTCATTTCCGGCAGGAAAATCTAATATTTTATTGAATTTAGGTTTAGGGCTTACGAATGAACAGGGAGGGATGCTTCGTGTTGTTTCCTCTAATGAGATTGAAGGAATGCGCACAGTAGGTTCTTTTTGCTATAATAATGCTGAAGCTGCTTATCCGGTTTATTTTGTGGCTAAATTTTCAAAAGCTGCTGATGAGTTTGGTGCCTGGAAAACTCCTTATAAATATGAAGGTGAAGAAGCTCAATGGATGGGCTACAATGGTAAAACCCGAATTAAAAAAGGGTTTACCCGGGAAGTAGTAGGTGATAGTATTGGAGCTTATATGACCTATAACTTTAAAGAAGCGCAAGAGGTAGAAGTTAAAATTGGCGTTTCTTATGTGAGTATAGATAATGCCAGGGAGAACCTGGAAAATGAGGTGGGAGCTTCAACTTTTGAAGAGGTATATGCTAAAACCAAAGAGGCCTGGAATGAAAAGCTTCAGGTTGTAGAAGTTGAAGGAGGAAGCAAGGATGATAAGACTATCTTTTATACGGCTTTATACCACACTCAAATTCACCCTAATATCTTAAATGATTTTAATGGGGAATACCCTGAGGTATCCACCGGGAAAATTGGTAAAACCAAGGGTACAAGATATACCACTTTTTCATTATGGGATACCTATAGAAATTATCATCAGTTAATGAGTTTGTTATATCCTGAAGAGCAGCTGCAAATGGTGAATTCTATGCTTGAGATGTACGATGAGAATGGATGGTTGCCGAAATGGGAACTAAACTCAACTGAGACGTTTACCATGGTAGGAGATCCTGCTGCTGTAGTGTTGGCAGATACATACGTAAGAGGTCTAACAGACTTTGATGTAGAAAAAGCTTATGAGGCTATGTTGAAAAGTGCACTTGATACAGTTAATAATCCTTTGAGGCCCGGTCTTAAATCTTATATTGATCTTGGTTATTTAGGCGTTGATGGTGGCGTTGCGGGACCGGTTTCAACAACACTGGAATATAACATAGCCGATTATGCTATTGCGCAATTGGCAAAAAGATTGGGGAAAGAAAAAGACTACAAAACATTTTTAGACAGATCTTTGTCCTACAAAAAGCTTTACAATCCAAAAACAGGCTTTTTACAGCCAAAATACAGTGATGGAAAATGGTATGAGCCTTTTGACCCGTTAGCCGGAGCAAACTTTGAAAAAAATGTAGGCTATATAGAAGGTAATGCCTGGCAATATTTGTTCATGGTACCACACGATATTAAAGGGTTAATGAAACTTATGGGTGGGGCTACTGCTTTTGAAGATAAACTTGATAAAGTTTTTGATGGAGGGCATTACGATATGGCCAATGAGCCCGATATACTTTACCCTTACCTCTATAATTATATTGAGGACAGTGAAGCTAAAACTTCATCAAGGGTTACTAAACTTATCAATGAATACTATACAAACAGACCCGCTGGGCTTCCAGGTAATGATGATACCGGGACGATGAGTGCCTGGCTGGTATATTCTATGATGGGCTTTTATCCTGTGACTCCAGCAGAGCCTGCTTATACGTTTACCAAGCCGGCTTTTGAAAAGGTAAAGATAAATCTTAACGATACATATTATGATAATGAAGAAATCATAATTAATCTATACTCTTCAGAAGAAGCATTAGAAGATAATCAAACTTCTAAATTTCTAAGGAATGAGTTTTTTGTAGATCATAAAACTTTCCTAAACTCAAAAGAAATTAATTTAATAAGCCCGAAGGATTAATTAAAAATTTTAAAAAACATACAATTCTTTTTATTTTTTATTCAAAATAGTTTGGGTTATAATTAGTGTTTTAACGTTTTAAACATGCTTTTTCTCGAAAAAAGAGCAAAATTGTTAACACTCTTGTAACATTTGGTTATATTTATATGTGAAAGGCGTTTTTAAGACGTGAAATTCTAACCAAAACTATTTTACACATGGGTAAAAAATTATTATTCCTGCTTGGATTAATGTTTTTTTCATTTAATCAGAACTTGATTGCGCAGGAGCAGACAGTAACAGGAACAGTAACAGATTCTGAAAACGGAATGCCTTTACCGGGAGTTACTGTACTGGAAAAAGGAACCGATAACGGAACCTCTACAGATTTTGATGGGAACTATTCCCTGGAGGTTACCGATGATGCTACCTTAGTATTTTCTATGGTAGGTTACGTTAAACAGGAGGTTTCCGTAAATGGGCGGGCTATGATTAATCTACAGCTTTCTCAGGATACAGAGGCTTTAGATGAAGTGGTAGTAACTTCCCTGGGCTTAACGAGAGAGAAGAAATCTCTGGGTTACGCTGTTACCGAGCTAGATTCGGAAGAAGTAAATACCGTAAAAGACTATAATGTTGCCAGCTCCTTAGTGGGTAAGGTAGCCGGTTTGGTAGTTAATCAGGCTAGTGGAGTAGGTTCTGGTTCCCGGATTACTATTCGTGGTAATAATACTTTAACCGGAAATAACCAGGCGCTGGTGGTTGTAGATGGGATTCCAATTGATGCTTCAGGAAATGAATCTGGAGGAAGTATCTTTAATAGCACGGTTACCGGTGGGGGAATTACAGATATTAACCCGGCAGACATAGAATCGATTTCAGTACTTAAAGGTCCAAACGCGGCTGCGCTTTATGGTTCCAGGGCCGCCAGTGGGGTTATATTAATAACTACTAAAAAAGGAACAAGAGGTGCTGGTTTAGGTATATCTATTAATTCTAATATTTCTATTGAAGAAACTATGTTCCTTCCCGATCTGCAAAATGAATATGGACAGGGGACCAATGGTGCGGTTTATTCAGATTTAGATAATTTTGGATCCAGCTCGTGGGGGCCATTATTGGATGGTTCGCAGCAATTGTACTATACCGGAGAGCAGAGAGCTTATACTGCACAGCCAGATAACGTGGAAGATTTCTTTGAAAATGGGATTAAAAGTATAAACACTATTTCCATGGATCAGGGGGGAGAAAATCATAGTGTAAGATTTTCTTACACAAACAATAGAACAACCTCGGTTATTCCGAATTCTGAACTTCAAAGCCATAACTTCAATTTAAGAGGACTTATAGATCTATCTGATAGGTTAACCTTAGATACTAAAGCCACCTATTTTACTCAGGAACTTGAGAATAGAGTGAATGTAGGTACAGAAGGGGTTTTGGCTTATGTATATAGGATGCCACGAAATACAGCTATCGATGATCTTAAAAGGTTTAAGCCTTCCTTATGGCCTAATCCAGAACTATTTCCAGATGAATATGCCGCCATAAGTTATGCGGGCCAGAATAAGAGTACGGGTAATCCTTATTGGATGCTACAACAAGATACGAATGATGAACGTAGAGATAGGTTTTTAGGTTTTACAAAATTGAATTATGAGTTTAATGATTGGCTCTCTGCTTTTATTAGAATTGGTGGTGATGTAACCAATGTTAGAACGGAAATTATTCAGGATTATGGGCATCACTTTTTTTATGATGGTCGTTTAAATTTTGGTAATCGTAAAAATGTAGAAATAAATAGCGATTTTCTATTTACGGCAGATAAAGATCTTACAGAAAAGCTAAACCTGGTTGCCAATATTGGGGGAAGTTTATCTAAACGTACTTTTGAAGGGATGAGCGTTAGCGGAAATCAATTTAGGTTACCTTCAAGGGCATTTTTAAATAATACAAACGTACAAACCAGTACACATACTCCGTTAGGAATTAAAAAGATTAACTCATTATACGGTTCTTTTAGTTTTTCTTACGATGATTTTATGTATTTAGATTTAACCGCAAGAAACGATTGGTCTTCAACTTTACGTGAAGATAACCGCTCGTTCTTCTATCCCTCTGTAAGTTATTCATTATTGGTAAACCGCTTTATAGATCCGGATAGAGAGTTTTTGGATATGCTTAAGCTAAGGGCCAGTTGGGCAGAAGTAGGTAACGACACGGGAGTATACCAATTATACCAAACTTTTAGTGTACCACAGCAGGGGTATTTAGGCTTAACTGTTTTAGAAGGGCCTAGCGTAAAATTAAATCCCGACCTAAAACCGGAAAGCGTTAAATCTACTGAATTTGGAGTTGAATTTAATATGTTTAAAAACAGGTTGTACGGGGATTTTTCAATTTATGAGATCGTAACCAATGATATGATTTTTAATGTACCTGTTCCTTTCGCAACTGGATATAGCTTCTTTAAAGAGAATGTTGGAGAGGTAAAAAATAACGGGTTTGAATTGATGCTTGGAGGTATTCCCGTGCAAAATGAAAACTTTAGATGGGATATTTCTGTAAATATGTCCAGAAATAATAACAAACTTGTAGAGTTAATTGATGGTTTAGATTATACCGTATTAAATAGTTTAGGAGGTCTTTCTGTGAGGGCCGAAGTTGGTGGCGGAATTGGTGATTTATACGGTACCACCTGGAAGACCAATGAAAACGGAGAAAGATTAGTGAATGCAGAGGGTTTCCCGATAGCTTCGGTGGAAAGAGAAAAGCTGGGGAATGCACAACCCGACTTTATTGGTGGTTTAACCAATACCTTTACTTATAAAAACTGGAATTTCAGATTTTTATTAGATGGTAGATTTGGCGGAGAGATTTATTCAGCCACCTCATCTTATCTTGACGGTGCCGGGGTATCGGAAAGAAGCCTTCAATACAGAGATGGAGGGATAACCGTAGATGCCATTAATGAGGCTACAGGCCAGCAAAATGATATTCAAATTACCGGTCAGCAATATTGGGGAAGTTATTCAGGGATTACTTCAAATTATGTTTACGATCAAACTAATATTAGGTTTCGGGAATTTGCTTTAACTTATAGGTTGCCGGGAGAGACTATCAATAATGTAGGCCTAACTTCTGCTTCTATAGGTGTAATTGGTAGAAACTTATTTTTTATCTATAAAGAAGCTGACGATATAGACCCCGATGCATCTATAGGTACAGGATTATCAGGCCAGGGTATTTCCCTTAACAACGCACCAACTATTCGTAGTCTTGGTTTAAATATTAATATTAAATTTTAATAAAAATAATTATGAAAAGAATATTAAAAACAATTAGCACAAGCTTGTTGTTGGTCTTTTTGCTTGCCGGATGTTCCGATTTTGAGGAGATCAATACAAGACCCGATGCATTTGGATCTGACGAGGTAAGTGCCAAATACTTTCTTACCGGGATTCAAATTGAACTTTATGCGCCCAACCGGTTTCCTTACTGGAGAGCACAGTTAATTCATGCCGACAGGTATGCAGGTCAATTCACTTTTGGTTTTAACGGTTGCTGGTGGTCTGGCTCATTGGGCTATAACTATAGTGCCGGATATACCGATGCTACCTATAATTGGATGGCTGGTTATGTAAGTAACCTAAGTGTGTATCAAAATTTTGTAGGTGAAGGTGGCGATTTGGAAAATCAGAATTTTTACGCCCTTGGTCTTATAATGAAAGGCCTTTATTACCAGATGTATACCGATACTTTTGGAATGGTGCCCTATTCAGAAGCATTAGACCCAGATATAATTACTCCAAAATTAGATAGTCAATCGGAAATTTACCGTGGAGTAATAGCCGATCTGGATCAGGCAATGAGCATTATTGGAGATCAAACCGAAACAGGGAGTGGTATCGAGTTTCTTGCAGAAAACGATTTGTTTTTTAATGGAGATATGCAACAATGGAAAAAAATGGCAAATACCTTAAAATTAAGGATGGCTTTAAGGGCACAGGGGGCACCGGGTGCAGATTTTGCCGAAACAGCTATTTCAGAAGCTTTACAGGCGCCGCTTTTAACAACCGAAATGGATAACGCGTTGATGGAAAAAGATACCGAGATAGACCAATTTGGAAATGCAGCATATGGCGATATTTGGCATAATTTCGGAGGAATTGGTTCCAAATGGAATGTTGGAAAAACTCTTATTGATTATTTAAGAGATAACAACGATCCCAGATTGTCTCGTTACGCCAAACCAATTAAGGGAGGAGAGTTTACTTTTACAAAACCGGCTGAAGGTGCAGGAGCAAGTCTTTTTGATAAACATGTTGAGTTTATTTTAGATGAACTTGATAACGCAGGAGTGGACTATACGAAAACTGGTTCGGGAGATGAATTTACCATTACGGTAGCTGATGATGAAGATTATTACGTGGGGCAGCCTTCCAGGTTAAATCCTGAAATCTATCCTCACGTTAAAAACGACTTGTTTTCTGAGCCGGCAGATTGGATTATTAACCCGAAAAATCAGGGAGAGGAAATTTTCCCCGAGGTTGTATTTACTGCTGCCGAAGGTAACTTTTTACAGGCAGAGGCTATTATAAAAGGTTTTGGTACTGGTGATGCCCAAGCTCTTTATCAGGAAGGAATAAGACAGGCTATGAAGGTTTGGAGAGTTGATGAAAGCGAGATAGAAGCTTTTATTGCTAATGAAGAAATGGCACTGTTAAACGGAACCGATGAAGAGAACTTAGAAAAAATCGCCATTCAAAGGTGGATTGTTTCTTATACAGATGGGTTTGAAGCCTGGGCAATTGTAAGGGATACAGGTTACCCTGCCCAATTGGCAAATGGTGTTTCAGATTACGATATTTATTCGGCAGGAACCCTAAACGGGGAGTATCCACAACGAATGCGATATGGTAACCAGGAATATAATACAAATGGAGCTAATGTTGAAGCAGCTATACAGGAACAGGGACCAGACGAACAGGGAACTGAATTATGGTGGGCAGATTAGCCTAAAAATTTATTTAAAGAAAAGAGGGGAGACACCCCTCTTTTTTTATGCAAAAATTTCGGGTATCTCATTAATTTTAAACCCCCAAATGCTAGGTAAAAAGAAATACACGAGTAAGCTTATTAGAAAAATAGAAAATAGGTTCATCCATAACCCGGTTTTTATCATGTCTGGAATTTTTAGATAGCCTGATCCAAAAACTACAGCATTTGGTGGTGTAGCAACAGGAAGCATAAAAGCACAGGATGCAGCAAGGGTGGCACTTATTAAAAGTAAGTAAGGATGAAGCTCCATCGCTAAAGCCATAGGCGCTAAAATAGGTAGTAACATGGCCGTAGTAGCAAGGTTAGAAGTGACCTCGGTAAGAAAATTAACCGCAGCTACAAGAATTAAGATCAACAAAAATAGTGGTAAATGCTGTAGGTAGGTGAGTTGTTCGCCTATCCAGGTGGCCAGGCCCGTTTCACTAAAACCTTTTGCCAGTGCCATTCCTCCGCCAAAAAGTAAAATAATTCCCCACGGAATTCTTACCGCTTCATCCCAATTTAATAGAGGTTTTGTTCCTTTTCCTGACGGAATGATAAAAAGTGCTATCGCAGCAATAATAGCTATTATAGTATCATCTATGAAAGGTAGAAAGGGCTGAATTAAAAAGGATCTTGTGATCCAGAGAAAAGCGGTACAACCAAAAATAATAAGTACTCTTTTTTCCTGTTTGCTTATTTTTCCTAAAGACTTTAGGAGTTTGGTAATTTCGGCCTTTCCGCCTGGAAATTCAGTTTTATCAAACTTAAATGCAAAACTGGTGAGGTATTTCCAACAGATAAACAATAAGAAAACCGAGATAGGAATCCCCAACATTGCCCATTTTAGAAAACTGATCTCAATGTTATATAGTTCTTCAACTATTCCAGCAAAAACCAGATTGGGAGGTGTTCCAATTAGTGTTCCAATTCCGCCAATTGATGCACTATAGGCAATAGCCAACATAAGGGCTTTGCCAAAAACCATAGGTTCATTTTCCTCGATAAAAGGATTGTTTTTTAATTGACTAATTATTGCGGTGCCAATTGGCAGCATCATTACTGATGTTGCGGTGTTGGATATCCACATAGAAAGAAATGCAGTGGCAATCATAAAGCCTAAAATGATGAATTTTATCTTGCTTCCAATCAGGTTAATGATATTCAGTGCAATTCTTCGGTGTAAATCCCATTTTTCTATAGCTACAGCAAGTATAAACCCGCCCAGGTATAAAAACACATATTTATGACCAAAAGCAGCAGTTGTGGTTTCAATATTTAAAGCTCCGGTTAGGGGAAACATGACAATGGGCAGCAAAGCGGTAACCGAAATTGGGATAACCTCGGTGACCCACCATAATGCCATCCAGATGGTGATGCAAAGAATATCAAATGCTGCCGGGGGCATAGATTCTGGAGCACCTAGTATTTGAAGTATAAAAAATAACCATGGCCCTGCTATTAAAATAAGGGCTCTTAAAAATTTATTCATTAGATAAGGTTCTCAAGGAGCTGCCAAGATATTAAATTTAATAAAATGGAAACTTTATTTGATTAAAACCTATTCTTTAACTTTAGTGCTTGATAATGGAGATTTATTCCGGTACTATCGGAACAAATCTCCATTATCGAAAAAATTTTAACTTATGAAAATCTTAGAAATTAAAACCGCTTTACAAATCGCAAAACCAAAAGCCAAGATTTACCAGGCGATTATCGATCCGGAACATATGAAGCATTATTTTATCGCTGAAGGTTCGGGAATGATGGAGGAGGGGAAGTCTATTAGCTGGAAATTTCCTGAATTTGAAGAATACTTCCCTGTAAATGTGTTAAAATTAATTCCCAATGAATTGATCTCTTTTGAATGGGAAGGAGCAAAAGATAAAATCCTTCTGGTTGAAATTAGGCTTGTCCAGATTTCCAATTCCAATACGCTGGTAAAAATAACCGAAGGAGCAATAAAAGCCGATGATTTTGGGATTCAATGGTTTGGAAGAAATACCGAGGGTTGGGCCAATTTTTTGGCTTGTTTAAAAGCTTACCTGGAATTTGGAATTAATCTAAGAAAAGGTAGCTTCGATTTTATAAAAAAATAAATTGATGTCTTATTTAAAAGAAGCCTGTGTAGAGAGTTTGGAGCAGGCCATAATTGCAGAAAAAAATGGCGCCAATAGAATTGAACTTTGTGCCAATTTAGAGTTGGATGGTTTAACACCTTCAAGAGAATTGATTGGTTTAGTCAAGTCTCAGTTACAAATACCGGTGCACGTTATGATTAGGCCCCGTGGAGGTGATTTTAATTATAATAGTGCTGAAATTGAACAAATGGCCAGTGACATTGCTTTTTGTAAAGAAATTGGGGTAGAGGGTGTAGTACTGGGCATGCTGGCAAATGATAAAACGGTAGCTATTGAACCCATTGAAAAATTGGCAATAATAGCAAAGCCTATGAAGTGTATATTTCATAAAGCTATTGATGAAACCCGCAATATTTTGGAATCGGTGAAGTGTTTAAGAGAAACCGGACTTATTAGTGGTGTTTTAACTTCAGGCGGAGAAAGTACTGCTATGAAGGGGCTTTCTCAACTCAAGAATATACTACTGGAGGCTGGAGATATGCAGGTTATTTGTGCAGGAAAAATCACCGATGGAAATATCGAAGAATTACATCAAAAAATTGGAGCCAAAGCTTATCACGGCAAAAGAATTGTTCCGGGGTTGGAAAAATAATAAGAAATACCCAGTTCTTCTTATTTAGACTCGAAAAATTATTTGCTTAAAAACTCAAAAACCCAGAAAATGTTCTTGATCCTCCTTCTTGATCCGTTCTTGATCCTTTTTTTAACAGGCTAAAATTAAAAAAGCCCGAAAACACTAAGTGTATCGGGCTTTTAAGGTGGTGCCTCCAGGAATCGAACCAGGGACACAAGGATTTTCAGTCCTTTGCTCTACCAACTGAGCTAAGGCACCAGTTGCTTGTTGTAAGCGGGTGCAAATATATATCCATTTTTATAATCTCACAAAGGAAATTTTAAAAAAATGCTTTTGTAATTTAGCAAATTAAATCAAATGCCTATGAATTTAATTATTGATGTAGGGAATTCCTATATAAAAGTTGCTGTTTTTCAGGAGTCTAAACTTCTTAGGTCTTATGTGTGTGTCGCTGAAAATTTTTTTAAAAAAATTCAAGAAATAAAAAAAGATTATCCTCAAATAAGCTTTTCTATGCTATCTTCGGTTGTAAAGGACACTTCAGTTTTTGAGAAAATTCTTAAGGAAGAAACCAATCTGTATGTTTTAAGTGAAAACACAAAACTCCCGTTTAAAAATAATTATGGGTCGCCTCAAACTTTAGGGAAAGATAGATTGGCATTGGTGGCCGCCGCTTCATTAAACTTTCAATACAAGAATGTTTTGATAATAGATGCGGGTACCTGTATAACTTTCGATTTTAAAAATGCTGCAAATGAATATCTTGGAGGTGCTATTTCTCCCGGTTTGCAAATGCGTTTAAAGGCATTGCAACATTTTACTTCTAAACTTCCGCAGGTAAGCTTAGATGAAAAAGCTCCTTTAATTGGCAATTCTACGCAAAACAGTATTTTATCGGGGGTGTTGAATGGAGTGTGCGCAGAATTAGATGGAATTATTGATCGCTATAAAGCTGATTATAAATATTTAACAGTTATTTTAACAGGTGGAGATACGCAAATTTTGTCAAAGCGGGTAAAAAATAGCATATTTGCCAACCCGAATTTTCTTTTAGAGGGTTTAAACTACATTTTAGAATTTAACAAAACTCAATGATTAAACGATTTATAGTAATCGTAGCTGTTTTTTTTACAGTGGTTGCTTCAGCACAGGAGAATGTGTCATCGCCCTATTCTTATTACGGGATTGGCCTTACAACTTTTAAAGGAACCGTAGAGAACAGATCTATGGGTGGCTTAAGTATGTTTTCAGATAGTATTCATCTAAACCTTAGAAATCCCGCTGGTTATGGGAGATTGCGAAGAACCACTTATGCGGTGGGGGGATCTCACGAAAGGCTTAATTTAAAATCGGCTACTACCAAAGATAATGCGAAGGTGACTTCGTTAGACTATCTGGCTATTGGAGTGCCTGTAGGAGGAAATCTTGGTTTTGGTATTGGAGTGTTGCCATATACTTCAGTGGGATATCAAATTTTGGATATTAGGGAATCTGTGGCCAGTAGGCTGGAAGGTCGTGGTGGAATGAACAAAGTTTTTCTTTCAGCCGGTTATCAAATAATTCCCTCGCTAAGTATTGGGGTTGATGCACAATATAATTTTGGAAATCTTCAAAATCAAAGAACCCTGGTGCGTGACCAGGTGCAATTGGGTTCTCGTGATATAAGTAGAACAGACTTGTTAGGTTTTAACTATAATTTTGGTGCCGATTTTCAGCAAAAGTTTAAAAACGGACTTAAATTACATGCGGCTGCTACTTATTCGCCAACCACGACCATAGATGCCGAAAATTCACGGAAATTGGCAACGATAGCTTTTTCAGCAAATGGAGGAGAAAGCGTGGTAGAAGAGCGAGATATAGAGGTGGCAGACTCTGAACTTACACTACCGGCAAAATATTCCCTGGGGCTTGGGCTTGGAAGACCTAATAAATGGTTTTTTGGAGGGGAGTATGTGAGTACAGACGATAATTCCTTTTTAAGTGTGAATGGAGCAGGGGGCGCTAACGCAAATTTTGCAAATGCTGCCCAATATAAATTTGGTGGGTATTTTATTCCACAGTATGATTCTTTTACCAATTACTTTAAGCGTATTGTTTATCGTGCTGGGTTTAGGTATGAAGAGACCGGTTTAAGTATCAGTAATCAGGATATTAATGAGTTTGGCATCACTTTTGGAGTTGGACTACCTGTAGGGCCGGGAAATTCTAATATAAACCTTGGATTGGAGTATGGACAGCGCGGTACCACAGATTCAGGTTTAATTCAGGAAGATTACTTTAGGCTTTCAGTAGGGCTTTCCCTAACTGCAGCTAGAAAATGGTTCGAAAGAAGAAAATTTAATTAACCACGATAATAAAACAAGAACATGAAAGCGAGATTTATAGCATTATTTACAGGGGCTGTTTTAGGCTCAAGTGTTTTAAGCGCACAGTCTAATGATTGTGCAACAATGGCTGCTTTGGCGTATGATGATGCTAAGGCTAAAAATTATGATGCTGCTTACGAACCCTTAATGAAAGTTAGGGAAGAGTGTCCAAAATATAGTTTAGCTACTTTCCAATATGGAGAGCGTGCTCTTAATTATAAAATTGAAAATGCCGAAGGTGCAGAGAAGGAGCAATATATAAAAGAGCTTATTGGTTTATGGGAAGAGCGTTTAGAATTGTTTCCGAGTAAAACTTCTAAAGGAAAAATCTATGCTGATATTGCTCAGTTGAAGTTTGATCATAAAATAGGAAATACAGAAGAATTGTATAATGCTTTTGATAAGGCATATACCGAAGATAGAGATAACTTTACCAGCCCAAAAGGTCTTTATGCTTATTTCCAGTTAATGGTAGATATGCAGGATGCCGGGGAAAGAGAGCTTCAGGATGTTTTTGATAATTACGATAAAGTAATGGCGAAAATTGAAGAAGAAGAAAATAAGGCAGCTAAAAACCTGGCACCGCTTATTGAAAAGCAGGATGCAGGCGATGAGCTTACTTCCAAGGAGAAAAAACAGATTAAATATGCTGAAATTAACCTGAAAAACTATAACATGGTTAAAGGTGCTTTGAATGCTAAGCTTGGTGCCAGAGCAGATTGCGATAACCTAATCCCGCTTTATAAGAAAGATTTTGAAGAGAAAAAGTCTGATGTAGATTGGTTGCAGAATGCAAACGCAAGGTTGTCTGCTAAGGATTGTACAGAAGATCCATTGTTCTTCCAGGTTTCTGAAGCATTGCACCAATTAAAGCCTTCTGCAAATTCTGCATACTCTTTAGGGCAGTTAGCTGAAGCCGATGGTGATAGAGCTAAAGCTTTGGAGTATTATAATGAAGCAGCAGAATTAGAAGAAGATCCAAGCGATCAGGCTAGAATTTACTATAGAATTGCATCTAACTATAAAGAAAGAGGTAGCTTCTCTCAAGCTAGAAACTTTTTTAGAAAGGCAATTAGCGCTAAGCCATCTTTAGGAAGAGCATACTTGCAAATTGCTAATATGATTGCGCAAAGTGCCAATAATTGTGGTGAAACAGCATTTGACAAAAGAGCTGTATACTGGTTAGCGGCCGATTACGCTGCAAGGGCTGCAAGAGTAGATCCATCTATCGCTTCTAATGCAAATCAAACAGCAACTGCTTATAGAGGTAGAGCTCCGCAAAAAGCCGATGTTTTTCAGCAGGGTAGAAGTGCCGGTGAAGCTATAAAAATTGGATGTTGGATAGGGGAAACTGTACGTATCCCGCAAATGTAATATGAGTATAACATACAAGGAAATAATAACAGGCATTGTCACGCTAATAGGCGTGACAATGCTTTTTTCATGTCAGGGTAATTTAAATGAAATTAGAGCCCTGGATATAGAGGGTGATGCTCCGCAAGCCATTGCCGAGGGAATTAATCTAAAATATACCGATTCCGGTAGGATGGTGGCTAATTTAAAAAGCCCTAAAATGATGGATTTCAATAATAAAGAGTTTCCGTACCGTGAGTTTCCCGATGGATTGGAATTGGAAATTTACGATGAAAATAATGAGAAAAGCACGGTTACCTCAGATTACGGGATAATTTACGATGGTACCAATCTCATAGATTTACAGGGAAATGTGGTGGTTTTTACCGCCGATAGCATGCGGCTTGAAGCTTCACAATTATATTGGGATCAAAATATAAACTGGATTTTTACCGATAAACCTAATACCATAAAATTTCCTAATGGAGCGCTTAACGAAGGTGAAGGTTTTGATGCTAATCAAAATTTCGGTAATTTTCGATCGCGAACCAATGTAGGGGTTCAAATAATAAAAGACGATAAACCCGATGAGTAAATATTTTAAATATTTTGAATACGCTTACTTATTTATAGCAGCTTTTTTTCTTTTTGAAAGTTTTAGAATTTGGGATACAGAGCGCAGTAGGGCCTATTTATTTATCTTTTTTGTGGTAATATCTATCTTTATGTTTTTCTTTAAAAGACGATTTAGGCGCAAGATTGAAGAGCGTAATAAGCAGGAATAATGGAAGCTGAAATTCTTATAATTATTCTTTCCCTAATTTTGTCTGCTTTCTTTTCCGGGATGGAGATTGCTTATATTTCTTCCAATAAAATTTATATTGAAATTGAAAAGCGCCAAAATGATTTTTTGGCAACTATTCTTAAAAGGTTAACAAGAAAGCCTTCAAAATTTATAGCTACCATGTTGGTGGGGAATAATATTGCCCTGGTGGTTTATGGCTTTTTTATGGGAGACTTATTAATGAATTGGCTTCAGGGGCTTCAGCCTTTAAACAGTGCCTTTTTAGAATATTTGGTGGTCGATTTAAGCTTATTTACACAAACCGTGATCTCTACACTGGTTATTTTACTTACTGCTGAATTTCTTCCGAAGGTGTTTTTTCAAATTTACGCAAATTCTATGCTTAAATTTTTTGCCATTCCTGCGTATATCTTTTACATACTTTTTAGTTTCGTTTCTTCTTTTGTAATATGGGTTTCCGACGTTATTTTAAAAAGATTTTTTAAAACCGAAGGAGATGAGGTGCAGTTGGCTTTTAGTAAGGTTGAATTAGGTAACTTTATCAATGAGCAGATGGAGACGGTAGAAGATGATGAGGAGGTTGATTCTGAAATTCAAATTTTTCAAAATGCCCTGCAATTTTCCGATATTAAAGCCAGGGAGGTGATGGTGCCCAGAACCGAAATTGTAGCTGTAGATCAACACCTGGCGCCTAAAGACCTTGTGGAAACTTTTACCGAAACAGGGCTTTCTAAACTTTTAATTTACAACGAGACCATAGACGATGTAATTGGCTATGTGCACTCTTTTGAGCTTTTTAAAAAGCCCGAATCTATAAAGTCTATACTTTTGCCGGTAGTTTTTGTACCGGAAACAATGTGGGTAAAAGATGTTTTAAACAATCTTACCAAAAAGCGAAAAAGTATTGCGGTTGTAATAGATGAATATGGGGGTACCAGCGGAATGATTACGGTAGAGGATATTGTGGAAGAGCTTTTTGGAGAAATTGAAGACGAACATGATGCCGCCGTACTTACCGAAGAGGAATTGGGAGAAGGGTATTATAAATTTTCGGCAAGATTAGAGGTAGATTACCTTAATGAGAACTATAAGCTGAATATTCCTGAAGGGGAGAATTACGAAACCCTTGGGGGATATATTGTAAACCATACCGAAGAAATTCCCCGACAAGATGAAGAATTACAGATAGATAATTTTTCATTTAAAATATTGGAAGTTTCCAATACCAAAATAGAATTAATAGAATTAAAAATAAAGTCGGCAGATTAAATAAGGATTAGTTAGTATTTTGCTAATTATAAGTTTTATAATTAGGTTAAAAACATTATTTTCGCCCACTATATTTTGATAAATAACAACTACAAATGGCAGTATTAAATAAAATCAGACAGCGTTCTGTTTTCTTGATCATCATTATTGCATTGGCACTTTTCTCTTTTGTGCTTGCCGATGTAATACGTAACGGAGGCTTTTCTTCGCAAAAAGACCAAAACACCATAGCAACCATAAATGGTGAAGAGGTGAGTAGGGAAGATTTTGCCCGGCAGGTAGAAGGTTTTCAACGCCAAATGGGGGCAAATGTAAGTACCAGCCAGGCTGTAAACCAGGTTTGGGAACAAACCCTTCGTGAAACTATTCTTAAAGAAGAGCTTGAAAAGCTTGGCATTAGAGCTGGTAAAGCTCAAATTAGAGAGGTGATGCGTACACAGATGGGAAGTAATCCTGCCTTTAGAAATGAAGCTGGTATGTTTGATGAAAACCGGGTGCGTGAATATATTGCAAGCTTAAGGTCTACACAGCCGGAGGCATACCAACAATGGCTACAAATGGAAGAAAATATGGGCGATATTGCTCGTCAAAATATGTACTTCTCGATGGTAACTGCCGGGATTGGCGCAACTATTGTTGAGGCTGAACAAGCTTACCGTTTTCAAAATAATACGGTAGATCTTCGTTTTGTTCAATTACCATATTCTTCAATTTCAGATGATGAAGTAGAGGTGAGTAAAGATGAAATTAGAGCTTATATTAAAGATCATGCTGCACAGTTTGAAACCGAAGCTTCCAGAAATATCAGATATGTTTATTTTGAAGAAACAGCTTCAGATGAAGATGTAAAAGAAACAGAAGAAGCTTTAAATGCATTGTTGGAAAACCGTGTAGAATATAATGCAGTAACCAGTAGCAATGATACTTTACCCGGATTTAATTCTACAACCGATTATGAAGATTTTGTAGAGGCAAATTCAGACCTTCCTTACGATAATAGGTTTAAATTCAAAAACGAACTGCCTTCAGAATTTGCTGATGAGCTTTTCAATTTAAATGAAGGTGAAACTTTTGGGCCATACCAGCACGAAGGTTATTTTAAGCTTTCTAAATTGGTAGAAACCAAAGAAATTCCAGATTCAACTAAAGCAAGTCATATTCTTGTGGCTTACCAGGGGCAACAATTTGCACCAGATGTAACCAGAAGCAAAGAAGAAGCTGAAGCATTGGCCGATAGCCTTGCTAATGTAATTAAAGGAAATAAAGATAAATTTGCTGAATTAGCAGTCGAATTTTCTTCAGACCGTTCTAACAATCAGGATGGCGGTGACCTTGGTTATTTTGGCCCCGGAGATATGGTGCCTGAGTTTGATACTTATGTTCTAGAGAATAACGAAGGAGATGTAGGCGTTGTAGAAACCGATTTTGGTTACCACGTGATCCATATTGCAGAGCAAAGCCAAAGAGAAAAAGCAGTAAAAATTGCTACTATCGCAAGAGAGTTAGAGGCATCAGAACGTTCCAGAAACAACCTTTTTAATGAAACCACTAAGTTTGAGATCGCGGCAGGAGAAGGTGATTTTGCTGAAGTTGCCAAAGAAGGGGACTACGATGTTAGAACTGTTAATAACGTAAAAGCTTTAGATGAAAATATCCCTGGAGTTGGACAACAAAGAAGAATTGTTCAGTGGGCTTTTGAAGACGAAGCTAACGTTGGCGATATAAAGCGTTTTGACATTCCTTCTGGCTATGTTGTGGCGCAATTAACAGCTAAGAATAAGAAAGGTTTGATGACTGCAGAAAACGCATCATCTAAAGTGCTTCCAATTCTTACAAAAGAAAAGAAAGCCGAAATTCTTAAAAGTAAAATCAATAGCGAAAACCTGGAAGAAATCGCTTCCAATAATAATACTATGGTGCAAACTGCAAATGCGGTTAGCCTTGGCAGCCCAACATTACCCGGTGCCGGAAGAGAGCCAGAAGTAGTAGGATCGGTATTCGCTTTGGAGGCTGGCAGTGTAAGTAAGCCAATTGCAGGTAATAATGGCGTGTATGTAGTAGAGCTTGAAAGTAAAAATGAAGCTCCGGCAATGAATTCTTATAGCGGAATTGCCCAACAGGAAACTGCACAAAGAAGACAGAATGCTTCACAAAGACTTTTCGAAGCGCTTCGTGAAAAAGCAGAAATTGAAGATAATCGTGCAAGATTCTACTAGTAGAATAAGCTTTTAAATATACAGCCCCGGTAAAATTTTACCGGGGCTTTTTTATGCAGTTTTTTTAAGCAAATTTAAAATCTGAAATAAGCCTGCCTGAACGGCTTGGCAGGTTTAGCTTGTTAGTTTAAGATTTTTTTAATTCCTACATCATCCTTACTTTATTTTAGAGCCTGTCTCAAAAAAAATCCTGGTACTCTTTAAGAGCAATTTTTAAAGAACCATGTCTTCAAAAGCAAAAATTGTCTTAAATCCTTTATTATTAAAATATTCGAAAACCGCTTCTTCCTGGCCGGTAACCATCACAAAGTCTCCGCCCCAGCCACCAAGGCTTTTTATAGCTCCGGGGAAGTCGGGAAAACGTTCTTTCTTTATTTTTTGGGTTTGTAGTGCTTGCGACAATAAAGTCTCGTGAATATTGATTAGAAGCTCAAATTCGGTGAGGTTGTTGCACTTGGTGAATTGCTCGGTTAAGGAAGAGATTTTTTCGGTTAGTCCGCTTTTATTTTCTTTAGGTAATGCTTTGTAGTGCGCAATAGCATCACGGCTGTTTTTCTTCTCGTTCAAATAAACGAAAAAGATGTTTTTTGAAAAATTCGGATAAAAATTGGCTTTTAAAACCGAGGGCTTATCGTTTGTAAGTTGATAAGTAATAGCTTGCTTATTTTGTGCTGCTGCAATGTCGTAACCACTGCCTCCAAAAGTATTTTTAAGCAATTTAAAGGCATCAATTTCAAACCAATTCGCAATATTGTTAATTAGTGTTGAAGAAGTTCCCAGGCCCCAATTTCTGTTGAAATTTAAACGGGTATTAACTTTAATTCCGCTTTTTTCGGTAGAAAATAATTTTGGGTTTAGTTTGTGCGCTTCGTTCAGGATTTCTACAAGTCTCGCCGAAACTTCCTGTTCTCCTTTAATACACTGAAATTTATTCTTGATAAACTCAAACTCTCCTTGAAACCATAATTTCCCCTGTTCATCAAAACTATTCCATGCTAAATTTCTGCCTTCAGCAGGTTCAATTTCCAGCGATTGCCCAAATTTTGTGGGTATTGCGAGGGCTTTAGCTCCATCTAAAACAGCATATTCTCCGGTAATTAAAAGTTTGCCCTGGCTATAAAACTCTTTCATTACGAATTTCTTAGTTTTTTTAATTCTTCCACGGCACTGCTGTGCGTAACCGTATGTTTGGTGAAATGTTTCGTAAGGATTTTCTTTTCATCTTCAGTGGCACCGTGCTGATTTAAAATATTCATTAAATGCATTTTCATATGCCCCTGCTGAATCCCGGTTGTTGTTAGAGAATTAATAGCGGCGAAATTTTGAGCCAGTCCGGCAACGGCCACTACCTTCATCAATTCTTTGGCGCTGGGTTTTTGCAAAATATCCAGGGCCAATTTAACCAGTGGGTGCAGACTCGTTAAGCCGCCTACGGTACCCAGGGCCAGGGGAACTTCAATCCAGAATTTGAAAATTCCATTTTCAAGGCTGGCGTGGGTTAAGCTGGAGTATTTTCCATTTCTGGAGGCATAAGCATGAACCCCCGATTCTACTGCCCTAAAATCATTTCCGGTAGCCAGTACAACCGCATCAATACCGTTCATAATCCCTTTATTATGGGTTACGGCGCGATAGGGTTCTACTTCAGCGATATTTACTGCTTGTATAAATTTCTTCGCAAAATCTTCACCATTAATATCTTTATTTTCGTCCAGTTTCTCTATCGGGCAGGATACTTCAGCTCTTACTAAGCACTCTGGTACATAATTAGAAAGAATGCTCATAATGATTTCTATATCTTTTTCTTCGGAAGAAAAATCGGTATAATTCTTAGCTTGATCCCGAAAGACTTCTGCGAATTTTTCCAGGCAGGAATTTATAAAATTTGCGCCCATGGAGTCTTTGGTTTCAAACTCGCAGTGTAGCTGATAGTAATTTGGTATTTCCGCAGTTTTGTCTTTTAAATTTATAGCTAAAACCCCGCCACCACGTTTTTCCATATTGCGGGTAATAGGCTTAGCAGCTTCTAGTAGTTTGGGTTTTACACTTTCAAAAAAGGATTCCAGGTTTTTTTTGTTTCCGAAGAAATTAAAATGTACCTGACCAATCTTTTTTGTATCGATTACTTCGGCTTTAAATCCGCCGCGACTACCCCAAAACTTAGCAGCTTTACTTGCTGCTGCTATTACCGAGCTTTCTTCAATCGCCATAGGAATTGCCAATAAATCTCCATTAATTAGGAAGTTTGGGGCCAGTCCAAAAGGCAGGTAAAAATTTGATAAGGTATTTTCGGTAAACTCGTCGTGCAATTGTTGTAACCTGGAATCTTCGTTCCAGTATTGCCTAAGTACAGCCACGTCTTCCGGGCTATTTTTAAGATAGGTTTCGGCAAGCCAGTCTATTTTTTCTTTTTTGCTAAGCCTGGAAAATCCACTGATAGGTTTTATCATTTTTGAAGCTAATTTAGAGGAAACAAAGATACAATTGTTATTTAAGTGAATATGCCTTTCCTATTTTAGAAAAATGAAACTATTTACAGTTAACAGATTCTTAGTATTTAACAGTGAAATACTACGCTTTTTGCTGAAATTTTAGTAAACTTGGCATTTAAAATTCATTCTATAAATTTTATGAAGTTCTCAAAAATTTTAGTAGGGTTGTTAATAGCAGCAACCTCAACTATTTACGCTCAGAATAAAGAGGTTAGCCTCGAAGAAATCTATAACGGAACCTTTAGACAGGAGCGTTTACAATCCCTTCAATCTTTAAATAACGGCAAAGAATATGTGGTTTTGAACCGCGACCGAAATGCCAACAGTAGTAGCATAGATGTATATTCTTATAAAAGTGGAGAAAAGCTTAGAAGCCTTTTAAATAGTGCCAATCTTAATGAGATCTCAGGTTTTCAGGGTTTTGTTCTTAGTGAAGAGGAAGATAAGATTTTACTTTCTACCAATGTAGAGCAAATCTACAGGCGTTCTTCCCGTGGAATTTATTATATCTATGATGTAGAAGATAAAACGCTTACCAAATTAAGCGATAATAAAGTTCAGGAGCCTACTTTTTCTCCAGATGCCTCTAAAGTGGCCTATGTTTTTGAAAACAATATATATATCTACGATATAGCTTCAGGGAAAGAAACACAGGTAACTACCGATGGCGAAATAAATAAAATAATTAATGGGGTGACCGATTGGGTTTATGAAGAGGAATTTGCCTTTGTAAGGGCTTTCGACTGGAATAAAACAGGTACTCATTTGGCTTATTTGAAATTTGATGAATCTAAAGTTCCGGAGTTTTCCATGGATATGTATGGGCAGGATCTTTATCCTTCTCAGCACGTTTTTAAATATCCTAAAGCCGGAGAAACAAATTCTGAAGTTTCGCTTTATACTTATGAGTTGGCTGCTAACGAAAGTGAAAAAGTTGAACTTGGAGATTATGAAGATTTTTATATCCCAAGAATTAAATGGACACAGGATCCTGAGATTTTAAGTGTGCAGGTGTTAAACAGGCATCAAAACGATTTGGATCTTATTTTTGTTGATGCTGAAGATAACGAGACCGAAGTTGTAATGAACGAAACCGATGAGGCATATATAGATATCACCAATAATCTTACTTTTCTTGAAGACAATAGTTTTATTTGGACCAGCGAAAAAGATGGTTGGAACCATATTTACCTTTATGATGAAGATGGGGAGTTAGAGAACCAGGTCACCAAAGGAAATTGGGAAGTAACCAATTATTACGGTTATGATAAAGATTCAAAAAAGATTTTCTATCAAAGTACAGAAAACGGAAGTGTAAACCGTGATGTATATTCCATAAAAATTAACGGTAAAAACAAAACCCGTTTAACTGAAAAAGAAGGAATGAACAGCGCCGATTTTAGTGCAGACTATACTTATTTTATAAATTCTTACACCAGTACCGAGACTCCTTATGAGTTCACCTTACATAATGCGAAAAATGGAAAGCTTGTAAGAAAGATCAAAGATAATTCGGCTTTATTAGAAAAAGAAGCGGCTTATAATTTTGCTCCAAAAGAACTGAGTACTATTGAAGTGAATGGTAATGAGCTTAACATGTGGATGATCAAACCAAACGATTTTGATGAGAATAAGGAATATCCATTATTAATGTTTCAATATTCTGGTCCTGGGTCGCAGTCGGTTTCTAACTCTTATTTCGGTACTAACGATTATTGGTACCAGCTACTCGCTAACGAAGGTTATATTATAGCCGCCGTAGATGGCCGTGGTACAGGGTTTAAAGGTGCAGATTTTAAAAAAGTAACTCAGAATGAACTCGGTAAATATGAGGTAGAAGACCAGATTGCTGCAGCAAAAAAGTTTGCTGAACTAGATTATATAGATGAAGACAGAATAGGGATATGGGGATGGAGCTATGGAGGATTTATGTCTTCTAATGCTATTCTTAAAGGAAATGACACTTTTTCTATGGCTATAGCAGTAGCGCCGGTAATTAGCTGGAGATTTTACGATACCATCTATACCGAAAGATATATGACCACGCCTCAGGAAAACCCCTCAGGTTATGATGAAAATTCACCAATTAATCATGTTGAAAAATTAAAAGGAGACTATCTTTTAATTCATGGGGGTGGAGATGATAACGTACATGTGCAAAATACCATGAGAATGGTTGAAGCTTTAGTACAGGCCAATAAGCAATTTGACTGGGCTATTTATCCAGACAGAAATCACGGTATTTATGGAGGTAATACAAGATTACACCTCTATACATTAATGACCAATTTTATAAAAGAAAAACTATAATTTAAATGGCAACAGCAACAAACAGAGCGCCTCAAAAAGAACTATTTGGGCATCCGGTAGGACTTTATATTTTATTTTTCACTGAAATGTGGGAACGTTTTTCCTATTATGGGATGCGTGCTATCCTGGTTTTATATTTGGTAAGTGCCACTACAGATGGTAATGCAGGGTTGGGTTGGACCCAAAGTGAAGCCTTAGCCTTATATGGATGGTATACTATGCTAGTTTACGTAGCTTCCATTCCTGGAGGTATTATTGCCGATAAATTATTGGGGCAAAAGAAAACTGTTCTATGGGGAGGCATTATTCTTGTGGCAGGTCATGGTATTCTGGCTGTAGAAGAAATGTGGGCATTTTATAGTGGTCTGGCTTTGATTATTATTGGAGTAGGTATGCTTAAACCAAATATCTCTACTATGGTGGGGGGGTTATATAAACCCGGTGATATTAGAAGGGATAAAGGTTTTACTATTTTTTATATTGGGATTAACCTGGGGGCTTTCCTTTCCAGTTTAATTGTAGGAGGAATTGGAGAGTTTGTAGGTTGGCACTGGGGCTTTGGTCTTGCTGGAATTGCAATGGCTTTTGGTCTTATTGTTTATTTATGGGGGCAAAAATACCTGGTAAACGTAGGTAATATTTTGTCTAAAGCAGAGCGTAGCGAGGGGGCATCTTTAACCGGATTGTTTGGAGATTTATTTAAGTCTCCCGTACAGCTAACGTTTTCAGTTATTCTTATGTTGGGCTCTATTTACGTGCTTATTTTCCAGTCTATTCCTTACGGCTTTTTATGTATATTTTTAACCCTGGTAATCGCTATGATGCTAATGGTCTATAAGGATCTCACTACGCAGGTAATGAAAGATCGTTATGTAGTAATGCTGTTGTCTTTTATACTGGTAATAGTATTTTGGGGTGCATTTGAGCAAGCAGGTGGTTTAATGAATATCTATGCTTTAGATAAAACAAATAGATCACTGCCTTTTTCCTTACCGTTTATTGGTGATGAAGTTCCCGCTTCTTGGTTTCAATCCTTAAACGCTTTGTTTATAATTTCGTTTGGAGTGATTGTAGCGAACTTTTGGGCACGAAGAAAACTAAAAAATAAAGAAGCCTCTTCCATCTTTAAAATGGCGATAGGAGTTATTATTATGGGGCTGGGCTTTGTGTTTATGGCCGCAGCTTCTATTCAATTTGAAGCTAATGGATCTTCGGCTATGTATTGGTTGGTGCTGGCATATTTATTCCATACCATTGGTGAGCTAAGTTCATCTCCGGTTGCTTTATCTTTTATCACCAAATTGGCACCTGTAAAATACGCTTCTTTAATGATGGGGGTTTATTTTGCGGCTACAGGTTTAGGTAATAAACTTGCCGGGGTTTTAGGTGAATTTGCTGCCGACGCTGGAGATTTGGCAATATTTTCCGGAATTACAATATTCACTATAGCATTTTCTATTATTGTTTTAATTATGTTGAAACCTCTAAAACGTCTTACCCACGGGGCAGAGGATGAGGAAAGGGAAATGCTGGAGCAGGAACAATATGAAATTGCTGATACCGAAAGAGACCAATAAAAATTTTATAATACTATGTCAACAGAAAGCGTTCTTTACTTTTAGGAACGTTTTTTGTTTTCCTGTTAGGTTCATCATGTGAACCGACCAAGTGTTTAAAATAATTAGAACAATGCAGAAACTTACTTTTTTTATTTTCTTGATTTTTACCGGTCTTGGTGTGCAAGCCCAGGAGATTAACTGGATGAGTATGAACGAAGCTTTGGAAGCGCAGAAAAAGGAACCTAAAAAAATCTTTATGGATGCTTATACCGTTTGGTGTGGGCCATGTAAAATGTTAGACAAAAATACATTTAGCAACAGCGATGTAATTGAGTATGTAAATGAGAACTACTATCCTGTAAAATTTAATGCCGAGGGTAACGAGGAAATCAATTTTAAGGGTCAGGTGTTTAAAAACCCACAATACGATCCCGAAAAGAAAAAAAGAAGAAATTCACCCCACCAATTAGCAAGGGCCATTCAAATTACCGGATATCCAAGTTTGGTTTTCTTCGATGAAGAAGCTAATTTAATTGCTCCTGTTGCCGGTTATAGAACGCCAAAACAGTTAGAACTATACCTAAAGCTCTTTGTGGGAGATGAATATAAAAAAATGACTTCTAAAGAAGCTTTTGCAGAATATCAGAAGAATTTTGAAGGTTCTTTCGAATAAATTATTTACAATTTAAGTGTTAGTTGATAGTGAGCCTTAAGGTTCAGTAGAAATGCGGAAAGCCCCGTTTTTACCTGTATGGTGAAAGCGGGCTTTTTGTTTTCTGGCGGTTTTGGCCCAGCGAGATACATAACTGTGATAATTACTTCCGTCAGCAATAATTAGCATCGGGTTTAAATGCGTAATAAGTCTTTCTAAATTGATTTTGGGAGAGTCCCGGAGTAATACTATTTGTGGCTTAAAATCATTCAGCTTGTAAACCGCACTGCTGTCAACAATGAAAACTGAAGTTTTCCCGGCCAGTAAAATGTTGGGAATTGCTTGCTCTTCCAGACGCCGAATGTTCCTACCGGTCTTGTAATCTTTCAATCTAATTTCATTTTTGACTGGGGCCTCTAGATTATGATAAAGCTCAAGTTTATCATGCTTTTTTATGCCTATCATAGTTTTTCTTGGTTTATGAAAAACAATACTTTCTGAAGATGAATTCTGTATTCTGCTGAAAATCATACTGGATTGAAGCAGTATAATTCCACAGAGAAATAAAATAAAGCTCCTAAAACTTTTTCGATAAATTAAAAAAATAAAAAATAAGATAAGCAAATAGGCGCTTAAACTTTGCCATATACTAAAATGAATGTTTGTAAAAACAAACTCCTCCTTGCCTGCCACCCAGGTAATAAACTGATTCATAAGGCCTATTAAATTTCCGTAGGCATCTGCTAAAGCGTTTGGAAGTATATTGAAATGGGTTAGTATGATAACGAGAATTCCAAGACCTAAAATTAAGCCAAGCACAGGTAATACCACCAAATTGGAAAGAAAGAACAAAGAAGGGAATTGGTGGAAATAAAATAAACTTAAGGGTAAAACTCCAATTTGTGCGGCTATGCTCACACATAATAGCCCCCAAAAGTACCTGGTAATTTTAAATTTGGGTTGCCAGAGTTTAAATAATTTGGGATGAAGGCTAACAATGGCGAACACCGCAAGATAACTAAGCTGAAAACCTACCTGGAAAATAAAATATGGATTTACAAGCAGTAAAATAAACAGAGAAATGAATAAACTGTTCAAAGCACTGGTTTTTCTTCGCAATTGCATCCCAATAGCGATAAAAGAGAACATGGTTACTGCCCGCATTACCGATGGGGAAAGTCCTGCTAGCATAGCAAAACCCCACATGAGTGAAATTAGAAGTACTGTTTTTAGGAACAGTCCATATTTTACGAGGTTTAAAGGTTTAAAAAGCCAGTTTAAAATTAATAGAATAACACCTACATGAAGGCCCGATATGGCAAGTATATGTATGGCTCCGGCAGCAGCATAATCTTCATAAACTTCTTTTGAAATATCCTGTTTTTGTCCCAGTAGTAGTGCCTGTATAATGGCCAGTTCATCTTTATTAAAATTTGTTTTTGAAAGCTTCTCTATTAAACTTGTCCTAAAATTGGCAATATGGGTTAATGGCCTGTTTGTAGTATAGGTTAACATTTGGAGCTCTGCCCGGTCTAAGCTTAATTGCTTCTCTACCTTTTGTTTTTGCATAAACCTCCGATAATTAAATCGGTAGGGATTTAGAGGCTCAGTAATATCTGATGGTTTATTGGGAACAAGCAATTTCGTTCCCGGTTTTATATTTAAGGGAATAGAATCTTTAGAAATGTTAAGCAGGATTTTTCCGGTGGTTGTGACTGAGTTTTTACCCGAAAAGATTCTTTCTACTTCCGCTATATAGGCTTGGTTGTAAGCATTGGGCTTAAGTGTTTCCAAAATGCGAATTTGCATTATGCCAGCTTCGGTACTTTTAGTGTTAATATAGTGCTGTGGTATATTTTTAGGCTGATGCAAATAGGCGGTGGCTATGCCTATACAAAAGATTAAACTCCAGGTGCATATTCCGAAGAAAGCATCATCAAATAACTTTTTACGGGCTCGTAAAAAGCTAAAAAAGAAGCTTAGAAATAGAAAGCCTAAACATATGAAAAAAGCTTGTAAGGGGAGATGAATCGTGAACCCGGTAATAATTCCCAGAATTAGGAATATAGAAAGTTTTATGATGGTAAAATTCAAAAATTGCATCCCTGTTGTTTTGTGTAGGGTAGCAATAAGGAGTATAAGATACTAAAAATTACAAAATTCTTCGGGCCATTACAAAGGTTTCATTCCAAAATGGTTCAGATAAGGAAGAGATAATTACCCCGCGTGAAGTAGAAGAATGAATAAAATAGATATTATCGCTTTCTATTTCTACCACCAGGCCAACGTGGTTAATAACTTTTTTGTTCTTATTTGTTTCAAAAAAAAGTAAATCACCGGGGCCTACTTGTTTTAAATAAAGGCGCTCCCCTTCAAGAGACATGGCTCGGGAAGTTCTTGGAATAGCGATATCTTCCTCCAAAAATGCAGTGTATAGCAATCCGGAGCAGTCCATGCCTCGTTTAGTGGTGCCTCCATATTTATATCGGGTGCCCTCAAAACTTTTTGCCGTAGAAATAATATTATAGACCTTTTTGTTTACCGGCTTAACTTCAGCTATTTCTTTATCGGTATAACTTCTGGACGGCTTTTCTTTACTTGAATAATCTCGTGAACGGTTTTCTTCACTTTTGGTAGTAATAACTTTAGCGCGTGAGCTTCCGCAGGAAACAAGGCCTGTAAGAAAAAAGCTTAAAAAAAGAAGTTTAAAAATTTTAGGCATAGATTAATTTTTGATTGCTTTTATAATTAATTGCGCTGTTTTTTCGCTGGCACCTTTTCCTCCTAATTTTTGTTCTAACTCAAAGTAATCTTTAAAAATTTTGCTACGGTGTTTTTCTTCCAGTATTTTTTTAAACTCTTTTTTAAGTGTTTTAGTATTAAAATCGTTCTGGATTAATTCTTTTACCACCTCCCGGTTCATAATAAGGTTTACCAGTGAGATATAATTCAATTTTATAATTCTACGTGCAATTTGGTAGGAGATATAGCTGCCTTTATAGCAAACTACTTCGGGGATTTTAAAAAGGGCGGTTTCCAGGGTAGCCGTACCCGATGTTACCATGGCAGCATGGGCAAGGCTTAATACATCATATGTTTTATTCATGATAAGCATGATGTTTTTTTGCTTGATGAATGGAGCGTAGAATGCAGCATCCTGGCTGGGTGCACCTGCAATTACAAATTGGTATTCAGGAAAATCTGGGGTGATACTTAACATAACCTCCAGCATTTTTGAAATTTCCTGTTTACGGCTTCCGGGTAAAATAGCAATAATAGGTCTTTCATCCAGCCCGTATTCTTTTTTTATAGCAGCTATATCCGGGAGTTTCTTTTGGCCAATAGCATCAATAAGGGGATGGCCTACAAAATGAACCGGGAAATTATGTTTTTCTTCATAAAACTCCTTTTCAAAAGGGAGTATTACATACATATGGTCTATATCCCGTTTTATTTCTTTTATCCTGTTTTCTTTCCAGGCCCAAATTTGCGGGGAAATATAATAATGTGTTGGGTAGCCTTCTTTTTTAGCCCATTTGGCTATCCTTAAATTAAAACCGGGATAATCTACAAAAATAATCGCATCAGGCTTAAATTTCTTGATGTCTTCTTTGCAGAAGGAAATATTTTTAAGAATGGTCTTTAAGTTAAAAAGAACCTCTACGAAGCCCATAAAGGCCAGTTCGCGGTAATGTTTTACCAATTGCCCGCCCTGTTCCTGCATAAGATCGCCACCCCAAAACCTAAATTCTGCTTCCAAATCGTTTTGTTTTAATGCACGCATCAGGTTAGAGGCGTGAAGGTCTCCAGAAGCTTCCCCGGCTATAATATAATATTTCATTTTATATACTTAGGTTCAAGTTTATAGTTTAATGCACAAGGTTTAAATTCAAGGCCTCAGGTGCCAGGTTCAAGGTTACATCACCTAACAATAAACCACAAACCATAAACACTTATATTTAAACAATTTTAGAGATAAAAATGCTAATCGCGGCCAGGATACTGGCCAATAAAACACCCCTGGCATGATAATTTTGTTTTTTCCTTATAAAAACAAAAAATGGCAAAAAATTTAAAATGGCTCCAAGGGCTATTAATTTCCCAATATATCCTTGAGCAATGGCCTTATCTAAGGTTTCATCTATTCCCATTTCAGAAAAAAGCAGGATGTAAAGAAATACACCGCCAATATTGGCAGAGATTCCGGTTAGGAAACCTATAAAAATATTTTGCTTAATCATTAAGCTCCCAGGTGTTTAAATCGTCTAAAAAGTGATGGGCCGTTAAATCGAATTGTACCGGTACAATTGATACATAACCGTTTTGTAGTGCCCACTCATCGGTATCTTCGCCTTTATCTTTATTTACAAATTTACCGCTAAGCCAATAATATTCACGGCCCTGCGGATTTGTTCTTTTGTCAAATTCTTCCTCCCATTGCGCATTTGCCTGCCTACACACTTTCATTCCTTTAATTTGGGAGGCAGATAGTTTTGGGATATTTACATTTAGCACCACACCTTTTGGCAGGCCATTTTTAATCACATTTTTGGTAATGGCTTTTACATATTTTCTGGTAGGCTCAAAATCGGCATTTAAAGAATAGTCCAGTAGAGAAAAGCCAATAGCTGGAATTCCTTCTACCCCTGCTTCTACAGCAGCACTCATTGTTCCCGAATATATTACGTTTATAGACGAATTAGAGCCGTGGTTAATCCCGCTAACGCAAAGATCGGGTTTACGGTGTAAAATTTCCTGTGTGGCAATTTTTACACAATCGGCAGGGGTTCCCGAACAACTGTATTCTTTATGTTTGTAATTTTCTTTTATGGTAACTTGTTCGCAAAACAAGGTGTCACTAATAGTAATAGCGTGCCCCATGCCGCTTTGGGGGCTGTCGGGTGCCACAACTACAACATCACCCAGCTCTTTCATAACTTCTATTAATGTCCTTATACCGGGTGCTGTGATTCCGTCGTCGTTGGTTACTAAAATCAATGGTTTCTTTCTGGTCATAGCTTAATTTTATAAAAGCTAAAATAATAATTTCGGGAAGAAACCTTATCTTAGTGGTTTAACAAATTATTATTACCCATTAACTTTATTGGCACAATTTTTAATGTATTTTGGAGAGCTGTTAATGATGAAATTTATGCTATTTATGAAAAAGAATTTAAAGATCTTGGTGGTCGTGCTTTTAATGGCTGCCACTTCCTGTAGTTTTACTACTAAAAAATTTGACGACCCTAATAAAGATAAACTTCTTATAGACCTTATTACATATGTTCTTAACGAAGGTCATTACGATGCCCGGGAAATTAATGACGAATTTTCTGAAGGTGTTTATGATAAATATCTTGAAGGTTTAGATGGGTCTAAACGTTTTTTCTATGCAAGCGACATTAAAGAATTTGACGCTTACCGGGATAAGATTGATGACCAAATTGAAGAACAGAAAATTGATTTTTTCGATTTAACCTATAATCGACTTATAGAAAGATCGGAAGAAGCAAGGAGTATTTATAAGGAAATCCTCGAAAAGCCTTTTGATTTTTCTGAAGATGAAGTTATAAATACAGATTTCTCTGAAGCAGACTATGTGACTTCAAAAAAGGAATTAAAAGAGCGTTGGAGAAAACAGCTAAAATTTTCTACCCTTATTACTTTTTATGATAAGGTAGAAGAAGAGGAACAAAAAAAGGAAGAAGATCCTGCTTATGAGATGAAGTCTAAAGAAGAGCTTGAGAAAGAGGCCCGTAAGGTAACCTTAAACTCTTTGGATGAATATTACGATTTTACAGATGATCTTGAACGCAAGGATTATTTTACAGTGTATTTAAATGCCGTAGTTGAGGCTTTTGATCCTCATACTTTTTATTTTGCACCTCAGGATAAAGACAGGTTTGATATTGCCATGTCTGGGAAACTTGAGGGTATTGGTGCCAGATTACAAAAGAAAAGTGACAATATTACCATTACCGAAGTTATCTCGGGAGGTCCTGCCTGGAGAAGTGAACAGCTTGATGCAGGAGATGAGATTTTAAAAGTGCAGCAAGAAGATGAAGATAATCCTGTAAGCATAGTGGGAATGCGCCTTGAAGATGCTGTAGACTTAATTAAGGGGCCAAAAGATTCTAAAGTTACCTTAACAGTTCGTAAAAAATTAATGGGTAATATAGAAGAAATCACACTTACCCGTGACATTGTTGAAATTGAAGAAACCTATGCCAAGACTGCTATGGTTAACAATAACGGTAAGAATTTCGGAATAATTAACCTGCCTAAGTTCTATTTTAATATGGAAGATTATGAAGAGCGAAATGCGGCTTCAGATATCAAGAAAGATATTATTCGATTAAAGGAACAGGATATGGACGGGCTTGTACTTGACCTTAGAAATAATGGAGGTGGTTCTCTAAAAACAGTGGTAGACATTGCCGGGCTTTTTATTGAGGAAGGACCTATCGTTCAGGTGAAATCCAGCGGAAAAAGAAAAGAAGTTCTTTCAGACGAAGATCCTTCTGTGTTATGGGATGGTCCCCTTGTAATTTTGGTAAATGAGCTTTCTGCTTCGGCTTCAGAGATTCTTGCCGCTGCCATGCAAGACTATAAAAGGGCTATTATTATAGGTAGCAAACAGACCTATGGTAAAGGAACCGTTCAAAATGTAATAGATTTAAATCGTTGGTTAAGAAGCAATGAATTTGGAGATGTAGGCGCGCTTAAATTAACTACCCAGAAGTTTTATAGGGTAAACGGAGGCTCTACGCAATTAGAGGGTGTAAAAAGTGATGTAGTGGTTCCAGATCGTTATAGCTTTATAGATATTGGAGAGAAAGACCAGGATAATCCGCTGCCATGGGATAAAATAGATCCCGCCAGTTATGAGGTTTGGGAAGGTTTTGTAAACTTTGAAAAAACCATTGAAGAGAGTAAGGATAGAATGGGAACTAATGAGCAGTTAAAACTTATTGAGGAGCATGCCAAATGGATTAAAGATCAGAGTGAAGATAACTCACATTCTTTAATGTTTGAAGAATATGCCGCAACGGCAGAAATGAACAAAGAAATGGCCAAAAGGTTTGATTCTATTAAAAACTATACCACCAACCTTACATTCAAATCTTTACCTTACGAAGTAAAGTTGTTTGCAAACGATACCATTTTAAAAGAGAAAAGAGATCGTTGGCATAAAAACTTGAGTAAAGATGTTTATGTGGAAGAGGCTATTCATGTACTGGCAGATATGAAAAAGAATAATATAAAGCAGGATAAATTAGCTAAAGTTCGCGACTAACTTTTCTAAAGATAGGCTAAGAGCTTGTTTGAAAATTTTGTTCTCCTCAAAGCTAAACTCGTTTTAGCTTTTAATATGGAGTTTAAGGCTTTTTCAAACAAGCTTTTTTATACCTGATGTTTTTCGACTACCATCCAGGAACATAGTCTTTAATTTAGGCTCGAATCTCTTCTGAAAAACTTAGTTTTGTAGTATGCTAAAACGAAAATATATCTACCCTTTAATCATTTTAACGGTAGCTGCAGTTTTACTTATGGTAGAACGCTGCGGTTAAAAGGAAATTCTTTGGGAATCCAGCTTTATAAAAATAAAGAGTAAGGTTGTAAATGCCCAAAGGCCTGAGCCCCCGTAGCTTAAAAAGGGCAAGGGAATACCTACCGTAGGAAAAATACCAATAACCATCCCTATATTTACCAGAAAGTGCATAAAAAGAATTCCAATTACCCCATAGCCATAAACCCGGCTAAATGTAGACTTTTGCCTTTCTGCCAGGTAGAGTAGTCGCAGCATAAGTAGGACAAAAAGACCAAGAATAAAGGTACTTCCCATAAATCCCCATTCTTCGCCAACGGTGCTAAAGATATAATCTGTATGTTGCTCTGGAACAAAATGGCCTTTGGTTTGTGTTCCTTCTGTCCAGCCTTTGCCAAATAAACCTCCACTACCAATGGCAATCTCACTCTGATTGGTATTATAGCCAATTCCGCGAGAGTCTACTTCCTTTCCTAAAACAATATTGAAACGATCTCTATGATGTTGTTTAAAAATGTTTTCAAATACATAATTTACCGAAAGGGAAAATCCAACGGCCACCGATGCAAAAAACAGGTATTTAATAAGATTGGGCTTCCTTTTTGAATTCTTAAGGTAAACCAATGCTGTAATTAGTAAAATACTGCAAATTACCCATAAAGGCCCAAAAGCCAGTGTAGCTACAAAAATACTTGCAGCAAAGAAGCCCAATAATAAGTAAACAAAATGAAGTCCTTCTCGATAAAGGGCAAAAGCAAAAGAGAAATAGACCATAGCACTACCAGCATCAGGTTGTAAAAGCACCAAAAGCATAGGCAACGCAATGATTAGGAAAACTTTTAATTGGTGCTTAAAATCTCTTATATTGATTTGTATGCCACTTAAGTATTTAGCAACAGCAAGAGCTGTTGCTGCCTTGGCAAATTCAGATGGTTGAATACTAATAGGTCCTATTTGGTACCAGGCCGTTTGTCCGGCAATAGTGCTACCAAATATAAAAAGCCCAACTAATGAAAGTAAACTCAGGCTATAGATTATACTGGAAAAACGTTGGTAGAACTTAGCTTCTATAGAGAGCAGCAAAATTATTAAAACCACGCTTAAGGATATAAATAGTGCCTGCCTTCCATACGGCACATTCATATTAAAAAAATCAGTGGGGTCGTTTGTTCCTAATGAAGCTGAATAAATATTTATCCAACCAAAACCTACCAGTAAAATATAAATTAAAATTGTGATCCAGTCGAATCCGGTATTGCTTTTAGTCATTTACTGATTAATTATAAAAGGTTCTCCACTTAATGGTTTGGCATACTCATCTTCAAGACTGTTGTTTAAGATCCAGTCTTCCAAATCTGTTCTGGTTATTTCTTTTTTAATATATTTTTCAACCATTAAGCTGGCTATTTTTCCTGCATAGCGGCTTCCCCAATAGCCGTTCTCTACGAATACCGCAAGCGCTATTTTTGGATTATCTACGGGAGCAAAAGCCACAAAGATAGAATGATCTGTAAGTTGGGTTCGTTTACCATTTATTTTTGTGAAATTCTCGGCAGTACCTGTTTTTCCGGCAATTTCAATACCCGGTACCTGTAACCTTCTTGCAGTTCCATTTGTATACACCTGGTGCATTCCTTCAACTACCGGATCATAATGTTTCCTGTCTATAGTGGTATTTTTCTTTACGGTGAACTTCTCTTCTTTAATTGGCTCTCCTTCAATTTTCTTTAAAATATGCGGGGTATAATACCAACCGCGATTGGCGATAATAGCCGTCATATTTGCCAATTGAATAGGGGTCATTAAAACTTCTCCCTGACCAATAGCATTCGAAAGAGTAGCAGATGCATACCATTTGTAAGTCGGGTAATTATATATCTTGTTGTAATAGTCGGCATTTGGTATTTTTCCAGGTCTTCCTGTGCTAAGGTCGTTCCCCATAAACTGCCCGAGACCAAAGCTTTGTAAATGATTGTTCCAGGCGTCCATTCCTTCCTGGGGGCTGGGGTATTTTTCAATAGTTTTTCTATATACCTGTGCAAAATAGGTGTTGCAAGAACTGGAAATACCGGGAACCAGGCCTAAAGGACTTGAATGTGGGTGGCAGCCCATTCTTCGACCCCTACCATATGAGAATCCGTTATGGCATGAAAAAGTATCTTCTGTATCTACAACGCCTTCCTGCAAAGCGATTAGCCCAGTTAAAACTTTAAATGGCGATCCGGGAGGGTATTCAGCTAAAAGACCGCGATCATAAAGTGGCTGGGCAATAGAGTCGTAATAAAGTCGGGTGTAATTTGGCGATCTTTTTCTTCCCACCAATAAAGCCGGGTCGTAATTAGGAGCGGTTACCAGGGATAGAATTTCGCCACTACCGGGTTCTATGGCAACAATCCCGCCGCGTTTATTTTGCATTAATTTCTCGCCATAAACTTGAAGTTCGGCATCAATGGTAATGCTTATATCTTTTCCTTTAGTGGGTAGTGTATCGTAAATTCCATCTTTATAGGGGCCGATATCTCGGTTAAACCTATCTTTTTGGATATATTTTACACCTTTTTCGCCACGCAGCAATTCTTCGTAAACTTTCTCTACACCGCTTCGTCCAATAAGATCCCCGGAAATATAATAAGGATCTTCGTTTACTTTTTTCTGATTTACCTGTGCTATATAGCCCAAAACATTTGCACTATGATCTACCTGATAATCTCTTAGAGAACGTTTTTGAATATAGAAACCTTCGTATTTCCGCATTTTTTCCTGTAAATAGGCGTATTCTGCTTTGGTTAGCTGTGGAATAATTACGGAAGGGAGAATAGGGGAGTAGATCTTTGCTTTATCAAGACGGCGCCCCAACTCTTCGGGTTCAATACTTAAAATTTCGCAGAATTCAGTAGTGTCAAAGGGTTTTAGGTTCCTGGGAATGGCCATCACATCGTAAGATGGTTGGTTAGAAACCATTAATTTTCCATTCCTGTCTGAAATATAACCGCGCTGGGGGTAATCGTAAACTACCTCTATAGCGTTATCTTGAGATCTAACTGCGAAAGAATCGTTAACTACCTGTAAATAGAAAAGCCGGGCCAGAAAAACTATGCCCGTAACGAGTATAATAATGTAAAGTAATAATTTTCTCATCTATATTTTTTGCTGAAAACTGCTAAACTTAGCATAATCATAATAACACTAAAAATCCCTGAAAATAACGTTTTTTTGAGGATTAATATTATATGATTTAAACTAAACATTTCCAAGAAAAATAATATAAAATGATGAATTATTATACTGATAAAAATATAACTCAATCTTGCACCAATAGGCGTAGTTGAAAGCCTTAGGTTTTGATGGTCATAACTTATTCCAAAAGAAAAACGGAGTAAATTAGGCCTTATAAATGCAATTACCGTACAGGCAGCCGCATGAATCCCGCCACTGTCTTCAAAAAGGTCTATGCTAAAGCCTAACAAAAAAGCCAGTACTAAGAATATACTCTGGTTGGAGTTGAAAGGATAAAGTAAGATAAACAAAACATAAAGATATGGATTGATATAACCCAGGAAATTAATGTTGTTAAGGATAAGTACCTGTATAAATACTAAACCTACAAACCTGATGATATTTTTTAAAATACTACTGTTCATCTTCCTCCTGCTCTAATTCCAGTATTTCTTCGCGCTCCATATTCTCTATAACATACACATAACCAATGTTGGTCATATCGTTAAAGAGCTTAACATTAATATGGTAATAACTTTCACTTTGGTCTAGTTTAAAATCCTGAATGCTTCCAATAGGGATTCCTTCTGGAAAAATTAGCGATTTACCTCCGGTTACAATCGTATCGCCTTCTTTTACCGGAGCCTGCCTGGGGACATCAATTAATTGAACGATATTTGGGTTTTTTCCGTTCCATATTAAACTCCCAAAATGATTGGTTTTGTTAAGTTGAGCATTAATTCTAGACTCTGAATTCAAAATAGAAATTACACGTGAGAACCTATTGTTTACTCTATCTATAATGCCAATTACTCCTTTACTTGTTATTACGCCAAATTCAGATTCTATACCGGCTTCTTTGCCCTGGTTTAGGGTTAAAAAGTTATTGGGCTTGGCAAAGTTGTTATTAATCACCCTGGCGGTCCTAAAGTAATAGGTGCCATCAAAGCTGGAAGTATCTGTGTAGTTCTCAATCGAGATCGTATCGTTTAAATTGGTAAGTATATTTCGCAGTTGCTTATTCTCTTCCATAAGCCGCTCGTTGTACTCATCTAGGTGCATATACTTATCAAAATCGTTAGCCCACGAGTAGATACCGCCGGTAACCACATTGGCCGAACTTATAAAACTGCTTTTGTGAAAAGAATGGGTTTGGATCGTGAAAAATACAGCTAAGGCCAGCAGAAATAAGAATAGGATATTATTCTTATTTCGGATAAGAAAATTAAAAATTTGCTGCATAAAACTACTTCTCCTACTTTATCAAAATTCCCTTATAACGGTTTAGGGTTTTTAAGCATATTCCGGTACCTCTTACCACGGCTCTTAATGGATCTTCGGCAATATAAACGGGAAGATCGGTTTTTTGAGATAACCTTTTGTCTAAACCTCTTAGCATAGAACCACCACCCGCAAGATAAATACCGGTATTGTAAATATCGGCGGCGAGTTCCGGTGGGGTTTGGGATAGGGTTTCCATAACCGCATCTTCAATTCTTAAAATCGATTTATCCAAAGCTTTGGCAATCTCACGGTAAGAAATATTTACCTGCTTGGGTTTTCCTGTTAATAAGTCACGTCCCTGTACGCTCATTTCTTCTGGCGGAACCTCTAGATCTTCAGTTGCCGCACCAATCTGGATTTTTATTTTTTCGGCAGTGCGCTCTCCCACATATAAGTTGTGCTGGGTACGCATATAGTAAACAATATCGTTTGTAAACACATCACCGGCAATTTTAACCGATTTATCACAAACAATCCCTCCAAGGGCAATAACCGCAATTTCGGTAGTACCTCCCCCTATATCCACAATCATATTACCTTTTGGCTGCATAATGTCTACCCCAATACCAATTGCGGCTGCCATAGGTTCGTGAATAAGGTAAACCTCTTTCCCATTCACCCGTTCTGCACTTTCTTTTACGGCACGCATTTCTACTTCGGTAATTCCAGAAGGAATGCAAATTACCATCCTAAGGGCAGGGGTAAACATTTTCTTTTTTAGCGCCGGAATTTCTTTAATGAACATCGTGAGCATTTTCTCACTGGCATCAAAATCGGCAATTACACCGTCTTTTAACGGGCGAATGGTTTTTATATTCTCATGGGTTTTTCCCTGCATCATAGCAGCTTCTTTACCTACTGCGGTTATCTTTGCCGTAGTACGGTCTCGTGCAACTATAGATGGACTGTCTACCACTACTTTATCATTGTGAATAATAAGGGTGTTCGCAGTTCCTAAATCTATTGCTATTTCTTCAATGAGAAAATCAAAAAATCCCATGGTTTATTTTGTGTTGAGGTTTGGTAAATGTACTAAAATTAATGTTTAAAATGGCGAGTTCCTGTCATCACCATTGCGATATTATTTTCATTACAATAATCTATGCTAAGTTGGTCTTTTATAGAGCCTCCAGGCTGTATCACTGCTGAAATACCTTCGTTTCCTGCTATTTCTACACAATCTGGGAACGGGAAAAATGCATCACTTGCCATTACAGCTCCCTTTAAATCAAAATTAAAAGACCTGGCCTTCTCAATACTTTGCTTTAATGCATCTACTCGAGAAGTTTGGCCGGTACCACTGGCGCATAGTTGCTTATTTTTTGCCAATACAATGGTATTAGATTTGGTATGCTTACAGATTTTGGAAGCAAATAACAAATCAGATAACTCATTAACAGTAGGATTATTGTTCGTTGCTTGCTTTAAATCTTCAGCAACATCGGTTTTATGATCTTTATCCTGAACTAAAACTCCGTTTAAGCAAGTTCTAACTTGTTTCTGCGGAAGTTCGGTTTCTTTTTGAATCAATAAAATTCTGTTCTTTTTTCCCTTAAGGATTTCTTCTGCCTCTGCAGAGAACGAAGGGGCTATTACTACTTCGCAGAATAATTTATGAATTTCTTCAGCTGTAGCTTTGTCAATTTCAATATTACTAATTAAAACACCACCAAAGGCTGAAACCGGATCTCCTGCCAATGCATCTACATAAGCCTGGTGTAAAGTGTCGCGTTGTGCCAAACCACAGGCGTTGTTGTGCTTTAAAATAGCAAAAGTTGGGTCTTCGCCTTTAAATTCATTAATAAGGTTTACCGCGGCATCTACATCTAACAGGTTGTTGTACGAAAGTTCTTTTCCGTGTAGTTTTTCAAACATCGCATCAAAATCGCCATAAAACTCTCCTTTTTGATGTGGGTTTTCACCATATCTAAGGGCTTTTCCGTTTTGGAAACTTTGTTTGTAAGCTTCAATTTCCTGGTTAGCGTTAAAATAATTGAAAATAGCCGTGTCGTAATGGGAAGAAACATTAAAGGCTTTACCTGCAAAAAGTTTGCGATCAGCAAGGCTGGTTTCGCCATTTTTTTCTTCCAGTAAATTTTCAAAACTTTTATAATCTTCTACCGAAGAAACGCAAAGTACGTCTTTAAAGTTTTTTGCGGCAGCGCGAATAAGTGAAATCCCGCCAATGTCTATTTTTTCAATAATATCCTGTTCTGAAGCTCCCGAAGCTACGGTTTTCTCAAACGGATAAAGGTCTACAATTACAATGTCTATTTGTGGAATTTCGTATTCAGCAAGTTCTTTTACATCACTTTCATTATCCTGGCGGTTTAAAATTCCTCCAAAAACTTTTGGATGAAGTGTTTTTACACGTCCGCCTAAAATAGAAGGATAAGAAGTTACATCTTCTACAGGCACTACATTAACCCCCAGGTCTTTGATGAATTTCTCGGTACCTCCGGTAGAGTAAATGGTGATTCCCAGGTTGTTAAGTTTTTTTACGATGGGTTCCAGGCCGTCTTTGCTAAATACAGAAATTAAAGCAGATTTTGCTTTTTTTAAGTCGCTCATTGTGTTGTGTTTGTTAAAGTTGCAAAAGTAAGTATTTAAGCCAAAAACTTAAAAGGCATTTCTTTTATTTATCGAGAAATTTTGTAACGAATTTTAAAGCCGGACGTCATACCACTAAGCGCATAAAAATTCTAAAATTTAATTATTCAAGAAGTAAGCTTTAAAATGTGCAAAAACTGGTTGTCGGCTTTTAATTATTAACCCAATAACTCGTGGCATTGCCCCGGGCCCTTAGTAATTATGCTTATATATTTACGAGTACTTAAAGAAAGTTTTAATTTTGCAATTAATGCATTAAAAAACAATAAGCTAAGAACATTTCTTTCTTTGCTTGGGGTTACTATAGGTATTTTTTCTATTATTGGAGTACTGGCTGCGGTAGATTCTTTAGAGAAGGAGATTAAGGGTAGTTTAAGTGCTTTAGATAATAGTACCATAATTGTAATGCGTTTTTCTTTTGGCCCTACCGAAATCCCACAATGGAAACGTCAACAATTTCCAGATGTTGCTTATGATGAATATCAATATTTAAAAAGAAATCTTCCCAATACCGAGTCGGTAAGTTTTACCATTGGGGTACCAGACGAATCTATAAAACACCAGGATGTTACCAGTACCGGGGTAGGTGTTGGTGCGGTTACCCACGAATATTATGATATTGAAGCCCTTGAACTGGAAGAAGGTAGGTTTTTTAATGAATCTGAATCGGTAAGTGGTTCGCCGGTAATTGTTTTAGGTCACGAAATAGCCAATAACCTTTTCGGGAATTTTAGCCCGCTTGGAAAAGAAGTACGTATGTACGGTCGTAAATTTACGGTTATTGGGGTGCTGGCCAAGCAGGGCGCCAGTCTTTTTGGAGGCTCTAGGGACGGTCAGGTTTTTCTACCGGTAAATGTAGCACGCAGGGTATATGGCGATAATAATAAAGGGGTATTTCCTCAGTTGATTTTAAAACCGGAAGATGGGGTTGATAATGCCGAATATAAAGCAGTTTTAGAGCAACAATTGCGTAATTACCGCGGAATTAAGCCCGGGGATATTAATAATTTCTTTGTAAACCAGCTTCAGGGCTTTGCCGATTTTATAGATAATATCACCGGCCAGCTAAACTTAATAGGTCTAATTATTAGCGGATTTTCATTATTGGTGGGCGGATTCGGGATCGCCAATATTATGTTTGTGAGCGTAAAAGAGCGAACCAACTTAATTGGAATTCAAAAATCCCTTGGGGCTAAGAATAAATTTATCCTATTTCAGTTTTTATTTGAAGCAATAATCCTGGCTATCATTGGCGGCCTTGTAGGGCTCGGACTTGTTTGGTTGGTTTCTCTCGTCGCTTCGCAATTTACAGGCGATTTTCAATTTGTACTTTCGCCCTGGAATATGTTTATAGGAACGACAGTCTCTGCGGTAATTGGTTTAATATCAGGAATAATTCCGGCAATTTCGGCCTCAAAATTAGATCCGGTAGAAGCAATTAGAACAGGGATGTAATTATAGAAAATAGAGAATAGATTTTAGAATAGAGAACTTTACCTAACTGTTTGCTAAATCTCTTTTCTTCCTTCTCTGCTCTTTTCTCTTTTTTTAGGCTTCTAAAACTTCGGCTACATTTGCGTTCACCCATTCTAAAAATTCCTCATCTTCTTTAGAGAATGGATCGGGTGTGTGAGAATCAATATCTATTTGGCCAATATTTTCGCCATCTAAGAAAAGCGGTACCACAATTTCAGCCTTTACATGAATGCTACAGGCTATATAGTTGGTTTGTGCTTTTACATCTGGCACTACAAAGTTTTCATTAGAGACCGCTACCTGCCCGCAAATTCCTTTTCCAAACGGAATAATCGTATGGTCGGTAGGTTCACCGGCAAACGAGCGTAATTTCAATTCCTCTTTATCACCATTTTTAAAATAAAATCCTACCCAATCATAATATGGAATATTTTCTTTTAAAGCTTCACAAACCTGCGATAACCTATGGTCTACCGATAGTTTATTGTTTTCAAGAATAGCTTTAATTTCCGGTTTTAATTTCTGAAATGGCATAGTTGATATTTTAGTGCAAAAGTATTTAAAAATTATAGCAAGCGCAGGCACATATTTATATAAATTTGTTAAAAACCCCCTTAAAATTTGATCAGGTTATTCGTTAAATACAAATCGGTGCTTCGGTTTATTTTCATGTTTTTGGGGAGCTATTTGGTATTTACGCTATTTTATAACCTCTATTTAGATTTTTTTAGGTCTCCGGTTTATTTCCCCGATTACATTACACACCTTGTGGCGAAGCAAAGCGAAGCTTTAATAAATAGTTTTGGGTATAATGCCAAAATTATACCTCACCAGTCTGAACTTTCTATGAAACTTATTATTAACGAGGTTTACCTTGCTAGAATTATAGAAGGCTGTAACGCTGTTAGTATCATTATTTTATTTCTCGCTTTTGTACTTTCCTTCTTTGGGAAGTTTAAAACAACATTACTTTATTTACTGGCGGGATCTGTTATAATTTATGGGATGAATATTATTAGAATTGCTGTTCTCGCCATAGGAATTTATGAATATCCACAACATACCCAATTTTTACATAGTATTGTTTTTCCATTAATTATATATGGCACCATATTTATTTTATGGCTTATTTGGGTGCGTATTTATAGTCAAAAACATAGTGTATGAAGCAGCTGGTAAAACTTTTAACGATTGCAATATTAGTTGTGCTGCTGGTTTTGATAAGGCTTTTTGAACAACAATTATTTTATGATCCACTTATTGATTTTTATCGGTACGGCGGGCATTTGGCAATGGAGGTACCTCAAATTTTTTTCCCTAAATTAATCTTGAATATTGGCTTACGATATTGGCTAAATACTTTAATCTCTTTAGCAATATTATTTGTAGCCTTTCGAGATACGAACATCATAAAATTTGCAGCAATATTATTTGCCATATTGTTTGGGATTAGCCTTGCTGCCTTTAGTGTGCTTTACTTTACACTTAATGAACAAAATGTAATGGGCCTATTTTATGTTAGAAGGTTTCTTATTCATCCAATTTTTATACTTATTTTACTACCTGCATTTTATTATTATAGGTTGCAAAAATCTAAAAACCCATAATTTTAAAACTTATTCCAAAAAATCGGAAAGTACTTTATTTCAAAAAATTACTTATTTTTGTAGCCGATGAAAAAAGCGTTTCAACATAGTATTTCTGTAACCATGGCATTTTTGGTGCTGCTTTCAACCCTTTCCTTTACGGTTGATAGGCACTTCTGCGGAAACTATTTGGTTGATAAAGCCATTTTTTCTGAAGCTCAAACCTGTGGTATGGATATGGAAGCCACCGCCCAGGATTCTTGCTGCACCAACAAAAAAATAGCGGTAGAAGGTCAGGATGAATTAAAGCATAAATTTGATTCTCTAGACTCAAATCAACAGGCCTTTCTTATTGGCTTTGCGTATTCTTATATTTTCATTTTAGAAGATATCCAAAAGGAAATTGTTCCGTTTAAAGATTACACCCCACCACTTCTGGTCAAAGATATTCATCTTGAAGACCAGGTTTTTCTTATCTGATATACATTTTTTGAAATGTAATTTTGTCCTATAAGTGCTTTTTGAGCCTTCAGGGCAAATAATAATTTGTAGTTATAAATTGTGGTAAAACAGTTTTCTGCAAATTGTTTTCAATTACATTCCCGGTTTGGCCTTGAGTTTACACATTGGGTCATTTTTTAAGCTTCGTTTTTTATAAATGTATATCTAAGTCTATGTTCAATAAGATCATTAACTATTTTCTTTCTAACCGCCTGGTTTCTGTTTTACTTTTAGTTTTTTTGATAGGCTGGGGGTTGGTTACCGCTCCTTTTAACTGGAATACAGGTTTCCTTCCAAGTGATCCTGTTCCGGTAGATGCTATTCCCGATATTGGGGAGAATCAACAAATTGTATTTACGAATTGGCCGGGACGTTCGCCGCAGGATATAGAAGATCAAATTACCTATCCGCTAACCAGTACACTTTTAGGAATTCCCGGTGTTAAATCTATTCGAAGTTCTTCAATGTTTGGGTTTTCCAGTATTTACATCATTTTTGAAGAAGATGTAGAGTTTTATTGGTCTAGAAGCCGAATTTTAGAAAAACTGAATTCACTTCCGGCCGGTTTGCTCCCGCAAGATGTGCAACCAACCTTAGGCCCCGATGCTACCGGATTAGGGCAGGTGTTTTGGTATACCCTGGAAGGCCGCGATAAAGACGGAAATGTAACCGGGGGGTGGGACTTACACGAATTGAGAAAAATTCAGGATTACTATGTAAAACTAGGTTTAAGCGGAACTCAGGGAGTTTCTGAAGTAGCTTCTATAGGTGGCTTTGTTCAGGAATACCAAATTGATGTAAACCCCGATGCACTTAAAGCATACGGAGTTGGTATAAATCAGGTGATGAAAGCCGTAAAAAACTCCAATCGTGATGCCGGGGCAAAAACCCTGGAGGTTAATAAGGTAGAATACCTTGTAAGAGGATTGGGGTATATAAAATCTATAGATGACATTGAAAATACCGTTGTTGCCGAGAATGAAAACACGCCCATTTTTATAAAAGATATTGGGCAGGTAAGTTTAGGTCCCGCCGAACGCCGGGGTGTTCTGGATAAAGGGGGCGCTGAAGTAGTAGGAGGGGTAGTGGTAGCACGTTATGGCTCAAACCCTTTGGCGGTGATTCAAAACACCAAAGATAAGATTCAGGAAATAGCTTCAGGTTTGCCTTCCAAAGTTTTGGCCGATGGCACCGAAAGCCAATTAACCATCGTTCCTTTTTATGATAGGACACAGCTTATAAATGAGACTATAAATACACTGGAAAAAGCACTTTCTCACGAGGTGCTTATCAGTATTATTGTAATTATTGTTCTTGTTTTAAATTTAAGGGCTTCTATTTTAATTTCCAGTTTGTTGCCCGTGGCAGTTCTTATGACGTTTATCGCCATGCGCTATTTTGGGGTAGATGCCAATGTGGTGGCACTTTCTGGTATTGCCATTGCCATAGGGGTTATGGTAGATGTTGGGATTGTTTTTGTTGAAAATACGGTGCGATGGCTGGAAATGCCCGAAAATAAAAACGCCCGCGGAAAGAAACTTGCCAATATAATCTATAATGCAACTGTAGAAGTTGCCCCGGCGGTAACCACTGCCCTGGCAACCACAATTGTAAGCTTTTTACCGGTTTTCTTTATGGAAAACGCCGAAGGGAAATTATTCAGGCCTTTGGCATTTACCAAAACCTTTGCGCTGGTGGCAGCTTTTTTAATAGGCGTATTTGTGCTACCCATGCTTTCCTACTTCTTTTTCAACATTAAAATCAACAAAAAGAAGTCACAAAATATCTGGAATTTTATCCTGGTAATTTCAGGAGCGGTTTTGGCTATTGTTTTTAGCTTTTGGCTTCCTTTAGCACTTACACTTATTGGATTGGTGAAAATTGCCGAAACCAGAAATCCGCAGTTCTTAGGGAGATATTCCAAATATGTAATCCCGGGCTTAATACTGGCGGTAACCATCTTCTTCCTTGCCGAAGAATGGATGCCACTTGGATTTCAGAAATCTGCCTTTGCCAATTATATTTTCGTGATCCTGCTGCTTAGTATCACTTTGGCCATCTTAATGATGATGGTGAGGTTCTATCAACCTATTCTAAATTGGTGCTTAATCAATAAAGGAAAATTCCTTTCATTGCCTATAATAACAATTTTCTTTGGTGCTATAATCTGGTTTGGTTTTCCCAATATGTTTGGTTTTGTGGCCAAAGGTTTTGATAAATTAGGATTGAATATAAGAACTACAGAGGTTTGGAGTGGGATGGCACATACATTCCCGGGTGTGGGTAAAGAGTTTATGCCTTCATTAAACGAAGGAAGCTTTTTATTGATGCCTACTACCATGCCCCACGCCGGCATGGAAGAAACCACTAAAACCCTAAAGCAGTTGGATATGGCGGTAACCGGCATTCCGGAGATTGATATTGCTGTAGGTAAATTGGGAAGGGCCGAGACCGCTTTAGATCCTGCCCCAATATCGATGTTTGAAAATATTATCAATTATAAACCTGAGTTTATACTTGCTGAAGATGGTTCTATGCAACGATTTAAAGTAGATGATAAAGACCGGTTTATCCTGAAATCTGGTGATAGCTTAAGCAATACAGAAGCCATTGAGCAAGATGTATCTGCTGCGCAGCTTGTTAAAGATGAAGATGGGAAATTCTATCGAAACTGGCGCGAGCATATTAAGAGCCCCGATGATATTTGGAATGAAATTACAAAGCACACAAATCTTCCGGGGGTTACCTCGGCTCCAAAACTACAGCCTATAGAAACCCGGCTTGTGATGCTTCAAACCGGAATGCGTGCCCCCATGGGAATTAAAGTGTATGGGCCAAACCTTACTACTATCCAGGACTTTGGAATGCAATTGGAAGAATTGTTAAAAGAGGTTCCTTCGGTAAAGGCTGAAGCTGTTTTTGCCGATCGAGTTGTAGGAAAACCCTATTTGGAAATTGACATAGACAGAAATGCGATTGCCCGGTACGGACTTAGTATTGAAGATGTTCAGCAAACAATAGAAACCGCTATTGGGGGTATGGAAATCACTTCTACCGTAGAAGGGCGCGAACGTTTTCCGGTACGGGTAAGGTATCCAAGAGAACTAAGGGGCGACCCCGAGAGTATTAAAAATATTTTGGTGCCAACTCCTAAAGGAGCACAAATTCCATTAAGGGTATTTGCAGAGCTTAATTACGAGCAGGGACCGCAAATGATTAAGAGTGAAGATACCTTTCTTACGGGATATGTTCTTTTTGATAAGCGAGATGGTTTTGCTGAGGTAAATGTGGTAAATGATGCCAAAAAACATATTCAGGATAAAATAGCTTCAGGAGAATTAGAGGTGCCGGAAGGGGTTAGTTATAAGTTTTCCGGGAATTATGAAAATCAGGTGCGGGCAGTAGAACGCCTTGCCATACTTATCCCCATCTGTCTGGTTATTATTTTCCTTCTGTTGTATTTTCAGTTTAAGAGCATTATTGCTTCTACCATTCATTTTTCGGGTGTTTTTGTTGCCTTTGCCGGTGGGTTTATTATGATTTGGCTTTATGGACAGCCCTGGTTTATGGATTTTGCGGTCTTTGGTACTAATATGCGAGAACTTTTCCAGATGCAGGAGATTAACCTGAGTGTGGCCGTTTGGGTTGGGTTTATCGCACTATTTGGAATTGCTACCGATGATGGGGTGATTATGGGTACCTACATTCACCAGGTTTTTGAACGGAAAAAACCAAAAACTGTAGCTGAGGTTAGGGAAGCAGTAATGGAAGCCGGCTTAAAAAGAGTACGCCCCGCCATGATGACCACAGCGGTTACTATAATCGCGCTTTTCCCGGTGCTAACTTCTACCGGAAAAGGTTCAGATATCATGGTACCTATGGCTATTCCAATTGTTGGTGGAATGCTAATTCAGATTATGACGATTTTTGTAGTACCTATTTTACAGGCTATTTGGAGGGAAAATGTACCCTATAATTCAGAAGAAGATAGAGATGAAACCAAAACAATTGAAGCTTAGCACTTCTGAAGAAATTAAATATTAGATGATGAAATTAAAGATAAAAATAATAATAAGTATACTGCTAATCGCTTTTCCTGTAGTGAGTTCGAAGGCACAGGAACTAAACGATTACCTTAAAATTGCAGCAGAAAACAATCCTGAACTGCAATCGGCTTATACAAGTTTTGAAGTAGCTTTACAGCAATCGCCGCAAGTGGCATCATTACCAGATCCCACCCTTACGCTAAGTGCCTTTGGAAGAATGGTAGAAACCAGGTTGGGTGCCCAGGAGGCTCGATTTAGTTTTATGCAAATGTTTCCCTGGTTTGGAACTTTAAAAACAAAGAGGGATGCAGCAAATTTGTTAGCAGAAGCTCGATTTCAGGAATATTTGGCGAAACGTGCCAATTTATTTTTTGAAGTTAAAAAGGCGTATGCCGAACTTTTTGCCATACAACAAAGCATCCTTTTAAAAGAAAAGAACCTGGATATCTTAGATTCTTATCGGGAGCTTTCTTTGAGTAAATTTCGTAGCGGAAGCTCTAAAATGGTAGACGTTGTTAGGGTAGATATTAAAAGAGATGAAGCTTTAACTGAAATAGCGATTGAAGAAGAACAATTAGAAAGTCTAAAGAGACGATTCAACCTTTTGTTAAACAGAAATAAAGAAGCTTCCGTTGGTGTTCAGGATACCCTGGTGTTAGATGAACAACTACAGCCCGACTTGATGAATACCGAACAGGCCTTTAACGAGCATCCTGAGCTTGCGAAGTTCGATAAGGAACGCGAAGCTTATGAACATCGTGCAAAAACCGCACAAAAATCGGGTTTACCAAATATTGGGATAGGCCTGGATTACGCTATTATTTCAGAACGTACAGATATGAATCCGCCCGGTAATGGACAGGATGTGATTATGCCTATGGTTTCGGTAACCTTACCAATTTTTAGAAAAAAATATAAAGCGGCCGAAAAAGAAGCAGTGCTTATGCAAGAGGCTGCAATTAAAAATAAAGAAGCTACAAAAAATCAGTTGCAAAGTGATTTAGAAGCAGCGCTTTATGATTTAGTAAAGGCCAAAAAGCAGTTAAACCTGTATAAAAGACAGATAGAGAGTTCTGTACAGGCCAATAAACTTCTGGTTTCCGCCTTTAGTAATGATGACGGCGATTTTGAAGAAATCCTTGAGATGAATCAGGATATTTTATTATTTAAAATTCAGCAATTAGAAGCCTTAAAAACCGGATTTACAGCCGAGGCAAAAATGGACTATTTATCAGCTAAAACCCAGAATTACGATGAAACAAAATAAAAATATATGGAAAGCCGCCGGCATATTAGTGCTGGGTATTTTATTGGGGTATTTAATTTTTGGAGGCGCAAATGAAAAGGAGCCGGAAGAAGGGCACGAGCATTCAGAGCTAGCTGAAAATCAAATCTGGACCTGTTCTATGCACCCTTCCGTAAGGCAAAATGAACCGGGCGATTGCCCAATTTGTGGAATGGACCTTATTCCACTTTCCGAAGATGAAAATGGCCTGGACTCAGATGTGTTCGTTATGAACGAGAACGCTATGAAGCTGGCTAATGTAGAAACTTTGGTTATAGGAGAGAAGGAAGCTTCAAAAGAGATTAGGTTAAATGGTAAAGTGGGAGTAGATGAGCGTAATACTTATACGCAGTCTACCCATATACCCGGAAGGATTGAAAGATTATATGTGAACTTTACCGGTGAAAAAGTTAATAAAGGTCAGGTGTTAGCCAGTGTTTATTCTCCAGAACTTGTAACCGCCCAGGAAGAATTATTGCAGGCCGAAGCCATAAAGGAAAGTCAACCGGAATTATTTGAAGCTGCAAAACAAAAACTTAGAAATTGGAAAATTACCGAAAACCAAATCAATAAAGTATTGAGCAACGGAAAGCCAATAGAACGTTTTTCTATCACTGCAGATGTAGGTGGGGTAGTAACCGAGTTGTTATCAGAGCGGGGTGATTACCTGGAGCGTGGCATGCCTATTTACGAGATAGCAAATCTGGATAAATTGTGGGTGCTTTTTGATGTTTATGAAGGCAATATGTCCTGGATTGAAGAAGGTAACAAAGTAAATTATACACTTAGGTCTATACCCGGTAAAACTTTTGAAGGCGAAATAAGTTTTGTAGATCCTTTATTAAGTGATAAAACACGGGTTGCGAATGCAAGGGTAGAGATAAATAATAAAGATAAGCGAATAAAACCCGGGGTTTTTGCCACGGGCATTATAGAAAAGAATCTTGATGCTAAGAACAATAAAATAGTGATTCCTCAATCGGCTATTTTATGGACAGGAAAACGCTCCCTGGTATATGTGAAGCAGGATGCACAAAATGGTGCCGGTTTTCAAGCTCGGGAAGTGGTGTTAGGAACTTCCCTGGGAGATTCTTTTGTGATTGAAGAGGGCCTGGAAGAGGGAGAAGAAATTGTGGTTAACGGTACCTTTACCGTAGATGCTGCTGTACAATTACAGGGCGAAAATTCTATGATGAATCAAACTGAAAAGAAAGATAGTAATCTGGCTGAAATGAAGATGAATTTACCTCTTTCTTTTCAGAAAAACCTTTCCACAACGTTGCCTGCTTATTTTACATTAAAAGATGCATTTGTGAATACCGATGCAGAATCAGCTAAAACCGCTGCTTCCAAAATGCACCAGCAAATTACCGCTCTTAGTATTTCTAATCTTGGGAAAATGGAAACCCAGCACTTTAATGAAATTAAAGACCAACTTATGGCAATTTCAGAAAGTAGCGATATAGAGCAGCAGCGGCAGCATTTTGAAGTGCTTTCAGAGAATATAATTGCTTTTGTCTCTAACATAGAAAATCTGGAAACACCTATATATATTCAGCATTGTCCTATGGTGAATAATAATAAAGGAGCCGATTGGTTAAGCCTTTCAGAAGAAATTAGAAACCCCTATTTCGGGGATGTTATGATGAACTGTGGAGATACCCAACAGCAATTGTAAAATAGGAATTAGAGATAAGCTAACAAATTAATCAAAGATGCTTGTAGAAGTCTTTATAAAAAATATGGTTTGCGACCGTTGTATAAAAGTTCTGAGAAACGAGCTATTTGAAGCTGATATTGACGTGGTTAAAGTAGAACTGGGTAGGGTAATTTATAAAAGCAAAGATAAAGCTCAAGATACCAATAAAATACAACGCATTCTGGATAGTAATGGTTTTGAATTGATAGAAAGCACTGAAAGTGTCCTGGTAGAAAAGGTAAAACTAAGCTTAATAAGGCTTTTAGAAGAACTACCGGTAGAAAAAACAGGAACATTATCGGGCTATTTGTCGAAAAACATTAATTATGATTATGCACGCCTTAGTAGGATTTTTTCTTATACCGAAAATACAACTATAGAGAAGTATTTTATAAAGTTAAAAATTGAAAAAGTAAAAGAACTAATTCAACTTAAGAAGTATAATTTTAAGGAAATAGCTCAGTTGCTGGATTACAGTAATGTCAATCATCTATCCAGGCAATTTAAGGCAGAAACGGGAATGAACCTTACAGAGTATAAGTCTATAAATCAAAATTTTAGGAATTCTTTAGACCAAATTTTGTAGAAGGTTTAAGGAAATATGATAATATTTAAGCTTATACCATTGTAATTTAGAGATTAACCAAAAAATAAGCAATCATGAAAAATTTAATTTTAAGCTTTTCGGTGATTACGTTTGTAAGTTTTAGCCTTATTTCCTGTTTTGATAATAAGGGAAAACAATCTGTTGAAATAAATACTCCTGAAGAAGTTAAAAAAGCAGAGAAAGAGACAAAAGATATTGCCGATCAGGAATTTGTTGATGGGATGACGGGTAAGATTTGGCATAATTACCTGGAGATTAAAATAGCCCTGAATAGGGCTGATGCACCCAGGGTACAGGATGTGGCAAAAAGTATGTTTGCCTCGTTCTCAGAAGAACATGCAGAGATGAAGGCTATGGCAAAGCAACTGCATGAAACAGAGGATTTGGAAAAGCAAAGGGAGATATTTGCAGAATTTACACAAAAGGCAGGTTCTATGTTTGAAGATGCTTTATCAGGTGGTACTATTTATAAAAAGTTCTGTCCTATGGCTTTCAACAATAAAGGAGCTTACTGGTATGCTGATGTAGAAGAGATAAGCAACCCATATTTTGGTGACAAGATGCCAAAATGTGGCTCAGTAGAAAAAACAATTAAAAAATAAACTATTGCTCCCAAACCGCGAGACACTAAACACAAAATGGATTCCTTTATAAGCCCCGGGATATTTAAATTTCGATTAATTGAATAAAGTATATTAACCAATCAAAAAGTAAAAGAAATGAATTCTGAAGATAAGAAACATCACGATAAGAGTGGAAGTAATTACCTTAGGTTTTTTCTAATGCTCGGATTGTCATTTATAGCGATGTACATTACCATGTATTTTAATACGTATGAGTTTGATCATGTATATTTTAGCTTAACAAGGTTTTATATGGCCTGCCTGGGTATTTCAGCAATGGCGGTAATTATGCTTTCGCTTATGCTCAAAATGTATAAAAACAAGAAAAAGAACCTTGCCATTTACCTGGGGAGCCTCGTCTTGTTCGTATCTGCTTTAGGTCTGGTAAGAGCACAACGCCCAATTGTTGGAGATATTTTATATATGAAAGCCATGATTCCGCATCACTCTATCGCAATACTAACCAGTAAGCGGGCAGACATTAAAGACCCGGAAACCAAAAAACTGGCTGAGGAAATTATTGAAGCTCAGAAAAGGGAGATTGCACAAATGAAAAAGATAATTTATAGACTGGAGAATAAGTCTGAATAGTTATATAGCTTGAGTTTGACTAATTTTTAGCTTTTTTATGGTGAAGGCTCAGTGCAAATAGAAAGATAGGAATGAGTAATAAGAAGGACGCAGACAAAAAATTTTATGGACAACTGTTTTCAAAGACAGGTTGGACTATGGCAATAGTAGTAGTGCTAGCCATTCTCTACGTATTATTCCTGCCAAAATCTTTAGATAATGAATTTTGGAAATGGCTTATTATTAGTGTTGCAATCCTAAAAGCATTTTTAATAGTTAGAATTACATTTACCCAATTAAGCAAAATGCTGGGCGATAGTCATTATTTAGAGCATGTTTTAAGTCTTTTTACACTAATCATAAGCCTTATTGTACTCTCATTTGCTTCAGATTATTATGCGCTTTACGTAAATGAAGCTGCTAATTTTAAAACAAACTTGATAGTTGTAGAACCCTCAATATTTTTATTCTTTGAGTTTTTCTATTATTCGCTAATTTCGTTTGCTACTGTTGGCTATGGCGACTTTGTTCCTATATCACTATCGGCAAAATTTCTAGTGGCTTTAGAGACAATCCTATACTTTTTTGTACTGGTGTTTGGAACTGCAAATATCAACCGAATTAATATTAAAGATTAAACTATTTAAATTCTAATTAATACATAAATCAATAACAATGAAAAGAAACCTTAGAAGCTTAACAATGCTAAGCCTTATTGCGGGAAGTTTAGTATTATTTTCATGTAAAAATGAAGAAAATAAAAATGATGCTCCAGAGCCCATGCAACATGAAATGCATCAGCCAGATGAACAAGCCAAAAAAGAAACCTATAAAGGCGAAGAATTACAAGCCGAATTTAAGGACGAAAAGACCGCTAAAACCTACAATTTGTATATAGAAATTAAGGATGCTTTTGTAAATACCGATGCCGATAGCGCCGGAGAAAAAGCTGCAGAACTTGCTGAAGTGGCAAGCGATAACGAAGAAATAGCTGCTATTGCAACTACTATCGCAGAAACCGATGATGTTAATAAACAACGCGAGGCTTTTTCTAAACTTACTGTTGCTATGGAGCCTATATTGGTTGATGCTTTAGAATCTGGAGCAATCTTTAAACAATATTGCCCAATGGCTTTTGAAGGAAAAGGAGACTACTGGTATTCTAACTCAAAAGATATTTTTAACCCTTATTATGGTGATAAAATGTTAAAGTGTGGTAGGGTAGAAGCTACCATTCAATAATTATATTATTTTAAGATTGGTTGAAATCTATGGAGAGAAATAGAAAAATCTAAAATAGGTTTTTGTACTGCATCCAAAAATTTTAGCCAATCTTACTATTTTTAATGAAAATCGGTTTGAAAGAAAATATCCTACATATAAAAAATATGGTTTGTGATCGTTGCCTAATGAGTGTGGAAAATACGCTTAGGGAACAAAACCTTAATTACATCACTATTAATTTAGGTAGGGTTGAGCTGGAAAACCAACTCTCACCATCCCAATTTCAGGATTTAAAAGATGCCCTCGCTACAAACGGGTTTGAAATTGTATCTAAACGAACCAATAAAATTATAACCGAAATAAAATCTTTGGTTATAAAGATGGTATACAATCATAAAGACTTCCAGAATAAAAAACTTTCTGAAGTATTGAGTGAAGAATTAAATTACGATTATAGTCATCTTACCAGCCTTTTTAGTAAGGAAGAAGGCCAGAGCATTCAAAGTTTTCAGAATAAAATAAAAGTAGAACGAATAAAAGAACTTTTGGAATACGATGAGTTAAATATTTCAGAGATTGCCTATAAAATGGACTTTGGAAGTGCCGCTTATCTTTCTACATTCTTTAAAAAGGAGACCGGCTTAAACCCTTCTCAATATAAAACTAAGCTTTTTCATCGTAAACCTTTAGATGATATCTAGGAGATTAACAATCTCAAAAAGTACACAAGGCATTTTCTAATTATATTATAACTTCTTACCATAATTTTAAAACTCATTGCGGTTTTTAGTGCTTAATTTTGAGCTAAACCAATAAAAACCAATATTATGAGAAATGAAGAAATGTTGAAAGCATTGGGAAACTGTATCAATCACTGTAATTATTGTGCTGATGCCTGTTTGGATGAAGACAACATAGAAATGATGAAAGATTGTATTCGTACCGACAGGGTTTGTGCTGAAGTTTGCAGTACTTTAAATCAGGTTTTGGTTACCGGTTACAAAAATGTAGACGGACTTGTAAAATACTGCATTGAAATTTGTAATGCCTGTGCCGATGAATGTGGGCAGCATAAGCACGATCACTGCCAGGAATGTGCCAGGGCATGTAGGGAGTGTGCAAAAGCTTGTGAGGCTTATTTAGCCTAAAATTTAATCTTAAAAGGCTGTTTGAATTTTTACTGATAGACGTCAGCCTGAATTTATTTCAGCGTCTAATTCCTATCAAATTAGACGCTGAAACAAGTTCGGCATGGCGTAACTAACAACAGAGGTTCAAACAGTTTTTTTTCTCTAATAAAATCTATGAAACACAATTACCATATCTCTGGGATGACCTGCAATGGTTGTAGGGCCCACGTTGAGGATTCTCTAAAAAAAGTGGAAGGTGTAACCCATGTTAAGGTTGACCTTGAAAAAGCTTCTGCCGAAATAGAGATGCAGAAACACATTCAGCTTAAAGAGTTTCAAAAAGTGCTGGAAGACAGTAATTATCAAATTCACTTAAAAGATGAGGTGCCGCAAACTTATTCTGTAAGCGGAATGACCTGCAATGGCTGTAGAGCTCATGTAGAAAAAACTTTAAATAAAGTTGAAGGCGTAAAAAATGCCGAAGTAAATCTTGAAAAAGAGGAGGCGAAAATTGTAGGTGATAAAAATGTTTCGTTAGAGAAATTACAGCAGGCATTGCAAGATGATGGTGGGAATTATGAAATTCATGAAGCAGGAAAAAAAGTAAGCCCCAAAAAGAACAAACCTAAAGGGGAAGGAAATGGGGTTTTCTATTGCCCCATGCATTGCGAAGGGGATAAAACTTACGACAAGCCTGGAGATTGTCCGGTGTGCGGCATGGATTTGGTGGAAGAGGCCAGCTTAACGCCAAAAGCTACAGTTTATACCTGCCCAATGCATCCAGAGGTAGAGCAAAACGCTCCCGGTTCCTGCCCTAAATGCGGAATGGACCTGGTACCAAAAGAACCCGAAGAATCTTCAGAAAGTAAATCTTATAAAAAACTGCTTAAAAAGTTTAAAATAGCCGTGGCTTTTACGCTACCTATTTTCATTATCGCGATGTCTGAAATGATTTCGGGTAATCCACTTTATAAAGTTTTAGATCAGGAAATTTGGAACTGGATTCAATTTGGACTTTCCCTTCCGGTAGTATTTTATGCTACCTGGATGTTTTTTGAGCGGGCCTGGCGATCTATAAAAACCTGGAACCTTAATATGTTTACTCTAATTGGAATTGGGGCAGGGGTAGCATGGCTTTTTAGTGTATTTGGCTTGTTGTTTCCAGATTTTTTTCCGCCGCAGTTTAAGACTGAAATGGGAACCGTGCACGTTTATTTTGAAGCAGCAACCGTAATTCTTACCCTGGTTTTACTGGGGCAGGTTTTGGAAGCCCGTGCACACAGCAAAACCAATTCTGCTATCAAAGAACTCCTAAAATTGGCTCCTAACAAGGCGATAAAAGTAATTAATGGTGAAGAAAAAGAAGTTTCTATAGATGAAATTGAAAAAGGAGATATTCTAAGAGTGAAACCCGGAGATAAAATTCCGGTAGATGGAATTATTGAAAAAGGAAATTCCAGTATTGATGAATCGATGATTACCGGAGAGCCTATTCCGGTAGATAAATCTGAAGGAGATAAAGTAAGCTCCGGAACCATTAATGGAAATAGGAGTTTTACCATGAAAGCTGAAAAAGTAGGGGAGGAAACCTTACTTTCCCAAATTATTAAAATGGTAAATGATGCCAGTAGATCGCAAGCGCCAATTCAAAAATTAGCCGACAGGATTTCGGCTTATTTTGTGCCGGTGGTGGTAGTGATTGCAGTACTAACTTACATTGTATGGGCAATATATGGGCCAGAGCCTCAATATGTTTATGCCCTGGTGAATGCCATCGCGGTATTAATTATTGCCTGCCCGTGTGCACTTGGCCTGGCCACTCCCATGTCGGTTATGGTAGGAGTAGGAAAGGGAGCGCAAAATGGGGTGCTTATTAAAAATGCCCGTGCCCTGGAAGAAATGGACGATGTTGATACATTAATTATAGATAAAACCGGAACCATTACTGAAGGCAAGCCTAAAGTGGAAAAAGTGGAAGTGGTTTCAGGAAATAATGAAGATGAAATTATAAAACTTATCGCTTCGCTAAACTCTCAAAGTGAACACCCACTTGCAAAAGCCACGGTAAATTTTGCAAAGGAAAAAAAGCTAAAATATACCGAAGCTTCAGATTTTAGCTCGGTTACCGGAAAAGGGGTTACCGGTGTGGTAGAAGATAAAGAGATAGCCATTGGTAATGATAAGCTGATGCAAACTGAGAAAATTGAAATTTCTTCAGAAATATCGAAAAAAGTAACTATTGAACAGGAGAAGGGGAAAACTGTTTCTTTTGTTTCGGTAGACGGAAAAGTAGTCGGGTATTTTACCATCACCGATCCTATTAAAAAGACCAGCAGGGAAGCCTTAAAATCTTTGATGGATGAAGGTGTTAAGGTTTATATGTTTACCGGAGATAATGAGAAAACAGCCAAATCGGTTGCCGAAGAACTTGGCCTAACCGGGTTTAAGGCCGGTATGTTGCCTGAAGATAAGCAGAATGAAGTGAAAAAACTTCAACAAGAAGGTAAAAAAGTGGCTATGGCCGGAGATGGAATAAATGATGCGCCTGCATTGGCACAGGCCAACATTGGTATTGCTATGGGAACCGGTACCGATGTGGCGATAGAAAGCGCAGAAATAACCCTTGTGAAAGGAGATTTAAAAGCAGTAAAGAAGGCGAAATTACTAAGTAAAAAGGTAATGCTTAACATTAAACAAAATCTATTCTTTGCTCTTATATACAATACGCTAGGCGTACCAATTGCAGCAGGGGTTTTGTACCCGGTTTTTGGACTTTTATTATCCCCAATGATCGCCGCTTTGGCAATGAGTTTTAGTTCGGTTTCAGTAATTGCAAATGCACTACGCTTAAAAAGCGCCAGTTTGCAATAAATTATAACAGCTAAACTTTAGTCTGAAAAAAAGAGAGCAGAATAGATCCTAAAATTTTATTAGCTTAAATATAAAATTTAGATTTTCGGTATTTCTATTACTGCTCTCGTGTTAAAATTCAAACAAACTCAACCAATTAACCAAAACTAAGCACCTTAATAATTTTTCAGTATTTTCAAGTCACTAAAAAATCTTTTTCATAGCAATTTGGTGCTTTTTAATACTTAGACTAATAGAATTTAAAAAGGTTTAAAAACAGAGATAAAAAAAACCACCGTCTTTTTACGGTGGTTTTAAAAACTAACAAATCAAAAAATCTTAGAATTATTTGATGGGGTTTAAAATTAAATCTATTCTTTCTAAAGCATCCTGAAGATGGTATCTGGTTAAACGATCTCCACTATTAGCGACTCTTCTAATTTGGTTTTGAAGTGTTTTAAGCTCTCCTCTTACCACAGGACGAATATCACTTTGGGCAACATCTATGTCGCTTCGGGATATCCAGCTTCTGTATCTTGATGGAATGGCGCTTTGCTCCTGCGTCATTAAATATTCCATACGCTCTATATAAGCACGTTGCAGGTTTCTGCGGTAACGATCTATGTTCTGTCCTGCATAAACTTCGCTCCAAATACCTTTTCTTAGGTCGCTCATCATATCAATTAGGCCGTATGCTTTAGCATCATTTATTTCCTCATTTTCCATTAAACGGGCCATTCTTCCAAAATCAAGAAGGTTTTTAAGTGTGCGTTCCTGCATATTGCTAAGGCGTTCTACCTGTCCGTCAAATTGGATTTTATTGAAAATTTCCTGGTCTATCATCCATTCGGGGGTTTCAAAAAGTTGATCGTGCAAAAAGCTCATCGCTTCTTTTTGCTTTTCTTTTGAAACGTGAGAATAAACAGCACCTTCCTGGTCGTAAGTTTTATAGTACTCATAAACTCCACCAATATTGGCGGTTACGTGCCCCATATAACGGTTAAACTGACTTAAAACCTGGCCGTACAAATCATCCAGGTCATCGTAGTTTTTACCGTCTTCGGCAGTCCACTCAATCAATTTTGGCATAATGCGTTTCAGGTTTTTGATTCCGTATTCACTTGCCAATACTGCGTCATCGCCAAGGTCTTCGGTCTGAGAGCTAGGGTCTATCACTCCACCACTTTGCTGGCTTCCAAATCTATATAATGGATTGTCGGCCTTTTCCAGGATCCATTGGTCTAGAATTTCTTTTTCTTCTTTTGCCGTTTTATCTAAAATTGGGCGGTAACCCCACTCAATAGAGTATTTATCGTAAGGTCCAATATCTGGCATTAAAGCTACGTCACCATCTTCGGGTTGTGCGATATAATTAAAACGGGCGTAGTCCATAATAGAGGGTGCTGTCCCGTACTTGGCAGTAAATTCAGGATCACGAAGATCTTCAACTGCATAAGCAACGCTACTTCCCATATTATGTGGAAGCCCCAGGGTATGCCCAACTTCGTGGGAAGAAACAAACCTTATTAATCTACCCATTACTTCGTCTTCAAATTCTACACCACGGGCATCTTCATTGATAGCTGCAGTTTGTACAAAGAACCAGTTTCTAAGAAGGGTCATTACATTGTGGTACCAGTTAATGTCTGATTCTAAGATCTCTCCAGAACGTGGGTCACTAACGTGTGGGCCGTTGGCATTGGGAATAGGAGAAGCCAGATAGCGCACTACAGAGTATCTTACATCTTCGGGGCTCCAATCTGGATCTTCTTCTTTTGTGGGTGGGTCTTTAGCGATAATCGCATTCTTAAAACCGGCTTCTTCAAAAGCAACCTGCCAGTCTTCGATTCCCTGTTTAATATAAGGAATCCATTTTTTAGGCGTAGCGCGATCTACATAATAAACAATAGGCTCTTTTGGTTCTACCAGTTCGCCATTTTTAAATTTTTCCCTGTCTTCCTCTTTAACTTCAAGTCTCCAACGATCCAGGTACTTTACTTCTTTACTTTTTTGTGCATCCAGCCCATAATCTACCTGTCCGCGGGCAAACCAACCTACGCGTTGGTCAAAATAACGACGTTTCATAGGTTCTTTTGGAAGCAAAATCATAGAATTGCTGAACTCTAAAGATATTGAGCCGGTACTGGCGTTAGAAGGTGGTTCTCCGGCATTATAGGTTTTTACGTGCCTTACCTCAATATTTTCAGGGTAACTGCGAATAGTATCTATATACGAGCGGCTATCATCTAATCGAGAAACTTTGTATTGTTTCCTGGAACCATCTCTTAATCCAAGGGCCTTAACATCTTTGGTGTAAAGATCGGTAACTTCAATTACGGTTGATTTATTAACCGAGTCTTTACCTACAGTTTTTATAGGAAAACGCTGTAAAACCGGCTCGAAATTAGAGTTAACTACGGCTTCGTGAACCGGTAAAGAATCTGCAGCATATATTTCGTGAGAAACAACCCTTAAAAGAACGTGGCCGTCTTTTTTCTGCCAACGATGTACCTGGGTGTTTTGTTTTCCACCGCCAAAACCAATTCCTGTAGCTGTTTTGGCAATCCTCGTAACGGTAAGCATCTCACGGTTAAACAGGCTATCGGGGATTTCGTAAAAATATTTATCGTCTACCCGGTGAACGGTGAATAAACCTGGGTCGCTTTTGGCATCTTTAGTGATTACTTTTGCGTAAGGCTCGAAATCACCTTTCTTTTTTGAGGCTTCTTTTTTGGAGCTATCAGCCGTAGATTTGGGCTGAAAAATTCCACAACTGGAAACCGAAACTGATAAAGCCACTAATAAGAGCTTATACGTTAATCGTTTGGTCATAAATTGAATTTTGGTTTGTGTGATTAATTTGAAATGATAGATTTTCATTAGCGGTAGCTAAAAAACGAAAAAAGACCACCATTTGGTGATCTTTTGACTCAATTATCTTAAAAAGGTTTAAAGCGAAGTTAAAATATATCTAATTTAACGCTTGTTGAACCTAAGCAACTTATTTTTTAACTTTAAACTGCTTTGATCTTCATAGCCTCATCTTCCTTATAAACATCTATCATCTTATGTTTTCTAAGCGATTTTAGAGTTTTGTCCCATTTTTTATTACTTAAACCAGATTTGGCTTTTATGCTATCAAGGTCGTGAATTTCGTCACTTTTTAATAGCTGAAATACTGCTTTTTCGTCTTCATTAAGTTCAACAGCTTTTCTTTCAGGTTTCATTTGTGGGAAAAACAATACTTCCTGGATAGATTGATTATTGGTTAAGAACATAATTAAACGGTCCATTCCAATACCTAAACCAGAGGTTGGGGGCATTCCATATTCCAGGGCCCTTAAGAAATCCTGGTCTATAAATTCGGTAGCTTCATCGTCTCCTTTTTTGGCAAGCTTCAATTGTTCTTCAAAACGCTCGCGTTGGTCTATAGGATCATTTAGTTCAGAATATGCATTGGCAATTTCTTTTCCGCATACCATTAGTTCAAAACGCTCGGTCAGGTCAGGATTTTCACGATGCTCTTTACAAAGCGGGCTCATTTCTTTGGGATAGTCGGTAATAAAGGTGGGCTGGATATAATTTCCTTCGCATTTTTCACCAAAAATCTCATCAATAAGCTTCCCTTTACCCATGGTTTCATCTACTTCAATACCCATATCTTCCGCTGCTTTTCTAATTTCAGCTTCAGATTTTCCGGTAATATCAAAGCCGGTAAATTCTTTGATAGAATCGGTCATGGTTACGCGCTTGTAGGGCGCTTTAAAGTCTATTTTATGTTCGCCAAAAACAGCTTCGGTAGTATTGTTTACTGCCAGGGCACAATGTTCCAGTAGTTTTTCGGTAAAATCCATCATCCAGTTGTAGTCTTTATAGGCTACATAAATTTCCATCGCGGTAAATTCAGGATTATGGGTTCTATCCATTCCTTCATTTCTAAAGTTTTTAGAAAATTCATAAACCCCGTCAAATCCACCAACAATTAGCCTTTTTAGGTATAATTCGTTGGCAATTCTAAGGTATAGTGGGATATCTAAAGCATTGTGGTGCGTAACAAATGGTCTTGCGGCAGCACCCCCGGGAATAGACTGTAAAATGGGTGTTTCTACTTCAAAATATTCTCTTTCATTAAAGAAGTTTCGCATGGCGTTGAACAACCTGGTTCTTTTTACAAAGATCTCCTTTACTTTTGGGTTCACTGCTAAATCGGCATAGCGCTGGCGATAGCGGTGTTCCGGATCGGTAAAACCATCATGAGTATTCCCTTCTTTATCGGTTTTAGGAAGCGGAAGTGGGCGAAGCGACTTGCTAAGTAAAGTAAAATCTTTTACCATAACGGTCTTTTCCCCAACCTGGGTTTTAAACAGTTCTCCTTCAATACCTATAAAATCGCCAATGTCTAGCAATTTTTTATAGATATCGTTATACTTACTTTTATCTTCACCGGTACATATTTCATCGCGGTTAAAATAAACCTGTATTCTTCCTTTAGAGTCCTGAATTTCGGCAAAAGAGGCTTTCCCCTGGATACGACGGGACATTAGCCTACCGGCTATCACTACTTTCTTACCTTCCTCAAAGTTTTCTTTAATGTCTTTACTGGTATCCTTAACCGGGAATAAATCTGCCGGATACGGGTTAATACCTGCCTTTCTTAAAGCCGAAAGCTTCTCTCTTCTTACTGTTTCCTGTTCAGATAATTGCATACTCGTAATTTGATGTATCCCTCATTAAGGGTTTGATTTCCCGAGACTCCCCTCGGAATTATAAAATATTTTTTCGATTCTTGAAGTTGTCTGTAAAGTTTAATTTCGTCAAGGTGAACCTGTCCATCCGGTCAGGCGGGCTTGTTCCAGCTTCTAACGTGATAGTGACTATTTATGTCTTAGATTCTGAAATAAATTCAGAATGACGATTTCAAAATTTCTCAGAAACTACTTCTACTCTTGCAAAACGAGTGCAAATATAGTGAGTATGTGGCTACCAACCAACGGGATATATGCCAGAATTTTATGACTTTAAATTAATGCTATACTGGCCATTTTCCGGTTAATTAACTTTACATATAGTAAGCTTACTGTATGCACAGTTATTTTCTACTTTATAAGTGCTTTGCCCTCGCGGTTGCAATAGTATAGCTTATTAAAACTGGATAGCCAGTGATCTAAGAAGTTTTCTCTATTTATAATCATATCTTTGCAAAATAAATTGGTAAGACTTATAGATAAATGAGTGTTTGGCGTGTTATTCTTTCTATTTTGTTTCCACCCCTGGCCGTTTACGATCGTGGGTGTGGCTCTATTTTAATTGTTTTGATACTTACCGTTTTAGGGTGGGTTCCCGGAGTGATAGCTGCACTTATTATTCTTAATAATCCCAAAAAAGACGTATGAATAAGCAGGTAAATTTGCAAAACTTAGGCTATAAAGATTATAAAGAAACCTGGGATTACCAGGAAAAGCTTTTTAAGGAAATTCTAGACCTTAAAATTAAAAACCGTCGGCAAAGTTTAAATGAAACAACGCCCAATTATTTGCTGATGGTAGAGCATCCTCACGTGTATACCCTGGGAAAAAGCGGCGACATAAAGAATTTGCTTATTTCTGAAGCTGAATTAGAGAAAAAACAAGCCAGTTATTATAAAATTAATCGAGGTGGCGATATTACCTACCACGGGCCCGGGCAATTGGTGGGGTATCCAATTCTAGATCTCGATAATTTTTTTACCGATATCCATAAATACCTGCGTTTTCTTGAAGAGGCCATAATACGTACACTGGCCGAGTATGGCTTAAAAGCAGAGCGAAGTAATGGTGAAACCGGAGTTTGGCTGGATGTAGGGACACCTTTTGCCAGGAAAATATGTGCTATGGGAGTTCGTGCCAGTCGCTGGGTCACAATGCACGGGTTTGCTCTAAACGTAAATGCAGATTTGGGTTATTTTGACCATATTATTCCCTGCGGAATAGAAGGCAAAGCCGTTACATCTTTGAATGTAGAACTCGGAAAAAAGGAAATTTCTTTAGACGAAGTTCAGGAGAAAGTTTTAAAACATTTTGCCGAACTTTTTGAAGCTCAGTTTATTTAGAATTTATAAAGCAATACCTCTTTTTCACCTCCTTTTACCACAAATTCCGGACCTTGATCTACGTTGGCATTGTTTATATCGATGCCCGTAGTCCCATAAACCGGAAAACCGGGAAGAAGAATTGCATTACTATCAAATACATATACTTTCTGACTTTGTAAATCGGTTAGGCTGATATAGTATTTATTGTTCACCAGGAAAATTTTTGGATCGGTGTATAACCCGTAATCCAGGCTTATCTCTTTTCCCTTGATTTTTAAAATGTTTTCTGATAGACTAACCAATAGATTTGGCCGTGCGCTAACGCTATGGTTTTCTTTAAAATTGGTTCTTTTTGTGCTTACAACGCCCTTTTGATTCACTTTTACAAGATTTCCTTCGGCATTGGTTGAAACAAAATCGTTTTCAAATTCGTACCATTTATTCTTAGAAAAATCTATGGTTTCCTTTACGTTTACCCTATGCTTTCCCTGCCGACTTAAAATATTGAGTTTGCCCGATGCTTCAGGGAATACAATATAATCCTTGTATTGAATTCGTAAATGTTTTGGAGCCTGTAAAATTTCAGATTTTGTCTTTCTGAAATCGAAACCTTTAACGCTTTTTCCGTTTTTATCATACATAAAAACTTCATCTTTCTGGGTAATTAAAAAACGATATTTCCTGTTGGTGTCATAGTCGAATAAGGAAAGTGGCTGTGTAATTTCATCCTGAAATTTTAATGGAAATGGTTTTACCGTATTCCCATTTCTGTCTAGTACCTCTATAGAATAAGGAGTGGCGAAAGCAAGCTGAAACTTTCCGTTTTTAAAAAGATCTACCTGCTGTATTTCTCCTAAAATAGGGCCTTTAAGTTTTTTCTTCCAGAAAATGCTTCCTTTGTTAGAAATAAGATAAAGCGTGTTGTTTATATCCTGAACCGCAATATCCATTTGATTGTTTAGATGGTTTTTTACTAAAACCGGCTCTGTAAGCAATTCGGCCTCCAGGCTAAGCGAAAGTACTTCTTTAGCTTTATTTGCTGAAGTGTTTTGTGTCTTTTGGCTTTCAAAATTACCATGTATATGCGCAAAATCATCCTCTTCTACCAATTGTAGGATTGCTATTTTATGCTCGCCAAAATTTAAATTTTTCATCTCGTCTCTAAGTTCTTTAGAGACAGCCTTTGCTAACCTGCTTTTTAATAAAGTTGTATTTCCGGCTATGAGGATAGAAGATTCTTCTGCTAATTTTTGAATGCTATTTGTATAATGCTCCTCATGTGCCATGGTATTCTTATTTACATAATTGGCTATGAGGTCACGAAGCTCTGATGCAGTCTTGCCAAATACAAGAAATTGGTCTATTGCCGCTACAAAATTAGTATTGTTTACCTGAAGGAAAGGCGTGAAAAGTTTTTTTAAAATATCGGGTTGCGATACCTTATATATAGGAAAGTCTCGATAATTTTCCTCCAGGTTTGCGTATCCGGCAATCAAGTCGGTTGCTTCAGTGGTTACCAGTGTTTTTAATGCTAAAACCGAATTTTCTTCCCCAAAGATGATTCCTGCTTCCCGGGTATTTAGTAAAAGTTCATCTTCTCTTTTTTCTATACTGTCCTGTTTAAATTCTTTTAAATTCTGAAGAAAAATTTTCGGTTTCTGGTAGCCCAAAGCAATGAAACCTCCTGAATTTTTAGGAACAATTGTCGGGAACTCGATAGAAACAGGCTGGGTGTTTGCGAGAATTTTATGGAGGTTCTCTTTATGGTTCGCAATGCTAAGTCCGTTGAATGAAATTCCATTTTTTGATAACTCGATATCTACCGCGCTCCAGCCGGCGTAGTTTTTTAAGCTCTCCAGTTTTATGTTCGGAAATAAATTTTTCTGAAATTCATTAAGTTGATTATGATTTATAATAAGGGAAGTTGCTTTAGGTGAAATGGCCTTATAGGTTTTGGTAAAACTTTTATTTTGTAGCAGGTTTTCCTTATTTAAAATTTGCCTTAATTGGCTTTCCGAATTTGAAATAATAAATGGGCTGCCTCCGTCAGATATAAAAAACTCACTTCCTTCTAAATTTAGTTTTTGATAGGTTACGCCCTCAGACTTTATGTTTTCTACAGCTTTATTTGAGATAGAATCTAACTTAAAATTGGGCTGCTGTTTACTTATAATGCTATAATTAAAATTTTGCTGTTTTGAAACAGATATAGCAAGAATACTTTCCGTTATGCTATCGGCGTATTTAAGAAAACCCAAATCTTTATTGAGTTTAGTAATAGCGCTTATAGAGTTTTCCTCCAAAAAAGAAAGTGAAGTTACTTGCTGTTGAAATAGTTTTAAATTGGGAGTTTGAATAATTACCGCGGCATTTCTAGGAATATAATTAATAGGGTTCTTCTCTGTTTCCCGGGTCTGACAGGAAATAAAAAATAAAATACTTAAAAATGCGAAGACGGTTTTCTTCATGGAATAGCAGAATTTTTAACAAATATAAAAGTTATAGGCTAAGTTTAAGTTGCTCTGGCAGGAGTTTAAAACTTTTTCTGTGATAAGGCGTGCTGCCGTGTTCTCTTATGGCTTCCCGGTGCTCTTTTGTGGGGTAGCCTTTATTTCTATTCCAGTTATATGCTGGAAATTCCAGGTGTATTTCCTTCATAAATTCATCACGGGCGGTTTTTGCTAAAATTGAAGCTGCAGCAATGCTAAAGAACTTAGCATCTCCTTTTATTATGCACTCGTGGGGAATATTACGAAAGGGTTTAAATTTATTACCATCTACAATAATATATTCCGGATCGCAGTCTAGGTTTTCTATGGCACGATGCATAGCTAAAATAGAGGCGTTCAGTATATTTAGTTTGTCAATTTCCTCCATATACACATGCTCAATACTATAAGAAATAGCCTCATTTATAATAATTTCTCTAAGCTTATTGCGGTCTCCTTCTCTGGTTTGTTTAGAATCGTTTAGTAATGTGCTTTTAAATTTTTTTGGAAGTATTACTGCGGCAGCAGTTACAGGGCCTGCCAGGCAGCCTCTACCGGCTTCATCGGTACCTGCAACTGAACAGGGAAGGTCGAACATTTTTAGCATACTGCAAAAATTGGAAGAATCGGGGTTTTAAGCAAAACTATTATTCTCTTTTTAGTCATTTGTGTAAATAATCTGTTTAAAAAAATACAAGGCATGCATAGTAAATTCTTTGTAAAAAGACTTTTTAGGTGATAAAACAGGTGAAATGTAAATTTATTGATGTCTTGAAAAGTTGTGTTTTTTTATTGAATTCTTAAATAAATGGCTGTTTGAGGACTTGGTTTTTTGTATCTTTTAAAGATGTCTAATGAAATTAAAAGATGATTCAATTTAAAAATCATTTGTTTTATTAAGATTTTATTATGATTTTTGGCGTAGGCTAATTCAAATTTAAACAATAATGAAAAACAAATTACATGGAATGCTTACGCTATTATTGGCGTTTGTAGTGCAATTTACGTTTGCACAGGAAAAAGTGATAACCGGTACGGTTATCGATGAAGATGGTTTGCCCTTGCCCGGGGTAAATGTTATTGAAAAGGGTACTACAAATGGGACACAAACCAATTTTGATGGAGAGTATAATCTTTCTGTAGACGTTGGTGCAGTGGTAACATTTAGTTATGTTGGCTTCAGCAATCAAGAGGTTACTATAGGTGAAGCTGATGTTTACGATATTACACTTGGTGCAGATGCAGCTGCATTAGATGAGGTGGTAGTGGTAGGTTATGGTACCGCAACTCGCCAGTCTTTTGCTGGTTCGGCCACTACAATTGATACAGAAAACCTGGAAACAAAAAACTTTGCCAATGTATCTCAGGCTTTAGCAGGAGAAGTTGCGGGTGTGAATGTAATTAATACTTCAGGACAGCCGGGTACTGCTTCTACTATTAGAATTAGAGGTTTTGGTTCTGTAAACGGAAACCGTGACCCATTATATGTAGTGGATGGTGTTCCTTTTTCTGGGAGTATTAACTCCATTAACCCGGCAGATATCAAGACAACTACCGTGTTAAAAGATGCTACTGCGACTGCAATTTATGGTTCGCGTGGTGCGAACGGGGTTATTTTAATTACTACCAAAACAGGAACTTCTGGTGAAGATTATATTGAGGTAGACGTAAAAACTGGTGTGAACGACCAGGTAATTCCCAGATATAATGTGATTAAGTCTCCAGAAAAGTATATTGGTTTAGTTTGGGAAGGTATTTACAACCGTGGTGTTATTACAGGAGATGCAGAAGGTAACCCTGTGGAATATGCAAATGCCAGGTTGTTTTCTGATAACTATGTTCCGGCAGGATATAACCTGTGGAATGTGAATTCTGCTTCAGAATTGATTAATCCAGATACCCGTATGGTTAGAAATGGGGTTACCAGAAAGTATACTCCAGAACTATATGAAGATGCAACATTTGATGCGGCTATTAGAACCGAAGCTAACGTTCGCTTTGGTGGTGGAAACGAAAAAACTTCTTATTTTGCTTCTGCCGGTTACCTAAATGATAATGGTTATGCTGTTAATACTGGATATGACAGATATACCACTCGTTTAAACCTAAAGTCTCAGGTGAAAGAATGGTTAAATGTAGCAGCCAATATTGGGTATGCTTATTCAGAGCAAATGGAGAATGGTCAAACCGTAGGTTCTGAAAACGTATTTGAATTTGCTGATAAAACAGCTCCTATCTTTGGGGTATTTTTAAGAGATGACCAGGGAGAGAAAGTGCCGGATCCTATTTATGGAGGATTCCAATACGACTATGGTAGTTTCTCAGGTTTTAGAACCAGACCACAATCAGACGGGTTAAACCCGGTAGGTTCTGCTTTGTATGATTATGTGCATACAGATAGGCACGAACTAAACGGAAGCTTTGCTTTAGATTTCACACTTACCGATCACCTTAGTTTTGAAACAAAATTTGGTGCTCAGTACTCTATGGATAGATACACGAGTGCAGATAACCCATTCTACGGAACTGCACAAGGAGACGGTGGTACCTTATTTAAAGTAGATACAGAAAGATTAACAACTAACTTTTTACAGTTATTGCGTTACGAAAATCAGTTTGGAGATCATAGTGTAGATGCTTTGATAGCACATGAATCTAATGACTTCGAGTTGAGTTACAATGATGCTTTTAAAACTAAGGCCGTTGCTGCTGATATTTATGAATTAAACAACTATGTAGTAGCAGCAAGTCCGGCTACAGGATATAATGAAGGGAGATCTATTGAATCTTACTTTGGTCAGGTTAATTATAACTATTTAGATACGTATTACCTTACAGGATCTGTGCGTCGCGATGGTTCGTCTCGATTTGTGAATGAAAAGTGGGGTACTTTTGGATCTGTTGGTGCTGCATGGGTAGCTTCTAATGAAGATTTCTTAGCTAATAGCGACCTGATTTCTTTCCTTAAGTTAAAAGCTTCTTACGGTATTACCGGAGATGAGGCTCAAACGGATGCTGATGGTGATCCTATCTACTATCCAGGTTATGATACTTACAGTATAAATAACCTTAACGATGAGATTTCTCTTTCAACTTTAGCCAATGGTAACCCAGATCTTACCTGGGAAACTTCTGAAATGTTTCAGATAGGTACAGAATTTGGTCTGGGGAGATGGTTAGACGGTGCCATAGATTATTATATTAAGAATACAACAGACCAGATTTTCCAACGTAGAGTAGGGCCGTCTCAGGGTATTGCTGTTATAACTGTAAATGACGGGGATTTAAGAAATGCCGGTTTAGAATTTAATTTAACAGGGCATATAGTTCAAACTAAAGATTTTAACTTGGATCTTAGTGTGAATGGAGAACTTTTAGAAAATGAAATCACTAGAATGCCTTTAGATCCATCTACAGGAGAGGAAAGAATTCTGGATCCTTCAAATGCGCCATTTGCCTATTCTGAAGGAAGGTCAATTTTCGAAATTTATACCAGAGAGTACGCCGGTGTAAACCCAGACAATGGAGCTCCTCAATGGTATCAATATTTTAATGATGCCAATTCTAATGGAACTTTTGATGACGGTGAAGATGCGATTCAAAATATGCCGGTTTATTTAAATGATAACCCAGATGCTAATGTAGAAAGACAAATTACTGATACATATGCTAATGCTACTCAAAAATATATCGGTAAGTCTGCTATTCCAGATGTTAGAGGAGGTATGAGATTAAGCGGTAACTGGAAAAACTTTAATTTTGGTGCGCAGCTAGTATATAGTCTTGGAGGGCACGCGATTGATTATCAGTATGCTGAATTAATGAGCGACCGTTTTGGTGCTGTTGGTAATAACTATCATAGCGATATCTTAAATAGATGGCAAAACCCTGGAGATCAAACAAGCGTTCCTGCATTATCAGATAATGCTTATACCAATGTAACCTCCACTTCAGATCGATTTGTAACAAGTACAGATTATATTGCATTAAACAATGTAAGGTTGGGGTATACCATTCCGGAAGAAATGTTTGGAAACATCGGAATTAAGTATGTAAACCTTTATGTTTCTGGTGACAACCTTTATGTGAAAACTGCTAGAGAAGGATTCCTTCCAAATACTGCGGAAGATGCTAATTCGGGACGTCGTTTATACGCTCCACTAACTACAGTTACTGCAGGAGTAAGGGTTAAATTTTAAAAATAAAAGAATACGATATGAAAAATATATTTAAAATAACATTGCTGTCATCTACACTACTTGCATTAGTGGGATGTAGTGAAGACTTTCTTGAAAAGGAGCCTTCGGAATTTTTAACGCAAGAACAGGTTTCGGAGGCTGGTGAAACTAATGCTGATGTGCTTGCCGGAACTTTAACGGGTATTTATTCTTTGCAATTTGAAGATGGATCTGGTGGTACAACAAATCACGACGATTTTGGACAAAAGGGCTACGATATTTTTGGAGATATGCTTTCCGGAGATGTGGCGCTTTCTGTGAGTTCATTTGGTTGGTATAGGTCAGGTATTACCGAGTTTCAGGCACCTTTAGATTTTACAAATCAAAGGAATTACATGCCATGGAGGTATTACTATCGACTTGTTCGTTCAGCAAATTTAGTGATTGCGGCTGTTGGAGGGAATGATGCTATTCCTGAAACCGATGAAAACAAGTATATCCTCGGTCAGGCAAAAGCAATGAGAGCACATTCTTATTTTTACCTGGCTCAATACTACCAAAACTCTTATAATCCAAGTCAAGAGATATTACCAATTTATCTTTTGCCAGAGGATGAAAACGGGCCAAAAGTGGCTGCTTCTGTAATTTATGAGCAAATGGAAAGTGATTTAAACTCAGCCATTTCTTTATTGGATGGTTTCAATAGATCCGCTAAAAATCAGATTAATAAGCAGGTGGCTCAAGGGATTTTAGCTTATGTTTTAGCTGCACAAGGAGACAGATGGCAAGAAGTGAAGGATTTAACTGACGATATTATAGCAAATAGTCCTTTTACAATAATGACGGAAGAAGAAGTTGCTAGGGCAGACAGAACCGATGATGATGTAAATAACCCAACCGGAGGCGGATTTAACGATGTGAATACGCCTGGATGGATGTGGGGTGTAGACCTCACCACAGATTCTGGAGTTGGTCTTCTTTCCTGGTGGGGACAAATGGATTATTTCTCTTATAGTTATGCCGGTTATGGAGACTATAAAGCTATAGATGCTGATTTATTTGCTCAAATTCCTGCTAATGATGTGAGAAAAAATCAATTTTTGAATAACCCAGAGTCTTCAAACCACCTACAACCTTGGGGTAAGTTTTTCGATCCTCAAAGAGTGCCAAGAGGGCCCTCTCAGGTTATTACTTTAGATTTGGTATATATGAGAATTGCCGAGATGTATTTATTAAATGCTGAAGCAGCTGCGAACCTTGATATGGATGCTGAAGCGAGAATGGCTTTATCGACACTTCTAGCTGAAAGATTGGATGATACTAGCTATCTTGACGGTCTTTCTGGACAAGATCTTCTGGATGAAATTTATCTTCAAACTCGAATTGAGCTTTGGGGTGAAGGAAAATCTTATTTAGCTATGAAGAGAAACAAAGCGACTGTCGTAAGAGGGGCAAACCATCTATCTTTTGTTGGCGATCCAATTCCTTACAATGCTGAAGAACTCACTTTCGAAATTCCGGAAGAAGAAATTCTTTATAACCCGGCCATTAATACTCAAAATGAATAATAGTCTGGAAAATTAATAATTATAAAAAAGCCTCCGATTTAACGGGGGCTTTTTTTATTATTGTAATGAATTTTTTAAAGGAAATTAAGATGTTAAATCCAGGTTAGCTTTAAGCTAACCTAGATTTATTTTAAATCGCACTTTGTAAGTACATGTTTTTGAAATAATATAACTTTGTTGCAAATTGTATTTAATGAAGGTTATATTATTCGTTTTTCTCTTAATTCCTTTTATAGGAATTTCACAAACTAAACTTTCTGCCGGTCCCGGGGGGCAAAATGCGGAACAAGCAGGCAAGAAAGAAGACACTATTAAACCTCCAATCTCAGATTATAAAATAATTTCTTTAGCAAACGATACTACTTTTGTAGACACTACGCTTACTATAGAAAAAGATTATAAATTCAATTATCGCCGAAAAGATAATTTCGAACTACTTCCCTTTGCCAATACAGGGCGACCATATAATAAACTTGGGATGGATTTTGAAGCCAAAAAATTATATCCTGAATTTGGTGCGCAAGCCAGGCATTATAACTTTTTCGATATTGAAGATATTAAGTATTATCATGTACCTACACCCTTCACCGAGGCCTATTTTAAAACAGTACCGGAGCAGGGGCAACAATTAGATGTTTTGTTTACCATGAATACTTCTGAAAGGTTAAACTTTTCAGTAGGGTATAAGGGAGTACGTGCTTTGGGCAGATATCAGAACATTCTTACCAGTACCGGTATTTTTAGATTCGGGCTTAACTATAGAACTTTAGATAGAAAATATCATTTAAGAACACATTTTGTTTCGCATAACTTATTGAATCAGGAGAATGGTGGACTTTCAGATTTAGCACTTCAACAATATATAGATAAGGAAGAGGAGTTTGAAGATCGCTCTCTTTTACAGATGAATTTTGAGGATGCGGAAAGCACCTTATATGGCAAGCGTTTTTATCTGAACCATTATTATAATCTTGCTAAATCAGATTCCTTATCCTCAAATGCATTAAAAGTGGGACATATCTTTAACCACGATTATAAGAAGTTTGATTTCTCTCAAACCAATGCAGCAAATATGATTTTTGGTCCTTCTTTTCAGCAAACAAATTTAAGGGACCGTGTTAGGTTAACAGAGTTTTATAATGAGGGCTATGTACAGTGGTCTAATAAAACTTTAGGGGAGGTAAAGGCGAAAGCTGCTATTAAAACTTTTGAATACGGATATAAAACTTTTTATATTCGGGAAAATGACACCATTAATAATAAACTTACCGGAGTAAATTATGCTGTGGGTGGTGAATATAAGAAGAAAATAGGTGGATTTGACGTACAGGCGGATGCTATGCTTAATTTAGCCGGCGATTTTACAGGAAGCTATTTTGAAGCACAGGCCGGTTACAGCCTTGATGAAGAAAATAGGCTGCAATTTGGGTTTAATCAAAACAGTCATATGCCAAATTATAATTTCCTGCTTTACCAAAGTAATTATGTGAATTACAATTGGCAGAATGATTTAGATAATATAAATACTCAGAGTCTTTATGGTGAGTTACGTTCTAAAAAATTATTCAATATAAGTGCACGGTTAACCCAAATTCAGAATTATACCTATTTTTCCGAAGGGGAAGATTCTTTAGTGAAGCCTTTTCAGTCCAAAGACCAGGTTAGGTATTTTAAAATAAAAGCTAGTAAAGATTTTGACTTTGGTCTGTTTGCAATAGATAATACCTTGATGTATCAAAATGTATTAGATGGTGCTTCTGTATTAAACCTGCCTGAATTTGTGACTCGTAACAGCATATATTATAAAGACGAGTGGTTTGACAAGGCACTATATTTACAAACCGGATTTACATTTAAATATTTTACAAAATATAATATGAATGCCTACGATCCTGTGCTAGCTGAATTTTATGTGCAGAACTCATCCGAATTTGGTAATTATCCGGTTGTCGATTTCTTTTTTAATGGAAAGGTAGATCAAACTCGTATTTTTTTTAAGCTGCAACATTTAAATTCTTTAATCGATAAGAATAATAATTTTGTAGCGCCACGCTATCCTTATATGGATTTCCAGGTGCGTTTTGGCGTTGTTTGGAACTTTTTTCTCTAGTTTTTCTGTTGAAGTTATTTTATTCGTCTGTTATTTTAACCTATTGAATGTTAAATTGCTTTGTGAAGCCTCTAGATTATGGTGAATTTGGGATGTGATTTGTGTATTTTGTATGAAATCCTGAAAAGTAATTAAATTTGAAGAATATTGTTGTGCATCTAAAAAACAGCAGTATATTTGCACCCGCTTTGCGCCACAAGAGGTTTGGGGTTCTAAGTTAAGAAGTTCATTACATACTGGGATTACGATGTTTTTAGGGCTAAGAAAGCTCAAAAAAA
>NZ_WYEW01000006.1:0-373519 GCF_015143665.1 Salegentibacter sp. BLCTC | reverse complement strand
AAAAGCTCTTTAAATGTTTCATTAGCACCAAACCCGGTTAATTCTGGAGGAACTATGGAACTATTAACCGATTTCCCGGAAGAGGAGCTTGAGACCATGCACCTATCAATACATAACCTTAACGGAGGGCTTATCCAGCAAATGAAATCGAATCGTAAAAATACAAGTATTAATTTGCCTTATAACCTTCAGATAGGAGTGTACATTCTTAAAATCGAAACTAAAAATATTCATAAGTCACTCAAGTTTATAGTAAAATAAGACAGTTATAGGTTAATTGAAATTTACTTTAATGACAAAATAAATATGAGAAATAACAATATAAACAACGTAACTAGTAGAGTTACTTTAGGTCTTATATTAGCACTAAGTTTACTTAGTGCTAATATGGAGACATCAGCCCAGTCTAACAACGAAGTTTCCTTTTACTTACAAGGTTCTTTTTCTAATTTGAAATATGAAGCTATAGGCCAGGAAAGTGATTTGAAAAATGGTTTTGGTTTGGGAACAAAGTATGCTTATTATTTTAATGACAACTGGAGTCTTGGAACGGGTGCCGAATTGCAGTATATGGAAGGGGCCATTTTTGTACCTACTGCCCAAGGGGCGTATATGACCCAGGATTCTGAGGCAGAATCTTTTGAATTTAGATATACAGCTTCAAATTTTTCAGAGAACCAGGAGGTTTACTTTTTAAATATACCTCTTCAGGTTCAATACGAATCGCTTGGCACGACCAGATTTTATGCAGCTGCCGGTGTTAAAGCAGGTTTAGTTTTAAATTCAGAATACCAAAGTTCGGCCGGTTCACTAGAAACCAGCGGATATTATTCACAGTATGATGTGGAACTTACCAGTCCTACATTTGCAGGTTTTGGCGAATTTAAAGCTGTAAATAATTCTAAATCTGAGCTCGACCTAAAAACAAATTTTGTAGCTCATTTGGAAAGCGGTGTGAAATTAATGTTGGAGAATAATAGGTCGCTTTATATGGGGCTTTTTCTAGATTACGGATTAAATGATATTAAGCCAGACACCTCAGGGGAGAGGTTTGTTCATTACAATGCCCAGGCCCCTACAGACTTTGCTTTTAGCAGCTTATTGTCAGCCCGTGAAATACAGGATTTAGATGAAGTTAAAACTCTGGCATTTGGCTTGAAAATTCAGTATGCATTTCAGTTTTAATATTATTTATAAATATTTTAAGTAAGTAAAGCCCTTTCAATTTTGAGAGGGCTTTTTAATTTTAATAACTTCTAGCCACAGCAGACGAGCATTCTATATTCTAAGTAGTTTTTTCTATTTTATTAAAGGGTTTAATGAATCTTCTTTTTGAAAATCGGGTTTTGTTTTTGTAAACAAAGGGGTAAGCGTATAAGTTCCGTATATTTTTATTAATTGAAATCCAATATTGAGTGAATCTTTTATAGAAAGTTTAGAGCCATCAGCGTGGATCCAGCGTTTTAACGGTTGTTCACAAATCATTTTTTGCGCTTTTTCTGATCCAAAATGATTTTTCATTCTCATAAATATTTCTACATCGAACAACCATTTTGTTAAAAAAGGCGATTGAAAAGCTACCGGAATTAGATCCTTTCTCATAATTTTTGCGCCACATTGAGTATCCTTAAAAGGCATACCAACAATTTTGGTTATAAGGAGGTTTATTGTGCTACTTATTATTTTTCTAGCGCTTTCTTTGGTAATATTTGCACCCATTCTTGAGATACGCGATCCGTTTACAATCTGAAAATTTGTAGATTCAATAGTCTTCACAAGATCATCAAAATCCTGGAAGTCTGTAGATAGGTCGGCATCCAGGAAACCAACATAATCCAGATCTTTAAATTGCGACATATAAACCAAGCCCTGTCTAACAGCTTCTGCTTTACCAGCGTTTTTTTCACAATTATAAATGCTTATAAAGTTTTCCCTTCCTTTTCGCAAACTTTGCAGTACCTGTAGAGTATTGTCTTTGCTACCATCATTTACAAAACATAAGTGGTAACCACTATTTTTTTCTATAAAGTTGATGAACTCTTCAGATTTTAACCTTTTTTCTTCATTGTAGCAGGGAATTACAACCCCTACGCATCTATTCTGAAGTATACTATTGGTGAAAACTTGTAGATTTTCTGTGACCGGTGAACCAATAAGTCTTTTAACTCTGGCAGAAATTTCATCCAGGCTTAATGGTTTTTTCATGAAATCCTGAATGCCAAGTTCAAATCCTTCTACAATTAATTTGTCATCGGTATTTCCCGACAGTACAATAATAGGTTTTGTTGCGGTAATTTTAATGCGGATATATTGTACGATCTCTAAACCGGAGACTCCGGGCATATTGATATCAATTATCAATAGATCTGGTTCAAACTCCCTATAAAGGTCTATGGCATTTTCGGCATTTGTAGTTGTTTTTACAATGTAGCCTAATTCTTTTAACCTCTTTTCAAGTGGCATTAATACCAATTGCTGATCGTCTACTGCTAGGATTTTCATGGTAATAAGTTTAGTTTATAATCCAAAAATAGATGGAACCTGCCTTCGGCTTTTGAGAATTAGATAAAGTAGTTAATTTTTATCGGTGAATGGCAAGTTGCTTTCGGTCAGTGAGTTTGAGGTGTTTAAATCCTGTACTACTTTTATAATTGAGTAACCACCATTAGTTTTATAATGAAAGAAACAACCAATAAATACCTAATCGCTGCTCTAATTATAGGAGTCGTTTTTCATACCTCAACAATATTTTTTACTCTGGAGAACACCTATGATGCTTTAATTCACTTGTTCTTTGCCGAACATTATGCCAATAGTTGGTTTGAGCCCTGGAACTATAAATGGTATACCGGGTTTACCGTGATGGGCTATCCTCCCCTGGTGCATCAAGCCATAGCTTTGTTTTCTTTTATAGGCGGATTTAAATTTGGAATGTTCTTAGTGGCAATTATCGGGGTAGTTTTATTTATTACCGGTGTTTACAGGTTTAGCCTCTTAATAACCGCCAATAGGAAAGTTGCAGGTTATGCGGCTTTATTGGCTGTTTTTTCTTCATCTTTTGTAGAGACTCTGCATATATTTGGGCAGCTTCCCAGTATTATTGGGGTCTCTGTTTTAATGCATTCTTTACCTGAAATTTATTTGTTTATAAAAACCGGTAAAAGGCAATTTTACTTTAGGGCATTATCTCTAATAGCTGTTACAGTTACTTCACATCATGTAACCCCAATATTTGGAATGATATTTTTTATATTCCCATTAATAGGAATGGTAATTATGGACGTGTCTTCCGAAAAGGTAGGCGGGTTTGCAAAAGTGACTTTTAGAACTTTTTTAAAGACATTCTTTCGGTTATTTAAACGTATCATAATATTTGGGCTTTCATCGTTGGTAGCCATAATTGTATGTATTTTACCATACTGGATTAATACCAAAAAGAACCCTATCACTCAGGTGCCTATACCACATGGTAGTAGAGATAGTTTTATAGAGGTGACCTCTTCAGGTTTGGTTTTTTTTATTATTCCATGGGGAATTTTGTTTTTTTTATTTCCCTATATTTTTTACCGATACTATTCAAAAAGATATCTTTTCTTCGGTTTATCGTTTTCTATGCTATTCATTTTAGGAACAGGAGGCACCACTCCTATACCAAGAATGTTACTTGGAGAGACTGCTTTCAATATTTTAACACTGGATAGGTTTACGCTATGGGGGTCTATAATAGCCCTACCCATATTTGGCGAATTCGCCTACCGATTTGCTGAAGGAGATCTGAAAAAAAGAATACAGGAGCAATTTGGTGCGGTATACCATAGGGTGATAGGAGCTTGTATGGTTGGTGTATTCCTTTTTTTGACGGTATTCACGCTAAGCCTGGGGTATTTTAGGCCCATGCAACCTCAAAGTATTAAAATGTTACCTATTGTAAACTTCTTAAACCAGGATCAACACGATCGTTGGCGGTTTTTAACCCTGGGGTTTGGAGACCAGATGGCCTGGCTTTCTGCCCAAACACGGGCACTTACAGTAGATGGGAATTATCATTCGGCCAGGAGATTGCCCGAGCTTACCACCAGGGCGGTAGAGCGATTGGAAAATTCGAAGTTTAGGGGCGTGGAGGGAATAGGTTCGTTGCAGCAGTTCCTTGCCGTCCCCGAAAAATATAATCTTAAGTATATTTTTTCTAATGATAAGTTTTATGATCCTTTATTATATTTTAGTGGATGGCAGCGATTGCAGCAATTGGAAAATGGAATTGTAGTTTGGGAGAAATTAAATGTTCCCCCTTTATCCAAGATTATAGGAATTCAGGATGTACCGGTCTTTCTAAAATTGATGTGGGGAATTATTCCTGTATTGACTGTCCTGATCGCTTTTTTTATCAACTTGCAACTAATTTGGTTCAATGCATTAAAGACGGGAGACCTTAAAAAACCAGATTTTTTGAGGTTTCAACTTAGTTACAATAGGTTCAGGCCAGCGGTATTAAAAGTGAGCCATATATACGGTTTCTTGCTTTTGGCGGTAATTTTAGTTTCACTTTACTATATATATAACGATAACCAGGATCAGGTTTCTGAAGAAAATGTAGTGAAGGCCTATTATGATGCGATAGATTTTAAAGAATTTGAAAGGGCACATTCCTATCTTAATCCTGAAAGCGGTAAAAGTATTGCCCAGTTTATGCTGGAAGTTTCTGTTAGTGATGGGGTGCTGAGTTCTTATGCTAAACTAGATAGCATTAACGTAGCTGTTAGTAGGGTAAATGATTCTGTGGCAAATGCTAAAGTATTTACCTCCTGGGTGACGCCTATTGAAATTGTTAAAAGGAAGTTTCATCATAAGTTGAGCAAGATTAATAATAAGTGGTATATGGAACCAACAAAATTGGATACAGATCTTCCTGCTGATCAGTTATTCTCACAGAACCGAACAGAGTTCTACAATCACGGTAGAAGAAGAATCACTACCCAGCAAACCCACCATGAAGATGTACTAAAGCAGCCTGTATTAGAAGTACTCTCGGCTAAGCTTGTTGTGCTCAATGGCAGGTATTCTATAGTTGGGGAGATTCAAAACGTAGATCATGTTCCTGCAGATGTAGTGGTTAAAGGAACTTTATATGATGAAGCCAATAACGAACTGGCCAGTTATAATGCTAGGCAGGTTATAAAACATAAACTAATGCCTAAAGAAATTAGTAGCTTTAGGGTAGATTTTGAAGGTATAGCCTGGTTGAATGAAGAGGATGTGATTCCAGAAACCTTTGACCCTAATGAATTTACTCCTGTTAAATTAGAATCTCACCCCGTAAAATTTAACCTGCAATGTGCCGGGAATGTGGCTACCACAGACCTTTATAAAAGTGTTAGCTTAAATAAACTGCAGATTGAAAATGGAAAATTAAAAGGAATGCTATTTAATTATGGGATAGAAGAAGTAACTATTCCTCAACTTATATATTCATATTATAATGAGAATTCAGAATTGATCTGGGTAGATCATCAATATTTACAAGAAGGTATTCGAGTACAGCGGAAACAGTATTTTGAAAGCTCGCCTCAGGATCTTGGTCAACTTTCGGTAATAAATTCTTCGATGGAAAATATATATGTGAATGGCTTGCCGAACAAATCGATTGCCGGGAAGGTAATTCCTGCAAGGGACCTAATACAATCAAAACTTGCACTGCAGGAGTTTGAAGGAGCTGGTTTTCACTTTTTAAAGATTGAAATGAATAACTATATAGGAAACCCCAAATGATGAAAAATTACTTACTCATATTTTGTTTGTTGATTATTAGTATCTTAAAGGCAGAAGATGTTGTGTCGGGAAAGGCTGTATCGCCTATACCAAAAGAAATAATTGCAGGTGAAAAACTTGTGCTGGAGTTTAATAATATTCATGCTGATGCACGTTTGCTCGTTAATAGCTCTTACGGTAAAACTATGTTAATTCCTCAAATAGTGGGTAATTCAGTAATATTTGAGGTTCCCGGGTTTATTTCAGAAAAAGCAGGAACTATAAAATGGAAATTATTGGGAGTTAGCCTTATGCAGTCGGGAAAGGTTATGGTTTTGCCAGAGTTACAACCCAAACTTATTGAAAACTACTTTGGCCCCAGGAGCATACAGGCAGGAGGTAAAGATTATTCTATGCTGGTAAGTATTCCCACAGACAGGTTTGATAATCCTTTATCTGATGATACCGGAGTTGAAATTTCAGAATTCTTTCAGGGAGTATTGAAAACAGATAGCATCGAAATAAAAAATATGTTTGCCTGGAAGAATATCACTTCAAAAGAGAAAGTCGGTAACATTATAGTTTCAGGTACTTCTAAAGGTTTACAGACTAAGGAAATGATTAGCCAGGTTTATCCTTCGGTGGCTACAGATTTTAAACTTGCCATACAAAGAGAGCATTCTTTTGCCGATGGAAACCAGGTAACCAGGGTTAAAACTTCGGTAATTAAGGATGAGTTTAATAACCTGGTGGGCGATGGGACTTTTGTAGAGTTTTTGATTATAGATTCAGAAAATATAATACAGAAAACCTACGCCGCTACCATAAACGGAGTGGCCACGGCACAATTACTACACCCCGAAAAGCCCATTACTTGGAAAATCTCAGCCAATATTACCGGAATGGCCAAAAGTAATGAGGTTGTAGTAGATTATGAGCCTGTTATAGAGGATTTTAATGTAGAGCTCGATTTAGAAAACAACTTCATTAAGGTGGGGCCCTTAACTAGTTTTCTGGGACAATATATTCCCGACGGGACAGAAGTGGTTTTAAAAATTTTGGATAGTAATAATGAGATTCATTCCAGGCATAGGGAAACAAGCAAAGCTGGCTTTGCAATTTTTAAGCCTGGCAGGGGTATTAATTATGCAGATTCTTTTACCTTTAAAATAGAAACTCTTGGTGTCACCAAATCTATTCAATAAACCTACATGCGGCAAAAGATTAATAAAAACTTATACCGTGCGATTCTTATACTTAGTTTTCTCGCAGTGAATGCCTTTCTTATTTTTGGGATAAGTACGGTTTTAGGCTATCTAAACACTGGTGCCGATCGTTCTACTATGTTGCATACCGAGATCAAAAGTCGTCGAATGTATTTGCCGGAGATTAGCTGGGATACCAGTTCGTATGAAGGCAGGCCCATGGAAGTACAAAACCTAAAAGAGATAGAACGCGATTATTTGAATTCCTGGTACGTTAAGAATTTAGCCTTACAAACCAATAAGGATTATGGAATTGAAGATTACTATACAGATAGTGCCCGGGTGAATATCTATAAGATACTGGATACTAATAAGGCAAAAAATATCAATTTTAGGTCGACTACTACGGCACATCATCCAAAACTTCAGTTTTATAGTGCAGATGGGCAACTGGTTGTTTTTAAGGATAGAAATGTTATTGAATATTCAGAAAGCCTTGAAAATGATAAAGTTTTAGATAGGGGCGTAGACACTTCTTCTTACCGGGTAATGATGCTTCTGGAAGATGGTTTTTGGAGGGTAAGGCATATGCAAAAGCTAGAAGAGAATTTCAAGGCTGAAAAAATAGAGAATAAATCTTACTGGAGCATTCAGGAAGACCAGGTTTTTTATAAGGATAAGAGATACAAAATAAAAGGTATCAATTATTATCCGCAGAAAACACCCTGGAATATGTTTGGTGATGAATTTGATATTGCTACCATTAAAACTGATTTTCAGCTTATTAAAGAAACAGGCTTAAACACCATTAGGATTTTTATTCCTTATGAGGATTTTGGAGGTGCAGATGTGAAGGAAGCTAAACTTCAAAAGTTAAATAAAGTACTTGATGCAGCTGAAGATATGGATATTAAGGTGTTTGTTACTTTATTCGACTTCTACGGAGATTATTCGGTTCTTAATTGGACATTGACGCATGAACACCTGCGGAATATTGTTTCCAGGTTTAAAGATCATCAGGCCATTTTAGGCTGGGATATTAAAAACGAACCTGACCTTGATTTTGAAAGCAGGGGGGAAGATTTAGTTTTGAACTGGCTTAAAAGTGTTATTCATCAGTTAAGAAATATAGCGCCAAACCATTTGGTAACCATTGGTTGGTCTAATCCTGAAAGTGCTGTATTGTTAAAAGACCAAGTAGACTTGGTAACTTTTCATTATTATAAAGATATAACAGAACTTGAAGTGACTTATGCCGGCCTAATAGAAGAAATAGACAAGCCATTGGTTATGGGAGAGTTTGGAATATCTTCTTATAAGGGTTTTTGCAGCCCCTGGGGATATGATGAAAAGGATCAGGCAGAATACCATCAGTTGATGCAACAATTCCTAAAAAAAGTTAATATTTCGTTTCTATCTTGGACGCTTTATGACTTTAATGAAATCCCGGCTTCTGTTGTAGGACACAAGCCCTGGCGTAAAGCGCGTCAAAGAAATTTTGGTTTTATTAACTCTAAGGGAGAAGAAAAACCGGCCTTTATTTATATCTCGCACTAAGCATTTCTTAACTTAATTTTGGAAAGTATATGTTATTGATATACAAAATTTTGTATATTGGAGAAGGTCCCCTACGCCTCAAATCGTAAAAAACAATATATGCTTAAAGAATCATTGTTTTTAAGACATCTTAAAGACTATGCTCTTCGGTATTCGCCGAATATAATTTTTTATAAGGAACCTAATGGGAAATTTGTGTTTGTAAACCAAACAGTAGAGAAACTATTAGGTTATCAATCTAAGGATCTTATTGGTAAGAGTTTTTATCTATTGGTTCATCCGGAAGATCAGGATATGGTGGAAAGCAACTCCAACGAGCTAGCCCTTGAAGGCAAGCTGGTTGAAAACATAAGGTTTAGATTAAGAAAAAAAAATGGCGATTATGTCTGGCTCGAAAGTCAAATAATTCCTGTTAAGGAAGAAAAGCTTGTCAAAAAGCTTATTACTATTTCTCGTTCTATAGATGAGAATCAGAAATTAATAGAAGATTTAAAAAAGCAACGTAAGATTAATAGTGAAATAGAGAAAGCTGCAGATGTAGGTCATTGGTCTTATAATATTGGGTCTGGAGAAGTTACCTGGAGTAAAAAAGTATATGAAATTTATGGTCTTTCAGAAAAAGAGCTCATTGATTTCGAAAGAGCTATTGAATTTTATTCTGAAACTTCTCAGAAGAAAATTAAAAATGCTGTTAAGGATGCAATAGAAAAGGGATTGGAGTATAGACTTAAGCTTCAGCTTGTAGATGCTAAAAATAATAGGAAATGGGTAAGGGCAATAGGTACCCCATTACTGCGCAAAGGGAAGTGTATTCAAATATTCGGAATTTTTCAGGATGTAACAGAACTTGAAGAAAATTCTCATAATAAAATCTTTAGCCTTTCAGAATATTTAGATGGTCAGAATCATTTAATGAAAGAATTTGGACAAATTACTTCGCACGACCTTAGGGGACCTGCAATAAGTTTACAATTGCTTATTGAAGAGTTGAAAAATAGTGAAGATGAGCAGGTAAGTAATCTTGTTCCTCATTTTGAAGAAAATTTATCCAAACTTTTCGATAAACTTAATTATTTGTCTAAAATAACCGGTGGAAGCGAATCTATTCAAAATAACCGGGAAATTAGTATCTCCAAATCTATAGATAAGTTATTGAACGATAATAAAACCCTATTCAGGGAGTACCAAATTACGGTAAGGAAAGATTTTTCAGATTGGGATAAAATTACTTTTCATGAACCAACAATTAAGATAATACTGCAAAATTTAATTGAAAACGTAATTTACTTTTCAGATATCGAAAAACCAGAACGGCTTCTTACCTTAAGAACGTATCTTAAAAACGGTCAGCGCATTATTAGCATTGAAGATAATGGAATAGGAATGGATCTTACCAAATTGAGGAAAGCAGGATTTACAAGAAATACCAGGTTACACGACGATCTATCTGGCAAAGGCACCGGTATCTTTATGGCCAAAACACTTTTAGAGAGCAATAAAGGTAAAATGGAGTTTATAAGTAAACCGGGCTTAGGTACAATGGTAAAAATAAATCTGGATAAATATAGGATTAAGGAGGAAATACTATGAAAATAATGATTTGTTTGATAGACGATGATAAGTTCTATCAGTTTTTTGCCAAACGAATGCTGGAAGGAATGCCAGGCAGGGTAAAAGAGGTCCTCCAGTTTTATGATGCTATTTCTGCATTGGATTATTTGCGTGAAAATATTAATGATGAAGATAAAATTCCAGATATTATTTTTCTTGATTTGAATATGCCCGGTTTAAACGGTTGGGATTTTTTAGAAGAATTAAAGAACATCAATTTTCAAAAAAAATCGGTCATTCATATTTGTAGTAGCAGCGTCTCTACAGAAGATATTGTAAAGGCCCAGGAAGACACTCATATAGATAGGTACATTATCAAGCCCCTTAAAACCGAACAAATAAAGAATATTTTAGAAAGTTACTTTCAATATTCAAAAAAATAAGAAGAAGAGCAAGATATGCTCTTCTTCCAAACCTTAAAATTAAAACTACTAACCAATATTGGCATATTTAAAACCTAGTTTTTTTCCTTCAATTTTCTTGAATTCATTTAAATACATTTGTGTAATTTTTTCCATAGGTAAGCTGCAAGCCGCTTTATAGTTCGTTGCTCCAATGCGCTTTCTATAGGCCTCATCTTCCACAATACATTCTAATGAATTTGCCAAAGAATCAACATTACCAGGAATAAAGAATTCTCCGGTATAACCCTCTTCCTCTACCAATAGTGCAAGATCTCCCAGGTTGGGCATAACTACTGCTTTTCCATAACTGCCTGCCTGATGTAAAACCCCCGAACTGCCGGTTGTTGAGGTATAGGGAAATACTACCACAGCACTTTCTCCGAAGATAATGGGAACATCCTCTTCGGCAACATAGCCTGTGAAAGTAAGATTTTTAACGTGCTTGTATTTTTGCTTTACAGTATCTAGATAGCCCGGCGTGTTTGGGCTATCGGTACCGGCAATTACTATTTCCAATTCCTGGTTTGTTTTCTTTCTAAGTTTTTCAACAGCTTCAATTAGAATCTCTACTTTTTTATACGTTCCAAATTTCCCGAATGTCATGATTTTTTTAGGTCCCGCTGGTAGATCAAAATTTGGTTCAGGAGGTGTTTCAAACGAACCATGCGGAATTTGAATTACATTCTGCGCCTTATACTTTTGCTTAACTACTTCTACATATTTTCCTATGGTAAGGGCTACCGTATCTGCTTGCAGAATCACTCTAGTAAGTATACTGCCAATAGTGTTAAACACTCTTTGTAATATTTTGTTTTCTGTAAATCCTGCATTTCCAAGATCTACTGTTTCCAGTATGTTATGCAAGAGTACAATTGTAGGAATTTTTTTAATTCTAAATATTAGAGGTAGAAAAAGGCCAAGCGCTGCAGGAATTTTTTTGTCTCCAAATTTCATGAACTGAAGGTTAAAAAGAATCGCATCTGGTTTTGAGGTTTTTAGACTTTTATAAATACTAAAAATATTTTTATAGCTGTTAAAACTCCAGCTGTCCTTAACCGTAATCTTACAATTAGGAGCTTCAAAATCTATTTGCTTTTTCTCCTGGGTATAATCGGTTATAAGGATAAGTTCTTCTATTTCGCTATTCTGGGCGAAATGCTTTGCCAGATGATATCCATATTCATTTAATGTTACTTTGCTGGGTGGAAATGCGGTTACAATAGCCAGTTTCATAATTTCTTTGTTTAGGGTTAGGGATTAGTTGATAAGGTAAATATCTGCCTGCTTTTCGGTTTAATTTCTCTTTTTCGATAGATCGAAAATTACTTTCGGTGAATAGATGTTTTATGTTGGTGAAGAAAATATATTACTTGCAGAATTAGTAGCCCTAGCATTACATAAATTTGAGCTTCTACTACCATCTCCAGGCTTGCGTGCCTAAAAAATATTACAGACAACTGTAACACCCCAAATACGCCTGAAACCACTACCGGTAAGTACCGATCTAGAGATAGAAAGTAGTATACAAAAACATTGGCGATGGCAAAAAGAGCACTTGCAAGTGCATATTTCCAAAGAATACCGGCAACTTCTGTAAAAGCACTTCCAAATAAAACCTGAATAATAAGGTTTGGAAAAAGCAGTGTTGAAGCAACGACCGCAGTCACTAAGATGCTAATCATTCCCAGGTATTTAAAAAATATTCTTTTGGTTTCCAGCCCTTCTTTATGCTTTTTTACAACTTCAGGTAGCAGCAACATCACGAACATCCAGGCTACAAAATAAACTCCCCTGCCAATAAGTGCCATGGAAGAATACAGTCCGGCCGCATGGGAATCAAAGAAATGCTTTACCAATAAGATATCACCATTGTTGATTAAGATTTGGGTAAGCTCATAAAAGGCAGTTACTATCACGAATTTTTTAAGATGTGAAATTTCTGTTTTATCTATAGCCGGTAGCACTTTAGTTTTAATTCTCCTAAAAGGTAACATACCGGGAACCAGGGATATTAATATTCCCAAAGCAACCAGTTCAGAACTTTCAAATGGAAGAAAAAGAATAAAGGCCAATGTTATAAAAAGTCTACTTAGCATTTCTCCCTGATAGGTAATAGAGAGCTTAATAAATTCCTGTTCGCCCTGAAAATAGCCTCTATTTACACTCATTAGGAAATAAACGGGAACCCCCATTCCGAATATTCTAAACATCGCAGCAGATTCAGTATTAAACCAGGCTTGTAATTGTGTGGAAATAAATACTATTAAGGCCCCAACAATAACCCCAATAAAAAGACTCAAATTCCTGCAATACTTCAAGAAAGCGTCTTTTTTGGCACCATTGAAACTCCCGGTAAATTTTGCAACACTTAATTGAAGTGTCATCGCCATAAAAGACAGGATTAATAAAAACGTAATCAGGATTGCGGCGTCTGCAAAGGCTTTTGGGCCAAGTAAGCGACCCAGGGCAAGATTATATAGATAGTTACCTATGTTTACCACTAGCGCACTTAGCATAAATACCTGTGATGCCTGAAGGCTAAACCGGAAGTTGTAAAGTTTTAAGCTGAGCATGTTGTGAATTTTTTTAAGCACTAAGCTTAAGGTGATTAAAGCTGAAGAGATCGCAACCAGAACCCAGAAATGCACCCTGGATTTTTTTGTTTTTAGAACCAATAAAAGTGACTGAATTTCCCTGTCTTGATGCTAAGGCGGCAAGTGCTTTCAATTCAAATACACTACCTATATCCATACTATCCAGATTTTCAAGGCTTATTTTTATGTTACCATTCATTTTTAGCATGATTTCAAAATACTTTCTAACCTGGTAAGAATTAGATGCAGAAAGATTTCCGTTTACTTCAAAAATTCTGTTGTTTTCTTTAATTGAAAGTGCCATAATTTTAGGTTTTTGAGTTAATATCTGATGCTAATATCTTTCGAAAAGCAATGAGTAATCGGTCTCTTTCGATGGATGGCGTTTTTCTGTAGATGAAATATGGTGAAAGTGGTTTTAACTTGCCAATAACAATCTAAACCACCTAAACCATGAAGATTTTTGTATTGTTATTGAATATTTTTTTATTGCTTTTCTGCGTAAAAGTGAATGCGCAGGAAATGCAACAAGGCTTTTATAATTTGGAAAATGGAGAATTTGAAGAGGCCGAAAGCTTCTTTGCAGCTATTCTTGAAGATCATCCCGAAAATAAAACAGCCAGATTGTGTTATGCACGGGCAGTGGGGCTACATAATAATCCTGGTCTAGCTAAAGATTTATTCGGTAATCTTTTAAAGGATTATCCAAATGATCTGGAAGTAAAGCTGAATTATGCAGAGTCGCTGCTATGGAACAAGCAATATGAAAAAGCCGAAGTTTATTATAAGACATTAGTTTCGGAAAATCCCGAAAATTTTGGTGCATTGCTTGGCTATGCAAATACCTTAAGTAACCTGAAAGATTATCAGCCGGCATTAACCTTGGTAAACCGGGCTTTAAATGTTTCTCATAAGAACCCAAACGCCTTAACTTCCAGAAAATATATACGGCTTGGGTATGCCAACCAATACCTTCGGGAAACACAATATGAGAATGCCCTAAACTTATTAGACGCTAATCTTAGGGATTTTCCGAATGATAAGGAGAGTTTGCTTAATAAGGCAAATGTTTATTTAATAACCAGGAATTCTTCAGCAGCAAAATCGGTTTATAAGTCGCTTGCGCTTAGTTTGAACGATAGCATTATGGCCTATAATGGTATGGCCCTGGCAGCACATGTGGGAGGACAGGAAAAAGAAGCTTTAAAATATGCCAATTTAGCATTATCACTTTCAGAAAAATCAACTGATTCCTTAAAAGTTTTAGAGGCAAAAGAGCGATATGCTCAGGCCTTAATATGGAACAATAAATACGGTACTGCCGAAGATTTAATTGCTGAAATGAAAATTGAATATGGACCGGAGATTAGAATTTTGGCTTTGGAAGCTACATTAGGGATGTATACCGGCGATTTTAAAATGAGTATTGAAAATTATAAAAGAATACTGGAGAAAGATTCAGCATCTTTTGATGGGAACCTGGGAATAGCCAATGCGTATTTTGCCAGGGGAGAAGCGGGCAAAGCAAAAAATGCAGCAGATAAAACTCTTAGTTATTATACAAATCAGCAGGATGCCATGCAATTTCTAAAAAAAATAGATAAAATTTATGCTCCGGTTTTGGAGGAAAACTTAAGTTATTCTTATGATAATGGAGATAATAAAGCTGTTGCTTCCAGAACAGGAGTAAGGTTTCCGGTAAATTCAAACCTGGAATTTTCGGGTGCTTTTACATATAGAGAGACGAAAAATTCAACTACAAATTTGGAGGCCGCTTCTAATCAATTCGATTTGGCAGGGTTGTATAGGCTGTCGCCTGTTTTTAGCTTAAAAGCCCGTGGCGGATTTGTTACTGCAAATTCTTCTCAAACCGATTATACCAACCTGGTAGGAGAATTCTCCTTAGCGGTAAAACCTTTTGTTAGAGATGACCTTGAGATAGGTTATCGTAGAGACTTACAGGATTTTAATGCAGAATTATTGAATAGGCAAATTGCCGGAAATCATTTGTTTTTAAATAACAATTATACTGCTTCCAATGGTTTAGGCTGGTATTTGCAATATATGTATACCGAGCAAAGTGATGAAAATAACAGGAATCTTTTATTTACCTCTATATATTATAGTTTTATAAAAAAACCAATATTAAAGGGGGGATTCAATTACCAGTATATTAGTTTTAAAAAGCAAATGCCCGAGTTGTATTTTAGCCCGGAAAAATTTCAGGCTGCAGAAGTTTTTATCAACCTCCTGGGAAACGACCCTAATTCCAAATTAAATTACGACCTTACCATAGCTACCGGATATCAGTTTATAGAAAATGAATCCAAGCAATCTACTTATAGGTTTCAGGGAAGGCTTGGTTATAGAATAGGGGATAGGTTTACAGCAGGTGTGTATGGCAACCACTCCAATATCGCATCGGCTACTGCTGCAGGTTTTACTTTTACTGAATTTGGTATTAACCTTAGGTGGCAAATCACTAAGAAACCCTTGTTTAAATTATAATCTTTAAAACCATGGAAATTATTTATAAGTAAGGTGTTATTATATTTTAGATATATTTTCCTATAAAAATATTATATCAACCTAAAAAGGAGGCTGTCTGAAAAGTCTATTCTCGTCAAGCTGAACTTGTTTCAGCTTCTAACATGTTTTTAATTACCAACACGTTAGATCCCCGATAAAGAATCGGGGCAGGCTCTGAAATAAATTCAAGATGACGCTTTTAAAACCTTTTCAGACAGCTTCTTTTTTTTGCCCATTTTCATTTCTGCAAGAAAGGTACGTGCTAAAATAAGCTTAGTAAAAAAGATAGATGACAGAAGACAAAATGATCTTAGCATTTAGACTAATCAATTAGATTTGGCCGGATACTTATACTATGGTTGAATAACTTGCCTGGCTTTTAATTATCCTGAATTTTTATTCATTTATTGTTCCCAGATAAAAAGGTTTAATCCTTTTTTAGCCTGGACTGAAAGCCAATAAAATAAACTTAAGATTTTCAATTATTTGATGTTGTAGTTTTATGTTTTTCTAACCAAAAAAATAAGCCGGAGAAATTACTCCGGCTTATCAACCTAACCACCTAAAAAGCTTAGTAAGTAACCAGCAAACTAAGCGTAAACTTTTTATTACTATTAATTAATAATATGGCTTTATAAATTCCCGGAGATACATTAAGCTCTACAGGGATTTTTCTGGTAAATGTTTTTGAATTATAGCTTTTAGACCAGATCTTTCTTCCCGTGAGGTCATAAATGTCTAAAAGAGCGCTTTCAGCATCCATAGGAGAAACAATGGTTGTTTTAAATTGAAAGGGATTCGGGTAATTAAAAGCTTTTAATTCGGGCTTCTCGTCTAGTAAAGGATCTACTTCGGGTTTTAAGGGCGTAAACTCATCTATAGTAAACATAACATCTTGAAGCCTGATATTGTAATCCTGAAAATTTGAATAATTACCCTTAATTGAAAATACAACTGCCTTAAGGGGTTCACCAGCATAAGTTTTAGAACCATTAGTGAATTCAGATAGATTGAAATTGTTGACTGTAAAATCTTCATTCACTTCCATTTGCAGCCTGTACCTTTTTTCCCAATTTTCAAGATCTTCCGTAACGAGAATGATTTCCATTGGTAATGAGTTTTTTGCATTGAATTGAATAGATTTAAAATCTTCTACTTTAAAAGACTGATCACCGGGTAGAATTGTCCTGAATATGTTTGCAGTGCCATAAATACTTCCACGTGCATAAACATTTCTTTCCAGATGAAAGATGTCTTTTCCGGTTTGAAGATTCCCGGAAATAATTTGAAATTCATCTACCCTGGTTTCGTTTTCAGAATAATCCATTCCCCAGGGACCATCTGCGAGGTACAGTGCATCTGCGGTTGGTGAATTGTTTCCTTCTATTTGAAAGCCAATATCAAATAATTTTCCAGCCTCAAGGCTAAGTTCCTGTTCAAATTCTGTATTTAGTGCTACGTTTTTTGAAATTTTGGTTTCATCTTCAGTTTCGGTGGTTCGTAAATTTCCGCTTAAATTTAAGCCAGAATCTTTATTTTTATTCTTCACGATCAGGTGAAGCCGGCTGTCTTTATAAAAACCACTTTTAACAAAAACAGTAGGGTGCTTGCCGGCTACCTCATCGCTTGTCATTGTTTTATATGCATTCAGTTTGTCTATAATATGGCCTGTGATACTGCTAACCTGTCCCATATTGCTTCCCCATATTTGAAAATTTAGGTAGTCTCCTTCAGGATAATCTGAGATATTCCAGTAAGAGTGTAGTTTTGGTTCCTCTGAAATACTTACCGAAAAATTCACAGCGTATTCTAATTGTCCGCTGGCTCTTAGCATTTTCAACATTATCAGGTTATAACCTTTAAGTTTAAGAGTTCTAATATCTTCCAGGCTAGATGCGTTTAAGCGGTCGCAAATTACCTTTGAATGATCGTAGATTCCATTTTTGGTTTCAGTCATTAAAGCAGCTGCAATTCTTTTGTTGCCCTGGTAATAGTCGGCAGAAAAGACTTGTGTCGCATTGGTTATGCCCATAAGGTCTTCTGGGCTGGATATTTTTGCAGTTTCTGAACCAAACATACCGGTTTCTGGTATAAGGCTGGTAAGATCATAACCTTTAGGGTTTTTTTGTACTGAATATTTCTGTACAAACTTTTGCTGTTTTGTCTTCTGAAACTTATTATAGCCCGATTTAAGTCTGTTGAAATTTCTTTTAGCAATTAATTTAGCCAAATTACCGTCGCTTTCTAACCCACCTTTATTGGCAGAGGAAACATCTGTTGCAGATTTTACATCGACCAGGTTTTGAGTTTTAATAGCATCATATGGGTTGGCAGTTACGTAAAAGATAGCATCATTAAAATCCTGATCACACGAAGCATAATCTCTTCTAATATCTTCAAATCCCAGGTAAACTCTCTCATTTTCAGGGTCAGATAGTAAGACTGTATGATGCTTTAAGTTTTCATCGGCTTCAGGATTAAAATCGGGATCGGAATGGATTTGCCACAGCCCCTTTGTTACCTGAGATCCATTCCAGGCATTTGCCAGTAAAATCCAGCCTATCCCGGTTCCCGACTTAAAATCACCAATCTTAACTTTATTTCCTTTCCGTAGGCCGCCGCCGTAACCACTTTCCGAAGCATTGGGAAAGATTATAGTTATTTCATTATCCCTGGGTTGCTTTCGGTTTTTATCATTTATACTATAGGTATAAAACCCAAGAACGTTTTTATACCCGGCACCTTCTTTTACAAAAGTAACCCATACTGTGGCATCTTTTTGCAGTTCAATATTAGTATCATAACCTGACGTGATATAATGCGGATTATAATCTGGCACAGGATAACTTTCAGGTAGCGCATTCATTATCATATCAATACTTTCAGTACTTATAACATCATCTACAGGCTCCAGGTATTCTGGTACTCCCTGGGAATCATATTCACCCAAAAAATTGAAGTTTTGGGCAATTATGTACTGGTTAAGAATAAAGAAAAAAAGTAGTAGTAGTTTTTTCATAGTAGATCGATATTTTTAGTTTAAATGGAAACCATCAAAAAAATTGTGCTTTAATGTCTACCCGAAATGCACACCGTACTTTTCCATAACATTTTCGCGAATATTCTTGATATGCTGTTCTTTACTCTTGGGAACAATAAGCAAGACCTCCTTGTTTTCCAGCACCATGTAATCTGTAAGGCCATCTATGAAAACAACTTTATCCTCTTCGGTACGAATAATATTCCTTTTAGCATCTATGGGAATAAACCTTGAATTTACCACAGTATTTAATTCTTCATCAGTTGGCAATTCATCTTGCAAGGAACACCATGTACCCAGGTCATTCCAGGAAAAACCTGCCGGGATAACTTTTACATCTTTAGACTTTTCAATAATTCCATAATCAATAGAAATATTTTCGGCCTTTTGGAAATTGGCAGCTAAAAAACCAGGCTCTTCTGTAGTGTTGAAATACTCCTGTCCGGTAGAAAACAATTGATACATCTGCGGAAGAAATTTTTGAAACTTTTTCAGGATAGATTTGGCTTTCCATACAAAAATTCCGCTGTTCCATAAATATTCCCCAGAAGAAACAAATTGCTGAGCCGTTTGAAAATCGGGCTTTTCGGTAAATCTGGTAACTTTATAAACTTCATTAGAAGTAGCCGGGTTATATTGAATATATCCATAGCCAGTATTTGGAAATGTAGGAGGAATACCAAAGGTTATGATCTTATCGTTGCTTCCAGCTTCAAAAAAAGCTAATTCCATATCTTTTTGAAACTGTTCTTCGGTCTGAATCCAATGGTCGCTGGGAGCAACCAACATTTTAGCCGCAGCATCTTTTTTGTGAATTTTCATTGCAGCAAGTAGGATGCATGGGGCGGTATTTCTCATTACCGGCTCCAGAACAATCTGTTCATCCTTAATTCCTGGTAGCTGTTCTTTAACGATCTCGCTATAGCTACTATTGGTTAGAATATAAATGTTGGCAACTGGAATGAACTTTTGAAGCCTATCAAAAGTAGATTGGATTAAAGTTCTACCACTTCCAAGAATGTCCTGAAATTGTTTTGGGTTTGTTTGCTTGCTTACAGGCCAGAACCTACTTCCAACCCCGCCGGCCATAATTACCGCATAGTTATGATTTTTCATCGCTTCAATTTTAAGTAGTTAGGTATTTCGTTAGTTAAAAATACCTCAGGAAAGCGATAAGCGGATTTTTATTCGATTAAGCCAATTTTTGTATACGCGAATGGGAAGTTTATATAGATGAATGGTTTATAGAAGGTTAAGCCTCTTATCAATTCAGGTCTATTACTGCGACTTACAGGAACAACATCTTTTTCAATTAGTACACTGTTATCTTCGATATCTATAATATGTTTGGTGTTAATAACAAACGATCTATGAATCTTTAAAAACAGCTCGTCTGGTAATTTATCGGTAATTTTTTTAAGGGTGGAGTGTACCGTATAGTTTTTCTCAAAAGTTTTAATTTGAATATAATCGCCTTTTGCTTCAATTAGATAAATACTGGGAATATCAATCTTTATTAGTCTTCGGTCTATATTTACGTATAGATTATTATCTGATTTATTAAGGTCAGAAACCGGGTCTTCTGTTTTAATTGAAGGTTTGGCCTTTAGTGCTTTCTGAACTGCTTTGTCAAACCTCTCTTGCGTGATGGGTTTTACCAGGTATCCTAAAATACAATCATATTCAAAGGCCTCTATGGCAAAGCTTTTATCTGAAGTGGTAAGAATAATATTTGGTGGGTTTTTAATGGTTTGAATAAAGTCAAAGCCCGTAAAATCTGGCATATGTATATCAAGAAAAATAAGATCTGCGCTATCTTGATTTAGGTACTTAATTGCTTGCATGGCATTAGAAAACTCTGCCTCTAATTCCAGATTTGGATTTTTTTCAATTAATTGATTAATGATTAGTCGGGCTGTAGCTTCATCATCGATTATTAAAGACTTCATTGTAAAGATTTTTGGGACTTTATAAACCTAAGCATTTTTTCCAGTATTTCCTCAAATTCAGGCTGTTTATTATTTTGTCCTTCCCTTAATTCAGCCTCATAGAGCTCGGCCAGGTGATAGGCTTTTTCAAAACCTAAAATGCTTATTTTATGTTTTAATTTATGAACACTGTCTGAAGCATTTTTATATGCTCTATTTTGAGTGTTTTTCCTGAACACCTCAATTTCTCCGGGTAATTCTCGTTTTATAACTTTTAAAAGTTCTATTTCAAAATCTTTATCCCCACCAGAAAGTTGTTGGATATATGAGAAATTTGCTTGCTCTTCCATTATAGAAAAATACAAAAAAAAATAGGAATATGATACTTTACCGCTAATTGTAAAATATGCGTTACTGTTATGCAGTTTTATTCAAACTAAAATAGAAAGTGGTTCCTATTCCTGTTTCACTTTCCAACCATATCTTTCCATTGTTGAGGTCTATTATTTTACGCACTATACTTAAACCTATGCCGGTAGACTTTTGGTGAGTACTGGCCGAACTAAAAATTTTGAATATTTTTTCGTGATATTCTTTTGGGATTCCGCAACCATTATCCTTTATAGAGAAAATATACTCTTTATTTTTTTCTTCAACATCTATTTCAACCAAACCTTCGGTTTTATCGATATAATTAACGGCATTACTTATTAAATTTTGGAATAGTTGCTGTATACCGGTTGCATCTGCTTTAATTACGGGTAGTTTATTTTTTATTACAACTTTTATATTTTTTGGGATGAAAATCATAGATAAAATTTCTTCTACAACTTCATGAGTATCTACATTTTCGGCAATTGTCGTGGTGCTGCCAATACTGGAATACTTTAAAATACTCTCGATGAGGTGATCCATTTTTTCCACCTTGTTTTGCATAAGGTCTATATTGGTAACACTTTCTGGTCCTAATTTGTGGGCAAAGTCTTCACGCGTCCAGCTCAATAAAGCAGAAATATTCCTTAGTGGAGATTTAAGATCATGCGAAACCACGTGCGCATAGTCGTTTAATTTTTCGTTCTGGCTTTCCAGACTTTTCAAAAGCTCAACCTGTTTCTCTTCTAACTTTTTCCTGTCGGTTATATCTAAATGTATACCTATGGAGCCAATAACATTTCCATTCACATCGTAATTTGGGGCGCCACTAACTAGCCAGTTACGTATTTCGCCAGATTTCACTCTAACCTTTAGTTCGTAAGAGTCTGATAATCCTTTTCCCCGATCTGAATTTTTGGACAAAACAATATTTTCCTGTTCTTCGTGCAATAAAAGCTGGGAAGCAACTTTTCCTTTTAATTCTTCCTCAGAATAGCCGCTTATGTCACAGAAACTATGGTTTGCCATGAGAATTTTATCGTTGTTGTCTACTTCTATAAGGCCAAGGTTCATATTAGCTATAATATTGCTATACTTTTCCTTTTGAGCCCTTAAGCTTTCTTTATAACGCTTAGGAATGGTAACATCATCATAGCTCCATAAATGTCCTTTGTATACTCCTTCACTATAGATTGGGATATAGCTTCTTTCAAGAATTCTACCATCTTTTAAATGAAGTTCTTCTGCAAGAACTGTTTGTTTATTCTCTAAAAGTTGAGTAATTCCTTCTACAAATTGCTCTGGTTTTTGAAAGTGGTGCTTAGATTCTTCAGCAGCATTGCTACAGTCGGTTCCAATTAGAACTTCCGGTGGTACGGGTATATTAAACATATCGCAGAATTTTTGATTGGTTAAGCTAATATGCCTGGTTTCATCTTCTAACAAAATACCAGTTTCCAGATTCATAATTAGCGTAGCCATTCTATTTTCTGACTCTTTTAATTTTGTGTTTGCTTCTTTCTGCTCTGTAATGTCTTCAACCGTGGCTACCATAAGGTCTGTGATCCCTTTACTGTCTTTTACCCCGGTAACAGAGGTTTTAGCCCATACTATTTCTTTATTTTTAGTGATATATCTCTTTTCAATATTAAACCTATCTATCTCTCCTTTAAACATTTTCTGCCTAAGAATTTTAGATTCTTCAATATCGTCTGGGTGGGTAAGATCCTGAACCTGAACGTTCATAAACTCTTCTTTTGTATATCCTAACATATCACACATTGCCTGGTTTACCATAATTAAACCACTTTCAAGGCTTTTGGATAAGCTTACACCAATAGGAGAGTTTTTAAAGATAATATCCAGTTGTTGCTTTTGCTCCTCCATTAACTTTCTAAGACGCATATCCTCGGTGATATCTCTGGCAATCCCCTGGGCTGCTATGGGATTTTCATTAGAGTCGTAAATAACGCTGGCATTTATCTGAACTGTTTTTTCTTCACCATTTTTAGTGATAATTACAGCTTTATAATTATTAAATTTTCCGTGTGTAATTAACTCTTTAAATGTTTCGAAGGTGTAGTCTAGATACTCTCTTTTTACAAGCTTCACCAGGTTTATAGGTTCTAGGCTTACATTATAACCAAGAAGATCTATTGCAGCCTGGTTCATTTTAATGACATCTCCTGAAAGTTCCATTACCACGTAGGCATCAATAATGTTTTCGAAAACACCTTCAAGTTCAGATGTTTTCCTGTTTAGAAGATCCTCTAATGAATTTTTAGATTTTCTTAATTCTTCAGAGAGGTTATAGAGTTCTGTAGACTTCTCTTCAAGTATGTTTTCTGCAGCTTTTCTGGCTGCTTTTTCACGTTGTAGGGCTCGTTCTAATATTTGAATTTTTTGGTCTAATTGCATGGGGCTGCATATATATCTTAAATTTTACCTGGCTACCATCATTTTTAATCAATTCTGTTTCAATGTAACAATTTTTATGATAATGCTCAAAGGTCTTTTCCATTAAAGCTTTTGCAAACATATACATGGAACGTTCAGAAAAATACATCATTTCAAGTGAATCTTCTTTCTGATTCGTAATTTTGAAAGTAGGTAGTTCGGCCCCGGGATAAATTTTTCGCACCTGTACATGAATGTGATTTTCTACAGATGCCAGCATTTCTATAGGAGAACTGTATAGGCTAAATATATCTTTGTGATGCCTGGTTAGTACGTGAAAAAAAAACTTCCCATAGGCGTAGATAAGATCATTAGCCGGGATACCGGTTTCGATGCTTAGGTTTCCTATAAGTTTCTGCATTTCAAAGAAATCATAGGTACCCACAGAAGTATAAACCCCATTGGATTCGAGTTGAGAAGAAGAGATGATTTTATCCATGGTTTCGAGTCCAAATTCCTGTTCTACCATATCTAAAAATTCGGTGAATACAATTCCTTTCATGTTAGGCTTTAATTAATTCGTTTAGGCTCCAGTATTCTAGAACAGCTTTTATTTTAGTAACATAATCATCATATTTTAAAGGTTTTATGATGTATCCAGAGACGCCAATTCGATAACATTCCAAAACGTCTTTTCTATTGTTCGAAGTGGTTAAAATAACGGTAGGTATATATTTTAAAACATCATTAGCCTTTAAAATGCGTAGAAATTCTATGCCATTCATTTTGGGCATATTTAAGTCCAGGAAAATTATATCGGGTAAGCTTTGATTGCTCTTTAATATATCTAAAGCCATTTCACCATCCTGGGCTTCGTGGAAAATATGTTTTAGTTCTAATGAACTTAAAGTGCGATTTAATTTCATCACTTCAATTTCATCATCTTCAATAAAAAGTATATTTAATTTCTTTCTCATTTTAGCGAAAATATAGTTAACTAACCTATCAAATATGCTACAAAGATTTTTAATTTAATTTAAATTTCGTTCAGATTTGTTTTAATAACGGTGAATGGTATTTAAGTTTAGATGTAACGTGATTCATTTAAATATTTTCCCACTCAATTTTTAAGGTAAGCCTAAATAAAATATGGTGATTCTTAAAAGGGTTTCTTAGTAGTTGTTACCTTGTTGGCTTACCTGTTTTTTTGACTATTATTTATTGGCACCTCCGAAGGATATAATACCCCGAGACTTACCTCGAAATAAAAAATCTTTTCATTAAATTAATCCCTGTCTTACCAGAAGGGAACTCATTACTATTAAATTCTTTTTCAGGAATTCTCTGTGAATAGAAAGATCTAATTAATAATTATAAGAATTTAGCTTAAGACAAGTGAAAATCTTAAAGATTTTTCAAATCATAATTTTTTATTAAAATTAATTTTGTTTTTAACAAAAAATCAACATAAGTTAGTCAGTAATTTATGGAATGAATAAAAATATTTTCAAAAAATTACATTTTTATATAAACAGATTTAAGTGACATATAGTTTTAATAATAGGTGATTTATATTTTTTCGGGGATGGCTGGCAATATGGTTAAAATGACCTTATGCTATAAAGTCCTTTAGTTCTTCTTTCTAGTTAGAGAGAGATTTGGCTCCTTATTAATTCGTATAGGCTAAGGTTAAGAATGAGCATTGGTTCTCATTTCATAGCTTGTAAGCTGTAAAAAATAATTCTGCCAAGATTATGGATGAATCAAAATCAGTAGATGCAAAACTTATTGAATTAGTAAAAAAAGGCGACCGTTCTGCCTTTAGAACAGTCTTTGATTTATACGAAAAGAGGTTGTATGCTTTTGTGTTTTCCATTACCAAATCGCACTATTCTACAGAAGAGCTGTTGCAGGAGATTTTTATTAATCTGTGGCAAAAGAAAGCTGATATAAAAACCTCTTTGTCTTTTAATGCCTTTATTTATACCATAGCGCGCAACCTTACCTATAATCATCTACGCAAAATAGCTAATCAGGAGAATTTGAAACAAGAATTATGGAAAAATATAGCTTTTCTTAATGATGTAGAAAACGAATTGATATACTCGGAATATCAGGATATTCTTGAAGATATTTTAGCGGGCCTTCCTCAAAAGAAGCGTAGCATTTTTATATTATCCAGGAATGAAGGGAAAAGCAATCAGGAGATTGCTGATTTACTGAATATATCAAAGAAAACGGTAAAAAACCATCTTTGGGAAACCCTAAAGCAGATTAAGGTTGAGCTACAACCACATCTCGGACTTCTATATCCTGCTTTTTCCTACCTTTTATCCTAAACCTTCCCTCCTTAAAATTAAAATATTCGAATAAAATTTAGATTTATTTGGGACTTTTTGTGTTTTGATGTGTATTACTATTAAACACAAGGTTTAAATCGTTAAATGATTGATAAAAAATATATCGATGAGCTTTTTGATAAGTTGGTGAATAACCAGCTTACAGAAGAAGAGTACCATAAACTCATCGCTATTATAGATAAAGCGGAAAATCAGGAAGAAATAAAAGGAATTTTGGGAGAATACCTGGAAACCGAAAAAGCTCCTGGTTTTGCTTCTAATAGAAATGAAAAGGATGTAGACAAGCTTTTTAACCGTATAATGAAAAGCCTAGATGAAGAGGAATTAGAAGTTAAAGGAAAAGAAACCTGGGGCAGAAAAATTTCTATACATCAATTTTATAAAGTAGCTGCTGTTTTAATCTTTTTGGTCGGATTATTTTATTTTTTCAATAACGATGCTTTTACATCTCAAGATACTGCCATTACAACTTCCGGCAGTATAGATAAAGATAATGTTACACTTAAGTTAGCAGATGGTGAGGTGGTAGTTATATCACAAAATGAGCAAAAAGAAATTCTGGGTAGAAAAGGGGGAGTAGTTGCAGAGCAAAATGGAAGTTGGTTAACATACACGGGTAAAAACAAAACTAAGAAAGTTTCATATAATGAATTGTCAATTCCATATGGTAAAAAATTTGACCTGGTTTTAACCGATGGAACGCGTGTAACACTTAATGCCGGGAGTTGGATTAAGTATCCTGTACAGTTTTCCAAAGATGGAAGTAGAAAGGTGTTTTTTAAAGGGGAAGCATATTTTGATGTTGCGGAGGACAAAATTAGACCATTCGTAGTAAAAACAGGTGCAGTTGGCGTTGAAGTTCTGGGTACCGAATTTAATGTCTCAAATTATCCCGAGGATAGCCAAATTAATACTGTTTTAGTTGAAGGTTCGGTGAGAATAAGAGCAAAGAACAATAAAGATGATAAAACTTCTTCCAGGTTGCTTCTTCCAGGGCATAAAGCAGCCTGGAGTAATAAAAATGGCAGCATGACCATGGAGAAAGTAGATGTTTCAAAATATATCGCCTGGAAAGAAGGTATCCTAAGATTTGAAAACATGCAGTTTAGTGATATAAGGAGAAAATTGGAACGGCATTTTGGTGTAAGTATAAAAAACAATAATCAAGTTCTAGAAAGGCAGGTTTATACAGCTACATTTAAAGAAGAAAGTATAGAGGAGATCCTAAACGCTTTCAAAGAAGACACTCCTTTTGAATTTGAATTGAACGATAATAGAGTAATAATTAAAACTGATTAATTTCTAAAACCAAAAAATAAATATGAGTTGAATTAAATAATTTGAAATCTAAAAAGAAATCACTTGTATAAAAAAACCGGAAAATGTTGGCCCATTTCCCGGCTTGAAAAAGTGATCTAAGCAAATAAGTTAAATCACCTAACCACTACAAAAGTATGAAAAAAAAACACTATCCGTGTAGGCTTTCCCATTCTGAAAAGCTACCTAACCTTAGCCTAAAAATGAAACTAACTACACTTTTATTAATTATTTCATTATTTAAAATTCATGCGAATACTTATTCCCAGGACAAGAAAATTACCTTAGAAGTTCAGAACGCAACAATAAAAGAGGTTTTTCGTGAAATAGAAGATCTTTCAGAGTTCAGGTTTTTGTATAATCAGAATAAAGTAGATGTTAATCGAAAGGTTTCCTTAAATGCTTATAAAAAACCTATTTCTGATATCCTTGATTCTTTATTTTCCGAGACCGATATTTATTTTAAAGTAAAGAAAAAGCAAATTATCCTTAAAGAAGGAAAACCTAAAGAAAAGCTTATCCCAGGCACTAGTAATGTAATGCAGGAAACGATCACAGTTACCGGTACAGTTACTGAAGCAGAAACCGGTATGCCTATACCGGCGGCAAATATTTTGGAAAAAGGAACTTCAAATGGCGTAATGAGCGATTTTGACGGGAATTTTTCAATTAAAGTGTCGGCAGATGCAATTTTGCAAATAAGTTATATAGGTTATGCTACCAAAGAAGTTAATGTTAATGATCGTAACGAAATCGATATCGTGTTAGAAGAGGACGCTGCTGCTTTGGAAGAAGTGGTTGTAGTGGGGTATGGAACTCAAAGAAAAGGAAGTGTAATAGGAGCCGTTTCACAACTTAATTCTAAAAATATTGAGGATCGGACTGTTCCGAATATAACCCAATCCTTAACAGGGCAAATGCCAGGAGTTACTGTAATTCAGCGTTCTGGGCGACCGGGCTCAAGTGGAGGAGAATTATCAATCCGAGGTGTTGGTTCATTTGGAGCGAATGCAAACCCGTTAGTGTTAATTGATGGTATCCCAGGAGACCTTAGTCAAGTTAATTCAAATGATGTTGAAAGTGTTTCTGTATTGAAAGATGCTGCAGCGGCAGCTATTTATGGTTCCCGTGCTGCTAATGGTGTTGTATTAGTAACTACGAAAAATGGAAAGAAAGGAAAATTAGATGTAAAATATCAAGGTTATGTTGGATTTCAACAAGCAACTCAATTACCTGAAATGGTTGATTCATGGGAGTATGCAGAACTATATAATGAGGCGATAGGGGATGATGTTTATACATCGGAGGATATCCAAAAATTTAAGCAAGGAAATGATTTGGACAACTACCCTAATTCTAAATTTGTTGAATCTGTGTTTAAAAGAAATCCCATTCAAACTTCTCATAATTTTCAAATTAATGGAGGTAGTGAGGCAACAAGATATTTAGTTTCATTAGGATATTTAAATCAAAAAGGACTATTAGAAGACAATAATTACTCCCGTTATAATTTACGTTTAAATTTAATAAATGAAATTAATGAGAAGTTGACTTTAACTACACGGTTATCTGGCACACAAGAGATTACAGAGGAGCCAGCTCCCCCTGGTGGTATTGAATTTGACAATATGATGGCAATCATAAATGAGGCTGTGAGGGTTCCCGCGATTTATGCAGGACAATTTTCCGATGGAGATTTTGGGACAGGGCATGCACAAATGGGGACACCTCTGTCTTTTATTGAAAGTGAATCTTTTTATACAAATAAACCATTTAATTTTAATGCAAACATGAAATTAGATTGGAATATTTTAAAATCATTAAAACTATCTTTAATAGGTGGGTACGAAAAAAACACAAGAAAATCTAAGAGATTTTTAGCCTCTCAACGTTTAAATGCAAACCTTTTATTGGGTCCAGCTAGCCTTAGACAGATTTATGATGAATCTTCCTATCGTACTATTCAAGGTATAATGGAATTTGATAAAAAATTTGGTGACCATGATATAGAAATACTAGCGGGTTACTCCTTCGAAGACAATCATTACGAAATAATGAATGGCTTCCGAGATAAACTGCCAAGTAATAACCTTCACGAGATAAACGTAGGTTCTCCAGAAGGGCAACAGATAAATGGAACTGCAAATGAATGGGCTCTACAATCTTTTTTTGGTCGAGCAAAATATGAATTCAGAAAAAAATATTTATTCGAAAGCACTATGCGTTATGACGGTTCTTCCAGATTTCCAAAAAATAAGAAATATGCTTTTTTTCCATCTTTCGCTATAGGTTGGAAATTATCTGAAGAAAGATTTTTTACAGATGCGCTACCTTGGATAGATGATTTTAAATTAAAAGCATCCTACGGAAAATTAGGAAATCAAAATATTGGTAATTATCCTTATCAAACGGTTTTTTCTTCAGGCTATGATTATCCTTTTGGCGGAAGTCTTCATCCGGGTGTAGCAATAACAAATATAACCGATAGTAATTTGCACTGGGAGAGTACAACTTCTCATAATGTGGGGGGTGATTTTACTCTGCTAAACAATAATTTAGATTTTAGTATTAACTATTTTATTAAAAAGACTACAGATATTCTTTACAAACCTTCTAGTAGTATATCCTCAATTTTAGGAAAAGAAATTTCAGAAACTAATACTGGAAGTTTAAGAAATGAGGGTTGGGAATTTATGATGTCTTATAATAAAAGTTGGAACGATTTCAGAATCAGTCTTAGTCCCAATTTTTCCATAATTCATAACAAAGTACAGGATTTAGGAGTGGGGAATATTCAACAACCAAATGGTCTTGTAGGTAATGGTAATGATTTATTTATAGGTTATCCTATGAATATTTATTATGGATATGTTGCAGATGGGTTATACCGTGATGATGATGCAATTGCGAATGGAGCTGATGTCTCTAAAATTAATCCTCAACCAAAGCCTGGAGATATAAAATATAAGGATATAAGTGGGCCTGATGGCGTACCTGATGGGCAGGTTGACGCAAAGTATGACAGAAAGATTCTTGGTAGTAGAATTCCTAAATATACCTTTGGTTTTAACTTAGGAGCGAATTATAAAAATTTCGATTTTAATGTTTTATTCCAAGGAGTAGGTGGTGTGAAAGGCAGGTTAAGTGGATATGCTGGTACAGCTTTTTATAATACAGCATCCATTCAAAGATGGATGAAAGAGAATAGATGGACTCTTGAAAATCCAAATCCAAATGCTAGTTACCCTAGGTTAGAAATAGTTTCAAATCAAGGAACTCCTAATACTCTCGAATCTTCTTACTGGATTTTAAATGCTTCTTATTTAAGGCTAAAAAATGTTCGAATTGGTTACAAACTGCCATCGGAATTATTAAATAAATGGAAAGTTAAGAATATTCGTTTTTATTTATCTGGGGAAAATATTATTACTTGGGATAAATATCCTCAAGGTTGGGATCCAGAAATAAATTCAGGTGGACAGTTTTATCCTATTCTTTCTAACTATACTTTAGGAGTTACTATTAATATTTAATAAAAAGAACAATGAAGAATAATTTAAGAATCGTAAGTTTTGAGAGTTTGATTTTAATTTTTGCTTGCATACTTTTTATTGGATGTGAAGCGGAATTAGAAAAAAATCCGTTAGATGAGTTTGCCACAGAAACATTTTGGAAAAGTGAGAATGAAGCATATTTGGCATTAACTGGAGTTTATCGAGGAAACATTCAAATGAATAATCCTGAATTCAGTCCGACGGATTGGTGGTCTTATAATGGTTTGATGTTTTTAGAGTTTGCTTCTGATAATGCTTACGATAGAAGAGGGGATAATGCAGCAACGGTGAAGTTGTCTAATGGTACTAATACAGCAACAAATGGATATGTTAAAAATTATTGGGAGAATAGTTATAACAAAATCTCACGTTCTAATGATTTTTTGGAAAATATAGATAAGGTGTCTATGGAAGAAGAAAAAATATCTCGGTATTCTGCTGAAGTAAGAGCCATACGAGCGTGTCAGTATTTTTATCTTGCCCAGTACTGGGGAGATGTACCATTAGTGACGAGTTCTATTAATTCGGAAGAGGCAAATAAAATGAGACGTACATCCAAAAAGGAGGTTATGCAGTTTGTTATTAATGAGTTGCAATTAGCTGCAAAATCTCTGCCTTCACAAGCTAACCTAGAAGCTTCTGAAGTAGGAAGATTTACAAAACAAGCAGCCTTGGGTTTTTTGGGGAGAGCTTTACTTGCAGAAGAAAAGTTTGAAATGGCAGGAGAAACTTATAAAGAAATTATTGATATGGGAGAAAATATTATTGATCCTAATTATGAGTCACTTTTTGAAATAGAAAATGAGAATAGTCAAGAAATAATATTCAGTACTCAATATGTGAAAAACGAAGGTTCTAATGCAATGTTTCAACATTTTTTTCCTGCTGTAAAAGGTGGATGGCATATGTTTAACCCTTTAGCAAGCTTAGTGGAAGCTTATCAATTTAAGGATGGTACTCCATTTTCTTTTAAGGATTCAAGATATGATGCAGAAAATATTTCCAAAAATCGTGATCCACGCTTAGGATATTCAGTGCTTTTTAACCGTAATTCCTTTGGCAATAAGCTGTATATAACACACCCTGACTCTACTTCATCCCCAGATCAGCTTGGAGCAGGTAAACAAACTACCCAGACAGGTTTTGGATTAAAAAAGATGATGAACTCAGACTTTGAGGGGAATTTAAGTAACTCGGGGGTTAACCTTCCTATAATTCGTTATGCTGAAATTTTATTAGGTTATTTGGAGGCTAAACTGGAAGCCGGCGATGCTATTAGCCAAAGTTTATTGGACGAAACAATTAATAAGGTTCGGGGTAGAGTTTCAGTAAATATGCCCCCGATTACGGTAACTAATAAAAATTCTTTAAGAAAAATTTTAAGAAATGAAAGACGGGTAGAACTGGCTTTTGAGGGAATTCGTTACTGGGATTTATTAAGATGGAAAACTGCTGAAAAAGTATTAAACAATGATTTTTATGGAGCTCCTTTTCCTAATACCGATAATATTCGATCGAAAATAAATCAAGATATAGACTCACAGCATAGATGGTATGTAACAACTAGAAATTTCAGGCCCAATATTGATTATTTATGGCCTATTCCTCAAAGTGAAATTAGTATAAACACAAATTTGGAACAAAATCCGGGGTATTGATACCAACTTTTTATTATGGAATTCACAATTAATAATTAAAACACATAAAATGAATAATTTATATTTCTACTTAACTACAATATTATGTTTTGTAGGCTTTCAAAATATTTATTCTCAGATGAATAGAGATAAACCAAATATTGTGATCATTTATCTTGACGATCTTGGATATGGAGATGTTGGAGCCTATGGAGCTACAGAGATTGAAACACCTAATATGGATAGATTAATTAAAGGTGGTGTACAATTTACAAATGGTTACGCAACTTCTGCCACCTGTACACCTAGCCGTTATGGTCTATTAACAGGAAGCTATCCCTGGCGAAACAAAGATGCAAAAATACTATCTGGTACTGCACCATTTCTTATTGATACTACTCTAACCACCCTTCCAAGAATGCTCAAAGAAAAAGGCTATAATACAGGAGTAGTTGGTAAATGGCACTTAGGTTTAGGGAGTGGCAATGTTAATTGGAATGCTAAAATCTCACCTGGTCCTAATGAAGTAGGCTTTGATTATAGCTACATTATGGCCGCTACACAGGACAGAGTTCCAACAGTTTACATTAAAAACGGGAATGTTGTCGGTTTAGAACAAGAGGATCCAATAGAAGTGAATTATCAAATAAATTTTCCGGGAGAAACTACAGGTAAGGAAAATCCTGAAATGTTGAAAATGAAGTGGCACCATGGTCATAATAATAGTATTGTAAATGGAATCCCTCGTATAGGTTTTATGAAGGGTGGGGAAAAAGCGAAATGGAAGGATGAAGAAATGATGGATGTTTTTTTGAATGAAGCTCAAAAATATATAAAAATTAATAGAAACACTCCTTTTTTCTTGTATTACGCATTGCAGCAGCCTCACGTACCTCGTACACCTCACCCTAGGTTTATAGGTGCTACCGGACTAGGCCCTCGTGGTGATGTTATTGTGGAAGCTGATTGGGCTATTGGTCAATTATTTCAAACACTAGAAAATGAAGGCTTATTGAAGAATACTCTTATCATATTTTCAAGTGATAATGGACCTGTTCTTAATGATGGTTATTATGATGATGCAGTCGAAAAATTGGGAGATCATACTCCATCTGGCCCATTTCGAGGTGGTAAATATAGTCTATTTGAGGCGGGAACTCGTGTGCCTTTTGCAACTTATTGGGCTAGTAAAATTCAGCCGAGAAAAACAGAAGCTATAGTATCTCAGGTTGACCTATTCTCTTCATTGGCTTCTCTAGTAGATAGCGATATTAGAGGTCAAGATAGTAAGAATTTGATAGACGTTTTTTTAGGAAATAGTGATCAGGGACGGGAAGAACTTATTATAGAAGCTGGTGGGAGAACGGCATTGCGAAAAGGTAATTGGATTTTAATTCCTCCATTTAAAGGTCCGAAAATTAATAAATCTGTAAATATAGAATTGGGTAATGCACCAATTTATCAATTATATGATTTAGAAAACGATATTAATCAGCAACATAATTTGGCTAAAAAAAATCCAAAAAAACTAGAAAAGATGGTAGCAGCTTATAAAGCTATTATAGAAAGCAAATAATTTAACTGTATTTTAACGCATATAGACGTTCCTGAAATGGACAGTAATGCTCAATCAAAAAGCCCTTTTATTGTTCGTGACAAAATGTTGGTGAGCCTTGGTACTCCAGGAGGCCATTTAATCACAGATTCGATTTATGAAAACTATAGATTAAATTTAGTATATAGGTTCCCGGGAAACCCCGGGAACTGTGGTGTCCTGGTTCATGCATCTGCCCCACGAGCTCTATATGATATGTTTCCAAAATCTATAGAGGTACAAATGCAGCACAAAAATGCAGGTGATTTTTGGTGTATAGTAGAAAATATAGAAGTGCAGGATATGGAAGAACGACGTGGTCCAAAAGAAAAATGGGGCACAACCGAAGGTAAAAGCCGCAGAATTAAAAATTTAACCAACGAATCTGAAAATCCTTTAGGAGAATGGAATAAGATGGTTATAGAGTGCCGAGCTGATAAGATAAAAGTATGGGTGAATGGTGACTTAGTTAATGAGGGGTTTAATTCGAGCACCCAACGTGGGCGAATAGCAGTTCAAGCAGAAGGCGCTGAAGTTGAGTTTAAGAAAATAGAAATTACTCATTTATAATTAAGCAAGTGTTATTGATTATAGCTGAATGAGTATGTAAAAAATGAAAAAATGAATTTTAAACTACTACTATTTTTATCTTTTGTAACCACTAATCTATTTTCCCAGGAAAGATCTCCAAAAGATTACGTTCAAAAAATAGATGGATCAGAATATGTTATCCCTATGGTCTGGATTCCGAAGGGGAAATTTAAAATGGGAAGTCCGGCAGATGAAAATAAAAGGAGAGAAGATGAAGGTCCCGTTCATACTGTAGAGATCGCTGGTTTTTGGATGTCCCAATATGAGATTACCTGGGAATTATATAAACTATTTTTAAACAGGGAAATAGATACCGTGTCTAAAAATATAGAAAAACCTGATATTGAGATTGAAATCGATGCTATATCCGGGGCCACTATTCCTTATGTAGATATGAGTTTGGGAATGGGTACAGATGAAGGCAAGCCAGTTGTAAATATAACTCATCATGCCGCTTCTAAATTCTGTAAATGGTTATCGGCTAAAACGGGTCATTTCTATCGGTTACCTACTGAAGCTGAATGGGAATATGCGGCACGTGCCGGTACCAATACAGCATATTATTTTGGAGATAATAATAAAGAGCTGGATAAATATGCCTGGTACTATGCCAATAGTAACGGTACTTACCATAGGGTTGGTCAAAAAGAGCCAAACCCCTGGGGGCTTTATGATATGTACGGTAATGTGGCAGAATGGACTTTAGATCAATATTTGCCGAAAGCTTATCAAAATAGAAATTCTATCACTAAAAATCCAATCGAATTCCCCATAGAGGAATATCCTAGATCGGTGAGGGGTGGTTCTTATTTAGACGACAATCAGGATTTGAGAAGTGCATCCCGTATGGCCTCTACTGAAAACTGGAAAATGAGAGATCCACAGTTTCCTAAAAGCAAGTGGTGGAATACCGATGCTCCCTTTGTAGGTTTTAGGATAGTGAGAATAGAGGACATTCCTTCAAAAAATGAATTAGAGAAATATTGGGGAGAAGAAACACCTTAAACATTAAAAAATTACAAAATGAAAAATTCTAAAAAGAACCAGAAATCAATTTTAAAATCTTCCAGAAGAGACTTTGTAAGAAACTCAAGTATTGTTGCAGCCGGGATGATGCTGCCTGGAATGGAAATGAATGCCATGGCAAATGTTTTTAACGAAAAGACCTTAAAACTTGCAGTGGTAGGTTGTGGTGGTAGAGGAACAGGTGCCGCAAATCAGGCTTTAAAAGCCGACGAAAATGTTCAATTAGTAGCTATGGCTGATGCTTTTGAAGACCGTTTAAGCGGTAGTCTTCAAAGCCTTGAAAAAGAATTTGAAGGTAGCAAGAAAGTCAATGTTCAGAAAAAACATCAATATGTAGGTTTTGATGCTTATAAAAAAGCTATTGATGAGGCAGATGTTGTAATTCTTACCACTCCCCCTGGTTTTCGTCCATATCACTTCGAATATGCCATTAATGCCGGAAAACACGTATTTATGGAAAAACCGGTTGCAACCGATGTACCGGGAATACGCAAAGTATTAGAAATGGCGAAAATTGCAAAGGCAAAGAAATTGAACGTAGTAGTTGGACTTCAACGGAGATATCAAAATAATTACCTGGCAATTGCCGAACAAATAAAGCAAAATAAGGCCGGTAAAATTATGTCTGGCCAGGTTTATTGGAATAGTGCAGGGGTTTGGGTAAACCCAAGAAAAGCTGGGCAAAGTGAAATGGAGTATCAAATGCGAAACTGGTATTATTTTAATTGGCTATGTGGAGACCATATTCTTGAGCAGCATATTCATAATATTGATGTTGCTAACTGGTTTATTGGAGAATATCCTATTTCTGCTCAAGGAATGGGAGGTCGTTTGGTAAGAACAGGGCCTGAACACGGAGAGATTTTCGACCATCATTTTGTAGAGTTTAAATACCCTGGTGGTGCAGTAATTTCCAGCCAGTGTAGGCACCAGCCAGGTACCTGGTCTAAGGTAGGTGAGAAGTTTCAGGCTAGCAAAGGAACTGTAGATATGAATGATGCGGGTGCAGCAAGTATAACCGATCTTGATGGAAATGATTTGTTTAGATACCGGGGGCAAAGAGACCCTAACCCTTATCAGGTAGAGCACGATAAACTATTTGCTTCAATAAGAAATAATGAGGTTATTAGTGATGCCGAGAATGGCGCTAAAAGTACAATGACCGCTATAATGGGAAGAATGGCTACTTATTCGGGGCAGGTAATTAACTGGGAAGAAGCATTGAAATCTCAGGAGGTTTTAATGCCTAGGGATGTGACCTGGAACTCCACCCCACCAACATTACCGGGAGAAGATGGTTTATATCCTGTACCCAAACCAGGTAAAACAAAAGTTCTGTAAATTAAAATATACTCTTATTTGAAAAACCATCATTATAATTAATTTTTATTCAACTTATATTATGAAGCGCATAACCGTAATTTTTCTAGCTTTTTTATTTCCCATTCTATTTTCATGTAAGCACCAAACTAAACAAAAGGAAGACGCTAGTAGTTTAATAGCCGAAACCGTTAATAATGCTGAACCTTTTTTTAAAATTTCACTGGCCCAATGGTCACTTAACAAACCTATTTTTGCCGGCGATTTAGACCCGATGGACTTTGCTGAAAAAGCAAAGGAGATGGGGTTTGATGGGATTGAGTATGTGAGTGGCTTTTATTCAGCAAGAATAAAGAATTCTGAAAACCCTGAAATAGCATTTCAGCAAACCCTGGATACTCTAAAGGCGAAAAGTGAAGAATTTGGAGTGGAAAATGTATTAATTATGATAGATGGCGAAGGAGATTTGGCGTCTTCTAACAAAGACAAGCGTGAAAGTGCTGTAGATAATCATAAAAAATGGGTAGATGCAGCCCAATATCTGGGAGCGCACTCTATTCGGGTAAACTTATTTGGTGCCCGGGAGCCTGATGAGTGGAAAAAATCGGCTATAAAGGGCTTGCAGGCCCTTAGCGAATATGCTGCAGAAAAAGGTGTTAATATTTTAGTTGAAAATCATGGACACCTATCTTCAAATGCCGAACTTTTGGTAGCAGTAATAGAGGCAGTTAATATGGATAACTGCGGCACTTTACCAGATTTTGGGAATTTCTGTATAAAAAGGTCTGAAGGCAATTGTGCAGAGGAATACCCAAAATATCAGGGGATCAAAGAAATGATGCCATATGCCAAGGCTGTGAGCGCAAAATCTTACGACTTTAATGAGAAAGGAGAAGAAACCACCTTGGATTATAAACGAATAATGAAAATAGTTAAAGATGCTGGTTATAATGATTATGTAGGAGTGGAGTATGAAGGTTCAAGGCTTTCGCCAGAAGAAGGCATAATAGCTACAAAAAATATTCTTCAGAAAGTTGGTAAAGAATTAAATCAATAAAATATAACTTATAAAAGATAAAGCCGTAAGCCAATCATTAACTAATATGTTCCTAAAGGTTATATTTCAGGTTTATGGTTGGTTTCGGTACATTTTAAGTTGAAAATTAAGCTTATTAGCCCTTGTACAAACCATTACATAATCTGGGATAAATTTGTTGTTTGTGTTACAGGATTACTATTGATAGATTTTGAAATGCAAATACATTCTCAGTATGCTTTAGGTGTTGGGAACAATTTTCTTATCTAATAGTTGAATTGCAGAATGAAAATTAAGCTTGCCACTTTTTTCGTAAACAAAATATAGAAGAGATATAATGATTAACTAAATTAATGATATGAGAAAAATTAGTTTAATAATAACAATGCTTGCCGTAGTGGGAATTGCCTGTAAACACGATAACAAAGGGGATAAGCAGAAGAATTTTGTTGAAGAGAAAGACGCTATAGGAACAAATAAAGCGGAAGAGCTTTGGAGTCAACTTTTTAATGGTGAAAATTTGGATGGCTGGAAAGCCTTTAATGCTGATTCAATTTCAAGCCAGTGGCAGGTGAAAGACGGCGTTATTGTTTTTACTCCTGCCCCGGGAAAACGAACGAGTACAGAAAACCTTATCACTGAAAACACTTATACCAATTTTGAGCTTTCGCTAGAATGGAAAATTTCAAAAGGAGGAAATAGTGGGATTATGTGGGGAGTACAGGAAGGTGAAGCCTTTTCTGAACCTTATTTAACAGGACCGGAAATTCAAATTTTGGATAATGAATTACATCCAGATGCCACGAATGGCCCAATTAGGCAGGCAGGAGCGCTTTATGATATGATGCCACCAAAAAGCGATAAAACCAAAAATGCGGGAAAATGGAATAAAACCGTGATTAAAATTGATCATAACACCAATAAAGGGTCTGTTAGGTTAAACGGTTTTACCATAAACGAATTTCCTGTACACGGTAAAGAATGGAAGGATATGGTTAAATCTTCTAAATTTAAAAACTGGGAAAACTTTGGGAAAACCCGCAAAGGCCATATAGCCCTTCAAGATCACAGCGATAAAGTGTGGTTTAGAAATATTAAAATTAAAGAATTATAAAAGGGAATTAACCTTATTTTGCAGTACTGTGAATAGAATAAAAAAGTAGGAGTACTTTATAGGTTTACTTGAAATCCTTATTAAACCTCTAAAAATCAAATCTAAAACTTTAAATTATCATGATAAAACAAATACCATTTTCTACCATTTTAATGCTCTTTATTTCTATTAATTTTGGAGGTTGTTCCTCGCAAATTTCAGATGAGTGGGAACCACTATTTAATGGTAAAGACCTTAATGATTGGGATATAAAATTTAAAGGTCATCAACTTGGGGAAAATTTCGGGAATACTTTTAGGGTTAATGATGGTCTTTTACAAGTAAGGTATGATGAGTACGAAAATGGGTTTGATGATAAATATGGACATATATTTTATAAAGAAGCTTTTTCAACTTATTTATTGGGTGTTGAATACCGTTTTATAGGAGATCAAGTAAAGAATGGTCCGGGATGGGCCTACCGCAATAATGGTATTATGATTCACGGTCAGAAACCTGAAACCATGGACAAACACCAGGACTTTCCCAATTCTATTGAAGTGCAATTATTGGGTGGGAATGGGAAAGATGAAAGAACAAATGCCAACATATGTACTCCCGGTACCCAATTTGTTATGGACGGGAAGCTTATTACTAATCACTGCACGAATTCAAATTCCAAAACTTTTCCCGGAGATCAATGGGTGCGTGTTGATGTGTTAGTTGTACGCGATTCTTTAATTGTACATTATGCAAATGGAGAAGAAGTACTTAGATATGAGAAACCACAAAACGATGAAGGTACATTATTAACAGGGGGAACTATTTCGCTGCAAAGCGAAAGCCATCCTACAGATTTTAGAAAGGTGGAAATTGTAAATCTTGAAGATTATGCAAGCGATTCTCAAACACTTAAAACGAAAGTAGATAAATTATTAAAAGATAGAAATAATAGATCATAGAAAAAATAGCTATAAGTATTAATTTATTAGCATCGCCACAGGGTATCATAGCCCCCAGGTAGTTTAATAAAGTTTATTAATATTACTTTTAATTGAAAACACTATAATAATGAAGGTCTTAAACGGTAGGTCTTCTATCTGGGTGATACTGGATTTTTTTTAAGAGAGTGTTTGGAAGATTTAATTTTATAAGGGGATTAAGGTTGTCTTACCTCAATCCCCTTGCATCGGCACCGCCAAAGGCTGTAATCCTGGGCTTACCTCAAAATTAAAAATATGTATCCAACGAATATCTAGTGGTTTGCTCGGGGTAGTTTACTAATAATTTTAAAAAATTATATTTCCATTTAGAAGAAAATTTAGTCCTCCATTTTTTGAAGTTTGTTCTCAAATGTACTTATGCTCTTTGCAATTCTTTCACAATGAATAATTAATAACCAAAATTATTAAGAAAGCTTTGCTAAGCTTTTGGATCTTCACCATAACTTTCTATAAAGTCTTATAAATCTTATTTCGCTAGCTTTTGATAAGAATTAGGTATCAAGCCTATACCATATCAAGGGAATCCTGTATTTCAGCTTTAGGCGCTAGACATATCCGGATTTGCGATAAGTAACTGCTTCTAAATAAAGAAAGAATCCAGCTATGTATTGCCAGTCGTTTCACGCCATCTGCGATAAACGGTTTAATTTCATATTCCTTTAATAGACTTTATTAAGTCAGTGCTTCCGCTATTAATATTTAATGATTTTAGCAATTTTGATATTTACTACATAAAATTTGTTGGTAGGCTTCTGTAAATGCTAAACTTCTAAAAATTGAATAGCCCTTATTTACCAGAATTGGTTCTATGTAAAAAAAAAGTTAATTTATTTTATTACAATCGATTGTTATTAGAAAATAATTTTATTAATATTGTCTTGAATTGTTAAATTATAGAAAATGAAATCAACTTGTAGATTAATTTTATTAATGGTATATATTGTTTCGGCTAGCTGCGTTAGTAAGAAATCAAATTTGGAAGCAGCTGATGTGGGGCAGTTGGAAGAGCAATATGAATATTTGTATAAAAGCATTAAGGATGTAAAAGAAAGTCCTAATCCAATGCCTCGTACTACGAAAAATGACAAATTGGTAAATGTTGGCCCTTATGATTGGACAAGTGGTTTTTATCCTGGGTCTTTATGGCAGCTTTATGGTCTAACCGGGAATGATGTTTGGAAGGAACGTGCTATGGTATATACCGAAAAATTGGATACCATACAATATTGGGAGGGAAATCATGATGTAGGCTTTATAATAGAATGTAGTTATGGTAATGGTTTAAAGTATCAGGATTCAAAGGCTTATGAAGATATTATAGTGCAAACTGCGAAATCTCTTTCAACTCGCTTCAAGCCCAATGCGGGCGTTCTCCAGTCATGGGATTGGAATAAAAAATGGGATTGTCCCGTAATTATCGATAATATGATGAATTTAGAGCTATTGTTTCACGCAACTAAAATTTCTGGAGATTCTACATTTTATGATATAGCGGTTAGTCATGCCGATACTACCATGAAAAACCATTTTAGGGAGGATGGAAGTTCTTTTCACGTAGTAGATTATGATCCTTTAACAGGAGATATTAATGAAAAAGTTACGCATCAAGGCTATAGTGATGAATCTGCTTGGTCTAGAGGACAAGCTTGGGCGTTGTATGGCTATGTATTGGTTTATCGGGAAACACAGGATCCTAAGTATTTGAAGCAGGCCGAAAAAATTGCTGATTTTATTAAAACCCACCCTAATTTACCAAATGACCAGATCCCTTATTGGGATTTCGATGTGGCTCCAGGAGAGAATACGCTTCGCGATGCTTCTGCGGCAGCAATTACAGCTTCGGCTCTTTTAGAACTAAGTACTTACGATACAGATGCAAGTAGTAAGGATTATTTAAAGTGGGGAAATGATATTATCGATAGCTTAAGCTCTAAAACCTATTTAGCTAAGGTAGGAACTAATGGAGGATTTCTGTTAAAACATTCTGTTGGTAGCAAGCCTCATGGTGTTGAGTTAGATGTGCCATTAAATTATGCTGACTATTATTATTTAGAAGCACTGTCAAGGCAAAAGCAAATTAGTAAATAGGTTTACTAATTTTTTGGCCCATTTAAACAATCGATTGTTTAATGTGTATTGAATTAATTAACGAAACCAAAAATCATTATGAAAAAATTATTAATTGAAAAAAATAAACCTCAGAATAGGCTGTGGAATATAGCCCCGTTCTTATTTTTTTTATCTTTTTTATTAAGCTTTACAGCATATTCACAGGGGAAGATTAGTATATCTGGAACAGTTACAGATGAAACTGGAATACCATTACCGGGGGTTACGGTAATGGAGAAAAATACCAATAACGGTGTAGTAACCGATTTTGATGGAAATTATGAGATTGTCTTACCCGATTCTAATACGGTTCTCAGTTTTCGGTATGTCGGATTTCTATCCCAGGATATTGAGCCCGCTGGACGTGATGTAATTAACATAGTTCTTAAAGAAGATATAGCAGCCTTAAATGAAGTAGTGGTGGTTGGTTATGGCAAGCAAGAAAGAGCCAATCTTACTGGGGCCGTTTCTACTGTGAATGCCGAAACTATTGAAGATAGACCTGTAACTAATTTGGGGAATGCTTTACAGGGAACTACTTCTGGTTTAAATATTTCCCGTACAACGGGACAGCCTGGTGATGAGGGCTTGAATATACAAATTCGGGGGGCCACATCGGCAAATGGAAATGTGGATCCTTTGCTAATTGTAGATGGAGTAACTATGTCTTTAAACGATCTAAATACTATTAACCCTACCGATGTAAAAACCGTTACGGTGCTAAAAGATGCTGCGGCAGCAGCTATTTATGGATCCCGAGCGGCCGGTGGAGTTATATTGGTTACTACAAAAGAAGGAAAGTCGGGAAAAACTGTTGTAGACTATTCAAGTCTACTTACCGTTCAATGGCCCCTAAATATTCCTGATAGATTGTCTCTTTTAGAAGAGGCTGAATTTTCAAACTTGGCAAGGAAAAATGCCGGTGTTGGGCCCGAGTATAGTGATTTTGATTTAGATAATATTAGAAATGGAGTAGAGTTTGTTGTTTCACCAACCGATTCTACTAGGTATCTTACTTATAACCAAAAAAGTATTAAAGATCAGGTAGCTAGAGATCTATATTTAATGCAAAGTCATAATGTTAGTGCCAGAGGCGGGAGTGATAAGGTTAACTACTTTTTTTCTGTGGGATATTTGGACCAGGAAGGTATGTTCAAAGTTGGCCCAGATGGGAATAAACGTCTTAATACTCGTCTAAATATGAGTGCCGAGTTGTCAAAACACCTATCATTAGATTCTAGATTGGCGTATAATGTTAACGATAGAGAATCGCCTTCTGCAGGAGTAAATGGTTATGGTCTTTTACAGCAAGTTTGGCAGGCAAGACAACGTTTCCCAATCTTTACACCAGAAGGGAAACTCTTTGGTGGTGCTGGAACATCAGGAAATAACACTTATGCCTACCTAACAGAAGGAGGTTATGCTAACGATAAGCGGGCAGAATTAAATGGAACATTTACCCTAACCGCTTCAAACTTTATAGATGGTTTGGAGCTTAAAATGATCTATGGCCGGCAGGAAAATAGACGGGATTATGACAGATTTAATAGAACAGTAGAGTTATGGGATAGATTTTCTCCTGTTTACTATTTAAATAATCCTAACTCCTATACTGTGTTGGGAGCAAATTATGCAAGAGATAACTTTCAGTTCCTAACGAACTATAATATTACCCTTTTTAACAACCATAAAATTCATCTTTTAGGGGGCTATCAATGGGAAGATTATAGAGGACATTCTGTAACAAGCTCTGCCAGTTCCTTAGTTAGTAATGATTTACCATCTTTAAACCTTGGTGATGCCAATAGTAAAAGAAATAGTGAAGGGGTAACAACTTTTGCTAATCAATCATATTTTGGCCGTTTCAATTATAGTTTTAAGGATAAATATTTATTAGAGGCCACGATAAGGGGAGATGAGACTTCCCGCTTAGCGCCTGGATCCAGGCTAAAATGGTTTCCATCAGGTTCTATAGGCTGGAATATGCATAAAGAAAAATGGTTTGAAACTGCTTTACCCTTTTTTAGTGAATTTAAGCCAAGAGCTTCCTGGGGACAATTAGGGAATGCAAATGCCGATATTATTGGCTATTACGATTATATCCCTGGATTAAACTATGGTAATGCTTTGGTTATGGGAGCTACCGAAGACCGTACTACTTATTTTTATCAGGGAGGACTTCCTTCTCCTAATTTAGCCTGGGAAACCGTAGAAACTGTTAACTATGGCGTAGATGTTTCTTTATTTAAGAATAAGCTACAGGGATCTTTTGATTATTATATTAAGCATAACAGGAATATGTTGATACCTACTAATTTACCAGCTACCATAGGTATAAATACACCCAGGGTTAATCGCGGTGAATTAAAAAGTTGGGGATGGGAGACTAATTTAAATTTTAGGGATAAAATAGGTGATGATTTTAGCTATAATATAGGCTTTAATCTATCAGACAACCAGAATGAGTTAATTAGTTATGGTGGTAATAGAAACACTGTAGGTTCTAGAACCAATAGATTAATAGAAGGTTTTCCATTAAATACAATTTGGGGCTATGAAACTGTGCCCGGCTATATAGAAAGCGAAAGTCAATTAGAAAATGCTCCTTTTTATGATAACCGAACAGGAATCGGAGACATAGAATATGTAGATCAAAATGGTGACGGCTTAATTAATAATGGCGGAGGAACAGTTGAAAATCACGGAGATTTAGTGAAACTTGGTACTGACCAATCCAGATACCTATTCGGAATAAATGCCGGGGCAAATTATAAAAATATTGATTTTAGTATTTTCTTTCAGGGAGTTGGAAAACGATCCTTTTTAGCACCAACAGCGGTTGTAATGCCTTTTAATCAAACCTGGTTCCAACCTATGGCATTTCATAGAGATTTTTGGACACCAAATAACCCCGATGCCGCTTTTCCCAGGCCTTTTCTTAAAGGAACTCATAATTATGCAACTTCAGATAGATGGGTGCAAGACGGTAGTTATGTTCGTTTAAAGAATATTCAACTTGGTTACTCTCTCTCCCAAAAAGTAATAAGTCAATTACCTATATCAAGGTTCAGGATTTACGTTACGGGAGAAGATTTACTTCTGTTTAACAAATTGGGAGTCTTTGATGGCGTTTTTGATCCTGAGCAACGCAATGAGCAAAGAGCAAATTATCCGTTTACGGGTAAAGTTGCTTTAGGTATCAATTTATCATTTTAAACAATTTTGAAATTTATCAGTATGAAAAAAGAATTTAGAATATTATTTAGTTTAATAATGGTTTTTGGTGTGCTGTCCTGTAATGTAGATCGCTTACCGGAAACCTCTATTAGTGATCCTGCATTTTGGCAAAATGAAAACGACCTTAAGTCTGCCGCCAATTATTTATATACCTTTTTACCAGGTTTGCCAGAAACCGGTGATGTATGGTCTGATGATGCTTTTGGTACCAGTGCTAACTCTATAAGTGATGGTACTAGAATTACTCCATCTTCCGATGGATACTATAGAGCTCAATATAGACTTATTAGAGCAGCCAATAATATAATTGAAAAAGCAGATTTAGTAGCTGATAGAGGTGGAGATATTAACCAAATAAACATATATGTTGCTGAAGCCAAGTTTTTTAGAGCCTGGGGCTACTTTAATTTGTTTCGCCGCTATGGTGGGGTTCCTTTAATTTTAAAGCCCCTAAACATAGAAGATGAAGAGCTCAATATGGGACAGGCTTCAAGAGAAGAGGTTGTAGCCCAAATATATAGTGATTTAGATTCGGCAGTATTAGAACTTAAATCTCCAGGTACAATTAAAGCCGAGGATTATGGAAGGATATCCAAAACTGCTGCTTTAGCTTTTAAATCTAGAGTAGCTTTATTTGAAGGAACACGAAGCAAATTTCACGGTTATGGCGATGCTCAAAAACATTTGATGATTGCGAAGACAGCAGCGAAAGAAGTTATGGATTCTGGAGAACATGATATTTTTTCAAATTATTTCAATCTCTTTCAATATGAGGGAGAAGGTAGGCAGAACAAGGAGAATATATTAGTGAGGCAATATGGTAAAAACTTAGAAGAATCTATTTCTTATCATGTGGCACAAAGAAATTTAGAAACTGGGGCTGCCAATCCTACCAGGGGCTTAGCCACTTCTTATTTAATGACTGATGGACTGCCAATTAGTAAGTCTCCCTTATATGAAAAACCTACCAATACCGTAGAAGTTTTTAATAATAGAGATCCTCGTATGGGGGCTACCTTCTTTAAAGAGGGTGATGAGTATATTGGTACCCAGCCTGTATTTAATATTCCGGCGATAAGTTTTCAGAAAACTGGGTTTGCCAATAGGAGATATGCCAATTTGAACGATTGGCAAGTTTCCCGATCTTATATTGACAGAACGCTTATTCGTTATGCTGAGGTTTTACTGAATTATGCCGAAGCAACCTATGAATTAGATGAGAGCATTAATGATGAAGATCTCAATATTTCGGTAAATATATTACGCGACCGGGAAAGTGTTTCCATGCCTCACCTCACCAATTCCCTTGTAGATAACAATGGCCTTGAAATGCGTGAAGAAATAAGAAGGGAGCGAAGAGTTGAATTGGCACTTGAAGGCTTTAGATATTGGGACTTGATTAGATGGAAAACTGCAGAAATAGAATTACCAAAAACTATATTGGGAAATTACTTTTTTGATGAATTCGGAACTGAGGTAGTTCCCGAGGTAACTTCAGATAACTTGATTATTCTACAAAAAGCAGAAAATAGGCACTTTGACCCTGCTCGGGATTATCTCTGGCCATTTCCAGTAAATCAAATTGCACTAAACCCTTCTCTGGAGCAAAATCCGGGTTGGTAAGAGATTTAATAATATTGCCAGGCTCTTAAGAAAGATGTTAAGACCTTTAAGTTATATTGGTTCTTAATAGCACCCTTAGAATCTTATTTAGGTTATTTAAGCAATAGGTGATTTTAATTACCTATTGCTTAAAACTAGCAAATACAAAGAGCCTCTTGCAATATTTACATAACAACTTCAGTAAATGTAAACTATTATGAAAAGAAAGGAATTTCTGGTATCTGCTTCAGGAGTAATGGCACTTTCTGCCTTAGATCCTTTTAGAATAGCTGCTGCTAACCAGAAACAAGCTGGTTTAGAATCTTTTGGAAGTAATGACCGAGAGGTCTGGGTTAATACGTTATATAAAATGGCTCAACCTATATTTTCTAACCTGGCAAAGTCTACACTTAGAAAAAATATGCCAGTAGAGAAATCACCATCTTACGATTCCCGAAAGGATGTTACTTACCTGGAAGCGGTAGGTCGGTGTATGGCCGGTGTGGCACCCTGGTTGGCTTTGCCCGATGATGATTCGGAAGAAGGCAAATTAAGAAAAGCACTTAGGGAAAATGTTATTAAAGGTATTTCTAATGCTGTAGACCCGGCTAACCCCGATTACCTAAACTTTAGAAAAGAGTACCAACCTATTGTAGATGGGGCTTACCTTGCACATGGTTTCATAAGAGCACGTAATACTTTATGGGATCCTTTGGATGATGTAACAAAACAAAGGCTTATTACTGAATTTAAGGCTTTACGAACACGAAAACCGTTTGAGAGCAATTGGTTACTTTTTACAGCGATAACTGAGGCCTTTCTATTGTCTATTGGTGAAGATTGGAATAAGAAAGCAGTAGATCACGCTTTAGTGAAATTTGATGAATGGTATGTAGGCGACGGTTGGTATAGTGATGGGAAAACATTTGCCTTTGATTATTACAACTCTTATGTGATTCATCCTATGCTCGTGGATACCCTTAAGATTTTAGCTCAACATGATAAAGGGATGCAGGGAAGATATGAATTGGCACTAAAACGAATGGTACGCTATTCCTGGCAACTGGAAAGGGTGATCTCTCCAGAAGGCACTTTTCCGCCTATTGGTCGCTCTATAACCTATCGTACCGGGGCTATGCAAGCATTGGCTCAAGTAGCACTTGAGGAAAGGCTACCGGAAGATATAAACCCGGCACAGGTAAGGTGTGCCCTTACCCAAGTCACTAAAAACTTGTTAAGCGAGAGTGTTTTTGATGACAATAATTGGTTGGTACTCGGCTTTACAGGGCATCACCCCCAGATAGCAGATTATTATACTTCTACCGGCAGCCTATACATGGCCTCTTTAAGTTTTTTACCGTTGGGTCTTCCAAAGGAAAGTGTTTTTTGGAGTGGTGCTAAAGAAGAATGGACTTCCAAAAAAGCCTGGAATAAGGCTGCTTTCAAGAAAGATTATCATGTGAAATATTGAATTAACTGCAAACTAATCTTAAAGTCTATCCTCTTTTTCTGAAGTTATAACCCGAAGGAAATCAGCTTAAATGTAGTCACCCGGAAACTATTACCTTTAATTTTCTTTTATTATTTCCCATTGATAAACTAAAGGAAGGCTTTGAAGAAGCAGTTGGGTTGGCTTAACTGTTACTGGCAAAGATTATAATGAAAAAAGAGCCTTAGTGCTTTATATAGATGATTAATAAATTTTAAATAATTGATTTGTAAGGCGGGCTCTCAAAAGGAAGGGAAGCGCGAGATATAATAAAAACTTTAGTTAGTATGATTTTAAGAAACTTGCATTTAATGCTTTATAGGAAAAGGACTTCTATTATAAATTTGCTTTTTTTCATTCTTGTTTTTTTACCCCTTTTAGCAAATGCACAAGAGCAAAGAAATTTATTGCAGAAAGAACTACAGGAAAATAGCCTTTCAAGCTGGCAAAATATAGAATTAACAGGTTTTACTGCAGCATCTATAAGTGAAAAGTTACAAGAATTGCCTGAGAGCTCTAAACAAGAAATAAGAAGGAAAGGAGAAGCTGCTTTAGCTTATAATTGGCCTGTTATTCCTGTAACTGCTTATTTAGAATTCGTGCGGTCTGGAGATAGGGAAATTATGCAAAGGTATTACCGCCAGCGAAATAAGACATTAAAAAATCTGGTGCTTGCCGAATTGTTGGAAGGTGAAAAAAAATATATTGACGCCATTGTTAATGCAAGTTGGGCTCTTTGTGAGCAATCTTCCTGGGTTCTTTCTGCACATTTGCCTTCACAAAAAGCTGGAGCCGGTGTCCCTGATATACAGGAACCTATATTAGACTTGGGCGCAGGCGAAACTTCAGTGAACCTGGGGTGGGTATATCACCTTTTTGGTACTGAGCTTGATAAAATCTCACCATTACTTAAAAAACGAATATTTTTAGAAATAGATGAAAAAATTATTCAGCCGTATGTTCAGCGAAATGACTTTTGGTGGATGGCATTTAAAGAAAATGAGTTTGTAAACAATTGGAATCCATGGGTGAATTATAATGTAGTATTAAGTACAATTTTACTGGGAGATGCAGTAAATAATGATTTAAGGAAAAAAGTTGTAAAAAAAAGTATGAGGTCTGTAGACAACTTTATAAACTATTATAAACAAGACGGGGCTGCCGATGAGGGGCCTAATTATTGGAGTCATGCTGGAGGTAAATTATTGGAATATTTAGAGTTGTTAAAAAATGTTTCAAAAGGTTATATAGACCTTGGTCAGGAACAAATCATTCAAAATATTGGTACTTATATCATGGATGTGCATATTGTAAATAAGTTCTATGTGAATTTTGCAGACTCTTCGGTACGAGTTAAACCTAACCCTGCTTTAATATATAGATACGGTTTGTACATCAATAAGCCAGAATTAATGCAGTTTGGGGCTTTTGTATCACAAAACACTAATTTTTTGGACCACCCCATTATTGGCTCTTTAGATTATTCCCTAAACAATCTTTATATATATAAACAACTTGAGAATACTGCTCCCCTTAAGGAGAATAAATTGGTTTCACGATTTGACGAGACCGGTGTAGTAATAGGAAGAACAAGTAGCAATGGAAAGAAAGGTTTTTTCTTTGCAGCTAAAGGAGGGCATAATAACGAAAGTCACAATCATAACGATGTGGGTTCTTTTGTTCTGTATCATCAGGGAGAACCACTTATAGTAGACGTAGGAGTGGAAACCTATACAGCAAAAACCTTTAGTAAAGATCGTTATGAAATCTGGACTATGCAATCAGACTATCATAACTTACCAAAAATCAATAATAATTCTCAGGCTTTCGGCAAAGAGTTTTCTGCTAAGGATGAATCTGTAAAACAGACTAGTTTAGGTTTGAAGTTTAGGTTAGATATTAGCGAAGCTTACCCAAAAGAAGCATATAGTAAAAAATGGGTAAGAAATTTTGAATTAAAAAGGGAGCAGCCTGAATTGATAATAGAAGATAGTGTTGAGTATAATAAAATTGAAACTCCTGCTATTCATAATTTTATGCTGGCAGCCCCTCCTAAATTGGTGAAAAAGGGAAAAATACTTCTAAGACAGACAGATGACGCAAAAGTCCATTTTTATTATCCCTCGGCTAAATTCAAGTTCGATGTAGAGGAGATTGTTTTGAATGATGAAAAATTATTGAAAGACTGGCAGCAGGAAAAGCTATATCGTTTAGTTTTAACCTCCAGAAACATAGATAAATTAAAAGAGGTATCCAGTTTTCGGATTCTTGAGGAGTAATAAAACAGAAGATTTAGTATGAAAAAAAATATTATTTTATCCTACCTATTTATTTGCTCTGTGTTAGCTACTCAGGCACAAGAAGATTCCTTTCTATTAAATAACTTTAATTTAAGCTATCCGGGGATGGATCAGGTGAAAGAAGTAATTGTAGAAGATAAAAATAAAGCCAAAAAAGCACTCCTGGATTATTTTAAGCAAAAAGATAATTTATACTTAAAGTTATCATCAAATGATGCCGATAGGATTAGGCAAGAATTCCCAAAGGAGGTAGAACGCTCAATTGCTACGGCAGAAGAGGTTCGAGAAAAATATTTTCTGTTTCGTTATCCGTGGGATATGGAGAAAACCAATATTCCTTATCAGTTTGAGAACGAAATAGACTGGCAGGCCAATCCTTTTGGTGATCCCGAGTGGACTTTTATGCTTAATCGTGGAAGATATTGGCAGGATTTAGGTAAAGCGTACCTGCTAACGGGAAAAGAGAAATACGCTAAAACCTTTGTGCAGCAGGTAAGCGATTGGATAGACTCTAATCCTCTTTCTAAGGAAACCAAAGCTACATCCTGGCGGCGTATAGATACGGGAATAAGGGCAGAAAACTGGATAAAAAGTTTTGAATATTTTAAAGGATCAAAAAGTATTACTCCAGGCTTTTTTTGGAAATTTATGAATTCTCTGGTTCAACACGCCGAGTATTTAAATGAGGGTTTTAGCAAATTTTCTCAAACCAGTAACTGGGGGGTGCTGGAATTTCAAGGGCTTTATCATATAGCCTTATTTATGCCCGAATTTACCAAAGCAGATAAATGGAAGGAAGATGCTGTCCAAAACCTTCTGGTAACCGCAAGAAATCAAATCTTAAAAGATGGCACACAATGGGAGCAATCGCCAATGTATCATAATGAGGTTTTTCATAGTTTTATGAACGTGGTTTTGTTATCACAGCGCACAAATACAAATCTGCCTAAAACTATTGTTAAGAAAACAAAGGATATGGCTTATGCTAACCTGGAGTGGCAAAAGCCTAATTATCACCAACCTTTACTAGGAGATAGTGACGACACCGATTTACGAGACCTTCTTACTACTGCCGGAATTATTTTTATGGATCCGGTTATAAAGAGCCGTGCTTTTCCTATTGCAGATTATGAAAATGAGTTTTTATTTGATATAGAAAGCAAAAAGGCTTATAAAGAATTAAATAAACAAGTACCTGAATTTCTTTCAATTTTTCAGGAAAGTTCGGGCGATTTGTATTCCAGGTCTTCCTGGCAGGAAGATGCTTTTTATAGTAGTTTTCATTTAAAAAGGTTGGGGGGAGGACATTCCCATGATAATTTGTTGCATTTTAGTCTTTTTGCTTTTGGGCGCGATTATCTGGTAGATCCAGGGCGATTTACGTATGTAAATAACAAATGGCGAGAGTATTTTAAAGACAGTCGTTCTCACAATACTTTAGCGGTAGATGGAAAGCCAAATAGTGTTTATGGAACTTCCTGGGGGAATAAATTTGATGCCAAACAGGAAGGTGTTTTAGCTATAACTGAAAAAGAATTTGACTATGCCGAAGCGATTAATACAGCATATCAACGTCTTGATGATCCGGTAGACGTAAAAAGAAGAATGTTGTATTTAAAACCCGATGTTTGGCTGTTAATAGATAGCTTTAAAGGGAAAGAAACACATACTTATTCGCAGTTTTTCAATTTTCCCAATAAAAGAATAAGCCTAAATGGAAACTCGGTTTCTACAACTTACCCCGATAATAATTTAATGATTCAACCCATAAATCCGGTTGATATTAGTCTGAAAGAGGCCTGGATATCTCCTGAATATAATTTAAAAGAGGAGAGTCTAAAGGCTGAATTCTCTATCGAAAAGACAGGCTTCAATTCTTTTATTACGTTACTCTATTTCCCTGAAAATACTAAAGTGAAATTTGAGAAGGTACCGGTTTATGATGTAATGAATACTTTGCGCCCTGACGAAGAAGTGGAGGCAGTGAAATTAAGATTTAACTCTAAAGAATATATTCTAGTAGTCGCTCATAAAAAAGCTCCTGTACTTACTACATTTTTTTATGTAGAAGGCCAGGCAATAATGGGGGAAGTCGCACTTATAGAAATAAAAAATAACGAAAAAGAGATTCACATCTTAAAATAATTAGGTTATTTATACCTTTAATTTTAATGTAAGAAATGATAAATCAAAAATATAGAATTCAATTAGTTCTTTTAACATACATTTTTTTAATCTGCTTTTCAACATTTGCTCAGGATAAAGCAAAAATAGAGTCACGGGAATATTTTGTAAACGCCTTAGTGAAAATATCAGATCCTGTTCTATCTGCTTTGGCAAATAACAAGCTTAAAGAGACGATGCCCGTTGAAGTTGTTCATAATGCAAAGAGATCTAATTATACTTATCTCGAGGCTTTTGGAAGAACTCTGTCTGGAATTGCTCCCTGGTTGGAACTGGGGCCAGATGAAACAGAAGAAGGCAGGTTAAGGGAAAAGTACATACAACTTAGCCTAAAAGGTTTGGAGAATGCTACAAATCCCAGGGCTAAAGACTATATGAATTTTAGCGAGGGAAGTCAACCTTTGGTGGATGCTGCTTTTCTCGCTCAGGGCTTATTGCGAGCACCAAAAGAGCTATGGGGAAGATTAGATGAAGAGGCCAGGGAAAATATTCTTATTTCTCTGAAGAAAACCCGAAAAATTGAACCTGTTTATAACAACTGGTTGTTGTTTACGGCCATGGTAGAAGCCGCTATCCTTAAATTTGAAGGAGAAGCAGATATGGTTCGTATTCAGTATGCCATAAAGAAACATGACGAATGGTACCTGGGGGATGGTACGTATGGAGATGGCCCTAATTTTCACTGGGACTACTATAACGGTTATGTAATTCAGCCTATGTTATTAGATATTTACAAAGTACTGGTGGATAGAAAGAACGATTTAGGCTGGAGATATAAGGATATTGATGAGGAGTATAATGAAATAGTGAAGAGGGCGCAAAAATACGCTCTTATTCAGGAGCGTTTAATTTCTCCATCCGGCACTTATCCTCCTTTGGGGAGGTCTTCAACCTACAGGTTTGGCGCCTTCCAGGCATTGTCACAAATAGCGCTTTTTCAAAAACTACCTAAAGCCATTACACCTGCCCAGGTACGTTCAGGACTGCAAGCGGTGATTGAAAAACAAATGACCGCTAAAGATATGTTTGACGAGAATGGCTGGTTAACCCTTGGTTTTTATGGGCATCAGCCAGAAATGGCTGAAGCTTACATCTCTACAGGTAGCCTTTATCTTTGTACTGAAGTCTTTCTAATCTTAGGACTTGAGCCGGAAACCCCCTTTTGGTCAGACCCGGCCGAGGACTGGAGCCAAAAGCAAATTTGGTCTACCAAGTAAATAGGTAGTGTAAAGAAAAATAGATGTCTGGCATTAATATTTTATAGATATTAGATCTTTAGTTTATTTTTTCCTAAGAGAAGAGCCTCTGGCTAGTAGGGTAGATTTAAGCGTAATGGTTTTATGTAAAACCTCTTTTTCCCCTCTCTTAATATTATCTATAAGAAGATCGTATGCATTTTTACCAATTTCAAAAGCAGATTGATCAATAGTAGAGAGTGGAGGCTCTATAACTTTTGAAGAAGGTTCATTACTAAAGCCTATAACAGCTATATCTTCAGGAATTCTCTTTCCTTTCTCTTTTAGGTGCTTTAAGGCACCAATAGCAGCAATATCGTTGGCAGAAAATATTCCATCAAAATCTATTTTGGCATCTAAAAGTTTTTGAGTTTCTTCATAACCATTCGCTTCCATTAAAGGTGAATTAATCACAAGCTCTTCTTTAAAAGGTAGATTGTTTTCCAGTAAAGCCAATTTATAACCTCTTAATCGGTTTTTGTAAATTTCCAGTGTTTGAGGGCCGGAGAAATGCACAATTTTAGAACAGCCTTGCGAAATAAGGTGATTTACAGCATCGTATGCAGCTTGTTGATCGTCTATAAGAACCTGGCTGCTTTCCTGTACCTCGGGGCAAAACCGGTCAAAAAATACCAATGGAATTCCGTTGTTTTTAAGTTGTTTTAGATGTTCTCCATTTTGTGTTTCCATGGCAATAGAGATAATTACGCCATCTACACGATTTGAAATAAGGTTTTTTATAATGGCCTGTTCCTTCTCCAGGCTTTCCTGAGATTGACAAATTACCACGTTAAACCCTGTTTTAAAAGCACTTTCTTCAATCCCCGCAATTACCGTAGAAAAGAAATATCTTGATATCCGCGGAACTACAACACCTATAGTATTACTTTTGCTTTGTCTTAAATTAGAAGCTAAAAGATTGCGTTGGTAGCCTAACTCTTTTGCTTTGGCAATCACTTTTGCTTTGGTTTTTGCAGTAACTTTACTATTATTGTTCAAAGCTCGTGAAACCGTAGAGCTATCTATTTTTAGCTCTCGGGCAATATCGTGTATGGTTGTGCGGTGATTTTTCATATGTTAATTGCACTTAAATTGATAATTGAGCAAAAAAATACTGAGTATTTCATCTAAATATGCTTACTAAAACTTTTATTTAGGAGATATTAATGCTAATAATCAGTAAGCTAAAAATTTTATTCCTTTTAGCATAGGTTTTTTGCCTTAAACGTTTCTTTTTTGGGAAAGATTACAAATATACAAATATTATCACAATCGATTGTAATGATTTCTAATCAATTGAGCTACTATTCCTTTAAAATTGATTCTATTAAGGAGTATTAAAAAAACTATAGGCCAAATACATTTGGGGTTTGCCCGGTTTCTATGGAGTGATTTTTATCACAGTTAGCTGCCTGGCTTTTTAAACTCTTATTATCAAGAATAGTTTTGTGACAAAAGTGAACCAACTGGTTTCTGAATGCAATTGTACTTATTTATTAAAAAAATAATTCATTATACAATCGATTGTTTTTATGGATTAAAATTTGTAACATTGTTCATTAATCAGGTGATCCTGGTGTGTATTAAAGAATAGTAAGGGAAGAATGCTGTGGACTTATACGTGCTTGTTGGGTTGCTAAAGAGTTGCATATCAAAAAATAATAAGCTTAAACTAGTATAGATGAAAAAATCAAAAATCGGCTTTTTAGTTTGTATTTTGGCAGTTCTTTTTTCCTGTAAAGAGAACGGTGAAAAGAAAGAAACAAAAGTAGCTACACCTAAAGTTGCCGCAGAAAACTTTCCTGATAAGGAATTGGCGTTGGCGGCTAAGCAATATGATTTATTGTTGAAAGATGCCCGGGAAGCAGATAGGGTTCCGCGTACTGTAAATGAGCAAGGGGGGATACATTGGGCAAACCAGGGGTTTGATTGGACCATAGGTTTTTTTCCTGGAACTTGCTGGTACCTTTTTGAAGATACTAATGATGAAAAATGGAAAGATGCCGCTGATTATTTTCAATCAAAATTTGAAAATTTCAAAAATATTAAGAGTAATCATGATCTGGGTTTTGTCTTTCAATGTTCTTATGGAAATGGTTACAAAAACACCAAAAATGAAAGCTATAAAGATGTTCTTATTACCGCGGCCAATTCACTAATTGAGCGTTTTAACCCTAAGGTAGGGTCTATTAAGAGTTGGAATGTAGATGGAGGCTGGCAATCTGAAAGAGGTTGGAAATTTCCGGTAATAATAGACAATATGATGAACCTGGAGTTGCTTTTTGAGGTTAGTAAAATGACTGGGGATGAAAAATATAAGCAAATAGCAATTACACATGCCAATACCACATTGAAAAATCATTTTAGGGATAACAACAGCTCTTACCACGTGGTAGATTATGACCCTAAGACCGGCAAAGTAAGAAGTAAACAAACTGCACAGGGGTTTAATCACGAGAGTTCCTGGGCCAGGGGGCAGGCCTGGGGTCTATACGGTTTCACCCTTAGCTATAGGTATACCAAAGATGAAGCCTATTTGGAACAGGCAACAAAAATAGCCGATTTTATACTGAGCAATGAAAGCACACCAGAGGATATGATTCCATATTGGGATTATGATGCGCCAAATATTCCTAATGAACCTAGAGATGTCTCGGCTGCAGCTATCACGGCTTCAGCGCTTATTGAACTTGCAGGCTATGATGATGAAAAGTATATGGAGGCAGCCAACAAGATCCTAAAGTCACTTGCTTCAAGCGAATACACCGCCAATATAGGAGAAAACAATCATTTTATTTTAAAGCATAGTGTTGGGAGTATTCCCCACAAAAATGAAATTAATGTACCATTAAATTATGCCGATTATTATTACGTAGAAGCCTTATTGCGCTACCGCGAGGCTTCTGGGAAATAAGATAATCGATGATAGATAATTGTTTCTTCTGTTTTGTTCAACGAACAATTTTAGGGATACAATTCAATATTTGTGAAAGATAACTGGGATGAACATGTCAAAACCTTGTTTTGGATTTTTATATATAGCAGTACTAAGTTTATTGGGGTGTAACTCTGTAAATAAAACTGTAGAAATTCGGGATAGTAAGGAAAGGCCGAATGTATTGATTATTTATCCCGATCAACTTAGGCGATATAGTGCAGGCTTTTGGTCTGAACCTGGATATCGGGATGCGGTAGTAGGGAAGCCAGACCCGGTAATTACGCCCACAATAGATAATTTGGCCAAAAACGCTGTGGTTTTTACCCAGGCCTTTGCTAATTATCCACTTTGTAGTCCTTCCCGCGGTATGCTTTTATCGGGTATGTATCCTGAGCAGAATGGGATTTGGAACAATGCCAGGGTTGGAAGAGAGGAGTCGTTAAAAGAAAACATTATCACTATTACCAATTTATTTCACGAGGAAGGCTATGATATTTCCTATTTCGGAAAAGCACATTATATAAAGCCGGTGCCAAAATTTAATAATGCGGGAGATTATGTAGGAACCGAAGATGCCTGGGGAGGTAATTATATTAATGAATTTGACACTTATATCCCGCCTGGAATAGATAGGCACGATATAGATTATTATTATCAGGTATTGAAAGATGAGCATGCAAATCCGTTTGTGTTTTCTAACGATCCTGCAGTAGTAGGTGGGAATAAAGATGGAGAATTATATCAACCTCGTGAGTTTTCCACTAAAATAGAATCTGAAACCATTATTGAATATCTTAAGAAGAAAAGAAATCAAAGAAATGCAGATAAGCCGTTTTTTATGATCTGGTCTATTAATCCGCCGCACAATCCCTGGGATAATGCCAATACAGATATGCTAGAGTATCGTAAACATTATGATACCGATAAATACCCTAACATTGATAGTGCCCTGGTGGTAAGGCCTAATGCAGATCTTAAAGTAGCCGGTTATGCGCGTAACTATTTTGCCAATGTAACAAGTATAGATAAGTATATAGGTAGGGTTTTAGAGCAACTAAAAAAAATGAAGGTTTTGGATAACACCATAGTGGTTTTTACTGCAGACCATGGTGAAATGATGGGAAGTCATGGGCTTACCGCTAAGAATGTTTTTTATACTGAATCTACGGCAGTTCCTTTTATTGTACACTGGCCAAAGAAGGTAAAGCCTGGTAAAACAGATGCCTTATTGGGAAGCCCAGACATTTACCCTACCATTGCAAGCTTGGCAGGTTTAAAAGAAGAAACGCCAGAAGCCGTTGAAGGTAAAGACCTTTCTGCCTTTATAAAAAATCCGGGGAAAGTCGATGCTAAACCTGGAAGTATATTGCTAATGTTGAAAAATTCCCGTGGCCTGCAAACCAATAGGTATACATTGGTTTTAACAGAAGTTAAAGAACAACAGGGAAATTTGGAAGGAGCTAAAATAGGGGAGGCCTATATTTTTGATAATAAAAAAGATCCTTATCAATATAATAAAATTCCATTGGAGGAAAAACCAGGTTTATCTGGAAAGCTTTTGAAAGTTTTAGCCCAAAAGCTTAAGAAGGCAAACGACCCCTGGTTTCAAGATAAAAAATACAAAAACTTAATTCCTTACCAGGATTAGAGAGATGAATATAATAGGTAATTGACTAATTAAAGAGTTTTAAAATTTATACCAGAAATATGAAAATAAAGACTAAAGGATTAGGGTACGTTTTAACTTTTCTAAGCGTACTTTTATTATTTGCTAGTTGTAAATCTAATACTAAAGAGAAAGCAGAAGAGTCGTTAACTGTTGAGGTTCAAAACGAACTGGATTTTAATAGAAATGAAGTGGTTGGAATTAAAAAACAGGATTTACAAAGTTTTTTGGAAGATAAATCTGAAGAGAATCTTCGAATTAAAAAGGAGGGAAAAGAAGAGTACCTGCGAACCCAATGGATAGATTATAACCAGGATGGCATCAACGATGAAATTCTTTTTCAGGCGAAAGTAGGTGCAAATTCTTCTGTGAAATACATCATAGTAGAAGATAGTAGTAAAACTGCTCCTAAAAGCAATGTCGTAGCATATTCTCGTTTTGTTCCCGAGCGTATTGACGATTATACCTGGGAAAACGACAAAGTTGCTTTTAGAACTTATGGCCCTGCAGCCAAACAAGCGGCTTTAGATGGTGTTCCCGGAGGTGTGGTTTCCAGCGGAATTGACTTGTGGTTAAAAAGTACCAATAGATCTATTATAGACGAATGGTATAAAAGAAATACCGAAGAAGAAGGCTATTATCATACCGATAGGGGAGATGGCTATGATCCTTATCACGTAGGCAGTAGTCGCGGCACCGGTGGAATTGGTATTTATGAAAATGATAGCTTATATGTTTCAGAAAATTTTGTGGATTTTAATATTATAGCACAGGGACCCTTGCGAACAGTATTCGAATTAAGCTATGCACCCTGGAGTCCATACAATGTCAAGGAAACTAAACGTATAAGCCTTGATTTGGGTACTAACTTTTCAAAATTTGAAAGTACGTTTTCTTCAGATAAAGAAGTGCCCAATTATGCTGCGGGGATTACGCTTCATAAAAATGAAGGAGATTTTGAAATGGATGAAAACAATACCTGGCTTTTACATTGGGAAACTATAGACGGCTCCCATGTAGGAGAAGGTATAATTGTAGACCCTCAACAAGTAGATTCAATCTTTGCCCGTGTGTCAAAGACTCCCGACCAAAGCAATCTTTTAATAACAATGCAGCCTAAAGAAAAATTGGTTTATTATGCTGGTTTTGCCTGGGAACGAAGTGGCCAGGTTTCTTCTATGGAAGAATGGAAAAGAATGTTGCTAAAACAGGAAAAGATTATAGATAAACCTTTAGAGGTTAGTTTAAAATAAAGTGTAATAAATGCTTTTTAGTGTTTAATATAAGTTAAGTAGTAAGTAAAAAACAAAAAATTATGACAAATTCAGATTTTAGGTACGCACATCATCCAGAAGATGCCAAGAGATATACAACCCAGGATTTAAGGGATCATTTTTTGCTTCCGGAACTTTTTAAGAAAAATGAAATTAACCTAACCTACACCATGTACGATAGGTACATTGCGGGAGGGGCATTTCCGGTAGATCAAAAAGTAATGCTTGAGCCTATAGATGAATTAAAAGCCGACTTTTTTCTGGAGAGAAGAGAATTGGGAATTATTAATGTAGGTGGAAGCGGTAAGGTTACTGTAGATGGCAAAGAGTATGAGCTTGGCCATAAAGAAGCCTTATATGTAGGTCGCGGAAATAAAGAAGTAAGCTTTGAGGCAGTTGATGGAGAGCAGCCTTATTTTTACTTAAATTCTGCCCCGGCACATAAAGCTTACCCAACAAAAAAAGTAACTAAGAATGAAGCTGAAATTGTGCATCTTGGAGATGATAAATATTCAAATAAAAGAACAATCAATAAACTCCTTGTAAATTCGGTAATAGATACCTGTCAATTACAAATGGGAATGACCGAATTGGCAGAAGGAAATATTTGGAACACCATGCCACCACATACCCATTCACGCAGAATGGAAGTGTATTTTTATTTTGATTTGGAAGAAGGGCAAACCATAAGTCATTTTATGGGGCAACCCCATGAAACCCGTCATATTTTTATGAAAAACCACCAGGCAATAATTTCCCCGGAATGGTCTATACACGCTGGCGCAGGAACATCTAGCTACACTTTTATTTGGGGGATGGCCGGAGAAAACCTGGATTATAGTGATATGGATAAGGTTGCGGTAAACGAATTGAAATAAAACATTAATTATAAAAGTAGAAAGACAATGAAGTTATTTGATTTAAGTGGAAAAGTAGCATTGGTAACCGGTGGTACTCACGGCCTGGGAATGGCTATAGCTAAGGGGCTCGCCGAGTCTGGAGCAGAATTGGTTATTACTGATATTTTTCAAGACAAATTAGAACAATCGATTGAAGAATATAAAAATGAAGGCTACAAAGCCACTCCTTATCTTTTTGATGTAACCGCTGAAAATGAGGCCGAAGAATATGTAAATAAGATTTTGGAAGCCCATGGCAAGATAGACATCCTTGTAAATAATGCAGGGATTATAAAGCGTGAGATGGCTGTAGATATGAAGGTGGCAGACTTTAGAAAAGTGATAGATGTAGATCTTGTAGGTCCATTTATCATGTCTAAATTGGTTGCAACCGATATGATTAAGAGAAAGTCGGGGAAAATCATCAATATGTGTAGTATGATGAGTGAATTGGGCAGGGATAATGTTAGTGCCTATGCAGCAGCCAAAGGAGGATTAAAAATGCTTACCAAAAACTTAGCTACCGAGTGGGCAAGACATAACATTCAGGTTAATGGTATTGGCCCCGGCTATTTTGCCACTAGCCAAACCGAACCTATTCGTAAAGATGGACACCCTTTTAATGAATTTATAATTAGTAGAACACCAACTGCAAGATGGGGAGACCCGGAAGATTTACAGGGAGCCGCAATATTTCTAGCGTCTGAAGCCAGTAAATTTGTAAATGGTCAGGTGGTTTATGTTGACGGTGGAATTTTAGCTACTATAGGAAAACCGGCCAATGAGTAAGGTAGTTACTTTTGGAGAAGTCTTAATGCGTTTATCTCCATCTAATCACCGAAAGATGCGGCAGTCTCATCAATTGGAGTTCTTTTTTGGGGGCACCGAATTGAATGTGGCCGCATCTTTGGCTAATTTTGGAATGCGTGTAGAGCAGGTTAGTGCGGTATCTAAAGATTTTGTAGGAGAAGCTGCAATTGCTTCTATGCGCCATCTGGGTATTGAAGTGCCTGCTGTAACCAGGGTAGATCATCCGTTAGGACTTTATTTCCTGGAAATAGGTGCAGGAATGAGACCTAGCCAGATTTCCTACAATCGGCTTCATGGTGCTTTTGCCAATATCATCCCAGATACAATTAATTGGGAGGAAATATTGGAAGATTGTAGCTACTTTCATTGGACCGGTATTACGCCGGGAATTTCAGAAGCAGCATATAAAACTTTAAAAAATGGGTTGGAAGTCGCCCAAAAAAAAGGAATAACAGTTACTGCGGACCCCTCTTATCGTAATAATTTATGGAAATACGGAAAAGAAGGGGGCGAAGTATTGGCCGAGCTTACAGGACTTTCTAATATCTTTATTGGCGGAGTAAATGAAATTAACGAAATCCTCAAAACCGATTTTGAACTTAGTAGGGAAGGATTTATTGAAGCCAGCAAAGAGCTTATTTTTACTATTCCCAGTATCGAAAAGGTTTTCGATAAAGTAAGGACAGGTGTTAGTGCTTCCTGGCAAAAAATTTACGGACAGGCCTGGACTGGTACAGAATACATCAACACGGTAGAATTAGAAATATCTAGTGTGATAGATCGTATTGGTACCGGCGATGCATTTGCTGCAGGAATTATCTATGGGCTTGAAAATTATGATGATCAATATACCTTAGAATTCGCAACCGCATCTTGTGTTTTAAAACATACTATCCTGGGTGATAATAGCCTGGTGAGTTTGGAGGAAGTATTGGATGTCATGAATGGAAATACAGGGGGTAGAATAAAACGATAATACATTCTGTGCGATTTGTAAGGTATTATATGATTAAGTAAAACATAGCAATAAAAAGAAGTTTATGGCGAATTATACGAGAATAACGGTAGTAGAAACTATGAAAAAGACGGGTATCGTTCCGGTTTTTTATAGCAATAGCCTGGAAGTATGTAAAGAAGTTTTAAAAACTTGCTATGAGGCGGGAGCCCGGGTGTTTGAATTCACTAACCGCGGGGATTATGCGCACGAGATTTTTGGCGAGCTGAATAAATATGCTTTAAAAAACCTGGACGGAATGATAATGGGAGTAGGCTCGGTTATAGACGCCGGTACTGCTTCGTTATACCTCCAATTAGGTGCAAACTTTATTGTTTCTCCTATTGTTAATCCAGAAATGGCCAAAACCTGTAATCGTCGTAAAGTAGCCTGGATGCCGGGTTGCGGTTCGGTGACCGAGATATCGTATGCCGAGGAATTAGGGGCAGAGGTAGTTAAAATATTTCCGGGTGGCACGGTAGGAGGTCCATCTTTTATAAAAGCAGTAAAAGGGCCTATGCCCTGGAGCAGTATTATGCCTACCGGTGGGGTAGATACCACTGAAGAAAGTCTAAAGGAATGGTTTGAAGCAGGAGTACATTGTGTAGGTGTGGGATCTAAAGTTTTTATTAAAAATAAAGATGGCTCTTATAATCTGGATATTTTAAAAGAAAAATTAGAAGGAGCCCTGCAATACGTACAAAGAATTAAAACAAAAGGATAGTGAAATTTCAAAAAAAAATAGGCAAAATACTTTTATTGATTTTGCTGACTGGTATTTTCATTTCCTGTGAAGAACAAAGTGATGTAAAGGTTATAAAACTTGGCCACCATTTAGATGTTAGCCATCCGGTTCATAAGGCAATGGTTTTTATGAACAAAAGACTTCAGGAAAAATCCAAGGGTAGGATGAAGCTTGCAATTTACCCGAATGCACAACTAGGGTCAGAACGTGAGTCTTTGGAACTGTTGCAAATTGGTAGTTTGGGTATGACTAAGATTTCTTCAGGAGTAATGGCAAATTTTGCCCCTGAATTAGAAGTATTTGGTTTGCCATTCCTATTTAGAGATCGGGAACATCGTTTTAAGGTGCTGGAAGGTGAAATAGGAAAAGAGCTACTTAATGCAAGTACTGGACAACGGTTAAAAGGGCTTACTTTTTACGATGCCGGGAGTAGAAGTTTTTACAGTAAAAAGCCAATTCGAAAACCTGCAGATCTTGAAGGTCTAAAAATACGGGTAATGCAAAATCAGGCAGCCATACGCATGGTTAAGTTATTGGGAGGGTCCCCAACCCCAATTTCTCCCAGTGAGTTATATACAGCCTTACAACAGGGAATCGTAGATGGCGCAGAGAATAATCCGCCAACATTCCATTTAACCCGAGATTATGAAATATGCAAGTATTATACACTAGATGAACATACTTCCCTCCCCGATGAATTAGTAATTGGTACGCCGGTTTGGAATAAGTTAAGTAATAAGGAGCAAAAATGGCTTAAAGAAGCCGCTGTAGAGTCTACCAAATATCAGAAGGAGATTTGGAGAGAGGCCGAATTGGAAGCACTGGAAGAAGTTAAAAAAGCCGGCGTGGAGATCTTTAGGGTAGATAAAGATAAGTTTAGGGCTAAGGTAAAACCTATGTACGAGGAATTTGCCAAAAACCCTCAGCTTAAAACCCTGATAGATAAAATCCAGAAAACAGGCTAGTATTATTTAAACCGGTAAAATTCCAGACGAGAAAATTAACCACGCAGAGATACGGTTATTTCTATGTAGTAGAATCTCTGCATATGCTATAAAACTATATACAGATGAAAGAAAATATAGATAAAGTTTTAAGTCATTTTTTAGTACTACTTATGGCTATTATGGTTATGGCAGTAACCTGGCAGGTCTTTTCAAGATATGTAATGCAAGCCCCAAGTTCTATAACCGAAGAGTTGTCCCGTTTTCTACTCATTTGGATTGGGCTTTTAGGAGCGGCTTATGCATCAGGACAGCAAAATCATTTAGCAATAGATTTGTTGGAAAGCAAATTAAACCCACTGCACAAAAAAAGACTGAAAATCAGCATTAATGTCTTAATAATATTTTTCTGTATAACGGTTTTAATTATTGGTGGGGGCAACCTTGTTTATGTGAATTTTGACCTGGGGCAAAACTCGGCTGCCTTAGGGGTTCCCTTATACATTATTTATACTGTACTTCCTCTAAGTGGTGTATTGGTAATAGCTTATAAAGTAAATGAAATTTTAAATTCCGAAAAGTACCTAACATGATTTCAGAAATATTAATCCTTGTAATTTCATTTGTAGTATTACTGGCCATTGGGGTGCCGGTAGCCTGGTCTATTGGGTTGTCTTGTTTATTTACTATGCTGGCTTCACTCGATTCACTGGTAGCTTTTACCACCATAGCGCAAAGAATGGGAACGGGATTGGACAGCTTTTCGTTGCTTGCAATTCCATTTTTTATTTTAGCGGGACAAATAATGAACCAGGGAGGAATTGCCCGGCGACTTATTGATTTTGCGAAGGCCTTAATTGGCTCTATGCCCGGCGGATTGGTGTATGTAAATGTAATAGCAGCAATATTATTTGGTGCTATTTCCGGTTCTGCTGTAGCGGCTGCTTCAGCCATTGGAGGTATTCTGGGGCCACCTATGGAGAAGGAAAATTACTCTAAAGAGTTTGGGGCGGCAATTAATATTACTTCTTCTACCACAGGAATGGTAATTCCACCTTCTAATGTGCTTATTGTATATTCTTTGGCCAGTGGAGGGGTTTCTATTGCGTCTTTATTTTTAGCCGGTTATATCCCCGGAATTTTAATGGGGTTGGCCCTTATGCTTGCAGCCAGTGTATGGATTAAAAAGAAAAAATATCCAGCCGGGAATTCAACAAGCTTTAAAAAAATACTCTCTACCTTTTTTAATGCATTTCCCAGCCTTTTGCTATTAGTAGTAGTAATTGGTGGAATTGTGTCTGGAGTATTCACCGCCACCGAAGCTTCTGGAATTGCAGTTATATATTGCCTGGTCTTAGCTATTGTATACCGGGAACTGGATAGAAAAATTCTTTTTAAAGTATTTCTGGATTCGGTAGGTACCACCGCTATTGTTATGTTGTTAATTGCTGCATCTATGAGTATGTCTTGGGTAATGTCTTATGAAAATATACCTCAGGTCGTTAGCGATACCTTACTTTCTCTTAGCGATAACAAGTTTGTTATTTTATTGATTATTAACTTATTGTTGCTTTTTGTAGGAATTTTTATGGACGTCACCCCGGCTGTACTAATCTTTACACCTATATTTTTACCAGTTATGGAAAACCTGGGAGTAGATCCAATCCATTTTGGAATTGTGATGGTAATGAACCTATGCGTAGGATTATGTACACCACCGGTGGGTTCTGTTCTTTTTGTAGGAGTTGGTGTGGCAAAAACCAGTATTCAAAAGGTAATAAAACCCTTACTACCACTCTATGTGGTAATGTTTCTCGTATTAATCCTAATTACTTTTATTCCTGCTATTAGCCTGTGGTTACCGGGTTTGTTTGAATAGAATTATGCAATTATTTTACCTGTTTTTTGGTTAGTAGTCTCTAATACTATTACCAGGTATTTTGAGTATTAAAATTCTAGGACGTAAAACTATTATACTGAAGCTATTTGTTTAAAATATAAGTTATGTACTCACAAGGCAATGTGTTTCAAAGAAAATATATAAGCCCATGAACATCTAATTATGAATCAAAAGTTTTAAATTTCGCCTGGAAAGAATACAGTTTCAAATCAAAATAATTTAAAAAGTAGACGAGGCTTAAGTTGGAGTGATATTGTCTGGTCGTAGCTAATTATCTAAAATCAATAAGATGGAGTGCTTAATAAAGAAAGTTGCGTTCTATCCTTGCTCAGGTTTCTTAATTAAGGAGGTAGTTTTACCTTGTTTTAACTAAAACGTTTACATACCTATAAACAGGAGATTAATAATAAAAGATGGCATTTGGTTGTAAAATAATTACTTAACTGCCTTTTAATGTGATAAAACAATTAAAGAATGATTTTTTTCAAAATGGGAACAAAAAAAATAAAGCTGAAAAAATTTAGATACAACTTTACCTATCTGATATTGGCCCTTATTCCTTTTTCGGTTTTCGGATGCAAAACTGATACAGCTAATGATAGCAAAGCTTCTAAACCCAATGTAGTTTTAATCTTTTTAGACGATGGGGCCTTCGATGATTTTGCACCTTTTGGAAACCCACAATATCCAACTCCCAATGTTGAAACTTTGGCAGAAGAAGGGCGTAGTTTTTATAATTTTTATGTTCCGCAAGCGGTTTGTTCGGCTTCCCGCGCTGCGTTGCTAACCGGAAGTTATCCGGGCCGTACAAAGGTTTTTGGGGCTCACGGGCCTGGTGAACCGGGTCTTGATCCGCAATTTGCAACTATGGGAGAAGTGCTACAAAAAAATGGTTATAAAACCGGGATTTTTGGTAAATGGCACCTGGGCGATAAACCGGGCCATAGGTCGCACGATAGGGGATTTGAGGAATCTTCCGGCTTAATGTATTCTAACGATATGTGGTCTGGTCATCCCGAAAATCCTGAATATTGGGGTAAATGGCCACTTCAGTATTGGAAGAATGGCGAGGTTGTAATTGATAGTGTTACCGCCCAGCATCAAACAGAGCTTACCAAATGGTATACCCAGGATGCTGTAAGTTTTATAGAAAAGAATAAAGATGAACCATTTTTCCTCTATCTCCCGCATTCTATGCCGCATGTACCTGTTTTTGCCGGTGAAAAATTTCAGGGCAAATCGGGAACCGGGGTTTATGGCGATGTGATGATGGAGTTAGATTGGTCTGTAGGGCAGGTTAACGATGCCATCAAAAAAAATGGATTAGAAGCTAATACCCTTTTTGTTTTTATCGCTTCAGATAATGGCCCCTGGCTGGCCTATGGGGATCACGCTGGAATAACGCGTTTTCGTGAAGGTAAAGGAACTATTTTTGAAGGTGGAGTTCGCAATCCCCTTATTATCAAATATCCCGAAGAAATAAAAGCTGGAACTATTACCCGAAAAACCTTTAGCTCTATCGATATTTTACCTACCATCTGTAAACTTACTAACACGCCACTTCCCGAAAATGAAATAGACGGGAAGGATGTATGGGATTTAATAGTAGATAAGCCCGGAGCCCAAAACCCTCATCAATATTATCCTTTTTCCAATGATGCAAACTTACAAGGTGTAATGAGTAGTGATGGAAGGTGGAAACTACATTTAAGGCACCCTTACCGCACTTTGTCTAAAGCCGGGGTTGGTGGCGCGCCGGGATCTTATTATCAGGAAGATTTAGATACAACTTTGTACGACCTGCTTCATGACCCTTATGAGAAAGGCAATGTGATTGATAGTTATCCCGAAAAAGCAAAAGAGCTACTGAAATTAGCTATCCAACATCAAGAAAAGTTTTATACAGAGTAAATTAAGAAATAAAGTTTAGCAACTGCCCGGTTGTATCTTTTAGCTAAAAAATGTATTTAAAACGTGTGATTTAGTGTTACATCCCAAGTGTTGTAAGGTAGGAAGCTAATTTCGAATTATAATAATGACAATGAAAAAAAGTATTTTAAGAATAAGCCTGGTTGGGTTTTTTAGCCTTCTTGTTTTTGGTTGTAAGTCTGATAAAAAGGAAAATGAAGTTCAGCAAAAAGCTCCAAATATTATTTATGTGCTAGCCGATGATTTAGGGTATGGAGATATTCAGGTATTTAATCCCCAGTCTAAGATAAAGACTCCCCATATAGATAAGTTGGCAGCTGAGGGTATAAAGTTTACCGATGCACATACCTCTTCCTCAGTTTGTACTCCCACTCGTTATGGTATCCTAACCGGGAGGTATAACTGGAGAAGTCCTTTAAAAAGTGGGGTTCTCACGGGCGCTTCCGGGCCACTAATTCCTAACGATAGAACAACAATCGCATCCTTGCTTACAAAACAGGGCTATAATACTGCTTTTATAGGTAAATGGCATTTGGGTTGGAATTGGGCCTTAAAAACTGGAGATTCTCTGGGTGCAGGTTGGGATTTGCGGGATTTTGATAATATTGACTTCTCAAAACCAATAAAAAATTCACCAAAAGATTTGGGGTTTAACTATTACTATGCACATGCCGCTTCTCTGGATATGGCGCCTTATGTATATGTTGAAAACGATATCATTACGGCATTGCCCGATACCATTACCGAAAACAAAGACTCTTATGAGTTTTGGAGGTCGGGCCCTACTGGAGCCGATTTTGAACACGAAGATGTTACGCCCAATTTCTTTGAAAGAGCAATTAAATATGTAAAACAAAGTTCTAAAAAGAAAAATCCTTTCTATTTGTATTTGGCACTGCCTTCGCCACATACGCCAATTCTGCCCACCGGTGAGTGGAGAGGGAAGAGTGGTTTAAATCCATACGGCGATTTTGTTATGGAGATTGATTTCTATATGGGGCAACTCTCTCAAGCAGTGAAAGAGGCCGGAATAGAAGACAATACCCTAATAGTTTTTACCAGTGACAATGGTCCGGCTCCAAGTGCAAATTTAGAAGTACTTAAGGAGAAAAAGCACCAATCCAGTTATCTGTACCGGGGGCATAAAGCAGATATTTTTGATGGAGGACATCGTGTTCCGTTTATTGTAAAATGGCCTGCTCATATAGAACAAAAGTCTACTTCAGATATCACTATAAGCTCAACAGATTTTTTAGCCACAGCAGCAGATATCCTGGAGGTTGATTTAAAGGATAATGAAGGGGAAGATAGCTTTTCAATGCTACCGCTGTTCTCTAAGGAAACCACATCTAATTATAAAAGGAAAGCTACGGTTCACCACTCGGTAAACGGAACTTTTGCGATTAGAAAAGGAAACTGGAAAATGATTTTTGCCCCTGGTTCGGGAGGCTGGAGCGATCCTGTACCTGGATCTAAAGAGGTAAAAGACCTACCCGTATTTCAATTGTATAATATAGAATCAGACCCTGGGGAGGAGCATAATTTATATGAAAAGAAACCGGAAAAAAGCAAAGAATTGAAAGCGCTCATGACTTCAATAATTGAGAATGGTAGAAGTACTTCAGGAACTAAGCAACAAAATGATGCACCATTGAATGCTCAGGAATGGGAACAAATAAAGATTTTTGAGAAGGAATAAGAGAGCATAATCATTTCAAAATAGATTTTAACAAAAGCAAAAAACAGTTCAATGATAAAGCCTTTATTTTCTACATTGATTTTTCTGATATTTTCGGTGTGTTTTAACCAATCTCAAGCTCAGGTTAATATTGATTCTTTAGAAAGGTATTGGAAACCTGAAGCAAAGAAGATTCGAATTATATCTTATAATATCTTTAATGGTTTTAATTGGGGGAAAGATGTAGAACGACAAGATCGTTTCATAGCCTGGGTTAAGAGTCAGGATCCCGAGGTATTGGCAATGCAGGAACTTAATAATTTTACTCAGGAAAGTTTAATTGCATTGGCTAAGAAATGGGGGCATTCCTACGCAGCAATTATTAAAGAAGATGGTTATCCTGTGGGAATAACTTCAAAAAAACCAATAAATATAAAGAACAAAATCGTTGCAAATGTTGGTCATGGTCTTTTACATGTTGAAACCTATGGCTTCGATTTTTTAGTGACACACTTAAATCCATCTAACACAAAAGAAAGGTTGCAGGAAGCCAATTTTATCGTAAACTATATCCAGGATAAAGGTTTGGACAACTTTTTATTAATGGGCGATATGAATGCGCATTCACCTATGGATGCCGATTATATGGAGGGAAATGCAACTAAATTATTACAGAATTACGGGGGAAATAATAGTGAAAACTTAATAGAAGGAAGATTTGATTATTCAACAATTTCTATGTTTTTATCATACCCATTAGTTGATATATGTCGTGAGTATATAGCGGCAAATAAGCGTGCTACATTCCCTAGCCCAATTTTAATGAATGTTTCAAAACATAAGAGTGTGCGCTCAAAAATTGAAGAAAGAATTGACTACATTTTTTTGCCATCCGGAATGCTGGATAAAGTAGTGGATGCATTTATATTTAATGAAGGGGAAACCGAATATTTATCAGATCACTACCCGGTAGGTGTTGATCTTTTAGTGAAAGAATAAGGGAGGGAAGAATCAATTCTCCGCTTTTGTGATTTTATAGGAAACCATGTTAGGAGGTATAACTATATTATGATATTTTTACGAGTTAAAATATCAAACTAAATACAAACGCATGATTTCTCTCCTAAAATCTAACAAAACGAAAGTTTTATTAAGTGGGCTTTTGCTAAGTTTAGTTATTCTAAGCTGTAAAAATAATAATGACAAAGCTTCAGATGATTCTAACAAAGAAAATAATAAGAATCCCAACATAGTCTTTATTCTTGTAGATGATATGGGGCTTCACGATCTTAGTGTTACCGGAAGTGATTTTTATGAAACACCTAATATAGATCGTATAGCTCATGAAGGTACTATCTTTACTCAGGGGTATTCTGCCAGTAGGGTTTGTAGTCCTGCCCGTGCCAGTATTATGACCGGTAAATTTACAGCCCGTCATGGGGTTACAAATTGGATTGGTGAGGCTACAGGTAAAGATTGGCGTAGACTTGGTAGGAATAGTAAATTGCTGCCCGCAGATTATGTTCATCAATTGCCCAAAAAAGATACAAGTTTGGCAGAAGCTATGCGTGATGCCGGTTATAAAACTTTTTTTGCCGGGAAGTGGCATTTAGGAGACGAAGGCTCTTATCCTGAAGATCACGGATTTGAAATTAATAAAGGAGGCTGGGATGTTGGGACACCAATAGGTGGTTATTTTTCTCCTTGGGAAAATCCTAAACTTCCAAACCGGGAAAAAGCCGAAAACCTCTCTTTGCGCCTGGCCAGGGAAACTTCAGATTTTATGACGGCAAATAAAGACGAGCCTTTTTTCGCTTTTCTTTCGTTTTATGCTGTTCACGGCCCCATTCAGACTACCGAAAAAAAATGGGGAAAATACCGTAATAAAGCAGAAAAATTAGGAATCAAAGAAAGTGGGTACGAAATGGAGCGCGTACTTCCTATTCGTACTGTTCAGGATAATCCTATCTATGCGGGGCTTGTAGAACAAATGGACGATGCTGTAGGCCTGGTTTTAGATAAATTACAGGAACTGGGAATAGCCGATAATACAATTGTTGTTTTTACTTCAGATAATGGTGGTGTGGCTTCCGGAGATTCCTTTTCTACTTCAAATTTGCCATTACGTGGGGGGAAAGGCTACCAATGGGAAGGAGGTATAAGAGAACCTTTCTTTATTAAAGTTCCCTGTATGAAAGATGCTCCCAAAAAGATAGAGGAGCCTGTAACAGGCACCGACTTTTACCCAACACTGCTTGATTTTGCGAATACCGATCTATTGCCAAATCAGCATAAAGATGGGAAAAGCCTAAAACCATTATTGGAAGGTAAAAAGATTGCCGATAGGAACCTTTATTGGCATTATCCGCATTACGGAAATCAGGGGGGCGAGCCTTCTTCCATTATTCGGAAAAAAGATTGGAAATTAATCCATTATTACGAAGATGATAGAGATGAGTTATATAACTTAAATATCGATCCCGGAGAACAAAATGATGTTGCATCAGAAAACCCGGAGATTACTTCAAAAATGCGGAAGGAGTTAGAAGAATTTCTAAACGAAGTTGCCGCAAAGAAACCAGAAAAAGATCCAATGCACGACCCTGAATTAGCCGAAAAGTTGTACGAAAAGAAAGTAAATAATCTGTTGCCAAATCTGGAAGCAGAACGAAAAAAAGTGCTTTCTAAAGACTTTAGCCCTAATAAAAATTGGTGGGATAGTAAAGTAACCGAAGATTAATAGCTAACGCAGAATAAAATTAGTAAAACCCTAAGATATGATTAAATCCCTCAAATTCCTGGGCTACTCCCTGTTGCTTATGTTACCATTTGTATCGATAGCACAAGATGATGCTTTTCAGGTAATTCCGCAGCCCAATAAAATGATTAAAACTGAAGGAAACTTTGCGCACAAAAATAAATTGAGCTTAAGGATAAATAAAGAAACCCTAAACCCATTATTGGAATATGCTTCAGAAGCATTACAGGATAATTTTGAAGGAAATATTACACTCGCCAAAAGTAAGTCTTCAGCCAACGTACATTTTATTTTAGATAATAAAATAGAGACCAAATCTAAAGGAGGCTACAATTTACTCATAGACAAAAAAGGGGTGAAAATTTCCGCAGCAAGCGAACAGGGCCTTTTTTATGGGCTACAAACGCTACTTCAAATGCTAAAAACCAATAAAGATCATGTTTTGAGCTATGTTGAAATTACCGACGCCCCGCGTTTTGAATGGAGGGCATTTATGCTGGATGAAGCCAGGTATTTTAAAGGTATAACACAGGTGAAGAAGTTGCTAGACGAGATGGCAAGGTTAAAAATGAACGTTTTTCACTGGCATTTGGTAGATGACCAGGGCTGGCGTATTGAAATTAAAAAATATCCTTTACTTACCGAAATTGGATCTAAGAGGGCAAGTACACAGGTTGGTCCCCGAAAATGGAATAGCCCCATACAATCTGGAGAACCTCACGAAGGTTTTTATACCCAGGATGAAATTAAAGAGATTATAAAATATGCCGAAGATCGGTATATCACGGTGGTTCCTGAAATTGAAATGCCCGGGCACGCTTCTGCAGCAATAGCTGCATATCCCTGGTTGGGCTCTTCGGGAGAGGAAATAGAGGTGCCGATTAATTTTGGGGTTAGCGAAGATATTTTTAATGTAGCCGATCCAAAGGTTTACGAGTTTCTTACCGATGTATTGGATGAGGTAATGGCGCTGTTTCCTTCAAAAGTAATCCATATTGGTGGCGATGAAGCCAAGTATGAGCATTGGGAACAATCGGCGATGATTAAAAATTATATGAAGGAAAATAACCTAAATACTTTTGCCGATTTACAAGTAGCTTTTACCAATAGAATTTCCCAATATTTAGAAAGTAAAGGGCGTAAGATGATGGGCTGGAACGAGATTTTAGGGCAGAACATTCACGAATATCAGGCCAAAAAGGATAAAGCAGCAGAAGAGGAATTGTCTAAAAGTTCTGTAGTACACTTTTGGCGTGGCGATATCAAGTTAATGACAGAGGCAGCTGCTGAAGGATATGAAATTGTTAATTCTTTACATACCGAAACCTACCTCGATTATTCTTATAGCAATATTTCTTTGGAAAGAGCTTATAATTTTAACCCGATTCCTGAAAGTTTAGAAACACAATATCACAATAATGTTATAGGTACAGGTGCCCAAATGTGGGGAGAGTGGATCCCTACCAGTGGTTATATGGATTATATGGTTTTTCCTCGTATTGCGGCCTATGCAGAAGTAGGTTGGACCCAACCTAAGCAGAAAGATTTTAATAGGTTTATGAGCCGGCTTCCTGCGCTTCTGGAAACATGGAAAGATAAAGGAATCTATTTTGCACCTATTAAAGAAGCATTACCCAATAAGGATAATTAAATGGAAGCATACTTTAACAAATAAAATATAAGCAAAAATTCTAAAATTTAAATTAAAGACCCAGTCAAACAAATTATTAAGAGAAATAAGTATGAATCAAAAACAATCTCAAAAGCTTTATAGAACAACTATTCTATGTCTTGTTTTGCTCAGCTTTTTTAGTTTTTCAGCCCAGGCTCAAAATAGTAAAGAAGTAAAAATCCTTAAAAATGAATCTTGGTGGGGTGGGGCGGTTAGCGACGGACATCGCATGCCTTTTTCTTCCGGTTATTCTTTTAATATGTATGGAAAAAACAAATACAACCAGGTACAACCTTTATTGGTTTCCAGTAAGGGTCGGGTAATATGGTCTGAAGAGCCTTTTAAATTTAGTGTTTCTGAAGACATCATAGAACTGGATGCGAGAAGAGATATTAAGGTTATTAATGCTGGCAAGAACTTAAAAGAGGCTTATAAGTATGCTTCTGAAAATTTCTTCCCTTCTACCGGGGAATTACCTGACGAATTGCTTTTTAAAGCTCCGCAGTATAATACCTGGATAGAGCTCATGTATAATCAAAATCAAGACGATATTTTAGAATACGCCCACGCAATCATAGATAATGGGTTGCCTCCTGGAGTGCTAATGATAGACGATAACTGGCAGGAAGATTATGGGAAGTGGAATTTTCACGAAGGTAGATTTCCAAACCCTAAAGCTATGATAGATGAACTGCATGATCTTGGTTTCAAAGTAATGTTATGGGTATGTCCTTTTGTAAGTCCCGATAGTGACGTTTACAGAGATTTAGCAAAAAAAGAATTGTTTTTAACAAATCCCGGGAAAGAAAAAAATACAGAAACAAGGCTGCTTCCACCAAACGAACCTGCTATGATCTATTGGTGGAACGGGGTGAGTGCTTTATTAGACTTTTCTAACCCTGCCGCCAAAAAATGGTTTAAGGGGGAGTTAGAATACCTCCAGGAAAATTATGGCGTAGACGGTTTTAAACTTGATGCTGGCGATTTTAATTTTTATCCCGATGCACTTGTTTCCCACAAGCCAAATACCAGCCCGAATGAGCATGCTAAACTTTTTGGGGAAATAGGTCTCGATTTTCCTTTAAATGAATATCGTGCGATGTGGAAAATGGGAGGACAACCTCTGGCACAACGCCTTAGTGATAAAGGACATAGGTGGGGAGATCTTTCTACTTTAATTCCCAATATTACCGTACAGGGGTTAATGGGATATGCCTACAGTGCACCCGATATGATAGGAGGTGGTGAGTTTTCTTCATTTCTTAATGCCGAAACTATAGACCAGGAGCTTATTGTGCGTTCGGCACAGGTACATGCCTTAATGCCTATGATGCAGTTTTCAGTGGCTCCCTGGCGTATTTTAGATAAGGAACACTTACAGGCCGTACAAGAGAGTGTAGCTTTACGAAAAGAGTTTACACCTTATATTATGCAACTAGCCAAAGAATCTTCTAAAACGGGGGAGCCAATTGTTCGTACCATGGAATATAGCTTTCCAAACAAGGGGTTTGAACTGGTAAAAGATCAGTTTATGTTAGGTGATGAGGTTTTGGTAGCACCGGTTTTAGAAAAGGGGAAAAGAGAACGAATAGTCCATTTCCCAAAGGGAAAATGGAAAGATTCTTCGGGTAAAATAATTAAAGGGCCTACAAAAAAAGTGGTCCAGGCTGATTTAGATGAACTGCCTTATTTTGAAAGACTAACTAAATAGATTTATAATTTTTAAGGAAATCTTCTTAATTAAAAGGAATAGAAATTTGCCTGTTAATTTTTAATTTTAGGCTGCGATATTTCAAAATAAATAAGAAGGGTTTAGGATTTGAGAGAATTCTGAACCCTTTTTTTGATTAAGGAATGTCTGAAAATACAAATGCAACAGAATTTGTGAAATATGCAGATAAGAGTAATATTTCCATAAAATTTTAGTAGATTTAATAAAGATGCTTTAGTAGCATTGCCAAAGGCTATAATACCCTGAAGCTTGCTTCGAAATTAAAAAGTTGTTTCCAACGAATGCCTCGTGGACTTGTTCCGAGGTAATTTTCTGATAGTTTTTTGTTTTTAAATAAACCTATTGAGAAAAAAATGTTCAACCCTAAAGCTTAAAATTTTAAATCTCTAATCTGTATGCTAAAGTCTTTTCTGATAACTGTGCTATTATTAACTCCCTTTTTGGGGTTTTCACAGGTAAAAGATAGTTTGAAAGAACCTCTTATCTCTTTGGAAAAGAAAAGCCTTTTAGAAAATTTGAATATAACTTTTGATATGCGTACCGAGTTTCAGGCGTATACTTTTAGGGGCGGCGACCGCTATTATAATGGGATACAGTTTGAGAATGGATTCACAGCAATGGGATTTTCAGCAAAATTACACGATAGGATTGATTTTAGCTTTAGGAATCGTTTTAATAAAGGTAGTGATGTACAAAGCCTGGACCAGTTGGGAAGTAATATAGAGTTGGCTTATCTGGATATTAAGCTTAGTCCTACTGTAGATATTATATTGGGAAAAACCTATGCTTTTTACGGAGGTTATGAATATGAATTTAAAGCTCTTGAGGTGTTGGAGTATAACGATATTCAAAGCAATGCTTTAGCCTTTGTAACCGGTGCCGGTATTACCTATAAGCCTTTAGGAGGGCATAAGTTTGGTTTTCAGGTGCTAAATTCCCGTACAATGCATTACGAAGATATTTATGGCGATGTTGTTGCTGAAAATATCCAGGAACCCGATTGGCCGGTAGCGGTGGTTGGAAACTGGCGCGGAAGTTTTTTTGATGGTAAATTTCAAACTATTTACAGCCTTAGCTATTCTAACCAGGTAAAAAACAGAGGAACCTACTTTTTTACTTTAGGGAATAAATATCAAAACCGAAACTTCAGCTTAATGTATGATTTTAATTACAGTTTCGAAGAAGTAGATACCAAAGGTATTGTAACCGAAATTTTTGCAGATGAATCTATTGCAGAAGACGTGCTGTATATTGAAAACTGGTTTAGGGCCGAATATCAATTTAATTCAAAATTTAAAGGCTTATTAAGTTTAATGACCAGTAGCGCCTATTCTAATGTTACAAGCGATCGTAAACACATGAGAAGAAGCTACGGGATGGTTCCTACCTTATACTATAGTCCGTTTAAGAAAATTGATATCAGGTTTTTTCTGGCCTATATTGGTAGGTATTATGATTATTCAAACTATGCTGTAGAAGAACTGGGAGCCGCAAACTATAATAGAAATGAAGTGAGGGTGGGTATTATAGCTCCCTTGTTGCTGTTGTAAGCTTAAAAAATCTCTTTTTCTTCGAGAGCTTATATAAATAATGAACATAAGCTCCAAAACCTTTTATTTAATGAAATTAATGACTGTAGATATTCTTTATACTGGTCATTTTTAAATTTTCCTACTTCAATTTTCTACTTAATTTATCGGTTTACGCAAGCTAAAAAATATTATACCAAAAGCTAATTTACTTACTTCTGTCTTATTCATTTTTGCTAATCTTCATCGCCTTCTTTAAGGTTAAAGTATTAAAACTTAAGACAGTCTTTTTATGCCTGTCTTGATGTAAGTGGTTCGTTTTAAATTATTTAAAATGATAAATCCCATATTTGATTTAATTTCTCTTATGATTGGAGTCATAAAAAAGGATGAATATAGCTGGTAATTTTACTTCAGAAATTCAAAACAATCATTATGAAATTTACTTTAAAAATAGGATTGGCAATTGCCTTTATATTTTCTTTCGCAGCCTGCGGAAATTCTGAAAAGGATAAAGATGAAGATATTCGTTTAGAGGGCTACAGTTCAAAAGCTAAAAAAGAAAACGTTGAAACTGGAAAGGCTTCCGGGGGCAACGACCTGTCAAATAAAGGCATTGGCCCAATTAAATCTATGGCTTTACCCGAAAGCATAGATGCAGAAATGGCTAACAGGGGAGCTGATATATTCAAAAAAATGTGCTCTGCCTGTCATAAAATGGATAAGAAGTTTGTAGGTCCTGAAATTGCCGGAGTAACCGAAAGACGCTCGCCAGAATGGATCATGAATATGATTCTTAATCCTGAAGAAATGATTAAAAAAGATCCTATCGCCAAGAAGCTGCTTATAGAATCAAATATGGCCGTTATGGCCAATCAGGGACTTGAAGAAGATGAAGCCAGGGCTATTGTAGAGTATTTTAGACAATATGATAAGGAAAACTAGGTGTTTTAGTGAATTATAAACTCCATTGAAATAAAACTCAACACTTAATTAAACCAACCAATCATGAAAAAAAATGTCCTTTTCTTAAGCTGTATTCTGCTCTTAAGTGTCACTATTCTTATTGGCTGTAAGAATAATAAAGGCGATAAAGTAGAGGCTGCTATCACAGAAGAAACTACAAATGCCAATAAGGGCCAGGCCTTTATTGATGACGATAGTGAAACACCAAATGCCTTACGCCTGGCAATGCAATCTAAAGATCATACCACTTTAGTAGCTGCAGTTGAAGCTGCCGATGTTGAAAATGCGCTGGTAAATGTAGGGCCGCTTACTGTTTTTGCCCCCACAAATACTGCTTTCGATAAATTGCCCGATGGGACGGTTGAAAATCTATTAACAACTGAAAATAAGTCTAAACTGGCTTATATACTTACAAACCACGTGGCACCCAGTAACTATCCCATAGATATGCTTGAAAAGAATATAAAGAAAGGCCGTTCCCTATACATGGCATCGGGGGAGAATGTAGAGCTTAGTAAAGAAGGAGAAGATATTATGGTAGGCGGAGCTAAGATAGTAGGTACTGTTAAGGTGAGCAATGGCTGGGTACACGTTGTAGAAGACGTTATTTTACCAAAAGAGTAATCAATTTAATTTTCAAGTAACTAGTAATAAATTAAAACCTAATCTAATGAAAAATATAATTAAAATTACCGTCCTCGGAATCCTGGGCCTTTTTTTACAGTCTTGTGGTAATGATGGATCTTCGGGCAGTAAATCGGGGGCCATTACTTCCAACGCAGCCGAGCGCGTATATGTAGCACCGGGGGAGCACGACGAGTATTATGCATTTCTCTCAGGTGGTTATAGCGGTAACCTAACCGTATATGGTTTACCATCGGGAAGGTTGCTAAAAGAGATTCCTGTTTTTTCCCAATTCCCAACCAATGGTTATGGGTATTCTGAAGAAACAGTGCCTATGTTAAATACTTCATTCGGTTTCGTGCCTTGGGGAGATGCCCACCATCCCGATATTTCTCAAACAGAAGGGGAACTTGACGGACGTTGGATTTTTATCAATGAAAATAATACGCCAAGGATAGCGCGTATTAGTCTTGAAACTTTTGAAACCGAAGAAATTATTGAGATCCCCCACAGTGCCGGGAACCACTCTTCTTCGTTCATTACCGAAAATACCGAATATGTAGTGGCAGGTACCCGTTTTTCTGTGCCTTATCCACAAGAGGATATGGCTATAGACCAAATGAAAGGAAACTTTAAAGGCCCTCTTACCTTTATTGCTATTGATGATAACGGTAGAATGAATATCGATTTTCAGCTAAAAATGCCAGGCTTTAACTACGACCTTTCGCATCCCGGGCGCGGAGATTCCCACGGATGGTTCTTCTTTACTACTTATAATACCGAAGAAGCCCATACTATGCAGGAAGTAAACGCTTCACAAAATGATAAAGATTTTATCGCTGCCGTAAACTGGAAGAAAATTCAGGAATATGTAAAAAATGGAGGAGGGGAAGAAATAGATGCCGAATATGCGCATAATGTTTTTGATCATAGCACACAAACGGCTACCACTACTATGGAAAAGAAAGTTTTAACCGTAGACCCGAGAGAAGTGGAAGGAGCGGTTTACTTTATGCCAACCCCAAAATCTCCTCATGGTTGCGATGTAGACCCATCGGGAGAGTATATTGTAGGTAACGGAAAACTTTCAACAGATCTAACCGTTCATTCTTTTTCAAAAATGCTGAAGGCTATCGAGAATGAAGATTTTGATGGAGATGCGTATGGTATCCCGGTGCTAAATTTCGACTCTACCTTGGCAGGTACAGTTAAAGAAGGAGGTTTAGGCCCACTACATACCGAGTTTGATGGTAAAGGAAATGCCTATACTACTTTCTTTATCTCTTCTGAAGTTGTAAAATGGAAATTAGGAACCTGGGAAGTTTTAGACAGGCAGCCAAGTTACTATTCTGTTGGTCACCTTATGATTCCGGGTGGTAACTCAAGAGAGCCATACGGTAAGTATATGATCTCTATGAACAAAATAACCAAAGATCGTTACTTGCCCACCGGGCCCGAGTTAGAGCACTCTGCACAGTTGTATGATATTTCAGGAGAAAAAATGGAACTTCTTTTAGATTTTCCAACACATGGAGAGCCCCACTATGCTGCAGGTATTCCTGCCGAGAAAATCAAATCGAAATCTAAGAAAATTTATCGTTTAGATGAAAACAAGCATGAATATGCCGCTATTAGTGAATCTGAAACTAAAATGGTTCGTGAGGGCAATGAAGTTCATGTGTATATGACTACCGTGAGAAGTCACTTCTCACCAGATAACCTGGAAGGTATTAAAGTAGGAGATAAAGTATTCTTCCATGTTACCAACCTTGAGCAGGATTTTGATGTACCCCACGGCTTTGCTATGATTGGTGCAAATACTTCAGAGCTTTTAATAATGCCGGGACAAACAAAGACAATTACCTGGGAACCTAAAAAAGAAGGCGTATGGCCATTCTATTGTACAGATTTCTGTTCGGCCTTACACCAGGAAATGCAGGGATATGTAAGAGTTTCCGGTAAAAATTCAAATGTGCCATTAAAATGGACTTTGGATGACGAAGAGATTAATTAGTTTATTTAGTTGAAAACTGGTTGTTTTTAGATTGAGAAAGGCGGGTGGATGGAATGTTTGCCCGCTTTCTTTTAAAAATCCCAATTACAAATGAAAAAATCAGGAACTTTAATGATAATTGGTTCAGCTTTACTGCTAGGCCTGTTTATCTTCCCACTTTGGAATATTCAGTTGGAAGCTCCGCAATATCCTGACCCTCTGGGGATGAATATTTATATAAGTGGAATTGAGGGCGAAGAAGAATTTGATATTCAAAATATAGATGGGATTAACCATTATATTGGAATGAAAAAGATTCCTACCCCGGCAGAAATGTGGGAATTCAATACTTTTCCACTTGTAATTGGAGGAATGGCCGCACTTGGTGCCTTGCTGGGAATTCTAGGGTTCTTTAAAGTTATAGGGCCAAAATGGTTTTTAGGATGGCTTATCTTAATGACGGTTTTGGGAGTTTTAGGGATGATAGATTTTAATAATTGGTTAACCGATTATGGAACAGACCTGGATCCCAGGGCAATTATGAAGCTAACCGATTCTGAAGGCAATCCTTTGAGCTACAAACCACCCCTCTTTGGATCTCAGAAAATTTTAAATTTCACTGCACATTCCTACCCTAGGGCCGGTGCCTATTTAATGTTTATAGGAATGTTGTTGACTTTAGTTGCATGGCTTCTTGGGAGGAAGTCAAAAACAACGGAGCTAAATAAAAATTAAAGCTATGAAAAAGATAATCTACCTTTTTATGCTTGGGATATTAATGGCTTGCAGCAATGAACCCCAACCCATAAATTACGGAAATGACAATTGTGATTTTTGTGAAATGACAATTGTGAGCAAGGCTTTTGCTGCCCAGGCTGTAAGCCAAAAAGGCAAGCAGTATAAATATGATGCAATAGAATGTATGGTGAACCACCAGCTTCAGCAAGACTATAATATGGCGGTTTATCTTGTGGCCAATTTTGAACAGCCCGGAGTGATGATAGATGTGAAAACGGCCGGTTTTGTGATAAACGATAGTATTAAATCTCCCATGGGCGGCAATTTGGCTGCTTTTAAAAAAGAGAGTGATGTAGTTAACAAAGGAGGCGAAGGGATTTTTAGTTGGGAAGAATTACAAAGTAATTTTCTAAATAATGAACCGGTAATAACCAGTTACTAATATTATGTGCAGGTTTTTTCTTTTTATAATTTTTGTTTTTGCTTCAGTGGTTTCACGGGCGCGGGAGATAGAAGTCTGTAAAACCTGTGAGGTGAAGACTATTCAGGCAGCCGTAGATATGGCAAGGGATGGAGATATCCTCAAAATAAAAAGCGGAACTTATAAAGAGCATGATATAAGTATTATCGATAAATCCATTAGCATTATTGGAGAAGGCCTTCCGGTAATAGACGCCCAAATGAAAGGTACTGCCTTAAGCATAAGAGCCGAAAACTTTTCTGTTGAAGGATTAAAGATTATTAATGTTGGAAGAAGCCATACCAGTGATTTTGCGGGTATTTTGGTCTCCAACTCCAAAAATTTTGAGCTAAAGAACAATCGGCTTGATAAGGTGTTTTTCGGGATTCTCTTAGAAAGAGCTTCCGAAGGGATTATTTTGGGAAACAAAATTACCAGTAATGCCAAAAGTCAATCAACTTCCGGAAACGGCGTGCATATCTGGAAATCAGAGAAAATAACAGTAAAAAACAATCAGGTAATTGGGCTTAGGGACGGTATTTATTTAGAGTTTGTAAATAACTCAGAGGTTATTGATAATTTATGTAAAGATAACTTACGCTATGGTTTGCATTTTATGTTTTCAGACCACGATTTGTATAAGGGCAATGTTTTTGAAAATAACGGAGCCGGAGTAGCGGTTATGTATTCTAAATTTATTGATATGCACAATAATAAATTTAGAAAGAACTGGGGCAGTGCTTCCTACGGACTTCTTTTAAAGGAAATAAACGATTCAGAATTAAGAAATAATATTTTTGAAGATAACACCATCGCTATTAGTGCCGATAATACCAACCGTATAAATTATATTGAAAACAATTTTAGGAACAATGGGTATGCAGTAAGAATACGGGGAGCGGTATATGATAACAATTTTCAGCGAAATAATTTTTTATATAATTCTTTTGATATTGCCTATACCGGAAAACTTAATAATAATAAGTTTAGTCATAATTATTGGAGTGGATATTCCGGTTACGACCTGGATAAAAATGGAATTGGGGACGTGCCTTTTAGGCCTGTGAGCCTCTTTTCTTACCTGGTGAACAAAACCCCTGAGGCTATCGTGCTGCTAAGAAGTACATTTATAGATTTACTGGATTTTTCAGAGAAAGTGTCTCCTATTTTTACCCCGGCCAACCTCATTGATGATCAACCCTTAATGAAAAGAATTCAATGGTAAACATTACAAACCTCCATAAAAAATTTGGTTCCCTGGTGGTGCTAAACGGACTTGAACTTAAAACTCCCGAAAGCGGAATTATAGCGGTATTGGGGCCAAATGGTTCGGGGAAAACTACACTTATAAAAAGTATCCTGGGGATGGTAGTACCCCAAAAGGGAGAAATTGAAGTAAATGGGCAAAGGGTTAAAAAACACTGGAATTACCGGGAAAATATAGATTATTTACCACAAATAGCCAATTTTCCGGGAAATTTAAAAGTACAGGAGCTTATTGATATGATTAAAGATTTACGCGGAAAGGAAGCTCGTGACCGGGAGCTAATAGAACTTTTTAAGTTGGAACCATTTCTGCAAAAGAAACTTAACAATCTATCTGGAGGAAGCAAGCAAAAAGTAAACCTGGTTTTATGCTTTATGTTTAATAGTCCTCTAATTATTCTCGATGAGCCCACCTCGGGGCTGGATCCCGTTTCACTTATTCGTTTGCGAAAGCTTATCCAGCAGGAAAAAGAAAATGGCAAGACCATTCTTATTACTTCGCATATTATGAATTTTGTAGAAGAAATATCAGATAGAATTGTATTTCTACTGGAAGGTAAAATTTATTTTAACGGAACGGTAGAAGAGCTTAAAACATCTACAGGAGAGAAAGATTTTGAACACGCTATTGCCAACATCTTAACCGGGAACCATGCTTAAAATATTAAAATATAGTTTTTACGACCTTTCGCGTAGCCTCTGGAGTTACGTATACTTTTTCTTTTACCTTCTTTTAGGAGTGGTTTTGTTGTTTTTAAATAACGACCTTTCCAATGCTGTAATTACCCTAATGAATGTAATTATTGTTTTGGTACCGCTTATTGGGACCATTTTTGGAGTGATGTATTTTTATAATTCCCGGGAGTTTACAGAGCTGCTTCTGGCACAGCCGGTAAGAAGAAGTTCTATTTTTCTCGGGCAATATCTTGGGGTAGTCATCTCATTGTCGGCCAGCCTTATTCTGGGCCTGGGTTTGCCATTTATTATTTACGGCTTATTCCAGTCGGGGGCAATTTGGGATTTTGTTTCCCTGTTGGTTTCGGGGGTATTCCTAAGTTTTATTTTTACTGCCCTGGCGTTTAATATCGCCTTATCTTACGAGAACAAGATAAAAGGCTTTGGCCTGGCCATCTTACTTTGGCTTTTCCTGGCCGTGGTTTACGACGGACTCTTTTTACTTTCCCTGGTATATTTTCAGGATTATCCCTTAGATAAGTTCTCTTTGGTGGCCAGTATGCTTAACCCTATAGACCTTTCGAGGATACTTATTTTGTTGAAACTTGATATTTCTGCCTTGCTTGGGTATACGGGAGCGGTATTTAAACAATTTTTTGGAACCGGTTTAGGAGCATTTACCTCAATTGGAGTATTAATTTTATGGGTTTTACTTCCGGTTTGGAGAATTAAATATATTTCAGCAAAAAAAGATTTTTAAAGAATTAAAACCCTGGGTCAAGCCAGGAATAATTAAATGCCCTCATTGAGGGCTTAACGATATACTTTTCCGCTTTTAATTTTTATTTCGCCTTTCTTTTCCAGTCCTTTCATGGCCCTTATCACCGTTTCTACCCGTAGCCCCGTTAGATCGGCTATTTGCTGGCGGGTGAGGTTTACTTTAAATTTAAAAGGTCCTTCAATATGGTGTACATATTTTTTAAGGTAATCCAGTATTCTTATAATTCTATGTTCGGGATCCTGGCTCGAGATTTCAGAAACCATAATTGCCTTATAGAATAATCTTTTTGCCAGGGTTCGGGTTAGCTTTAAATGGGTTTCGGGATGTTTTGTGAGTAATTCTAAAAAGTTACGTTTAGGTAATTTTAAGACTTCTGAAGTTTTAATAGCTTCGGCATTTGCCGGATATTTTACATCTGCCAATAACGGCGGCTCCCCAAAACTTTCGCCATCTACAAACAGCCCCTGAATAAATTCTTTTCCATCGGCATTGTAGTTATTCATCTTAATTTCACCTTTTATAATCTGAAAAAAATTAAGCGCAATTTCTCCCTCTCCAAAGAGCTGGTCTCCTTTATGGTAAGTCTCTTTTGAAGCACCAAAATCCAACAAAATACTTTCTTTAATCATCTTAAACTTTTAAAGTGAAACAAACCTGCTAAAAATTACTGTAATTAAAAATGAGAAAGGTCATATCTTCTGATAATGAGTGGTTTATTTGGATTTTAAATTAAGGCCTAAAATCCATCCGGTAGCCACAGGAATCAGCGCACTTACCAAAACCAATATTAGAAAGTAATCGCTAAAAAAAGGCAGGCCCAGCCAAAGTACCAATCCTTTGTAAAAAATAAGCATTTCAGAAATTAAAAAGCCACTCAAATACAAATAGAAAGCTTTTTTGGGAAGCTTAATTAATTTCAACCAGTTTAAAAATCCGAATAAGGCGATTGAAACAAAACCAAGAAAAACCCAGTGCAAATAGCCAATAACAAAGTCCAGGTTCTTAAAAGCTAAATCGGCAAAAAAGGGAATGGCCGTAAGGCTTTGCATCACTATTTTTCCAATCAATAATACACTGGCAAGTTGTAAAATTCTATAGATAAAAGGACTAAGGCCTTGCTTTAATTTCATTTTATTCCACAGTATAAATGCAAAAAGCTTGTAGAAGGCAAGTACCAGGAAAAGGCTACCAAGACCACCTGCTAAATAAAAAATTAGAGGCGGATTTGTCCAATAGGTAGAAAGAAAGAAGCTTAAGATAACTCCCGAATTTAGTAAGTAGAAAAATCGCTTAAACTCGCTGGGATTAAATGTAAATTTTAATTGATAAAATAGGTAAAAGGCAATTCCCAGAATGGCTAGTAAAAACCAGGCATTGTATTGAAAATGTAGGTAGAAATAAATAGAAAGTTTATACCAAATAGAGGTTTTTCCAAGGCTACTCATAATGGCGCCCAAAGCCCAGGGGCCAATACTGGAGAAAACCATATACCATAAGGCGGCTTTTATTAGCTTATAATAGTGAGTATTGCGATGTTTTTTAGGTGTGTTTTTTAGAATATAAGCGGTAAAAAAATAAGAGCAAAATAAAAACAGCGTAGAGAAAATAATAGAAACTACCGCATAACCTTGAAAAGGAAAGCTAAACAGCATTCCCAGCAAACTAATATTAGTGGCCAGGAAAATATACCGGTATTTTTTTGAAAGCTTTGCGCCATGAAAAAACAATAGATAAATAATTGCGGTTAGTGCAAGATATACCCAGCCTAATAAAGCTATATGGGAATGAGTATGAATGATATATTTATAATTGGCCGCAATGGGGGTTATATAAAAAAGCCGGAGCAATATCCCCAGGGCGGCTGCCATAAAGAAATAGGCAAGAGCAATATAAGTATGGTTCTTTATATTTAAGCGAAACATTTTTGAATATAGTAAATTACCTCTTGCTAAGTGAACAATGCATTAAATGAAAAGATTTTTTTATTGGCACCGCCAAAGGGTGTAATGCCCCCGAGTCTTGCCTCTAAACTAAAAATTTGTTTCCAACAAATGCCTCGAGGGCTTGTTGCGAGGTAGTTTACTGCCAAACAACTCTGGGAGCCCAAATAATCGGGTAAAAGCAAATACCCCAAGAAATTTCTAACTCGGGGTAGCTTCAACACAATTATAAACAAATCTCTAAAATAAAACTAAATTTCTCTTAGGCTTCTGGGAAAAGCCGAAAATTGAAATCATACTAATTGTTTAAACTGCGCTCAAGTTCAATTGCTTTAGGAAATAGAATGTTGTTTTCTAAATGAACGTGTTGATGTAGGTCGTTTTCAAACTCTTCCAGTTTGGAGTAAAATGCCCTATAAGTATTACAAGCCCAGTCGGGGTAGGTGTAATTATCACTTAAATGGGAGATTTCTTTAAAAATTGCCCCGGCCTCATCATGTTCTGCTTCCATCATTTCAATGGGGTTGTCAATCTTTCCAAAGTTTGGTTCTGGTGCCGGCGTACCTTCCTTTTCTGCTTTTACCAGTTTCTTTATAAACGGAAACAGTATTAATTCTTCTTTCTTAAGGTGTGCACTTAATTCCTGGGCAACCTCGGTAAATAATTGCTGAATCTTTAAGAGTTCTTTTCTTTCGCCCCCATGCACTTTCGCCACTTTTGCAGCATATTGAATTAACAATGGAATATTTTCTTCAACATATTGATGATGTACATTTATAATATGATCGATTAAAAAATCCAGTTTCCAGTTCCTATAATCATAAGCTGCGCTAATATTTGCGTCTGTTTGCTGTAGCTCTTTTTCCAATAACTCCAGATTTACTTGCGCTTTTGTGGCGGCCTCGGCTAAGCTGATATTGCCCCCACAACAAAAATCTATGCCGTGTTTTTTAAATAAATGGGCGTTTTTAATATTTTCGGTAACATAGTCTGCTACGGTTTTAGCGGTTCCGGTATTCATAATAATAGCATTAAGTTGAACAATATTTCAATACAAATATCCGTCTTGTTCACCTGCTAATTTATGAGTCAAGTCATAAGGCTAAAATTTGTAGTTTCAGGAATGTTTTTTCAACTTTCAAAAAAATTAGGAAGCCATAGCCTCAAAACAAACCTCGGTTTCCAATTCCTCTACTTCTTCCTCCCGGTCCAGGTTTAAGCGGTTTAGTTGCTTTTTAGTATTTAAGTACCTGTTTATAATCCTATCGGAATAACTGGAATTCTCCTGCGGAATTAAGTAATCTTCAAATTGCTCGGGCCTAAAATCTTCCGAATTCTCTACATACCCATAGCCGGCATAGCGGCCTTTTTTAAGGTAGATAAATGATTTTTCTTCTTTAGACCTTCCTTTTTCCACCAGCAGGCAGGAATTTTCGTATTCCTGAATATAATCTATCGCCCTGGCAACTCTTTGGTTATACCCGGTGGCATCTATTTCTCCTTTGCACATCCCGCTGCAGCTTTTAATTTTATAATGGCTGCAATGCTCAACCCCGGTTTGCAGGCCGCAATAGCGCGGACATAGTTCAAATTCAGTGCAAATAAATTCCAGGAAATTTATGGCTTCTTCCCGGGTGTAGAACTTCATCCAGCTTACCGGCGAAACTTTGTTTTTATGTATTACAAACTGTTCAATTCCCTTTTGGTTGTGATAGGAGGTAAGGGTATAAGGCCTATTAACTTTCTTTTGTGCTTTATTGAATTTTGGAAAATACTTTAAAATTAAGGTCGATTCGCGTAACAAAGCAAGCAGTTCGCTACCTGTAAGCTCATAATCTATGCTATAGGTGGCTTGCATGAGTTTGTATTTTCGGTTAGTTTTTTCCTGAAAATGCGATTTTATCCTGCTCTTAATATTCTTTGCCTTGCCAATATAAATAGGAATACCGTCTTTGTCTTTAAAGAAATACACCCCGGTTGAGGTTGGTAGTTTTTCAAAATCTGAATTTTTAAAATTAGGGGGCAGGTAGGAAGCGGCGGTACGTTGATTTAGCAGGCCATTAAGAACTTCATATTCGGGATCTAGCGCTAAACAACGTTGAAATAAGGTTACCGTAGCTTCACAATCGCCTTTTGCCCGGTGCCTGTCGTAATGCGGAATATTAATAGAGGTACAAATATTCCCCAGGCTATATGAAAAAAGCCCCGGAATCAACTTTTTGGTAAGTCTAACCGTACACAGGCGTTTACGCTGAAACGTCCTATCTAGATTCTCAAACTCGGCTTTAATAATGTTATAATCAAAATTTACATTATGGGCCACAAATACACAATCTTTGGTAATTTCTTCAATTTCGTTAGCTATCTCGTTAAATTTTGGAGCATCGCTAAGCATGGCATCGTTAATATTGGTAAGTGTCTCAATATATAACGGGATCTCGGTTCCGGGGTTTACCAGGGAATGATACTCGTCTATCACTTCCCCATTTTGTACTACCAACACACAAATTTCGGTGATTTTATTGCCTTTTATCCCACCGCCGGTAGTTTCAATATCGGTTATCGCAAATTTGACATCTTTCATACCGCCAAATTAACAACAATTAAGAATTCTTACAAGGAAAAAATACTAAATATTGGACTTATTCCTATTATGCATGCATCAATCTGAACTTGTTTCAGGATTTATCCCGAATTCACTTCGGGATATTATAGTTTTTTGCTGTCTCGTCGAGATTATCTGAAGAAATCCATTTTCGTCAATCTGAACTTGTTTCAGATTCTAACTTGAAATACACTCGACCCGACTTGCCTTTTTGTTTTTTTTTAAATAGCCATCCCGATTTCATTTCGGAGCCTGCCTCGATTTATATCGGGAATCTAAGTTCTCGGATTAAGAATTCTTTTAAGGTTAAAAAAAAATCAGTAAGTTCTTCTATAAACTTTTTTGCAGTCGAAAAAAAATATCAGTAATTCCTACAAAAATTTAATCTTCTTCTTATATTGTTGAAAATTTAACAGCGGTAGGTATTTATTAATAGTAGCTACCAGAACAGCCATCCCTACAGGCTGTTTTTTATCAAAAACTCATATTTCTGAATTTTTTGGAGTAACAATATTTATTCCGGAAACTTTTAAATGCAAATTTTTGGGAGGTCTCCTATAATGGTTACCTGGTAAGAATTGCTTTTAGGGAAATAGGGGGTTTATTTTAAAAGGAGTTGTGCATAATTAATAAAAATTTATGGATAATTTAATTACTCAAATTAAACAAACAACAGAGAATTTTATAACTCTTGAATTAGAAGAGAGATTAAAATCACATAATTTCTCACCTTGGAATAATCTTAATAAAGATAGACTTCTAGAAACCAAGGGATATATTAGTGAGATATTAGCGCAAATTGAAGAACAAGATTTGTATTCAGATTTAAGTTTTAATATAGTAAATGCGTTGAATACACATTTAAACACAGCTGTACAAAGGTTACAACAACTAAAAACTCAACCAAATCAAACAAATTTTACAAATGCCATTTCACAGCTGGAATCTTTTAGAACAAATTTGTCTTCCTGGGGAATAAAGAATCAGCTAATTATTGGTACAGACTTAGGTGAGAAAGTAAAAGCGTTCGATTTAGAATATCAAAATGTGATTAAACAAAAGAATGATATTGATGAGTTAATACAGACAGTAAATACATTAATTGAGCCAGCTGTAGCAGGATCACTCTCTAATTCTTTTAAGAATAGGCAAGACAAGATTAAAACTAATCGTATTATTTGGTTAGTACTAGTATTATTATCAGGAGTCGGAAGTATTTATGCTACGGTTTGGGTAATTAATTCTTTAGTTTCCACATTCAGTTTCACATATCCAACAAAAGCAACAATTGAACAAATTCAGGCTATCATAGATAAGCAACCTGATAATTCAGTTTTACATTTTTTAAGAGTTGCAATACTTTTTCCTGTCTACTCTTTATTCGTTTATTCATTTGGTCAGTATAAAAAAGAACGTGATTTAGAGGAAGAATATGCTCATCGCGCAGCAGTTGCAACCTCGTTGCCAAATTATGGGGAGTTGGCTGGAGACCCAATAGTCAAAGATCAAATAATATCAGAGGCTACCAAAGTAGTTTTCTATTCGCCCACTAGGCCACAAAAAAGAACGAGTGATGAAAATACAAAATCAATTTTAGGGGAATTAAAAGGAATTGTAGAAAATCTTACCAAAGTAAATAAAAACAATTAACTACGCACAATACTGCTTAATCGCAAATATCGGGTGTTGCCGAAAAAGTATAACTCTAGAAATGAGATAAAAAATGGTTAATCCGACAAGTAAGCGTACCTACCCCGTGACTTGTCCTAATCGAAATCCTCAGCGAAAAAATTAGTAAATAACCTTTATGAAAACGAATTTAAAAGTATTGACCAATGATGAGTTGCAAAAAGAATACAGGGATAAATCAATTATTTTCTCCATTTTTTTAGGTTTAATAATCGTAATGGTCATTTCCTCTATAATCACTCTTTTTATGAGTAGTATTATGGCTACTACATTTCTTCCGTTCGCATTTTTACCATTATCACTTATTTTTTGGAAGCAATTTAATGATGTAAAAAAAGAAATGAAATCCAGGAATGTTAGGAAGAATAGCTGAATCCTGTTTTAACTGTGGAAAGGCAGTAAAAGAAAGTATAGCGGAAGTTGAGGTGTGAAAAAAATAAATTCTGAGTAGAAAAAATAGAATGCCGATCCTTAAAAAAGAGGTTGTGGTATGATATGTAAGAAACTTTAATAAAAAATGAAATTAGCCAAAGTATGTGTTTATCTACTAAGCCTTGTTTTAATAAATAGCTGTTCCCTCAGCAAAACTGTTAAACATCTTAAAGAAGGAGAAACTGAACAGGAAAACTACAAGGTTACGTTGCCTTTCGAGATTAAAAATGGATTTATAATTATACCTGTAGAAATAGAAAATAAGAACTATAACTTTCTTTTAGACACAGGTTCTCCTACGCTGGTATCGAATGAACTTGCTGCAAGTTTAAATTTAAAAGCTATTGATTCTGCAAAAGCAGGCGATGTTTATAATAATAAACTACAAAATAAATATACAAGACTGGAAAACGTTAAAATTGGAAATATAGATTTTATCGGAACAACAGCTTTAATAAATGATTTTAACTCAGTATCAGTATGGTCTTCTTTAGATATTCATGGGTTTATAGGAGCTAATTTAATGCAACATGCTATTTGGGATATCGATTTTAGAAAAAAACAAATTACTATTACTGATAACGAATCAACATTAGATATACCTAAAGATGTAATTGAAAACAAATTGTTTATTGGTGTGGCAGGAATACCTGCTATGGCTTGTAAAATAAATGGAGAAAAAGTCTGGAATTTCACTGTTGATTTAGGCTATAATGGAGGTATTGTCGTACCCTTTTCTGAATTTAAAAAGCAAACAGAAAATGGTAAGATTCTAGATTTTAAAAAATCTAATACTAAAGGGGTTACAGGAATTTATGGTGCACCAAATACAACCCGGGAATCTTTTATCGGAATTATTGATGAAATTGAATTTGGGAATTCAACACTAGAAAATGTAAAAGTGTACTCAGAAAAATATTTAGATAAGGCTTTCGGTTCAGATTTTTTAAAAGATTATCGCATTATTCTAAATTGGAATAGTAAAAAAATAAAGATGATAGAAAATAAATCAACCAACAATTCTTTAGTAAACAGTCTTCGCTATTAACAAAAAACTTAACCTCTTAACCTATGATCTGGCTTAACCTTAAAAAACTGGAACTTTTATTAATTCAGAATAAGATCACCGAATCAATCTCTTACCAGTATTTACTGGTGTTCCTGGTAATACTCACCTTAGCCACAAATGCACCCAAAACCGATTTCACGTATTATGGCTGGGAGATTTCCTATATTATCCTGGAGTTATTGATTACTATTGTAGGAACTTATTTAGTATTTCAGGTAAATGAAAAAGGAGATAAGCGTGATTTCCTTAAACGCTATTTTTCGCTCTCTTTCGTAAACGGACTTCGGCTACTAATATTCTACCTGGTTTTAAGGCTGATTTTTAAAATAATCATGTTTGTAATTCCGCTGGATCTTTGGTACGCTATTAATGATTTCTTTGGGGAAGATGCCGGGGTGTTTTTCTTTGATATTATTTTTTCTATTATCTATTATGTGCTGTTAATGGCTTCTTTTAAAAGAGTAAATGCAGGAAGAGGCGAGGAAAAATTTGAAGTGCAACCTGGTTTAAAGTAGGCTTAGTATTTTTCGTTATTTTTCTATTTTTCAGTAATAAAAAATGAAATTTCTAAGCTTACATCGAGGTTTTGCATGAAAACTGAAAGATGTCACACGATATCTCCGGCTAGATTCCTGGTATAGTAGTGTAATTGTGCTGCTTACCGGGAATATGACCTTATTGCAGTCACAGGCCCTTCTGGTTGCTATTACAACTTAGATATATTCAACTATAGTTGGTAGGTTAATAATTTAGTTCACTACGTTAGTGGAGAATTGAAATAATAAAGGGAAGCTTCGGCCTCCCTTTACTATTGCATTAAATAAACTACTTCGGTCTAAGCCACGAAGCATTTAATCTCGATTATCGAGTAAATTAAAACTCAAATAGAATACCTGCGTTTAGGCTTCCCCAGGTTGCCTCGTCAGCAATTACTTCGTAGGAAGCGAATAATTCAATAGTATCAGCAATATCGATACCAACCACTGGTCTAAAATAGAAACCACCGTCTACAAAGTCTGATATTCCAATGGCGTAACCTATATCAGCGCCTCCAGAAAGAATACCAAACAATTTAAGCCTGGCGGCTGCTGCAAGTGGAAGAAACTGGGTATCGTCAATTTCAATACCGTCACTAATTTCTTCTCCGAAATAATTTCTGAAACCTGCATTTAAACCCAATTCAGCAAAGGCATCAACATTGGTGAAGTAGTAATAGGCGTCAACACCCAATACAAATGAACTAATGTCTCCGGCATCAGCAGTAGGGATTCCAGCACTGGCACCTAGTTTAAAAGTTTGTGAATTCATGGCTGTTGTAATGCCAAAAATAAATACGATTAAAAGTGTTAGTTTTTTCATAATTTAAGTTTTAGTATAGTTAAATTATGCTAATAATTTAATATTAAAAGCAAAATATTAGATAATAAATTGTTAAAAATGTATTAAAACGAAAAAATAGTGGTGTCTAAGGTGCGCTAAACACCACGTCGCAAGCTCCTGCCTTAAAAAAACTCCAACTGATATATCGCTTAGAAGTAAGTTCCAAAAACTTAAAGAACGGCTATTTTGCCTCAATCAAATCTTTCCAGTACCATTGAAATAGCACCGCTGGTAACATTTACGGTAGGTGATGTGCCATTGCTGTGGCCAAGTTTAAAATAGAGCCACAAGACCTTCCTGGCGGTGAAGAAAGGTGACCTTCCGCTTTAAAGTTTGCTTTTAGAGCAACTGGAAAAATAAAAGCCCTAAAGGAATAAGCAGATAGATCATTTCTATCATTAGATCAATTAGTTTTTAAATTCTGAATTTAAAAAGCAAACAGAAAATGGTGAAATTTTAGATTTTAAAAAATCTAATACTAAAGGGGTTACAGGAATTTATGGTGCACCAAATACAACCCGGGAATCTTTTATCGGAATTATTGATGAAATTGAATTTGGGAATTCAACACTAGAAAATGTAAAAGTGTACTCAGAGCAATATTTAGATAAGGCTTTCGGTTCAGATTTTTTTAAAGATTATCGCATTATTCTAAATTGGAATAGTAAAAAAATAAAGATGATAGAAAATAAATCAACCAACAATTCTTTAGTAAACAGTCTGCGCAAAATATCGGTTAATCGCCAGTGATCTGTATTGCCGAAAAAACTAGCCTTAAGCGTCCCCATAATTTCTAAGCCTTCTTTTGATAATAATTCACCTTAAATACTTAATCTTTTAATTTTTGATATTTTATAAGGTGAATTCCTACATTAATTTAAGATTATTTATATATTAGCAAAAAATTAACATAGATAGGTTTTTTTGATATATCTATCTATTAAAACTGCCATCCCTACAGGCTGTTTTTATTTACTGGAGTCGCGCATTTCTTATTTTTTAGGAGCAATTTCTTGCAGTTGCCCGGTGGTTATTCTTCCAGGGGATTTGTTATTAATAGAATAAATAAATAGACTCTAGCCATTAATTGAAAACCATTTAAACAATCAAGAACTTTAAAATTTAGAAATGAAGATTATTAAAATTACTCTCCTGTTGGTAATGGCATTAAGTCTTACAAACTGTGCGTCTGGCTATAAAATGATTGAACCTAAAGCCATTAATTATATTTCTGCCAACGAAAATGACGGAGTAATACTGGAATACAAATATGATTTACTCGATAAGAAGTACGAGAAGAAAGAGTTGAAAAAAGGCGTGAAATTAGTAGCAGTAAAAATAACCAATAACTCCGGGAAGGATTTAGTGTTTGGGCGTGATGCAAAACTAGCCTACGAAAACGGAACAGAGATTTATGTGATGGAGAATGAAAAGGCTTTTAAAACACTAAAACAAAGTCCGGCATCCTATCTATGGTACTTACTCTTAACCCCCGTAAACTTTTATACAAGCAAGACAAATTCTAATGGGGTACAGGAGCAAACCAGTTCTACGCCTATAGGTTTGATCTTGGGACCGGGTTTAGCGGGCGGAAATATGATTGCAGCAAGTTCGGCCAATAAGAAATTTAAAGAAGAGTTACTGGAATATAATGTAAACGGAACGCTTATAGAAGATGGTGCAACCAGGTATGGCCTAATCGGAATTAAAACGGAGGCTTTTGATGCATTGAAATTAAAGATTCAATAAAACTTTCAAAATGAAAAAACAGGCCTTATTTCTATTGTTTACAATTTTGAGCCTCAACTGTTTCTCACAAATCACTTTTGAAAAAGGCTATTATATAGATGAAACGAACCAAAGGCTTAATTGCCTAATTAGGAATGTTGATTGGAGAAATAACCCTAATAAATTTGAATATAAACTTTCAGAAGAAGCTGAAATAAAAACTGCATCCCTCAATTCAGTAAAGGAATTTGCAATTAAGGGTGTATCTAAATATGTAAGGAGTGAGGTAGAAATTGACAGGTCCAGTAAGAATATTAATAAATTAAGTACAGAGAAAAACCCTGTTTTTCAGAAAGAAACCCTTTTTCTAAAGGTTTTGGTTTAGGGAAGGTCTACGCTTTATGAATATGTGGAGAATAATCTAAAAAGGTATTTTTACAAGAAAGAAAATTCTAATATTGAACAACTTATCTATAAAAAATATAAAACTTCCAGTGCTAAAATTGGGGAAAACAATAGGTTTAGACACCAGCTTTGGCTAGATTTAAAATGCCCAGATTTCAACTCAAATAAACTTGAGGCTTTAGATTACGAAAAAAATGAGTTAGTCAGTTTTTTTATAGATTATAACCGGTGTCATAATCAGGAATTCGCCAACTACTCAAAAAAGACTAAAAAGGATTTTTTTAATCTTACAATCAGACCTCGTTTAAATAATTCTTCATTACAAATTCAAAATTCTAAATCGGAAGCCAGAAGTGTAAATTTTGAAAACAAATTTGGCCCGAGTATAGGAGTGGAAGCCGAGTTTATACTTCCGTTTAATAAAAATAAGTGGGCCATTATTTTAGAACCTACCTATCGGGCTTTTAAGGCAGAGAGGGTAAAACCTGTAAATAATCTTACCGGAGGTGAATTGGTTGCAAACGTTGATTATAGTTCTATAGAACTTCCTATTGGATTACGATATTATCTTTTTTTAAATAACCATTCTAAATTTTTTGTCGATGCTACCTATGTTGTTGATTTTGATTCAAACTCTTTTATCGAATATACTAGAAATGATGGCTCAATGGTGAAAACCTTTGATATTAATTCGGGCTCCAACCTGGCGTTTGGCTTAGGTTATAAGCTAAATAATAAATATAGTGTAGAGGCCAGGTACCAAACGACCAGGCAGCTTTTAGGTAACTATGATTTAAACTGGAGTGCAGAATTTAATACATCTATATCTATAATACTTGGGTATTCGTTATTCTAAAAACACCTATAGCGATTTACGAAGTATATATTCTAAACTTACTGCGAAGGCAGTATTAAGGAAGGTTTTATGGAAAGAGGTTATTGGTAATTGAGATGTAATACTATGGGATTTTCCGTAAGATAGTTTACTCCAACTCCTTTAAAATCAATACCGGTACCTTAGGGTTAAAGTCTATGTCTTCTTTAAATTTTTGAGAGAAAAGTTTGCTAAAAAAGCCCTGCCTACGTTTATAAAGGGCTAAAAAGTTGCTTTCCCTACTTTCAATAAACAAATGAATACCGGTGGTAACACTGGTTTGTGTGAGTTTGTGAAAACTAAAGTCTACTTTGGTAAAATAAGACTTTAGGCTCTCTTTGTTTTCTTCCTGTTCTTTGGTAAGTGGTTTTCCAAGGCTGTCAATATACAAGACCCTAATGCTTGCATTTAAATTAATGGCCATCTCAATAAGTGCGGAAAGCTCTTTATTTTTAAAGGCAAATTTATAATTGGTAGGAAAAACTATTTCCCGGTTTGTTTCGGGAAAATTTTGCATTTGCTCGGGTAGTACCAGAAAAGGGCAATCTTCTACTTTTTGAATTACTTCTGAAATCTCACTTTCAAAAGCAGTATTTATCGAGACATTTTCGCCCCGGGAAACCATTAAAATTAAATCTATTTTATGGGCATCTACCACTTCCTGAATGGCCTCAGCAAGCTCTTTATTTCGGGAGATGGTCTCAAATTGATGCTTTTGATTTTCCTTTCTGAAATTTATTCCCTGCATAATTTTCTGCAGGCCTTTTTCAGATTCAGCTTTTGCCGCCTCCAAATCGGCAGTCTGGTTTCTGCCAAGTGAGATCCTGGAAGAAACCTTATAGGTATTCAGAATATAAAAAGTACAGGGAATATCTTTATAAAGATTTAAAGCGTATACCAGCGTATTCCAGGCGTGTTTGGTGAAGTTGGAAGGAATAAGAATTTTTTTCTCCATAAATAATGATGAATTTGATAAGCGATCCCTGTAAATATACTAAAACTAATTTCCCGAAATTTTGATTTTACTTCGGAAAAAGGTAGAAAATGAAGTTCCCTGAAGAGACGTCATTCTGAACTAGTTTCAGAGCCTGCTCCGAAATTTATTCGGAGATCTAACATGTGGATAATTAAAAACATATTAGATTCTGAAATAAATTCAGAATGACATGATTTTTTAGAGAACCTAACTATTAAGCTTTTTACTCATTTATACAAGTAAATCACCCAAGCAATTTATTCCCGGCTCATCTCGGTAAAATACTTGTAGAACCACGGAATGGTTTCTATACCTTTTAAATAATTCCAAACCCCAAAATGTTCGTTGGGGGAGTGGATGGCATCAGTATCAAATCCGAAGCCCATTAAAATAATCTTGCTTTTTAGTTCTTTTTCAAATAGCGAAACTATTGGAATACTGCCACCACTACGTTGTGGAATTGGTGTTTTTCCAAAAGAGGCTTCATAAGCCTTACTGGCTGCCTTATAACCAATATTATCTATAGGCGTGACATATCCCTGGCCACCGTGATGAGGTTTTACCTCAACAGTAACCGAATTGGGGGCAATACTTTCAAAATGTTTTTTAAAGAGTTGGGTGATCTCCTTCCAGTCCTGGTTGGGAACCAAACGCATAGAGATCTTTGCAAAAGCTTTTGACGGTAGCACGGTTTTGGCACCTTCGCCAATATAACCTCCCCATATTCCGTTTACATCTAAAGTGGGCCTAATAGAAGCTCTTTCTAGCGTAGAATAACCCGCTTCGCCGTGAACATCTTTAATAGCAATTTTTTGCTTGTAGGCTTCTTCATCATAAGGGGCTTCTGCCATTTTTTCGCGCTCCTCTTTGCTTAGCTCCTCAACCTTATCATAAAACCCGGGAATGGTAATATGGTTGTTTTCATCGGTTAAAGAAGCAATCATTTGGCTGAGGATATTAATAGGGTTTGCCACCGCACCACCATATAAACCAGAATGTAAATCCCTGTTAGGCCCGGTAACTTCCACTTCCACATAAGAGAGTCCGCGAAGTCCCGTGGTGATAGACGGCGTGTCTTTAGCGATCATTCCCGTATCTGAAATAAGGATCACGTCGTTGGCAAGTTTCTCTTTGTTGTTTTCTATAAACCAGCCTAAATGTTCGCTACCCACTTCTTCTTCCCCTTCAATCATAAACTTCACGTTACAGGGAAGCTCATTGTTCTTGGTCATAAACTCCAGTGCTTTTACGTGCATAAACATCTGGCCTTTATCGTCACAGGCACCTCGTGCATAAATTGCACCTTCGGGATGGATTTCGGTTTGTTTAATTACGGGTTCAAAAGGAGGGGAGTTCCAAAGGTCTAAAGGATCTGGCGGTTGCACATCGTAATGGCCGTAAACCAAAACCGTAGGCAGGTTTTTGTCTATTATTTTTTCTGCATAAACAACAGGATGCCCCGGAGTTTCACAAATTTCGGCCGAATCGCACCCGGCTTCCAATAAATTTTTTTTCACCGCTTCGGCGGTTTTTAGCATAGACTCTTTATAATTAGAATCGGCACTTATAGATGGAATTTTCAGTAAATCAATGAGTTCGCTAAGGAATCTATCCTTATTTTCCTCAATATATTTTTTAATATCTGTCATACTTAAAATTTTAACTGAGATAAAGGTAAAAAAAATATTTCCAGACTATTTGTGAATTGAAACATTTGTGTATATTTGCATCCGCTTAGTTAAAGCAACACATATTGAAATGCGGGCGTGGTGGAATTGGTAGACACGCTAGACTTAGGATCTAGTGCCGCGAGGTGTGAGAGTTCGAGTCTCTCCGCCCGCACAAAAAGCTTCTCAGAAATGGGGAGCTTTTTTTATGGAGTAAATTGAATGGGAAAAAATAGGTGAGGGGCTAGAAGTTTAGGATCAAGAACATTAAAAAAACTCTTTATATGTTTGGTTCAGCTGTGCAGAACTGTTTTTTATTGAACTACTTTTTGTTTAAATTTTAGTATTTCTACCAGGCCTTCATTCTAGAAAAAAGCATTTAAATAGTTTTGCACTACCATTGCATCTTATTTTGTTTAATTTTGCTTCAGAATGAAATTATTTGTTAGCATATCTTTATCCTTAATTTTCCTGTTTCAGTCACTGGGGCCGGCAATGGATTGGTGTTGCGAACTTCCTAAAGTAGATAATTTCATAAAACATTACACAGAGCTTAAGCAGGAAAGCCAAATTTCTTTTTTCGAATTTATAGCAGATCATTATGGCAAAGATAAAACCTACCATAATGATGGTTACGATGGGGAACTTCCTTTTCAGCAAAATCATTCCTGCTGCCATGTACATGTACTTGTTTATAATACCTCTGAAGTTTCTTATCAGATATTTTTGGAGATAGAAAATAATACTTCACCCGATTTTTATCGTTTTAATAAGGATTCCGGTATCTCCCTATCGGTTTTTCAGCCTCCCAGGCTCGGTTAAATACGGGCATCATCATTATTAGCTTACAATTTATCTAATCCCATAATTTTGGGGTATATGCTCGTATCTATAGGTTAACCGAGAATCAAAAACTTGCTCCGGGCGCTACCGCGGGCAGGGTTAATACTAATATTTACATTATTTTTTATGCTAGATAAAATCATTGATTTTTCAATCAATAATAAATTTATAGTGGGGCTATTTACCGTAGTCCTTGTAGGATTGGGAATTTGGAGTATGCGCGAAGTACCCTTAGATGCCCAACCCGATATAACCAACAACCAGGTGCAGGTTATTACCCAGGCACCCAATTTAAGTACTGCCGATATAGAGCAATTTGTGACCTACCCTGTAGAGGTAGCTATGAGTAATTTACCGGGAGTTCAGGAGATACGTTCGGTTTCTCGTTTTGGACTATCGGTAGTAACCATTGTTTTTAATGACGCCCAGGGAACCTATCTTCCCCGGCAATTAGTTTCTGAAAAACTTTCCCAGGTTAAGGAGGAAATCCCACAGGGCTTTGGAGAGCCTTCTATGGGGCCCATTTCTACCGGTTTAGGTGAAATTTACCAGTACACTTTAGAGGTAGAAGACGAGTTTAAGGACGAATATGATCTTACAGAGCTTAGAACCATCCAGGATTGGATTGTAAAACGCCAAATGGCCATGGTGCCGGGAGTGGTAGAGATAAATGGTGTTGGAGGTAATATTAAACAATTTGAAATTGCGGTAATTCCCGATGAATTACGGGCAATGGGAATTAGTATAAGCGAAGTGTTTACAGCCCTTCAGGAAAACAATCAGAATACCGGAGGGGCGTATATTGAAAAAGATCATCAGGCTAATTTTATTAGGGGAGAAGGACTGGCCAGGAATAAGAAAGATTTGGAAAATATTGTGGTGAAAACCAGTAATAATGTTCCAATTACGATTAAAGATATAGCCAAAGTACAGGTGGGAAGTGCGGTTAGATACGGCGCCCTTACCAAAAATGGTGAAGGGGAAGCCGTAGGCGGTATGGTAATGATGTTAAAAGGAGCAAATTCTAATGAGGTTATAGATAATGTAAAAGAACGCGTAGCCGAAATTCAAAAGTCTTTACCGCCAGGGATTTCTATAAAACCCTTCTTAGATCGAAGCAAATTAATTGGAGAAACAACAGGAACAATAGCCGAAAACCTAATGTTGGGCGGGCTAATTGTTATTTTTGTTTTAGTGATCCTCCTCGGAAACTGGAGGGGTGGCCTTATTGTAGCTTCTACAATTCCACTTTCGCTGTTGTTTGCTTTTATTTTAATGGATGCTTTTGGGGTTTGGGCTAACCTTATGAGCCTTGGGGCTATAGATTTTGGTATCATCGTAGATGGTGCAGTTATTATTGTAGAAAGTACGGTTTTCTTAATTCATGAGAGAATAAAAAAGAAGCAACAATTCCATGCAAAGAGCATGGACGAAATTGCAGCTTCTTCAGCTAAAAAAATGATGAATTCAGCCTTTTTTGGACAATTTATCATCTTAATTGTATTTCTTCCAATCCTGGCCCTGGAGGGCGTTGAAGGGAAAATGTTTAAGCCCATGGCCCTTACCTTTATCTTTGCAATGCTGGGTGCTATGATATTATGCCTTACCTATGTTCCTATGGTGTCGGCATTGTTCTTAAAACCCACTAAGAAAATAAAAGAATCTAAGGGCGATAAACTTGTAATCTGGCTACAAAGTATGTACGAGCCTTTATTGGCCGGGGCATTAAAGAAATCGAAGCTGGTAATTGGTGTGGCAATCCTGTTGTTTGGTTTGGCCGTTTTACTGTTTACCCGAATGGGCGGTGAGTTTGTACCCCAGTTAGATGAAGGAGATATTGCTTTTCATATTATTTTAAAACCCGGCAGCTCTTTAACTGAAGGAATTGCTACTTCTACTAAACTTGAAAAATTATTGTTAGAAGAATACCCCGAAATTGAACAGGTGGTATCTAAGTTCGGTGTTTCCGATGTTCCTACAGATCCTATGCCTATGGATATAGGGGATAGTTTTATTATCCTAAAGCCAAAAAGTGAATGGGTTAGTGCATCTTCCAAAGACGAGTTGATCTCTAAAATAAAAGAAACTATAAGTGTTGTCCCCGGGGTCTCTTTCGAATTTAGTCAACCGGTTGAAATGCGCTTTAATGAGCTGCTAACCGGGGTGCGTGAGGATGTAGCCGTAAAATTATATGGCGAAAACCTGGATGTTCTTGCCGATAAAGCACAGGAAATGGGTAGTATTATTGCTACAGTAGATGGTGTGGGCGATATGAAAGTAGAAGCCATCTCTGGTTTACCCCAAATTACTGTAGCTTATAACCGGGAAAAACTCGCACAGTACGGACTTACTATTTCACAGTTAAATGGCTTAGTGGAAACTGCTTTTGCCGGAGGTAAAGCAGGGGTGATTTTTGAAGGGGAAAAAAGGTTTGACCTTGTGGTTCGTTTAGGCGATTCAGAGCGTGAAAATATTGAAAGCCTTAAAAACCTGTATGTAAGTTTGCCTTCAGGCTCACAAATCCCGCTAAAAGAAGTGGCAGAAATCAGTTACCAGTCAGGGCCTATGCAAATTAGTAGGGATAACACCAACAGGCGTACCTATGTAGGAATTAATATTCGTAATAGGGATGTGAAATCGGTAGTGGCCGATATTCAGGAAAAACTGGAATCAGATTTTGAGCTTCCACCCGGGTACTATATTAGGTATGGAGGTGCTTTTGAAAACCTGGAGCGTGCTACCGGGAGGTTGCAAATTGTGGTTCCTATTGCGCTATTGCTCATTTTTATCCTTATTTATTTTGCATTAAAATCTTTTAAACAAACTATTATGATTTATATGGCCATACCCATGGCAGCCATAGGCGGGGTTTACGCGTTATGGTTAAGGGATATGCCTTTTAGTATTTCGGCCGGCGTTGGTTTTATTGTGCTTTTTGGAGTTGCCGTTTTAAATGGCCTGGTGCTAATAAGCAGCCTGAACGAACTTAAAGAAGAAGGCGTAACTAATTTAAACAAGCGAATACGCCTGGGAACAAAACGCAGAATACGTCCTATTTTATTAACTGCCCTTACCGATGTTCTTGGATTTTTGCCCATGGCGGTATCAGCATCGGCAGGTGCCGAAGTACAAAGACCTTTGGCAACTGTGGTAATTGGTGGCATGATCTCGGCTACTTTATTAACGCTTTTGGTGCTTCCTATTTTATATAAATGGGTAGAACAGGCAGAAGGGCCATCTATAGGTAAAAAAGCTGTTCCTGCTTTTGCTCTTATTATAGGTATGTTCTTTCTTGTTCCATTCAGTTCAAATGCACAGGAAGCGCCTTTAGATAAGCAATTATCGCAAGCTGAGGCTGTAAAATTAGCGCTAGAAAATTATCCCGGTTTAAAAAGTAAAGCTTTAGAAATCGATAGGGAGGAAGCTTTAAAGAAATCGGCCTGGGGCCTGGGGGAAACCCAGGTTTTTACCGGGGGCGAGGAAATTGACGACGGCCGTGGCGTCTATACCAGGATTGGGGTGCAACAGCAAAATATCGATCTTTTTGGCATAGCCCCTAAACTTAAACTTCAAAAGAGCAAAATAAGCCTTGCTAAAAATGCTTTTAACCTAACTACATTGCAAGTTGAAAGAGAGGTGAAAAAGGCCTGGGCCGAAGCCTATATTGCACGGCACAGGTATAAGTCGTTTAAAGAACTTGACTCTGTATATACTGAATTTAAAAGAGCAATAGACCTTCGGTTTAAAGTAGAAGCGATTTCAAAATTAGAAGCTATCACTGCAGCTAATAAGGTAAATCAAATTCATAATCGCTACAATCAATCTCAAAACGATTATAGTATAGCGCTTCAAAAGCTAAATATTTGGTTAGGGGAAGCCCATTTTTATTCAGTAAGTTTAAATTTTGATGAGCCTTCAGAGATACAGTTACTGGCTGCCAAAGATTCTGTTAGTGATCACCCTGGTTTGAGCCTTGCAAAAAGTAGGCTTGAAGTAGCCCGGCAGGAACATAAGCGGTTACAGGCTAATTTCCTTCCAAAGTTTAATGTTCAATATGGGGCACAGGAGATTAATGGGAAAGATGGTTTTTACAGTTATCAGGCCGGGATTTCAATACCTGTGCTTTCAGGAAAAGCTTATGGAGATGCCAGTGCCGCTAAAATTACCTCCCAGATGGCTATAGAAAATGCGCAACTGGAGGAGCAAAAATTAAAAGCAGAATTTCAGCAAGCCAAAGAAAATTATAAGAAGTGGAAAGCTTCGTGGGAGTTTTATAAAGAAGAAGCTTTAGTGGTTTCAAAAGAGCAACAAAAAGCTGCTTTGCTGGCCTTTAAAGAGGGAGCCTTAGAATATGTAGGTTTTCTTCAAATTCTTGATGAGGTTATTGAAACCGAGTTAAAAGCTTTGGAAGCATTGCAACAATATTTAGAGGCAATTGCCGAATTAGAGTTTTACTTGATAATCGAGAATTAATGCCGGGAGGTTTGCCTCGAAATAAAAATATTTTCAGTTAATGCCTCGTAGGCTTGCCACGAGGTGATTTTACCTAAACAATTAGAAGAATGATACACTTAAGTAGATATACAAAATATAGTTTCCTGATTTTAATAATATTCAGCTTTTTCTCCTGTAACGAGAATACAAGCAAAGCCGAAGAAACTGAAACCTCTAAAGAAAATAAAGAGACGACACATGTTAAAGAGGCAATGCTTACAAAAAATCAGTTTGAAAGCCTGGGGATAAAAATAGATACCTTAAGCAAAAGGAATATAAGTGGTTTTGTATCGGCCAACGGGCAATTGGAAGTCCCGCCGCAAAGCGAGGCCACGGTAACCACGGTAATGGGGGCAAATGTGGTTAAAATATTGGTGATAGAAGGAGACCAGGTTAGCAAAGGAGAAGTAATTGCGTATGTAAGTCATCCCGATATTATTGAGATACAAACCAAATACCTGGATGCGTTTACCGACAAGAGGTTACAGGAAAAAGAATTTGCGCGCCAGGAGCTTTTATATAACGAGGGTGTAGGTTCGGGAGAGACTTTTCAAAGAGCAGAGGCTGCCTTAGAGAGTTCCAGAAGCCGTGTAAAAGGTTTGCGTTCCAAATTGCGACTTTTACACCTTAACCCCAAAACTATAGAAGAGGGAAATATCATCCAGCAAATTCCGGTGAGAAGCCCTATTGAAGGAGCTATAGAGCAGGTGAATGTTAAAACCGGTCAGTATGTGGCTTCTCAAACTTCTATGTTCGAAATTGTAAATACAGATCATGTTCACGCCGATTTAATGGTGTTTGAAAAGGATGTGGCAAAAGTTGAAGTTGGGCAGAATGTAACATTTTCTGTGGCGTCTAAGCCGGGAGAAGAGATTGAAGCTTATATTATTTCTATAAGTAAAACTTTTGAACAAGATCCAAAGGCCGTACATGTACATGCTGAAATAAAGGATAAACCACAAGGTTTAATCCCGGGGATGTACGTAAAAGGCAGGATACATATAGAAAATAGACAAAGTTTGGCCCTTCCCGAAGAAGCTATTTTTAGAGATGGGGAAAGCTACTATGCTTTTACCGCCCAGGAAGAAGGAGAAGACTGGAGTATGCGGCCTGTAGAAATTATTAAGGGTGAAGTTGTTAATGGTTGGGTATCTGTAAAAATAATGGAAGACCTTCCAAAAGCAACCCGTTTTGTTCAAAATAATGCGTATTATTTAGATGCTCAAATGAATAAGGATGAAGGCGGGCATTCTCACTAAAATGATGTTATGGAAGAGATTCAGATAAAATTAAGCGAAAGAAGTATTAGGCCCACTGCGGTAAGGATTCTGGTTTATGATTACCTGGCAAAGAAAAACATTGCCAGCAGCCTTAGCGATATTGAAGACTTTATGGGGCAATCTGACCGAACAACCTTATACCGCACCTTAAAAACTTTTGAAGAGAAGGGAGTGGTTCACCAAATTGATGATGGTACGGGCGTTCAAAAATATGCGCTTTGTGAAGAAGATTGTATGTGTGATCCGCAAGACCTCCATCTTCATTTTCACTGCGTAAAATGTAATGAAACACAGTGTTTAACCGATAGGAAAATACCGCATATTAATTTGCCTAAAGGTTTTGTGGTAAAAGATGCCAATTTAGTGGTAAAGGGTATTTGCGATCAATGTGAGGGCTAGCTCCTTATGGGTCTAGTATGTGCAGGCCTTAAGAAAGCAAGCTTGTAAATAGGGCTGTTTGAAAAGTATATTTTCAAGCAGCCCTATTTTATTATAGGAATAAATGCACTTCTGTGGCACTACATCTTGCTCGTAATTTGAAGTTCTAAATTAAATAAACAAGTATTCAGAATTATGAAAAGGAACAATATAAAATACCGGGATGAGCATTTAAAAGGAAAAAAGCACATTAAGAAAAACAAGAAAGAAATTTTTAGGACATATTTTCCTGCCGCTCTTAGTTTTTTTCTTCTTGTATCAGGACTTCTTTTAGACCTTTTTGAGGTTTCTTTTTTTGAAGGTTTTATAAGGTTAAGTTGGTACATCCTGGCCTATATCCCTGTAGGCTTTCCGGTGCTTAAAAATGGAATTAAAAATATTTGGGCAGGAGATTTTTTTACCGAATTTTTTCTAATGTCTATAGCTACTATTGGAGCTTTTGCTATTAAAGAATATCCAGAAGGCGTAGCGGTAATGTTATTTTATACCGTAGGTGAGTTGTTTCAGGAAAATGCCGTAAAGCGGGCTAAAAGCAGTATAAAATCTTTATTAGATGTTCGCCCCAATATCGCTTCGGTTTGGAGAGATAATAGGTTTGAAAGCCTGCATCCGGAGAAAGTGAAGATTGGCGAGAAAATACAGGTAAAGCCCGGCGAAAAGATTCCGCTAGACGGAAAACTTCTTTCTGATAAAGCCCGGCTAAATACCGCTGCATTAACCGGTGAAAGTAAACCAAGACTTATAAGAAAGAATGAGCAGGTATTAAGCGGGGCGATCAATTTGGAGGGGCTTATTGAAATAGAGACCACAAAAGTTTTTAAAGATAGTGCGGTAGCCAGGATCATTGATCTAGTTCAAAATGCCAGTGCCAGAAAGTCTAAAACCGAATTGTTTATTCGGAAATTTGCCCGCATCTACACACCTATTGTTGTGTTTGCCGCCTTAGCACTTACTTTTTTACCCTATTTTTTTATAGAAGATTACATTTTTAATGACTGGTTGTACCGTGCACTGGTTTTCCTGGTAATTTCCTGCCCTTGTGCATTGGTTGTTTCTATTCCTTTAGGCTATTTTGGCGGATTGGGAGCAGCATCGGCAAATGGAATTCTATTTAAAGGAGCTTCGTTTTTAGATAAAATAACTAAAATAAATACCCTGGTGGTAGACAAAACGGGAACGCTTACCAAAGGGATTTTTAAAATTCAAAAGGTAGAAACAGTAGGAATAGACCAATCAAAATTTTTTGATTATTTGCTGGCATTAGAAAGTAAGTCTACCCATCCTATTGCCAAAGCAATTCTTGCCGAAATAGAGGCAACAACACATTATGAAGTAAAAGATCTTAAAGAGATTTCTGGAAAAGGCCTGGTAGGAGTGATTAACGGGAAGCAGGTACTTGCCGGCAACCCTAAACTTATGGAACAGTACCATATTAGTTTTCCAAAAGAATTGGAGGCAATTGCAGCATCTGTTGTAGGGCTGGCCATAGACAATAAATATGTTGGTTATATCACCCTGGCAGATGAATTAAAAGAGGATGCCAAAGCCAGTCTTGAGGCATTGAAAAACTATGGAATAAAAGAAATAATTATGCTTTCGGGAGATACCCGGGCAATTGTTCGGGAAGTTGCTGCCAAACTGGATATAGACAATGCAAAAGGGGAAATGTTACCGCAGGATAAGCTACGTGAACTTACAGAACTTAAAAAAGACGCCAAAAGAACAATTGCTTTTGTGGGAGATGGCATTAATGATTCCCCGGTATTGGCAGGCAGCGATGTGGGGATTGCTATGGGGGCACTTGGTAGCGATGTAGCCATAGATACAGCCGACGTGGTTATACAAACCGATCAATTATCTAAAATTTTACAGGGAATACAAATTGGAAAAAGTACTAGATATATTGTATGGCAAAATATTGGGATGGCATTTGGCGTAAAAGCTTTGGTTCTATTACTTGGAGCCATGGGAAGCGCCGGGATGTGGGAAGCCGTTTTTGCTGATGTAGGAGTGGCACTATTGGCTATATTAAATTCCGTTAGGTTACAAAAGAAGAAATTTTAATAGCCATAAAACCGGGTTATAGAGCTGGTACGCTTTTTACGGCCATAATGATATAGCCCGGTTATTCTACCGGTTCCTAAAAAACTAATCCGACTATACTTTTTTAACTTTTTATAGAAATATGTTTAATACTCTATATCCTGATGTTGGTCAGGTTTTTTTGCACGCCCATATTTTTACTTTGTAAATCCTAAAAACATTTTAGATATGGAAAAAGTTAAAAATAGATGGCTTATTGCAGCCTCAGCAGTAGGAATCCATATTTCGATTGGTTCGGTTTATGCCTGGAGCGTTTATACAAAACCACTTATTGAAAAATTTGGATGGGAACTGGCAGATACCCAGTTTACCTTTAGTTTGGCAATATTTTTTCTGGGAATATCGGCAGCCTTTTTGGGCCATTATCTCGAAAAAAAAGGTCCCAGGAAATCGGGGCTTCTTGCCGCCATTTTCTTCGGAGTTGGAATTATAGGCTCGGGAATTGCAATTCATTTAGAATCCCTTTATCTTTTATACTTATTCTATGGTGTTTTTGGGGGCGTAGGACTGGGTTTAGGGTATATAACCCCTGTTTCTACCCTGGTAAAATGGTTTCCCGATAAACGTGGGCTGGCAACCGGCCTGGCTATTATGGGGTTCGGATTTGCGGCGCTAATTAGTAGCCCTGTAATTGTTTATCTTATTGCGGCAGTGGGTATTGCAAATGCCTTTTTTATAATGGGCAGTATCTACTTTATATTAATATTGATTTCTTCTCTATATCTTGCCCCACCTCCTAAAGATTGGCTGCCTGAAGGCTTTAAAGAAATTACAAAAACCGGAAAGAAAGTGCTGAAATCCGATCTTTCGCAGCTTACTGCCAATGAAGCGGTAAAGACAAAAAGGTTCTGGTATTTATGGTTGATGCTTTTTATAAATATTTCCTGTGGGATTGCAATTATCTCGGTAGCTTCGCCTATGGCCCAGGAATATGCCGGGATGGGCGTGGTAGCTGCTGCTACTATGGTAGGACTTATGGGCTTGTTTAATGGTGCGGGTAGGATAGGCTGGGCAACTTTGTCTGATTTTATAGGAAGGCCCCTCATGTTTGCCTTGTTTTTTAGTATTCAGATTATCGCGTTCTTTTTATTGCCTTCTGCCGGCAATGCTTTCATATTTCAAGTGCTTATTTTCTTAATTTTATCTTGTTACGGAGGTGGTTTTTCTACTATTCCCGCTTATATAGGCGATATGTTTGGAACTAAAGAACTCGGGGCCATACATGGGTATATTTTAACCGCCTGGGCTGCAGCAGGTATGGCAGGGCCCTTGTTTGCTGCCTGGGCCAGGTCTATTTCAAATAGTTATAATGGTACCTTATATTTCTTTGCTGGCCTTTTGGTAATCGCCTTGTTTTTATCGGTGCTAACCATATTGGAGATTCGAAAATTGAAAAAAAGAAAAATAGCTATTCATGCCAAAAAACAAACTAAAGCAATCTTAAGCTAAAATCTGAGTAGGCTTTCTATATATAGAAAGAACCGCCTAAAAACTTTTGAATCGTTATTTGGTTTAATGATATCTAAGTTTTTAGGCGGTTTTTTAATAGCCCAGGTTTCTTTCAGAACTTACCAAAAATTGCTTGCCTTTTAAGCTGTTTAAAACTTATTAACAAAATCGTTGTAGTTGCCTTCTTTTCAAATGCTTATGTCTAAATATGATTTCAATCAGTAATTATGGGCTCAAAGAGCAGTTATTTTATATGCATATTAATAAAAGGACCCGCTAAGGTTAAAAAAACACCCAAATTTCTTTCATTCAAAATGCTGTATTATGAAAAGTCAAACTGCAGAAACAAAAGATCTTATTGAAAAAAAACTTTTAAATCTTCCCTTAATAGATGTAAAAGCTTTTGTTGAAAAAAATGTAAGCCCATATTATGGAGACGATTCCTTTTTGGAAGGTCCCACACAAAGAACCACTACGCTTTGGCAGATTTGCTTAGAAGCTATGCTGGAAGAAAGAAATAAAGGTGGTTGCCTGGCCATTGATACTGAAACTATTTCAAGTATTACAAGTCATAAACCCGGATATATTAATAAAGATTTAGAACTTATTGTTGGCTTACAAACCGATGAGTTATTAAAGAGGGCTATGAAGCCTTTTGGAGGAATACGCGTGGTGGAAGGAGCCGTTGCAGAACGAGGTTTGGAAGTTGCTGAGGAGGTTAAAAACGTGTTTAAACATACCAGCGACCATAATAATGGTGTTTTTTCGGCCTATGACGATGAAATAAAACAGTACAGATCTCTTGGGATACTTACCGGCCTTCCCGATAACTATGCCAGGGGAAGAATTATTGGAGATTACCGTCGCCTGGCTTTATATGGTGCCGATGAACTTATTAGAGCCAAGAAAAACGATTTAAAAGCGGTAAATGGCGTGTTGAATGAGCATAAAATACGTTTGCGCGAAGAGATTACTTCGCAGATAAAAGCCTTAAAAGACATGATCGTTCTAGGCAATTCTTACGGCTTGGAGTTAAATAGGCCTGCAACCTCTGCAAAAGAAGCTATTCAGTGGCTGTATATGGCCTATTTAGCGGCGGTGAAAGAACAGGATGGTGCTGCTATGTCGCTAGGTAATGTGTCTAATTTTATAGACATCTATATTGAAAAAGATTTAGAAAAAGGCCTTATCACCGAGTCTGAAGCACAGGAATTGGTAGACCAGTTTGTGATGAAACTACGTATGGTTCGCCACTTAAGGCCCGGCGCATACGACGAAATTTTTGGTGGTGATCCCACCTGGGTTACCGAGGCTATTGGAGGCCAATTTAACGATGGAAGGACCAAAGTAACCAAAACATCCTTTAGATTTTTGCAAACCCTTTATAATCTGGGCGCATCGCCAGAACCTAACCTTACCGTGCTTTGGTCTAAAGATTTACCGGAAGGATTTAAAAAGTTCTGCGGAAAAGTTTCTATAGATACTTCTTCTATACAATATGAAAATGACGACCTAATGCGGGAAACACGTGGCTCTGACGATTATGGGATCGCTTGCTGCGTTTCTTACCAGGAATTAGGGAAAAGAATTCAGTTTTTTGGTGCCAGAACAAACCTACCAAAAACCTTATTGATGGCATTAAATGAAGGTCGCGAAGAAATTTCAGGAAAGAAAGTGCTTCAGGATATCTCGGTACTAGAAGGGGAGTATTTAGAATACGAAGCTGTGATGGAGAACTTTAAAAAATCAATGAGCCAAATTGCAGAAGTTTACTCCAGGGCCATGAACATAATTCATTATATGCACGATAGGCATTATTATGAAAAAGCTCAAATGGCTTTAATAGATTCAGATCCCGGTATTGATATGGCCTATGGGGCCGCAGGAATATCAATTATAGCCGATTCCCTTTCTGCCATTAAATACGCAAAAGTAAAACCTGTAAGAAATGAAGATGGGTTAACGGTAGACTTTATTGTAGAGGGCGATTATCCTAAATTTGGAAATGATAATGATAAGGTAGATGAAATTGCCGCATATATAACAAAGTTTTTCTCTGAAGAATTGGCAAAGCACGCCTGCTATAAAAATGCACGGCCTACCCTTTCTTTACTTACCATTACCTCTAATGTAATGTATGGTAAAAAAACAGGAACAACCCCAGATGGCAGAAAAGAAGGAGAAGCTTTTGCTCCGGGAGCTAACCCAATGCATGGGAGAGATACCGATGGTGCGGTAGCAGCACTTAGCTCTGTTGCAAAATTAGATTATAGAGATGCCCTGGACGGAATTTCCAATACCTTTTCTATTATTCCAAAATCTTTGGGAAGTAGCAGGGAAGATCAAATAGAAAACCTTAGTAGGCTGTTAGACGGGTATTTTGAACTGGGGGCACATCACCTAAACGTAAATGTTCTAGATAGGGATACTTTAATGGATGCTTATAAAAATCCGGAGAACTATCCTCAATTAACTATAAGGGTTTCTGGTTATGCCGTAAACTTTACAAGGCTTTCCAAAGCCCATCAACTGGAAGTGATTACCAGAACCTTCCACGAAAGTTTATAAAATTGGTTTTTTTAGTTTTTGTGTTAGTTGGTGAGAGATCCTGTTAGTTAAACCTGGCAGGTTCTCTCATCTTTTAATTTAAATTTTTGCTCATACATAGCTGCCGGTCTAGGGAGCTTGATTCTAAAAGCTTATGAAAAACACAAGTATAACAGGTTCAGGTAATTTAATAGCTAATTTACAGAAGGCGGAAGCTTTACGGGTACATTCTATTGAAACTTTTGGAACACATGACGGGCCGGGCATTAGATTGGTAATATTTGTTCAGGGATGCCAGTTTCATTGCCTGTATTGTGCCAATCCCGATACCATTAGTATAGACGGTGGTACTTTAATGAGTCTGGATCAAATTGTAGCCAAAGCCAAAAAACAAAAACCATTTTTCGGAAAGAATGGAGGCGTCACTATTTCTGGAGGCGAACCACTCTTGCAGCGTGCTATGCTAAAAGAGTTATTCAACAAACTTCATAAAGAGGGCATTCACACTACTTTAGATACCAATGGAAAAGTGATAGATAAGCAAACTAAAGACTTACTGGAAACCACAGATCTTGTGATGTTAGATATTAAACATATAAATAACGATTGGCATCATAAAATTACCAGACTGTCTAATGTAAATACCCTGAAATTCGCCGAATATAGGGAGTCTACCGGTAAACCTATGTGGTTACGCTATGTGCTGGTGCCTGGTTATTCAGATCAGGAAGAGTACTTACATCAGCTGGGAGATCATTTCAAAAATTATAAAAGCATTGAAATGATAGAAATTCTCCCTTATCATAAATTGGGAGTACATAAATGGGAAGCCCTTGGGTGGAAATATGAATTGGAGCACGTAGAAAGTCCTGAAATTACTTCCTTAAAAAAGGCTTCAGATATTCTTCAGCAATATTTTAGGAGAGTGGAGGTGGGGTAGGCAAAGTTGTAAATGTGTTAACTTAATATTTCTTTTAATCCCAATTTTTTTAAAAGCGTAAAAACACTAAGCCCGCCTGGTGGCGAGCAATTATTTTGATTCTATAATCCAGATTTAATCCTCTGAGACCTGCCTCGTAAGCAAATCATATTTTCAAATATTCATGCTTTGTGAGCTTGTTCTAAAGTTATTTACTAATGTGTTTTTCTTTATGAGGAACTTCACAATTTCCCGTAGAACAATTTCCTGCTGCACAGGCAAGTCCAAAAAGACCCATTGCAGCCGGCCAGGCACCAAGGGCTATACCAATCCATTGGCCTTCTAAAGCACTTTGTATCATTACCAAAATGCCAATAAATAAGTAGGCAGCCCGAATCCAGGTCCAGCCGCTCGTGATTCTTGTTTTCATAAGCTTAAGAAATTTTTTCTTGAAGCCGAGCCCAACTGCCGCCGTTGTATACCCGGGTAAAGCCGTGAGACTTTAAGAGATTTTTCGCAGAAGCACTGCGCATTCCCGATGCGCAACAGGTTATAATGGGTTTATCTTTGTCTTTTAAACTAGTAAGGCTTGTACCTAAATTTTGTAAAGGCATGTTTTTAGATCCTTTAATATGCCGACCTACAAATTCTGCTTTGGTTCTTACATCTATTATTAGTCCGCCTTCTTCTAAAAGTTCATTATAATTGGGTGCAGGTTTAATGCCTAATAGTCGTTTAAGTTTTACAATCATATTTATACTTCTTGCTGAGTTAGGTAATTTACTTCCAGCCAAGAGCCGCCATTAATACAATCTATGCCCTGCCTGCTCAAATAATTCGCTGCCTGTCCGCTTCGGTTTCCCGAGGCACAGCATAAAATTAAGGGTGCTTGCATTTGTTTTAGTTCATCTACTCGGTGTGGAATTTCATGAAGCGGAATATTAACCGAGCCGGAAACACTTCCGCCCATAAATTCCTGGTGTGTACGAACATCTACAATGCTACCGCCGGTACTTTTGCTTATTTCTTCTTTTGTGCTCATCATCATTATTTTTAAATAAATAATTTCTTGATTTTCAGTTGCAAAACTAAGCTTAAAGCCCGTGTATTACAGTTACTTTTGTTACATAAGATTCTGTAAGATAGAGGTCTATACTTATAAATATTTTGTAGTGCTATGATACTCATTAGGTTTTTACTGAAAAGTTGGATATTCGGCAGCCAGCAACCAAAACAATAAAATGAGTTTCCTAAAGCCTTGCAATAAGGAGTTTTTTAAATTGAATTGAGTACAATCTTTTGAAGTATGCTATGGGAAGTAATAAAAATAGGCAACCCGGTTGTGTAGATCACAAATATTAAGGGATGAGATACAGTAAGGCTTGTTGCTGTATATTCTAGGCTAATAGCCTGGCTTATCTACATATTTTTAAATACCTTAAATAAATAACAGAAGTAAATTACCTCTTGGCAAGCCTGGGAACATCAAATCCCGTTTTTGGGATAAGTATTGAATTCATTAGGCTTTTTGGTAACTTTAAAAATTTTGAATTTTAGGGTAGGGCATTGCTGCCAAGTACTTGTAGGTATTCGGCCTGGGTTTTTAGAAACTTTATTTGAATATCTAATTGCTTCAGCCTGGATTCTATAAATTTATTTTCGCGAGTGTTTATAAGAAAGATTGAGCTTTCGCCAAAATTAAATTTTCGTACTTCGGCATCTAATAAGGTTTGCGTATCAGCTACCATTTGCTTGCTCATGTCTACTTGCTGTAAAAAAGCCTGAAGCTGCTGCTGCAAAGCATTAACTTTAGCCTCTAGCTGATTATTTTTAAGATTAAGTTCCAGCCTGGCATCCTGTAACTCGTATTCCGCAATTTTAAGATCTCCACGTTCTTTTCTTAAAAATAAAGGCATAGAAACTTTTAAACCGGCCTTATAGGCATCGGCATTAAATGTTTCAAAATTTTCGGGTTCTTCCGATAGAAAATTATACTCAACATCTACCTTCGGTAATAACTTATTAAAGCGATAGCGTTTTTCTATTTGTAGCGCTTTTATTTTTTGGCGATAAAATGCCAATTGTGGGTGGGTTTCAAAATTTAATTCAGGAATTTCCACAAGTAGGTCTCCTAAAATGACATCTGTATTTACCGGTGCCACACCATTTTGTAAAAGTAGGGGTTGATCCTGGCTCCATAAATAGGTAGAGAGTTTTAGCCTCGCTTTTCTTAGCTCTACTGCCGCCTGGTTCATCTGCAGTTTGCGCTCTTGTATGTTAAGCCTCGCTTCAACAGTATCTATTCCTGCAATATCGCCGGTTTCTGCACTTCGTTTAACCCCACGGTAGCGTTGGTTGGCATTGCTTAGGAAATCTTCAAAAATTGCTAGTTTTTCGTGGGCTTGTAGCCATTCAAAATAACTAAAAGATGCCTTTAGAAGAATATCATTTACTAAGAGTTGTTGTTCAGCTTTGCTTTGTGCGTTATATGCCTGGGCTTTGCGTAAACCTGCCATTCGGGAGTTTATCCATAAGCCTTCGCCAAGGGATAAAATTACTCCTGCTTGAAAAAGTCCGGCCTCAGGGACTTTGTTTTGCGGATTTATATAAGTACCCTGGTTTTGCTCAAAATTGCCCTTTAATTTTAGGCCATACCACATAGGTACTTGCAATTGAGCATCTAAAAGTTTGTAGTATTCGGTGCCTTTGTATTGTTTTTCTTTATAATCTACCACAAAACGCGGATCGAAACCACCTCTGGAAGTTTGAACCCTGGCATCGCCAATTTCGCTTACAAGATTTGCCTGTTTCACCACAGGATGCTCACTAATTACCTTTTCTAAAAACTCGGTATAGCTTAAGTGCTCTGTTTGTGCCCATGCCTGGGAGCAAACAAAAAACAACATTAATAAATAGTGTGCTAAACGCATTTTTTATTCTATTTTTTAGTTTTGCTCTTTACCGGTTTCTCTTGTGGGCTATTATTTGGCGCATAATAATTTGGGGGGAAACCATTTAAGTTTCGCCATATTTCGTACCAAATAGGTACGTTTTCTAACAGAGCAATAGTTTGGGCTCCACTTCCAATACCTATTTGTTTTGGCCACGGATTATCATTTGGGTTGGGGGCTAGTAATACGCGGTATTTACCGTTGGGAGAAATATAGTTTTCTACTGCTACTACTTTTGCACTGTAAGTACCATAGGAGAGATTTGGCCAACCACTAAATATAATTGCAGGCCAGCCGTCAAATTGAACCTGAACTTCTTCGCCCACGTGAATTAAAGGTAAATCTAAAGGTCTTACAAAAGTTTCTACTGCCATTTGGTAATTTGAAGGCATAATACCTACTAATTGTTCGCCCTGGGAAAAAGTTTCGCCTAAACCTGCGCGCAAAGCTTTATTAACATAACCATCTTGTGGAGCAAGGATATAATATAATTTACTGCGCTGCTCGTAATTGGAAAGTTGAATTTCAAGTTTGTCTACTTCGGCCCTGGTGCTAAACTGATTGCCTTTGGAAGTGAAAATTTCCTGCCGGGTTTTTGAAATTTTATCGGCGTATTCGGCCTTAATCCTATTGATCTCAATTTCGGCATTTATCACTTCATTTCTACTGGATAATAGTTGATTTTGCTGGGCAATTAATTTAGCTTGCGCTTCTTGAAGTTTTAAACGTTTGGCTTCTAATTCGGTTAACGATTTTAAGCCCTCTTGCTGAAGGGTTTGTGTGCGCTCAAATTGCGTTTGGGCAATTTCTACCTGAGTCTCTGCCGCTTCAAGTTTTATACTGTCGCTAACTACCTTTAAACGGGATTGCTCCATTTTATTAATAGCCTGATTACGCTTTAATTCCCTTTCGTTTTGCTGGGCGGCCAATTGCTCTCCTAACGCAGCAATCTTTTCATCGTAAGTTGAAGCCGATTGGGTTTTAGCAGCAATCTGGCCGGAAGTTCTGCTTATAAGATTAGGGTCAAAATAGTCACTACTAACTTCCGAAATTTGTAGAATGGTATCTCCTTTATTTACAAAGTCCCCCTCGTTTATATACCATTTTTCAATACGCCCCGGAATGGGAGATTGTATGGTTTGCGGTCTGTGCTCTGGGCTTAAGGTAGTAACATTTCCGGTAGCTCTAATATTTTGTGTCCAGGGTAAAAAGAGAATAATAACAAATACAACAAAAAGACCAATAAGTACTTTATTGAATATTGTGTAATGTTTTCTAAAAAATACAAATTTCCCCGATTTGGAATCAGTGATGTCTATTCGTTCATTTAATTTTTCTTCAGAAATATTCAGCATAACTACAGGGATTTAACGATTCTACCTTCCCGCAATTCTATGCGTGTATCGGAAACCTCTGTCCATATCTCATCGTTACTGGCTATTATAAGGCTCCATTTATTTATAGGCTCAGTTAAAAACTTAAATATTCTTTTCTGTTCCCGGGGTTCAAATTTTTCCAAAGGTTCTTTTAAGATTAGAATTGAAGGCTTCCTAACAATGGCACGGGCCAAAATGATTCTTTTGGCTATTAAGGTAGAAAGATACCTACCTTCCGGATGGATTTGGGAAAAGATTCCATCGGGTTGGTCTTTTACAAAATCTTTTAGTCCCGAATGTTCCAGTGCCCAGTCTATATCCTGATCTGAGATAGAGGTATCTCCAAAGGTTATATTTTCCCAAAGGCTGCCTTCAAAGGGAATTTCATCGGGTAGAACGGTACCCAAATGTTGCCTGTATTCATTTAAAACCAGTGTGTGCCTTGCAGTGTCATTAATGTAAATTTTTCCGTTGGTAGGGGTGAAAATACCTGAAATAAGTTTTAAAAGACTCGTACGTCCATTACCAGCAGGCCCAGTAATTAATAAAGTTTTTTGCGCTTCCAGGGTGAAGTTAATTCCTTTAAGAACCGAATATCCATCAGGTTCAAAGGCTACGTCTTTTAATTCTAACTTAATTCCATTGGAGATGTCTACAGAGTTTTGATTTTCAAAAGCTTCCAGTGGTTTGTCTACTACCTGCCCAATCTTTTCAAGTGAAGTTAGGGTATCATAAATATCTTCTAAGCCTCTAATTAATTTTTCTACTGAAGAAATTATCAATAAAATAATGATTTCGGCGGCTACAAATTGTCCAATATTCATTTGTTGATTTAGCACCAAAAGTCCTCCAATAGCCAATAATCCGCCTGCCACAAGGATTTTGAAGACAATTAGTTTAACATACTGCATTTTTAACACCCCAAAATGGTCTTCCCTTTCTTTCAGGTACTCTGCAGTTAATCGGTCGTTTTTTTCTATTGCCAATTTGCTCCTTCCTGAAATTTTAAAGCTTTTTAGGTTTCTGGCTATTTCCTGTATCCAATAGGCAACCTGGTACTTGTTTTTAGATTCGTCCAGGCTTGTTTTTAAACCTTTTGCTGCCGTAAATTTAAAAACAAGGTAAAGTAGTAAAACAAGCAATAATCCATATAAGATAAAGAACGGGTGGTATAGGGAAAGCAAAGCTACACCCAGTATAATTTGAACTGTTGCTGCGGGGAGGTCTAATAAAATTTTACTTACACCTTTTTGTACAGTAATGGTTTCAAAAAAGCGATTTGCTAATTCGGGAGGATAAATATTTTGCAATGCTTCACTTTTAATTTTCGGAAACCGATAAGCAAATTCAAAGCTAGACCTTGTAAAAATCTTTTGCTGAATATTTTCTGCCAATCTAAGCTGTAGAAGTTCAAAAACACCAACCATTCCTACGGCAAGGGTAACGAGGATAACCAAAATAACCCAGCTGGTGCTTACCCTACCTCCCTGGATAAGGTTTACAATAGCTTGTATTCCTAAAGGAACGGCTAGGTTTATTAAACCGGCGAGAAGAGCATAAAATAGTATATGTTTTACATCGCGTTTATCTAATTTAAGTAGGTTCCAAAGTCGTTTTACGCTTGTGCCTGGTTTGGTTTTATTCATTAAGTAATACTATAGAGATCTATAAATTATATGTATTTTAATTGCAAAAATAAATTACAAAAAAAAGTTTATTGTAACCCAGGTTAAATTTTAACGATTATTTTAAGACTTGTTTGCAGATGAAAAAAAGAGCTCGGGTTAGCCGGGTTAAAAATCACTTTAGTTTTTAATGCTTAAATCAATAACAGTAGCTTCTTTTCTACCAGCTCTTAAAATGTTAAGCTTTCCTTGGTTTTGATTAGTCTGCTGTATTTTTAATTCAAATGTTGAGCGGGGCGCTAATACAAATGGTAATTTCTTTGGATTTAAAATTTTAAAACTATCACTTATTTTAATTTCTGTAATCACTATAGCCTGGTTACCTCCCTTATTGGAAATTTGTAAGCTCTTAGTTTTTTCTTTTGAAAAATCAAGTTCTAGATCAGAGGCTTTTAGATTTCCAGCCAATATGGCTTGCGTACTAAAATTAAGTTTGTTATCTGACGAAAATATTTCGAAGCTGTTCAACTCAGGGCCGCCACCCCGACCTCCACTGCCGGCACCAATTATAATTTGTTGGTTAAGACTTATGGCCTGGGTTCCGTGCCTTCCTTCGTTTAAATGAGGCAAACTGCTCCAGCTTGCTTTAGATAGATTAAAAACTTCAGCTTCAGTATGCGCAGTTTCCTGTGTGTCGCTTTCTCCTCCTATAATTACAGGCTTATTATCTATCACTCCAATGGAAGTGCCTGCCCTTGGGGTAGGAATAGGTGTAGTAGAGGTCCACTTTTTTGTTGAAAAATCATAAATATCAGTGGGCTTTACGGTTCCTGCAAAGCCGTTACCGGCTACACTTCCCGATTTTCTTCCGCCGGCAACAAACAGCATGTTATCAATAATTGCAGCTTGAAAATGATCTCTTTCGTTGGGCGAATCTGGAAGCCTGTTCCACTGGTTTTTATATAAATCGTATTCATCAAACCAGTTTACCCAACCAGAGGTATGCCCGTTTGTAATACCATTTATCAGATAGATTTTTTTATCTTTTATAGCTACTCCCGCCGAGCCACGTCTACGCTCTTTGGGTATTTCGGGGCCTTTTATCCAAAGATCTTCTAGGGGATCATAAATATAAATATTGGGAATTGGCTTTTCGTTAGGCCAACTTCCGGTAAATGCTCCTAAAATATAAACAAGTCCGTCTACGTCTACAGCTTGCATATGGTGCATCTCTATAGGTGGTTGTGCAGCTTTTTTCCAGGTTTGGTTTTCGCTATTATAAACATCTATTGCCTTATTGCCGCGACCACCAATTAGAATAAAATGTTTCCCTGTTTGTACAAAAGCATTCTCATGGCGTTTATGGGCATTGGCATTGGTAGGAAGTTTTTTCCAGGATTGGGAATATAGACTAATAACCGAAAAGCAAAAAAGGCTAAGCAGCAGGTTTTTTTTCATCTTAAAGGGTTTATACTAGATATGAGGTGAACTGATCTAAAATTAGAATTGTATTTCTCAAATTATTCGATAATCAATACTTAATGCCCTGGGGTTTGCCTTAAAATGAAAAAATATTCCTATTTAATGTCTCGTTGTCTTGCCCTGAATAATTTCCTTTAGAGCTTAAATTTAACCATCAATATATAATTAAAACTTATTGGATTTTAGGCCGATATATTTAGGCCTTTTTACATGCTTACTTTTAATAAAGTCCAAAAGCTTATACCGAAACTACGGATTTAGATTTTAAATGAGTTTAGAATTAAGTTTATTTTAATCTAATGAATTTCTTGTTACCCAGGATTTCCAGCCAATTATCGCCATTTCCACTTTGCTGGCCTTTCTAAGGTCTAATTGCTTTTTGGTATAACTGGGCAATATCTTTTTATTGAGTTTAGAAAGAACTTTAAAAAATTTCTTTTTCATAATTGGTTGGTTTACTCGATAATTGAGATTCATTGCCTAAAGACCAGACTCAAAAAATATTTTAATCCTGGATTTAGCAGCTTTTAAAGAAGCCTTTACTTCAAATATATTGAAAATCGGTTAAAAGAAAAAGGCAGGGAATGAACCTGCCTTTTTACTGGCATCGCCAAAGGGTGAAATACCCCGAGGCTTGCCTCGAAATTAAAAATTTGTTTCCATTGAATGCCTCGTGGGCTTGCCCCGAGGTAGTTTACTCATTTTTCATATTAAAATTAGAGCTATTCTGTAGGTGTTTTGTCTTTCTTTTTAGTGATTTCAATTGCACCATTTTTAGCCTTTTTGCCATATTTTGCAATGGCTGCCTTTCCTTTTAAGACTTTTACGTTCTCAATATCTTTTGGTTGTAATTCATCTTCCATAAAACGCTTGTCTTTTGTTTTGCCATCAATAATTACTAAAGGAGAAACTTTTTCGTTTTTATTTATCTGAAAATTGTTTGTAGAATTACTTTTTTTCTCGAATCGCTGAAATCCCAGAGAATGTTTCTTCTTAGTTCTAGGAGCTTTCTCTTTAGATTTGTTTAAAACCTTTGTTGTGATAATTACCACGCCATCTTTGGCTTCTTCGCCATAAAGCGAAATTGCACTTTCATCCTTTAGTACTTTCATACTCAGTATAAACTTTGGATCAATAAGGTCTATGATTCCTTTTTTGGTTTTCTCGCCGTTTAAAATATAAATCGGGTCGCCCTGAATTTCTTTACCGGTTTTCACTTCAACGGGGACTTCTTTATCAGTTTTTGCTTCAATTTTTACGTTGAATGTGAGCATAAAAGCAAGGATTAATGGAAATACAAGCCCTACTTTCCATACAGTTGGTTGTTGTGGTGATTTTTTGTTTAACATAAGAATTCGTTTTTTGATAAATGATTGATAAAAATGATTAGTAATGGCTGGTTGTAAATGAGTATTGGAAATATGTAAAAGTGCCAGTTGATATGATTTCTTTTCTCCCGATACTGCTACCGTTTCTTTGTCGGCTATATATTCTAAATTTTGCAGCATGCTTTTCTTGTATAACCAGCTAACAGGGTTAAACCAAAGTAAAGCAGTAATAAGGTTGGCGACTATGGTGTCTAAAGAATGCAGTTGGGACGCATGAATTTTTTCGTGCAGCAAGATTATTTCAAGATCTTTTTTTGAATGTGATGCCGGATTGTATACAATGTATTTGAAAAATGAAAACGGACTTATCGTGGCTTCGGTTTCAATAAATTTTAAACCTTTGCTTTTATAATGATTACTATTTGAAATTACCTTAAAAACGCCGTGTAGCTGTACAATTATTTTTGCACATAAACAGGCAGCTACCAATAGGTAAATGCTGCCAAGCACTTCCCAGATACCGAACCAGGCTGTTAGTTCTTTTGAAACTTTTTGAGTACTTAAAATGTTTTCGTTAACAGGGAAATTATTAGCTCCCGCAATTACTTTTCTGGTAAAATAAATAGAAGGTAAAATGACCGATGCCAAAATCCCGGCTATTAAAAACCTTCGATGGGTTGTAAAGCTTGTGTCTCTTTTAAGTAAAGCTATATATACCAGGTAAAAAATACTTAAAATCCCGGCACTTTTTAAGGTATAGGTTATTAATGCTTCCATACCTATTGCTCTTTTTCTTTTTCTATAATTTCAAGTATTTCCCGAAGTTCTTTTGCACTAATTTTTTCCTCCTGAGCAAAAAATGATACCATACTTTTATAGGAGTTATCAAAAAATCGCTTAGAGGTTAAACTCATAATATGTTTTCTATATTCTTCTTTTGAAATTACAGGGTAGTATTGGTGTGTATTGCCATAGGCCTTATGGGATACAAAACCTTTGTCTTCTAAATGTCTTACAATGGTTGAGACCGTGTTATAGTGTAATTTTTGATCTTTAATTTTGGGTAATATTTCTTTTACAAAAGCTTTCTCTAATTGCCAGAGAATACGCATTACCTCTTCTTCTTTGTTGGTGAGTTTTATCATGCTATTGATTTTGCTTATTTCAAATATAACGAAAAAAATAGTTATTCTACTAAATTAATAGTTTGTTTTTTGATTTATGATGCTTTTAAGTGTAGCTAACAGGATTATTTTATCTTCGCAAAAAAAATATAGATGAGTATTATTTTTATTCTTGTTGGGCTTGTTTTGTTGGTAGTAGGTGGGGAATTTCTGGTTAGGGCTTCGGTGGCCTTATCTTTTAAATTAAACGTCTCCAGAATGGTTATTGGGTTAACGGTGGTTTCCTTTGCAACCTCGGCCCCCGAACTTTTGGTGAGTCTGCAGGCTGCACTTTCGGGCTTTTCAGATATATCTCTGGGAAATGTAATAGGATCGAATATTGCTAATCTAGGTTTAGTACTGGGTATTACAGCCATAATATCCTCTATTGCGGTAGATAGGGAGTTTTTTAGGTTTAACTGGCCTGCAATGATGCTGTTTTCAATTGTGCTTTATTACTTTTTAAGTAGCGGAGAGAATATATCTCGTTTAGAAGGTTTAATTTTATTTTTGGGACTCGTGGTCTTTTTATTTTTACTTATAAAAAGGTCTCGTAGAAAAACTGAAATAGCGGTAGAAGGTATAGATGATTCCTTAAAGCAAACTTCTAACTTTAAAATGATAATATGGTTATTAATTGGAGGCGTTGCGCTTTGGGGCGGGTCCGAGCTTTTGGTAGATGGTGCCGTAGACCTGGCCACGATGCTTGGTGTGAGTGAAAGGGTTATTTCGGTTACTATGATTGCGATTGGAACTAGTGTTCCCGAGCTTGCTGCTTCTGTAATTGCTGCCTTAAAAAAGGAAAAAGCACTTTCTTTAGGAAACCTTATAGGTTCAAATATTTTTAATATTGCATCAGTTTTGGGTATTACGGCCATGATTCAGCCAATCTATATCCAATCAGATCAAATACTTACCAGCGATATTTTTTGGATGATAGGAGTTGCTTTTGTAGTTGCTCCCCTGGCTTTTCTTCCAAAAAAGTTTCTTTTTAGCCGCTACAAGGGAATAATTTTATTTGTAAGCTATGTAATTTTTACGGGTCTTGCATTTTTGGGTTAAATTTAGGGGGGTGTATTAATAAAATCATAAAAATTTCAATCAATAGGTGGTTGTTTGGTGGGGTGTAGTGAAAAATATCTACATTTGTTTGCTGAAATTTAAAATTACCAAACAACACAGTCATGTCAACTTTAAGATTTGAAGCTTTAAAAGAAATTTTTAACCGAAAGCCGGTTAAGATAGAAGAACCGGCCCGAAGGTCGGAACTTTTTGGAACAAATGTGTTCAACGAAACCTCTATGAGGCAATACCTTACCAAGGAAGCTTACGAAAATGTAATGGAAGCGATTAAAACCGGTAAGAAGATTGACCGAAGAATTTCTGATCATATTTCTACCGGAATGAAAGAATGGGCAATTTCTAAGGGGGCAACCCACTATACCCACTGGTTCCAACCTTTAACCGGAACAACTGCCGAAAAGCACGATGCTTTTTTTGAAACACAGGGCGATACAGGTGCGATAGAGAAGTTTGGCGGCGGTGCTTTAGTACAACAAGAACCAGATGCCTCAAGTTTCCCCAGTGGAGGTATAAGAAATACCTTTGAAGCACGTGGCTATACAGCCTGGGATCCTACTTCTCCCGCTTTTATTTGGGGAACAACACTTTGTATTCCTACAATTTTTGTGTCCTATACCGGTGAAGCCCTGGATTATAAGACACCGCTTTTAAGGGCATTACAATCTGTAGATCACGCAGCAACGGCTGTAGCAAAATATTTTGATAAGAATGTTACCAAGGTTACCGCTACTTTAGGCTGGGAGCAAGAGTACTTTCTTATAGACTCGGCTTTGGCCGCTACACGTCCAGACCTTAGCCTGGCAGGACGTACCTTGCTTGGGCATTCGCCGGCAAAGGGGCAGCAATTAGACGATCATTACTTTGGTTCTATTCCTTCCAGGGTGTTAGCCTATATGCGCGATCTGGAAATTGAGTGTATGAAACTTGGTATTCCGGTGAAAACGCGACATAACGAGGTAGCTCCAAATCAGTTTGAGCTAGCCCCAATATTTGAAGAAGGAAACCTTGCCGTAGACCATAACTCCTTGCTTATGGATATTATGAGTAAAATTGCCGAAAAACATAGCTTTAAGGTGGTTTTACATGAGAAGCCATTTGCAGGAATAAATGGTAGTGGTAAACACAATAACTGGTCTTTGGCTACAGATACCGGTACTAATTTATTGGCTCCGGGTTCAACTCCTATGAAGAACCTTCAATTTCTTACTTTCTTTATCAACATTCTTAAAGCGGTACATGATAATGAAGAGCTTTTAAGAGCGGGAATTGCCAGTGCATCTAACGATCATAGATTGGGGGCGCAAGAAGCACCACCGGCAATTATTTCAGCGTTTATCGGGTCGCAATTAACCGAAGTCCTTGATGAATTGGAAAAGGTGACCGATGGTAAATTGTCTCCAAAAGAGAAAACAGAATTAAAACTAAATGTTGTAGGTAAAATTCCTGAAATTTTACTTGATAATACCGATCGTAACCGTACTTCTTCTTTTGCTTTTACCGGTAATAAATTTGAGTTTAGGGCAGTAGGTTCTACCGCTAACTGCGGAAACCCAATGACTATCTTAAACACCATACTTGCAAAGCAGCTCAACGACTTTAAGAAAGAAGTTGATGCCTTGATAAAAGGCAAGAAAATGAAGAAAGATGACGCCATTTTTAACGTTCTTAGAGAATATATTAAGCAATCTAAGAATATTAGATTTGAAGGAGATGGTTATGGTGAAGAGTGGCAAAAAGAGGCAAAAAGACGTGGTTTAAGCAATAACAAAACAACCCCTCAGGCGTTGAAGGCTCTTATCTCTGAGAAAACCATATCCCTTTTTAGCGATTTAAAGGTGATGAATAAAATTGAATTGGAAGCCCGCCATGAAATTCAGCTTGAAGATTATGCAATGCGTATTCAAATTGAAGGTAGAATTTTGGGCGATATAGCCCGAAACCACGTAATTCCTACCGCGGTGCGTTACCAGAATATTCTAATTGAAAACGTAGAAGGTTTAAAGCATATTTACAACGAAGACTTTAAAAAACATTCTAACGAACAATTAGATCTTATTGAACAAATTTCTGCACATATTGCTAAAATTAACAGCGGTGTGAAAGCGATGATAGAAGCCAGAAAAGTGGCCAATAAAATTGATGATGCAGAAAAACGTGCTTTCGCCTATTGCGATGAGGTAAAACCTTATTTTGATGAAATAAGATATCACTGCGATAAATTGGAACTGCTTGTAGACGACGAGCTTTGGCCACTAACCAAATATAGAGAGTTGCTTTTTACTCGATAATCTAGAGTTAATATTTTGTTAGCTTACTGCAGGTAATTTACCGGGTAAGTTGTTAAAATTAAATTGAAAACCACGTGTTAATGCACGTGGTTTTTTTGTAGAAATAGAAACTTGATTTGCCTAAAACCAGTATTTAAATGCTTCTAAATATTGCTGCGAATTAAAAAAAACATAAATATTGGCTCTAGGCTTTGCCGGGAGGTAGTTTAATAAACTTTTCCCTTTAATAATCATAGTAATTTATTTGTTAGCGTTTTTTTTACTTTAGATTACTTCAGTGGCTAATCTAATCTGTTTATCTTTGAGGCCTCAATACAAGAATTATGAGTCAGGAAGTAAGTAAAAGATACGCGCAACGCGGAGTTTCAGCAGGTAAAGAAGATGTACACAATGCAATTAAAAATGTAGATAAAGGTTTGTACCCGAAGGCATTTTGTAAAATTGTGCCCGATTATCTTACCGGCAGCAATGAGCATTGTTTAATTATGCACGCCGATGGTGCCGGAACAAAATCTTCTCTGGCATATATGTATTGGAAAGAAACCGGAGACCTTTCGGTTTGGAAAGGAATAGCGCAAGACGCCCTGATAATGAATATTGATGATTTGCTTTGCGTGGGTGCCACAGATAATATTATGCTTTCTTCTACTATTGGTAGGAATAAAAATAAAATTCCGGGAGAGGTGATTTCAGCAATAATTAATGGTACCGAAGAATTGATTGCCGAATTAAAAGAATTTGGTGTAGACATTCATTCTACCGGTGGTGAAACTGCCGATGTAGGAGATCTGGTACGTACTATTATTGTAGATTCTACGGTTACTGCCAGAATGGAGAGAGCCGGGGTTATTGATAACGCCAATATTAAACCGGGAAATGTAATTGTTGGCCTTGCTTCTTTTGGGCAGGCTTCTTACGAAAAAGAATATAACGGAGGGATGGGAAGTAACGGACTTACCTCTGCGCGGCACGATGTTTTTTCTAAGGTTTTAGCCGAAAAGTATCCTGAAAGTTTTGATAACGATATTCCTGAAGATTTAATCTATTCAGGAACCAAGAACTTAACAGATTTAGTTGAAGACGCACCTGTAGATGCCGGGAAACTAGTGCTTTCCCCAACCAGAACCTATGCGCCTATAATAAAAAAAATACTTACTAAATTTAGTAACAAGGAAATTCATGGAATGGTACATTGCAGTGGGGGGGCACAAACAAAAATTCTTCACTTTATAGATAATTTGCATATCGTTAAAGATAATATGTTTGAAGTGCCGCCACTTTTCAAACTTATTCAACAGGAAAGTAAAACCGATTGGAAAGAAATGTATCAGGTGTTTAATATGGGGCACCGTATGGAGCTTTATGTAGATCCTACAATAGCCGATGAGATTATTGCAATATCAAAATCTTTTAACGTAGGGGCACAGGTTATTGGAAGGGTAGAGGCTTCGGAAGAAAAAAAACTTACTATAAAGAGTGAGCTGGGGGAGTTTCACTATTAAAGTTTTTATAGTTTATTTTAAAACCCTAAATAAAAAGATTAACTTAATAGAGGTTGATTTAAATAGAAACTCCATTTTATTTTAACCGAAACATTAGTTTATAAAAAAGTTTGGGATGCAAACAAACTTTTGTAACGACTGTAATTTTTTTAAGCATCTTTTTAATTACTTTAAAACGTATCCACTTGTCGAATACACAGAACCTTTATAGCCCTAAATTTATAATTGCTTCTACACTATTCTGGGTGGTTATTAATCTAGTTAGTATTTGTTTTTTAGCTGAAGAAGATAGTAGGTGGTTTAGAGTGGCAAATTCACTTTATTTTTTAATTTGGAGTTGCTCTTTAGGAGTTTTAAAACCAAAAATAAACTATGTTTTAATAGCTTATTTAATTTGCGATATAGCCCTGGTTTATTATGAAATTGCTGTTTTTAATTTTATAACATTTCTAGCCAGGTCACTTATTTTTTTCTTATTGATCTTTATTGTTTTTCCTAAGATTCGATCGGTGAAATTTAATTTTTTCGAATTAATCCTGGGCATTGTCGTAATAGCTATTAATATTTACTTGTCATTTGAGTTGTTGGGTATGGTGCCAGAAGCTTATTTATACAATTCGTTTTCCCCGGCTTATTTAATGCTTACGGCCTTAACAATATTATTAATAGGCCTTGCATTTACCTATAATAATAGGTTTAGTAGTAGAAGAAGCTTTTACTTTTTGCTAGGAACACTTTTTTTAGCCCTGTCTGACGTTAATTTTTTTATCGCTTTTTACCTGGAAGTACCTTCATTCTATTATCCCGATAGGTTTTTTCATATTCTAGCCTTGGGACTAATTCTTCTTTTCGGGATAACACCTTTAGAAGGTTCTGCATATAATAATATAGAACAGCAGGATTTAAAGCTTTGATTTGTATTTTATTGCAAAGTTCTGGGGTTTAAGTAACGATAATCTTCTAAATCGCTTTTTTTCTTAATTAATTTAGAACAGCCGTTTTTTAATAGATAGAGCTCATCACTTGCATCTAGCATATGCTTATACATATGGTCTGTGATAACTATCGCTTTTTCTTTCTTTAGTTTTTGGAGCAATTCCTTAATTTTTTCAATATACGATGGCGAAAGATGTGAAAAAGGTTCGTCTAAAAGAATGAGTTTAGCCCGGCTATTTATGCAAATATAAATTTCTATAAGTCGGCGTTGCCCGCTAGAAAATTCTTTTACCCGCTGTTTTTCTGTATTTTTAAATTCGGGGAAAATATGTGTAAATTTTTTAAGGCTTACTTTAAAAAAATGAAAACCGGTTTTTAGCTTCATCTCAGGTGAAATAAAACTTTGTTGTGCTAAATACTTCGCTAATCCAGATTTAAATAGGGGTTTTAAATAGGGGTTATTATCTATTCTTACTAGTTTATGCCTGGAATTCAGGCTACCAAAGAAAAGCTTTAGTAAACTGCTTTTTCCAGAACCGTTTGTGCCAAGAACCCCGGTTATTTTTCCCGTTTCAGCTTTTAGGTAAACTCCGTGTAAGATTTGCCTATTGCCAAAGTAGAGTTCAATATTATCAATTTCAAACTTCATGTTAATTTCAAATAAATTTCCGCAGAAATAAGTAGCAAAATAACATCGATTAGAAAACCAAAAGAAAATAGTTGAAAGCTGCTTAAGGAAAGGTTTTGGTAAAATAGGAACAAATGATTGAGAGAGCTTTTATAAATATAATAGAGGGCTACACTTAAAAAAAGTTTAATAAGCAAGATAAATATTACAGGGTTTTCGAAGAGCAGAAAAAGAAAATTCAGGGAAACAGAGATTAAAATAAATTGCCGATAGAAATAGAAAACCGCCCTGATTTTGGTCATTATTTAGTGTCTTTTAGACTTTCAAATTACAATTCTTTTTTCAATCTAATAAATCGATCAAATTATCGTAAATTTGTTCTCCTAAAATCAGAGTGATTATATGATCGAGAAGCTTAATATAGTAAAGCAGCGTTTTGATGAGGTGAATGATTTGATTATTCAACCCGATGTGATAGCAGATCAAAAACGATATATAGAATTAAACAAAGAATATAAAGACCTTAGGGCCTTAATGGATGAGCGTGAAAAATATATAGAGCTCACCAATAATATAGAGGAAGCCAAAGAGATTATTGCCGACGGTAGTGATGCCGAGATGACCGAAATGGCCAAGATGCAATTGGAAGAGGCCGAAAAGGAACTTCCGCAGTTGGAAGAAAAGATTAGGATGATGCTGGTGCCTAAAGATCCGGAAGATGCTAAAAACGTGGTGATAGAGATTAGGGCCGGTACCGGTGGGGATGAAGCCAGTATTTTTGCTGGAGATCTTTACCGAATGTATACTAAATATGTTGAAAGTAAAGGCTGGAAGCATACTATTGTAGACTACAGCGAAGGTACCAGTGGTGGTTTTAAAGAGATGATTTTTGAAGTTTCGGGCGAAGATGTTTATGGAACTATGAAGTTTGAGGCCGGTGTGCACCGTGTACAGCGTGTTCCTCAAACCGAAACCCAGGGGCGTGTACATACTTCGGCGGCTACGGTAATGGTGCTTCCGGAGGCTGAAGAGTTTGATGTAGAGATAGATCCAAAAGAAGTAAGAATAGATTATTTCTGTTCTTCCGGTCCCGGTGGGCAATCTGTAAACACAACTTATTCTGCGGTGCGTTTAACCCATGAACCTACCGGTTTGGTAGCACAATGCCAGGACCAAAAATCGCAGCATAAAAACAAAGAAAAAGCCTTTAGGGTATTGCGTTCTCGTTTGTACGAAATGGAACTTGCCAAAAAGCAGGAAGCCGATGCCGCTAAAAGAAATTCTATGGTTTCGAGCGGGGACCGTAGTGCTAAAATTAGAACCTATAATTATTCCCAGGGAAGGGTTACAGATCACCGTATAAACCTTACGCTTTATGATCTTTCAAATATCATAAATGGGGATATTCAAAAAATAATTGATGAATTGCGATTGGTAGAAAATACCGAAAAACTAAAGGAAAACTCAGATATTTTTTAACAACTACGGAGGTGCCTATTATCGTCAAGATGACCTTGTTTTCAGGCTTTATCTTTAATTTTTCTTCGAGATTCTAACTGGTTTGGGATATTAATTAGATGCTGAAATGAATTTATAATGACGATTTTAATAAATTTTCAATAGCCTCAAGTTTTATTTCAAGAAACCTTTCCGCGAAAGCGGAATTTTCTTTTATATTTTAAATTATACTAACTACAAATCATTACCTATGTCTCCACAAGAATTAACTGAACAAATCTTTAAGAAAAAATCATTTTTATGTGTGGGGCTTGATGTAGATATAGATAGGATTCCTACCTATCTGCTATCGGAAGACGATCCTATTTTCGAATTCAATAAGGCCATTATAGATGCTACCCATAAATTTTGTGTGGCCTACAAACCTAATATTGCTTTTTATGAGGCCAATGGGGTTGAAGGTTGGCAGGCGCTGGAAAAAACAATAAACTACCTTCATCACAAATATCCCGAAATTTATACTATTGCCGATGCCAAGCGTGGCGATATTGGAAATACCTCGAGAATGTATGCTAAAACCTTTCTTCAGGATCTTGGTTTCGATTCGGTAACCGTGGCACCTTATATGGGGAAAGACTCCGTAGAGCCTTTTCTGGAGTTTAAAAACAGGCAGGCCATTTTATTGGCTTTAACCTCTAACGAAGGGGCGTTCGATTTCCAGACACAACAGGTTAACGGGGAAGAACTGTATAAAAAAGTACTTAAAACTTCTAAAACCTGGAAGAATTCAGAAAATTTAATGTACGTAGTGGGAGCTACCAAAGCCGAATTCTTAAAGGAAATAAGGCAAATTATTCCCGAAAACTTTCTTTTGGTGCCCGGGGTAGGTGCTCAGGGAGGCAAACTTGAAGATGTTTGTAAATACGGAATGACAAAAAATGTAGGTCTCCTGGTAAATTCTTCCCGAAAAATTATCTATGCTTCCGAATCTTCAAATTTTGCTGAAATCGCCGGAGCCAAAGCCGAAGTGTTACAGCAACAAATGGCCGAAGAGTTAAGTCAGCTTTAAGTTCTAATGGAGCTCATAGATCAATTACATAGAACACTTAACCTACGGGAAGTACCTAAACAAATTATTTCTTTAGTCCCCAGCCAAACCGAACTACTGATAGACCTTGGTTTAGAAGAAAATTTGGTAGGAATTACTAAATTTTGTGTGCATCCTGTACATCTTCGAAAAACCAAAACCATTGTTGGGGGTACAAAAGAAGTAAAACTGGAAAGGATAAAAGCTTTAAAACCCGATATCATTTTGTGTAATAAAGAAGAGAACACAAAGAAAATGGTAGAAGAGCTTGAGGAAATAGCTCCTGTACATGTTTCAGATATTATTAAGATTGAAGATTCTTTCGAGTTAATGCAGCAGTATGCCAGGATTTTTGATAAAGAAGCCCCGGTGAAAGCCATAATTGGTTCCATTAAGGAAAAAATGGGGAAACTTCAGCAACAATTAAAGCATAAACCCGTTAAACGGATTGCTTATTTTATTTGGAAAGAACCTTTAATGGTGGTGGGGAAAGATACTTTTGTAGATGAACTTTTGAAATTGAATAAACTGGAAAATATTTTTCAAACTTCAAGATACCCCGAAACTTCTTTACAGGAAATAAAAGCTAAAAAATCCGATTTATTGTTGCTTTCGTCTGAGCCCTTTCCATTTGCAGAGAAGCATAAACCTTACTTTTCAGAATTAAATATTGAAATAAAATTGGTAGATGGTGAATATTTTAGTTGGTACGGTTCCCGGCTAGTAAAAGCGATGGATTATTTTAAAGCACTTAATTTTTAACGGTCTATTTTATCGTACCGCATTTTTTTAAGCTCTTTTAAAATTTTTTTTGCTCTTGCATTTAATCGGTCGCTCTCTTCTTTATCGGTAAGAGCCACCTTATAAGATTTGTGCATAAGGCTCTTATACTTATCACAAAGGCATTCTTCTTTAGATTTTGTCTCAAAGATTTTAAACATAATACTGCTTTTGTCTTTGTTGCAAAGTTAAGCTGCACAACCACAAAGCATTGCTAAGTATGCGTTAATCTTCCTCTAAAATATTTATACTTAGCTTTTTAAATGTTAAAATATTATATAATTCCCTTCACTGTGAGATTGGTTGTTTTTTTAGGGCACCATGTTGAGGTTTAATATTGACTATCCTGTAATGCAAAAACACGTTGTAAAAGCTGGGTACTCCTTGCAGCTACTTTTTCCCTTATTTCCTTTTCTTCTACCGCAATCATTGTATAAACACCATCAAGGGCTCTGTTGGTAACATAATCTGCAAGGTCTGGATTAACCTTATTAGTTAGGGGTAAGTTGTTATATCGAGTAATAATATTGTTCCAAACCCTGGTGGCTCCAACTTTTTCGAGTGAATTGGTTACTACCGGATTAAATTTATTGTAAAGTGGTTTTTCAGTTTTATTGGTAAGATACAAGGTGGCTGCGTTATTTTGTCCCAATAAAATATTCCTGGCATCATTAAAGCTTATTTCCTTTACAGCATTCACAAAAATTGGGGTCGCTTCTTTAACGGCTTCTTCGGCAGCTCTGTTTAGTACTTTTAGGCCTTCATCGGCCAAAGCATCTAAACCTACATCACGAAGTGTTTTATCTACTTTTTGTAATTCTGGAGGTAAAGTTATTCTAACTAATTCATTGTTATAAAAGCCATTTTCTTTGGTAAGTTTGCTCACCTGCTTCTCTATACCCATATCCAGCGCCTGGCGTAACCCGGAAGCTATTTCTGTATTGCTAACACCAACCTGCGGGTATTGACTGGCGATTTGCTGAAGCTCGGCACAGGATGAAAACAATAAAACACAAAAGATAAGAGTTAGTTTCTTCATAACGATTTTTTTCTTGATAATCGAGACTTCATGCATTGGGGCTTGCCTCGAATTCCATTTTTTTTATTGTAATGCCAGGTAGATTTTTTCCGGGCTAATTTGCAAATGTATCATTTTTTAGATCAAAGACTGTCCGGGAAAGTATCGTCTAGATAAAAACTATAGTCTTATTATTGTAAACAAGGGTTTTTCTTTCAATATGATATTTTATACCCCTGGCCAGGACAATTTTTTCCAGGTCCCTACCTTTTAAAATAAGATCTTTAATTGAGTGACTATGCGAAATTCGTGTAATGTCTTGCTCAATTATAGGGCCTGCATCCAATTCTTCGGTTACATAATGGCTGGTAGCTCCAATTATTTTCACCCCTCTTTTATAGGCCAGGTGATAGGGTTTGGCTCCGGCAAATGCAGGTAGAAAAGAATGATGAATGTTGATTATTTTATTCTGAAAGGCCGCTATTAAAGATTTGGGTACTATTTGCATATACCGGGCCAAAACAATAAAATCTATGTTTTCCTTTTGAAGTAATTCAAGCTGGGTTTTAGCGGCCTCCTCCCTTGTATTTGCGGTTGCCGGAATATGATAATACGGAATCCCAAAATTTTTGGCTACCTGCTCAAGGTCTTTGTGGTTGCTAATAATTAAAGGAATACTTACTTCGAGTTCGCCCGATTTATACCGGCTTAAAATATCGTAAAGGCAATGGTCGTATTTAGAAACAAAAACTGCCATTCTGGGTTTAGTATGGTCTGAGTATATTTCCCATGACATTTTGTATTTTTCTGCTACAGTTTCCCTAAACTCATTTTTAATATTCCTAATATTGGTTTGCTTGGTAAATTCACATTCTAAACGCATAAAGAAAACCGTATTCTCCCGGTCTACATATTGGTCTATATAAAAAATATTTCCCTGTCTTTTATAAAAGAAGGAAGTAACATGGGCGATAATTCCAGAAGTGTCGGGACAGTGAATTAAAAGGGTGATTTTAGACATGATTAGGCTTTAAGGTCTTAAAATTACACATTTCCGAATGTTTCAGAATAGTAGTATTCAGAATTATATTAATATCATAGCAGCCGCTTTAGAATTACAATTTTCGTAAATTGCAGCTCAAAATTTCAGAGATAATTAGCAATGGAACAACAAAAGCCATATACACCTAAAAATAAAATAAGAATTGTAACCGCGGCTTCGCTCTTTGATGGGCACGATGCGGCTATAAATATCATGCGTCGTATTATTCAATCTACCGGGGTTGAGGTGATTCATCTTGGTCATGACCGTAGTGTTGATGAAGTGGTTAACTGCGCTATACAGGAAGATGCCCAGGCTATTGCCATGACCTCGTACCAGGGTGGCCATACCGAATATTTTAAATATATGTACGATTTGCTTCAGGAGAAAAATGCCGGTCATATCGCTATTTTTGGTGGTGGCGGAGGTGTTATCCTTCCTGAAGAGATTAAGGAGTTGATGGACTACGGAATTACCCGTATTTACTCCCCGGATGATGGCCGTGAAATGGGGTTGCAGGGAATGATTAATGATATGGTGAAGCGCGTAGATTCTGAAACGCCCAATTTAGTTGAAGAAACCTCTGTTGCTTCAGATTTAAAAAATAAAAATGTAAATACAATTGCCAGACTTATTTCTTTGGCCGAAAACAGGCACGATACCTTTATAGAACATTTTCAGCCTATAAGAGATAACAATAAAAACAGCGAAATTCCTGTGCTTGGAATTACCGGAACCGGTGGTTCCGGAAAATCCAGTTTAGTAGACGAACTGGTACGTAGGTTTTTAAGCGATTTTCCGGAGAAAAATATTGGGATTATTTCAGTAGACCCTTCTAAACGTAAAACCGGTGGGGCTTTGCTGGGCGATAGAATACGAATGAATGCTATAAACAATAAACATGTTTATATGCGTTCTTTGGCTACCCGCCAATCTAACCTGGCACTTTCAAAATATGTGGCAGAGGCCGTTGAAGTACTGAAGGCAGCCGAATTTGATTTGATAATCCTGGAAACCTCAGGAATCGGTCAAAGTGATACCGAAATTATGGATCATTCTAATGTGGCCTTATACGTGATGACCCCTGAGTTTGGTGCTGCTACCCAGCTGGAGAAGATTGATATGCTTGATTTTGCCGATTTGGTAGCTATTAATAAGTTTGATAAACGCGGTGCACAGGATGCTTTGAGGGATGTAAAAAAACAATACCAGCGAAATCATCAATTATGGCATGAAGATGCTGAGAAATTACCGGTTTTTGGAACCATAGCTTCCCAATTTAACGACCCGGGTATGAATACCCTGTATCGCCAAATTATGGATAAGCTTGTCGAAAAAACAAAAGCCGATCTTGATTCTACTTTTGAGATTTCAGCTGAAATGAGTGAGAAAATCTTTGTGATTCCGCCCAAAAGAACCCGTTACCTTTCAGAAATTGCTGAAAATAACAGGAGTTACGACGAAAAAGCCGCTAACCAGGCAGAAGTAGCGCAAAAACTATACGGAGTTTTTAAAACAATCGAGTCGGTTTCCGGTTTGGAAATGACAGGTAATCAATCTAAATACTTAGAAAAGCACGGTCTTGATCAGGAAGAGATTATGGAGTTTTCTCAGGACTCTCAAAAGGATTTTCTAAAATTGCTTTTTGCAGAGTTTGATCGTGTGAAAATGGATTTAGATCCTTATAACTGGGAAGTGATTCAGAGCTGGCAGGAAAAAGTAAATAAATATGTAGAGCCCATTTATTCATTTAAGGTTCGCGACAAAGAGATAAAAATAGATACGCATACCGAATCGCTTTCGCATACTCAAATTCCAAAAGTTGCCCTTCCAAAATATAAAGCCTGGGGTGATATTTTAAAATGGTGCCTTCAGGAAAATGTTCCGGGAGAATTTCCTTATACCGCCGGTCTTTACCCTTTTAAAAGACAGGGAGAAGATCCTACCCGTATGTTTGCCGGTGAAGGTGGCCCCGAAAGAACCAATAGGCGGTTTCATTACGTGAGTATGGGCTTGCCTGCAAAAAGGCTTTCAACCGCTTTCGATTCGGTTACGCTTTATGGAAATGATCCGGATAAACGTCCAGATATTTATGGAAAAATTGGTAATTCAGGGGTTTCTATTTGTTGTTTGGATGATGCTAAAAAACTCTATTCAGGCTTCGATTTGGCCGATGCGATGACTTCGGTAAGTATGACCATAAACGGGCCGGCACCTATGTTGCTTGGTTTCTTTATGAATGCAGCCATAGATCAGCAATGCGAGAAGTATATTAAGGAGCATGGATTGGAAAATAAGGTTGAAGAAAAATATAAAGAGCTTTATGACGATCGAAATCTGGATCGTCCTGCTTATCGCGGTGAGTTGCCCGAAGGTAACAATGGACTTGGTTTAATGCTATTGGGAATTACCGGAGATCAGGTACTACCGCCAGAGGTCTACCGGGAGATAAAGGAGAAAACCATGAATGTGGTTCGCGGTACTGTACAGGCCGATATTTTAAAAGAAGACCAGGCACAAAATACCTGTATTTTCTCCACAGAATTTGCTTTAAGGCTAATGGGAGATGTACAGGAGTATTTTATAAAAGAAAAAGTAAGAAACTTCTACTCGGTTTCAATTTCAGGATACCATATTGCTGAAGCCGGAGCCAATCCAATTACCCAGTTGGCATTTACTTTGGCCAATGGGTTTACCTATGTTGAATATTACCTAAGCCGGGGAATGGATATCAATAAATTTGGTCCAAACCTTTCGTTCTTCTTTTCTAACGGAATTGACCCCGAATATGCGGTAATAGGAAGGGTGGCGCGTAAAATTTGGTCTAAAGCACTTAAGCATAAATATGGGGCAAACCCCAGGGCACAAATGCTTAAATATCATATTCAAACCTCTGGTAGGTCATTACACGCCCAGGAGATAGATTTTAACGATATTAGAACAACCCTTCAGGCGCTGTATGCTATCTACGATAACTGTAATTCGCTTCACACCAACGCTTACGATGAGGCTATTACAACACCTACAGAAGCTTCGGTAAGAAGGGCAATGGCGATTCAGTTGATTATTAATAAGGAATTAGGACTTGCCAAGAATGAAAATCCCATTCAGGGCTCTTTTATTATTGAAGAATTAACCGATCTTGTGGAAGAAGCCGTTTTAACCGAGTTTGACCGAATTACCGAAAGGGGAGGTGTGCTTGGTGCTATGGAGACTATGTACCAACGCGGTAAAATTCAGGAGGAAAGTTTGCATTATGAAACTTTAAAACATAATGGCGATTACCCAATTATTGGTGTAAATACTTTTTTAAGTTCTACCGGTTCTCCCACTGTAACCCCGGGAGAAGTAATTAGAGCAACAGAAGAAGAAAAGCAGCATCAACTTAAAACTTTGAATACCCTGCATAAAGCCAAGAAGGATTCGGCCGAAGAAGCTTTAGAGAAAATTAAAGAGGCAGCTATTAAAAACAAGAATATTTTTAAAGAATTAATGGAAGCCACCAAGGTTTGCTCCCTGGGCCAAATAACCCAGGCAATGTTCGAGGTTGGCGGGCAGTATAGAAGAAATATGTAAGCAGAGAGCCACTTTTCCAAAGCCATAGCTTTGGAAAAGTGTGCGAATCGCTTATCCCGAGGAGCGCAGCGAAATCGGAATCTCTTTCACCGGGAGTTTTGTTTCGGGAAAGTGTGCGAATCGCTTATCCCGAAGATCGCAGCGAAATAGGGATCTTTACTGGCAAAATGTTTGTGAATTTGTTTCGGTATCTGCAATTTTAGCCGGCAGTTTTAAAGCATTTGCCATCATAAAATCGCCGGTGCTTTTTAGTATTTCATTTTCTTCCTGGATGAAGTCTACAATTCGGGAAAACCATGCTGCAGATTTCTTCTGCTTTTTGAAATAATGGTAGTTTTCTATAAATATCTAATTGCATAGTACTTAAAACTTTTATCCTTTTTATTGGGTAGAGCTAAAATTTCAGATTAGTTTTGCAAATTATTAATTTTAACCTGTAACTGCGTAAGTTTCAAAAACATATTACTATGGAAAATATCTGGTTATATGCCATAGGCGCGTTTACCGCATTTTTTGCAATTAATAATCCGGTAGGGAATATTCCTATTTTTTTAAGCCTAACAAAGCAGGCCGATGGTAAAAGAAAGCGGTTTATCTCAAAGAAGGCAACTTTTACGGCTTTTGTGATTGTAACAGGCTTTGTATTGTTGGGGAAATATATTTTTCAGCTTTTTGGATTAACTATTCCCGCTTTTAAAATTACGGGTGGGATTTTGGTATTCTTTGTAGGTTTTGAAATGATAAGGGCACAACAGTCTAGTATTGATAACCAGACAGAGGTAGATTTTAACGAAGGCATTTCTATCTCTCCACTGGCAATTCCAATTCTGGCCGGGCCAGGAACTATTGTAACTGCAGTAAACTATACTACAACTGCCAGTTATATGGATATGGGAATTGTGGTGGCCATGTTTGCTTTAATTATGTTTTTAAATCACCTCGCTTTTATTTCCAGTGAGTATTTAGTACGATTTATAGGTCAGAATAAAATTGTTGTGATCGAAAAAATAATGGGCTTAATTATAGCTATTATTGGAACTAATATGCTTATAGAAGGTATTAAAATTGCTTTTTATGAATAACAAGCTTAGATATACTAAATTTTTCTAAGTTGTTGAATCCACTCAGCAATCATTTTATCAAAAAGATGAATTTCTTTTTTCAATAAAACTAAAAACTCACTTTCCCTTACTCCAGAAAATTCAAGGTTTTTACAAAGTAGTTTTAGGCTTTTACTTGCCTTTCTAATATTTCTAACACGTTCTAATCTAGAGCTATAGTTTTTAGCCGTAGCTATAGAGGCAACACCCGGAGCCAGTTGAAGGGATTCATTTATAAGGTCTCCGGCATACCTATTTTTTGGGCAATTGGAAATACTCATTTCCAATATGTGTTTGTCTTGCGTAAAATGTACAGCCATTGCCCTGGAAAGCCTAAAGATTTCCAATGCTTTACGGTAAACCGGGGTTTGAGTTGTATTGTTGGGAAATACCTGCGCCATAAAATATTAATTTCAGTATAAAATTAGCGAGAAATTAAATAGCCTGACTTAATGCTTTAAACTTAGAATTATATTTTACCTTTGATTAGATGGTATTACTTAAATAAAACTTTAATATGCAAATTGATGAGCTTAATTGGGCTATTCTAACTCGCCTACAGGAAAACGCCCGATATTCTTTTGCGGAAATTGGGAGGGAAATAGGTTTAAGTTCCCCGGCAGTGGCAGAAAGAGTGAAGAAAATGGAGGATGCGGGGATCATAAAAGGCTATAAAACTGAAATATCTTACAATAAAACAGGGCATCAGTTAAAAGCCGTGATCACCCTTCGTGCTTTTATGGGGAGGTTAAAACCTTTTTTAGAAAAGGTAAAGGAGTTTCCGGAAGTGATTAATTGTTATCGTATTACCGGGAACGAAAATATTATAATGGAAGTTATTTTAAGAGACCAGTCTCATTTAGAAGAATTAATAGATAAACTAATTACTTATGGTGAGACCAAAACACATATCGTTCTTTCTCAAGTGGTAGCCTTTGCTCCTATAAATAAGAATAATGCCAAATTCCCTTAAAAATTAGGGATGAATTGGTCTTAGTTATTAAGGCTATAGAAGAATATTTTTGTTCTGTTTTATATACTTCAGTTAAATTGTTTGAATTTCTGAGTCTATTTTAACTATATTTTGAAGCTTGTATTGTCTTTAGTTAAATAATAGCAAATTGTAATTTTATTAATATTACCACGACTATACTCTGGCTATTTTTGTTTAAAAGAAATTGCATTATGAGAAAGTATAGTACATTATTTCTAATTATGGCAGCCTTAACCGGTGCAATAGGATTTTCAGGCTTAAACTTTGAAGGGATTGAAGTAGTAAGAGTATTATTTCTGGTCTTTGCAGACTTACTGGTAGTGTCTCTAGTTGCACGCCTCTTTTTTAAAAAAGACAACTTAAGGTTACAACGCGTTAAAAAATAAAAGATATCCTATATAACATTTATAAGCCCTCATCTAATGATGAGGGTTTTTTTATGCACGATCTTTGATATCTATGCTTATATTTATACTAATTATACCATATTATGATAAAAAAGATTCCTTTTCTAATTTTACTTTTAATCTTTATTCCTCAATTGGGAAATAGTCAGGAGTTTAAAATTCCTTTCGGTACTATTGTAGATTCAATTCCGGTTAGCGATACCTTAGAAGACGATTTTGCAATTTATCTTCCTCGAAATTTTGATGAAAAGAAAGAATGGCCTGTAATTTTTGTTTTCGATCCTCAGGGTAGGGGGCGGGCAACTGCCCAATTTTTTAGAACCATAGCCGAAAAGCAATCTTATATAATTGCAGCGTCTAATATAAACCTTAAACAAGATTCTTTAAAAAATAACATTACTAAAATAGCACCACTCATTAACCGGGTAGATGGCATGTTTGCTATAGATAGGGAGCAGGTTTTTTTAGCAGGGCTGGCAGAAGGTGGGCAATTAGCTAGTGCACTGCCTTTTATTTATAATAATATAGCAGGAGTATTAGCGGTAGAAAATTCCTGGTTGAATACTGATTATTTGAATACCGGAAAAGAGTTCTTTTTTAGCGCGGTGGCCTGTGATGATAAGTATACTAAGAATGTTTTGACTGACATAAAAGATAATTTGGATAAAGAGAATTTTCCTACAGAAATTAATTTTTATTCGTGTAACGGTAAAACCGAATGGCCTAACATGGATGTGATAGAAAACGCTGTTGCAGGCTTTACATTGCAAGCTATAAAAAATGGGCAAAGGCCTGCAGATTTAGATTTAATTACAGCCCTCTATAATACTGAAGTTGAGTATGCCCAGGTTTTAAGGCGTACTCGCAATTATTATCAATCCTTTGAAAAATTAAAGCAAATTGAAGACAAGTATGATGGTTTTGGTTTGGAAGTAGATTTGGGCGATCAAATAAGGGATATTAGGCGTACTAAGGCTTTCAAGCAACAAAGACGTGATTATCGTAACGCTATCAATACAGAAAATGAGAAGCAGGAGGAGTATATTTATTATTTAGATGCTGATGTGGTGATTTCTAATTTTGAAAATATAGGTTGGTGGGTGGCCCAGGTTGAAGAATTAAAGCAACAATCAGAAAAATTAACCGGTCCCAAACAAAAAATGGCTAGTAGGCTTCTTGGCTTTTTAGATAATTATAGTGAAACCTATTATAATGCATATATAAACTCCCAGGCAAAAGCAAAATCCAAAATCTTTGTGAGTGTGCTTCGCACTATTTTCGCTAAAGACGATCCTGCAGCTTATCTTACTATTATTAAAATTGCGGGACATGATGGAGATCACGAAACGGCTTTACTTTACCTTGAGGATTTACTTAAAACCGGTTATAAGGATATGGATACCCTATATGATATTGAAGGTATTTTAGATCTAAAACTAAGTAAAGCATATAATGATAAAATTAGGGAGTACCTGGGTGAAGCAAAGTATTACAAGGCAGGTAGTTAACATGAAATCATTAAGCTTTTATTTCTTAATGCTGCTCCATACTTCAATTAGCAATCAAAGATTAAAGTCCAGTTTCAGCGGGATATGAAGATGAAATTTAAGTATCCTGAGCGTATTCTGTTTTCAAAAGAAGATTTAGTTGAATTTATAGACCTGTATTTTTTAAAATTGATTCAACTTTTAATGTGATAGTTCATTTTTTAAGAACTGCGTCTGAAGTTTCTTTTAAACTGAAAAATAAGGTACTAAGAACACCGGTTTAAGTGAAATATGAAGAATTATACTTTAGCACTAATGGAAGGGAGTTTAATTTGAATGTTTTTTATTAGGATTTAATTTCAGATTCGGAATCCTATGATTAACTGTTTCTGCCGTTTACAAATCTTACCAATAGAGAAACCACCTACTCCGGCGGACGACACCTTGATTTAAGGATACCGGAGGGTGATTTCATTTATTTGAATTCTAATAAAGCCTTTAGACTTTCTTGTTCCTATAGTGCCTACTCAAAACTATTGGGAAATAGCTATAAAGGCGGGTGTGTAAAAGTTTAAATAAGTGCCCCGATAATCTCAATCGGTTACTTATTTACTCTATAATAAAGGCTTAATACCATCAGGCTTGCCTTGAAATCATCAAAAAATATTTTCGCTTATCCTGCCGTTGTGCGTTTTGCTATTTAGTGGCACCGCCTAAGGATGTAATACCCCTAGGCTTGCCTCAAAATTAAAAATTTGTTTTTAACGAATGCCTCGTGTACTTGCGCCGAGGTAATTTATTTATCTGTTCTGCGCTGTTCTAAATTCAGCATAGGCATTCATGCCGTGTTCATGAGTGTCAAGACCTTCGGTTTCTTCTTTTTCTTCCATTCTTAGTCCCATTGTAGATTTAATAACCGAGAGAATTACATAAGCAGAAATACAGGAAAAAGCACCAATAATGCCCACACCTGTTAGCTGGGTAAGAAACTGGTCAAAACCGGCCAGGGCTCCGAAGATTCCTACGGCAAGCGTACCCCAAATTCCGCACGCAAGGTGAACGGCTACCGCACCAACAGGATCATCCAGTTTAAGTTTATCGATTAAGGAAACTCCAAATACAATAACTCCTCCGGCTATCAAGCCAATAAGTACAGCTTCTAGCGGAGACATAAGATCTGCACCGGCAGTTATAGCAACCAACCCACCTAAAATTCCGTTTAGGAACATGGTTAGGTCGTAGTTTTTATAAGCTATGGTAGAAACTAAAAAAGCAGCAAGCCCACCAGATGCAGCAGCAAGACAAGTGGTTACAAGGGTAATAGAGGTTAGGGAAGGATCGGCTGAAAGGACAGAGCCTCCATTAAACCCAAACCAACCTAACCATAGAATGAATACACCTGCCGTTGCCAAAGGAATATTATGTCCGGGAATGGCGTGAGACCGGCCATCTTTTCCAAACTTACCTAAACGAGCACCCAATAGGTAAATAGCTATTAAGGCCCCCCATCCACCTACAGAATGTACCAGACTGGAACCGGCGAAATCGTAAAAACCAATTTCGTCTAAAAATCCGCCACCCCATTTCCAGGAACCTATAATAGGATAAATAATGGCAATATAGATTATAGAGAAAAGCATAAAACTTCCCAGCTTAATTCTTTCAGCCACTGCCCCGGAAACTATAGTTGCTGCCGTCGCTGCGAACATGCCCTGGAAAAGGAAGTCTGTCCAGTAGGTATACCCATTGTTATAGGTGAGATCTAAAGCACCATCTGTTATCGGGGCGTTTAACCCAAATAGGTCAAAGAAATGATCGGGAATAATACCGGCTAAAAATGAGCCTGGATACATAAGGTTAAATCCAAGTATAGCATAAGTTAATAAGCCCGCGCAAATAATAAAAACATTTTTAAATAGAATGTTAATGGCATTTTTTTGCCTGGTTAGTCCTACCTCAAGAAGAGAAAAGCCTAAATGCATAAAAAATACCAGGACGGTGCATACCATCATCCAAACATTGTTAGTAGTAAGTAATTCCATAAGGATAAATTTTTTAATGAGTTGATATTTAGGAAAGCGAATCGGTTCCTTTTTCTTTAGTTCTTATACGGTAGGCTTCTTCCACCGGACTTACAAAAATCTTCCCATCTCCCACAGAGCCGGTGTATGCAACTTTTAAGATGGTTTCTACCGTTCTTTTTACATTATGGTTTGATACTACTAAAGAGATTTTGCGTCGTTGAATATCACTGGTGCTGTAAGATACGCCGCGATAAACGTGACCTTGCTTTTCGTTACCTACCCCGGTAACATCCCAATATGTAAAAAAAATTACTTCGGTTTCGTGGAGAGCTTTCTTAACTTCATCAAATTTAGACTTTCTAATTATTGCCTCTATTTTCTTCATACAAATCTACTTTTAGTTTGTATAAAAGTATAAAAATATCGGTTTTAATGTAAAAAAATAGGGGGTATTGGTTAATTTATATTGAATATTTAAAAACAACCCCTATAAAATTAGGGGTTGTTTTTTGAAAAGTCGTAAAATTATGTAGTTTGTAAAATTTTTGAGTATGTTAAGAGAGTTTCACAAGGAAAAGACCTAGAATAACAGCTAAAATTCCAATAATTATACTTCCAAAGGCATAAAAAAAGAAATTTAGATAATCTCCCGACCGCAACAGCGATTGATTTTCAAAGACAAAGGTAGAGAAGGTAGTGAAGCCCCCGCAAAAACCCACGGCAAGAAATAGAACGGTATTCGAATTAAGGAAATTATGTTTTGCGGCATAGCCCAGCACTAAACCAAGTAATAAACTACCAAGGATATTTGCGGTAAAAGTACCATAGGGTATAAAAAAACGCTCAGAATTTAAACTTTTACTGATTAGATATCGCAATGCACTACCCAGGCCACCACCTACAAAAATCAATAATAGCTGTTTAAACATAGAGGTTTATTTTATTGGAATATAAAGATGGGTAATCCATTTAGCCGGATTAGCAACCTCTTCGGGCGAAGTTAAGTAAACCTCAAAATTATTGGCATCTTCGGCTACTTCAAGTTCATTGGCCTGTATATAATTATAGGCAGTGTTCCAGGCTTCTTTAAGATTCTTATAATCCCCTTTTAAGGTGGTTTTTAGAACCTTTTGATTAGGCATTAGCCCTGTTAGAATTTCACTATTGGCCGGAGTGATAACTTCACTGGGGGTAAATATTCCCGCCGAAAAAATGGCTGTTCCTGCAGTTTCGTTCCATTGATTATAAAGTATAAAAGGATTGCCGCTTTTCTCAATTTCATTTTTATCCATATAGCCAGAAACTTCACTAAACATAGATGTCATCTTTTTGTCTATTTGACTAATTTTACTTGCCGTAGTGGTATACATATAATAACCACCACCATGCTGAATAACGCCATCTACATTAATGGTATAAGTGTCCATTTTATTTAAGATTACGTTTTCTATATTGTTAAGTCCCTCCTGAAATTTTGGGCGCATCATTTCGGTTATACTTTGTTCCTGAAAAACAAAGGCCAGTTTTTCCATAAAACTTTGTTGCCCTTTTATTCCCCAAATAATTTCAGTTCCATCTTTAATTTCATTGAACTCCCAGTATATCTGGCTTTTAGATTCTCCGAAAGGTGTTTTTAAAACAAGTTCCTGTTCAATTTCAGCATAGGGCTTAGCAGAAATGGTTTTTATCTCACCATCGCCGGCAGCTTCACTTTTCCAGGAATAACTGGCGCTGTCACCACTGGTTTTTGCTCCATATTCAATAATCATATCATCGTTTTCAGTAGACCATGGTTCCCAGTTTTCCCAGTTTTTAAGTTCATTTACTTCCTGGAAAACCATTTCTACCGGAGCGGTAATTACTTTAGTTTCTTCAATTTGATAATTTCCATCTTTTGTGGCTATATAAATGGATCCTGCAATAATTACTATCAATAGGAGAAAGAAAAGGTATTTTAAAATTTTCATAGGAGTTGGTTTAGTAACGAAGATACTTATTTTAACAATATTTTGTAAATAAGGTATTTAGGGATTCAAAAATGTTTTGAGTATAAACAGTAAACCTATAAAAGCAAGAAAAGCTACAAGTACCCACATACTTCCTTTATATTGCTTTTTGTGTAATAAAGTATCTTTTTTGTAACTAAGTGTAATAACAATTACAAAAACAACTATAAATAAGCCTGCGAAAACGAGTTGGCCGGTGCTAAACATTTTTATATACTTTTATGCAAAGTTAAGGTTTTAGGCTTAATCTATAATCGATTTAAAATTTATTAAAATGAAGAAAGGACTCTCTGCAGTAAAGCAATTTCACAAGGTCTTTAAATTAGGCATTTCTGAAGAACCGAGAGCCTCCCTGGGTAAAGGCAAGAACCGTTTACGTTACGAGTTAATGAAAGAGGAAAACGAAGAATACCTTGAGGCTGTGAATAGGGGAGACCTTACGGAAGTGGCCGATGCCCTGGGTGATATGTTATATGTTTTGTACGGAACTATTATAGAACACGGTTTAGAACACAAAATTGAAGCAATTTTTAATGAAATACAGGCAAGTAATATGAGCAAGCTTGATAAAGACGGAAAACCATTATATAATGAAAGCGGGAAAGTAATTAAAGGGCCGGGCTATGTAAAGCCTAATATAGCCAAAGTACTTAAAGATTAAGATAATTTTAATTCCATTAAAAAGAGGCTGTCTGAAAAGTCTATTCTTGTCAAGCTGAACTTTTTTCAACTTCTAACATGTTTTTAATTACCAACACCTTAGATTTTGAAATAAATTCAAGTGACGGTTTTAAGACCTTTTCAGACAGCTTCTTTGTTTTTTGTGAAAATACCGGTATTTTACTTTACCAAATATCTCCAACCATGTCTGTCTTCGGCCTGGTTGTATTGAATTTTCATTAGCTGATCTTTAAATGACTTTCCGTAAGAATCTTCCAGCTCGGGAAGTTCAAACTTTTCGTCTTTATATCCAAAGCCAGAAATAGGATTGATTACCGTTGCGGTACCAGAACCAAAAATTTCCTTTAACTCACCATTTCTTGCCGCCTCTACAATTTCAGAAACTTTTACTTTTCTTATTTCTACTTCAATATTAAGATCTTTAGCCAGGTCTATGACACTTTTTCGGGTAACTCCATCTAAAATCCTATCACTTGTAGGCGCGGTAATTAGTTTGTCGCCAATTCTAAAGAAAATATTCATTGTTCCTGCTTCTTCCAGGAATTCGTGGGTATTGGCATCGGTCCAAATTATTTGTTGAAAACCGGCCTCTTTAGCAAGATTGGTTGGGTAAAATTGCGCGGCATAATTTCCGGCAGCTTTTGCGGCACCGACCCCACCATTGGCAGCACGACTATATTTCTCTGAAAATTGAACCCTTACTTCGCCACTGTAATAGGCTTGTGCCGGGGAACAAATAATCATAAACTTATATTTGGTTGACGGGTTTGCAGAAACGCCCTCCTCGGTAGCAATAACAAACGGGCGAATGTACAATGAGTTTCCAAATCCATTTTTAATCCAGGCTTTATCTAATTTTAACAATTCTTCCAGCCCGCTAAAGAAAAATTCTTTCGGAAACTCCGGAATAGCTAACCTTGCGCTGGATTTGTTGATCCTTTTAAAATTTTCTTCCGGTCTAAAAAGCCAAATTTGATCGTCTTCATCTTTATAAGCCTTCATTCCTTCAAAAACAGCCTGCCCATAATGAAATACTTTTGCCGATGGATCCATTTCTATGGAACCATAAGGTCTAATTTTAGGGGTTTGCCATTGGCCATTATCATAATCACATTCAAACATATGATCTGTGAAAATTTCGCCAAAAACCAGGTTGTCAAAATTTACTTCTTCAATTTTAGACTTTTGGACTTTGTTTATTTCAAGCTGGTTAGTATCGTATTCCATTATCATTAATTTAGCACACAAATTTACCTAAATTAAAACAGAATCAAAATCTAAAGTTTTGGTAAATTTGTTTGCCTACAGTGTTTTAACTAAATATAATAATATGAGAAAAATTGTGTTCCTCCTTGGTTTATCGTTAATTTTTATAGCCTGTAAAGGAGAAAAATCTAAAACAGAAGTTGAGGTTTTAGATCAATCAACTCCTGTTTCTTACAATTCTTACGGAGAAAAGATTTCACCTGAAAACAGCCTAACGAATGCTGAGGCCCTGGAAAGGTATACTTCATTAAAACCCGGAGACACTCTGGAGATTAAATTTGCATCAAAAATAAAGAGCGTTTGTAAAAAGAAGGGCTGTTGGATGGTGGTAGAGCTTCCCGAACAAAATGATGTAAGGGTAACTTTTAAAGATTACGGCTTTTTTGTTCCAAAAAATATTGAAAACACTGAGGTAATCGTTAAAGGGAAAGCTTTTTTAAATGAAATGTCGGTTGAAGATCAAAAGCATTATGCAGAAGATGAGGGAAAGTCTGAAGCAGAAATAGCTGCGATTACTTCACCAAAAAGCTCCAGGGCTTTTGTAGCTAATGCGGTACTTCTAAAACAATAAAGTGGAAAGAAAAATAATAAAAACCGGCGATGGGTCGGTTACCATACATTTAAGCGAGTGGGATGAGCAATACCACTCTAAACATGGAGCCATACAGGAAGCACAACACGTTTTTATAAAAATGGGGTTGCAATATTGGGTTGGCTCAAATAAGGAGAATAAACTTTCTATATTAGAAATAGGTTTTGGTACCGGCCTTAATGCATTTATCACTTTTTTGGAAGCTAAAAAGCTTAAGCTAAATATAAATTATACAGGAGTAGAAGCCTATCCCGTAGCTAAGAATGAAATAGCTGCCTTGAATTACGCCGAGATGCTTTCCGCAGAAAACCAGTTGCATTCATTTCATAAAATGCATGAAATATTGTGGAATGAGGTAGCGACTATTTCCGAATCTTTTCAGCTTGAAAAACAGCAAAAGCGTTTTGAGGAAATTGAAGATTGTGATAAGTATGATTTGGTGTTTTTTGATGCTTTTGGAGCCAGGGTTCAACCAGAACTTTGGACAGAAGAAATTTTCGCTAAAATGTTTGCCGCTATGAAAAAAAATAGTGTATTGGTAACTTATTCGGCAAAGGGAAGTGTGAGAAGGGCTATGCAAACGGCAGGATTTATAGTTGAAAGGCTTCCGGGCCCGCCAGGTAAGCGTGAAATGTTAAGAGCTTTAAAAAACTAGCGAATATTCCTGTTAAATAGGTGGTAATATTTAGCTAAGGTTTATTCTTGTTGTTATCTTGTAAAGAAAAATGCGTGTACTAATTACAGGGGCTACTGGCTTAATTGGATCTAAAATTAGTCAGTTATGCCTGGATAAAGGAATAGAGGTTTACTATCTTTCTACCAGCAAAGAAAAGTTAGAAAGTAAAGAAAATTATAAGGGTTTTTTCTGGGATCCAAATAATAATGAAATTGATAGTGATGCCATAAAAGGTGTTGATGCTATTATTAATTTGGTAGGTGCCAGTATTGCTGAACGCTGGACACCGGAACAGAAAAAAACTATTCTAAAAAGCCGAACCGAAACAGCAAATCTACTCTACAAATGCTTACAGGAAAACAAGCACCAGGTGAAATACCTGGTTTCTGCTAGCGCTATTGGAATTTACCCCAGTTCTTTAGAAAAATTATATACCGAAGAAGATAAAGGTGTAGACGACTCTTTTGTAGGCGAGGTCGTAGTAAAATGGGAAGAGGCCGTAGATAATTTTAAGGATTTGGGGCTGGAGGTTGCCAAGATTAGAGTTGGCCTTGTACTTGCGCAAAATGGAGGAATGTTACAAAAACTCAAAGAGCCTGTGAATTTTAATGTAGGTTCACCACTTGGTAGTGGGAAACAATGGCAGTCCTGGATTCATATAGACGATATTAGCGGTATTTTTATGTTTGCTTTAGAAAACCAATTAAACGGAATTTATAATGCTGTGGCCCCCAATCCTGTAACTAATAAAGAATTAGTGAACGAGGTAGCTTCAAAAATGGGGAAACCGGTTTGGTTGCCAAATGTTCCAAAAATAGCCCTTAAACTTGTTTTAGGAGAAATGTCTCACCTTGTGTTATCCAGCCAGTTGGTGAGTAGTGACAAGATAGAGCAGGAGGGGTATAATTTTAAATATGTAAACCTTGCCAAAGCGCTGGAAGATTTATTGGCCTAATAAAATACTTATGGAAATAGGAATAAAAAAAAAGCTGTCAAAAAAAAATCGACAGCCTTTTTTCTATTTCAAAAGATGTGAACCATATTAAGCTTTATTAGCTTTTAGGTTAATTTTTAAAATGATATCATCACTTACAAAATTATCTCCTAATCCGTCAAAAACAGATTTAGATCCAAAGTTTACATTCCAGTTGGTTCTATCTATACTAAACTCTTCACTGCTAATTTCGATACTATTTTTAGACTGGCTTATGCTAACCGGAAAAGTAATATTTTTAGTTTTATCCTTAATGGTAAGATTGCCCGATAAAAGTTTTTCACCTTCTTTTTCAGTAATTCCGGTTACTTCAAAGGTAGCTTCCGGGTATTTAGGAGCATTAAAAAAATCACCTTCTTTACCTTCTACCGTTCCCATTAAGTGAGCTTCAAGATCTTTTTTATCCTTTCCTTCAAGATCGGTAACGTTAATAGATAGCATATCAATAACAAAACTTCCACTTTCAATAATACTATCATTAGCGCTAAAAGTACCTTCGGTAAATTTTATAGTCCCGGTATGTGTATTGGTTGGCTTGCTTCCTTTCCATTCAATGATAGAGGCTGCGGTGTCTACTTTAAACTCCATAGCTTCTGCCTGCGCAGTGGCGGCATCTTTAGCATCAGAAGTTTCTGCTTTATTTTTATCGTTTTTACACCCTACAACTACAGTTAAAAAAGCTGCAATCATTAAAGTGCTTAAAATTGATTTTTTCATTGTGTTAGAAATTTGGTTTTTATTTAGGTTGCGAAATTACATAAACTAGAAAAAGCTTAATGCTAAAAAAATATTAAATAGTAATAATGACATTTTGACACCGAATCATTATTGGCAATGATTTTGACTCGTTGTGCATATATTAAAATGCAAGAAAAAATGAGCAAGAATAAAAATGAAGAACTACAGGATAAACCTGTAAAAGATCAAGTAGAAGACGTTATAGATGAGGCTATAGAAGAAGTTGAAAATGAAGAAGGAAAGAAGGAAGTGAAAGAGGAAACGCCTGAACTTACTGAGGAAGAAAAATTAAAAGAAGATCTCAAAAAGGAAAAAGATAAGTTTTTAAGGCTTTTTGCTGAATTTGAAAACTATAAAAGAAGAACTTCAAAAGAGCGATTAGAGTTATTTAAAACTGCCAATCAGGAAGTAATGACCGCCATGTTGCCAGTTCTGGATGATTTTGACAGGGCTTTAAATGAGCTTCGTAAACAGGGAGATGAAAATTTGGTTCATGGGGTAGAACTTATTCATAATAAGCTAAAGGAAACCCTTAAGAGTAAAGGTCTTGAGCCTATGCTAGTGAAAGAGGGAGATACTTTTGATTCTGAGCTTCACGAGGCCATTACCCAAATACCTGCGCCTAAAGATAAACTTAAAGGCAAGATAGTTGATGTAGTAGAAAGAGGTTATAAACTTGGGGAACGCATTATTAGATATCCTAAGGTAGTAACCGGGAAATAAAACAGCTTTTTTTAGAATTCGCAAAACGAGACCATGAAAGAAGATTATTACGACATATTAGGCATAAGTAAAGGAGCTTCTACTGCCGAAATTAAAAAGGCATACCGAAAGATGGCCATTAAATATCACCCAGATAAAAATCCGGGAGATAGTGAGGCTGAAGAGAAATTTAAAAAATCGGCTGAAGCATACGAAGTACTAAGCAACGAAGATAAACGTGCCCGTTACGACAGGTTTGGTCATCAGGCATTTGAAGGTGGCGCCGGTGGTGGCGGTGGCTTTGGCGGCATGGATATGGACGATATATTCAGCCAGTTTGGAGATATCTTTGGTGGCGGCTTTAGCGGAGGCGGTGGCTTTTCTGGTTTTGGTGGCGGCTTTGGTGGTGGCCAAAGGCGTGCAAAAGGAAGTAATCTAAGAATAAGGGTAAGCCTTACACTGGAAGAAATAGCGAAAGGTGCCGAGAAAAAGATAAAAGTAAAACGGAAGGTTCAGGCTCCCGGTACTACTTATAAAACCTGTACTACCTGTAAAGGTACCGGGCAGGTAACACGTGTTACCAATACTATTTTGGGTAGAATGCAAACGGCTTCTCCTTGTACCGCTTGTAGTGGTTCTGGACAAATAATAGATAAGAGGCCACCTGAAGCAGATGCGCATGGTTTGGTACAAAAAGAAGAAACAGTATCTATTAAAATTCCTTCAGGAGTTGAAGATGGTATGCAGCTAAAAGTTTCCGGAAAAGGAAATGAGGCGCCCGGAAATGGAATTGCCGGCGATTTACTTGTGGCCATAGAAGAGAAAGAGCATCATAGTCTAAAAAGGGAAGGCGATAACCTTCATTACGATTTATACATTAGCTTATCGGAAGCTGTGCTAGGATCTTCAAGGGAAATAGATACCGTGACAGGAAAAGTGAGAATAAAGATTGAAGAAGGTGTACAATCTGGAAAAATTCTTAGGCTTAGAGGAAAAGGTATAGGAAGTCTTAATGGTTACGGAAAAGGAGATTTACTGGTACATGTAAATGTATGGACACCTAAAAATATTAATAAAGAACAGCGCGATTTCTTTGAAAGAATGGCAGAAGATGATAATTTCAGGCCTAACCCAGAGAAAAGTGACAAATCATTTTTTGAGAAAGTAAAAGATATGTTTTCTTAGAACCTCGCTTTTAAGAAAAAATTTATATATTTGATTATCACTAAGTCTTTTAGTGATAATTTTTCTTTTTCATAGCAATTTTTTTCCCATCCTTAATTATTTAAGGGTGGGTTTTCTGTTTTTGGGCAGTTAGAAAAGCAAATTTTTTCTTAATCTAAAACATCTCTCAAGCTATTTCAATATATTTACTCGATAATCGAGCTTAAAACGCCCTGAGGCTTGTCTCGAAGATTAAACAATTTTTCGGAAGAATATCTTGTGAGCATGCTGTTGGCTAGTTCACCCCATAAACAAGTGTAAAACACTTTAATTCAAAGCTATGGTTGGGGTTTCTTAACCTTAGCCTTCTATAAGTCTTGTAACGAGCAATTTATTTATATCAATTTTCTATATGAAAAACCTCTTAGTCGCAGAAAATATCTATAAGCAATTTGGCAATTTTACTGCACTAAATAATGTTTCAATAGCTATTCCACGCGGTAGTATATTTGGTCTTTTAGGCCCAAATGGCGCAGGAAAAACTACACTTCTTAGAATAATTAACCAAATTACCATGCCAGATAGAGGGCAGGTTTATTTAGACGGTAAACCTTTGCAACCCGGGGATGTAGCGCATATAGGTTACCTGCCCGAAGAACGCGGACTTTACAAATCTATGAGAGTTGGTGAGCAGGCACTTTATCTTGCCCGGTTAAAGGGACTTTCTAAAACGGAAGCCGAAGAGCGTCTAAAGTATTGGTTTGATAGATTACAAATTGAAGGCTGGTGGAACAAAAAAATTCAGGAGCTTTCTAAAGGGATGGCACAAAAAATACAGTTTATTATTACGGTTTTACATCAACCTAAATTGTTGATTTTTGATGAGCCATTTAGTGGCTTCGATCCTGTAAATGCCGGTTTAATTAAAAATGAAATCCTTCAGTTAAAAGAGGAGGGTGCAACAATACTTTTTTCCACACATCGTATGGATAGTGTAGAAGAGTTGTGCGATTATATGGCTTTAATTCATCAAGCAAATAAATTGTTAGATGGTAAGGTTTCAGAGATTAAACGAGCCTATAAGTCCAATACTTACGAGGTAGGCCTGGAGTCTGAAAATAATATGGTGCTTTTAAATGATTTGAAAGAGAAATTTGTAGTCGGAAATACAAACTTTAAGAGCATAAACGACGATCTTAAAGTAACAATTCAGTTAAATAACCGGGAAACACCAAACCAGTTATTGGAGTACCTTATAGGAAAGGCCCGTGTAAATCATTTCGTAGAAGTTATTCCTTCAGTAAACGATATATTCATTAAAACGGTCACTCAAAATGCGTAACCTAAAGCTAATAATTCAACGCGAATACCTGGCAAGGGTAAGGAATAAGACCTTTATAATTATGACTTTCCTGAGCCCGCTTATATTGATAGGGATGTTTGCATTAATAGCTTATTTAAGTATGCTTAATAGTAGTGAACAGCGCATTATTGGATTGTACGATGAGACCCAAATGTTTACTTCAGAATTTAAAGACCAAAAGGAAGTACAATATTTAGATTTATCGGGTAAATCTTTAGAAGAGGCAAAAAAAATGGTGAATGAGCAGGAGTATTACGGCCTCATTTATATTCCTTCAAATATTGGGAAAGATCTTGAAGGTATTCAGTTTTTTGGGAATGAATCGCCCGGTTTAGGGACTATACAGGCTATAGAGAAAACCATTGCCGATAGGTTAACCCGAAAAGAACTTATAGAGAGAGGTATTGATGTAGACCAGTTGAACAATGCCAGGACAGAGGTTAGAATTGAAATCCAGAATTTTTCGGGAGAACAAACTTCTAAAATGTCTAATTATATTAAAATGTTCTTTGGGGGTGCTGCAGGTTATTTATTGATGATGTTTATTATCATTTATGGAAATATGGTGATGCGTAGTGTTATTGAAGAAAAGACCAATAGAATTATTGAGATTATAGTTTCTTCGGTAAAACCAATACAGCTTATGCTGGGCAAAGTACTGGGGACTTCCCTGGCCGGGATTACCCAATTTAGTATTTGGGTGCTTTTGGCCGGTGTGTTGGCAAGCCTGTCATTTTACATTTTGGGAATAGATGTATTTACAGTTCAGAAATCCCAATTAGAGACGGTTGAACAAATAGCGCAACCCGAGATAGCTCAGTTGATGGTAGATATTCTTAATTTACCAATTTTAAGTCTGGTAATATTTTTTCTTATTTATTTTATTGGTGGCTATTTTTTATATAGTGCAATTTATGCTGCAATTGGAGCGGCGGTAGATAGTGAGACCGATACCCAGCAATTTATGTTTCCGGTTATTTTGCCATTAATGCTAGGGATTTATGTGGGCTTCTTTTCGGTAATAGAAAATCCGCATGGCAGCATTTCTACTATTTTTTCTATGATTCCGCTCACTTCGCCCATCGTAATGTTGATGCGTATTCCATTTGGGGTTCCCTGGTGGGAATTAGCAATTTCAATTGCGATTTTAATTGTAACCAATTTTGCGGTAGTTTGGTTGGCTGCCAAAATATATAGGGTGGGAATTCTTATGTATGGTAAAAAAGCGAGTTACAAAGAATTATTTAAATGGCTTAAATACTAAAAGATGCAGGACCAGGAAAACCCGGAAGCTACAGAAGTTATAAAAGAAGTTGTTGAAAAAGATATATGGGGTAACCTCATAGAGTTTTGGAATTTTGTGCTTTTTCCTATAGAAACCGGTGAAAATACGGTGAACATTACCATAGGAAATATCTTATTGGTAATTTTCGCTTTCGTAATTACCAGTATTGTGCTAAGGTTAATAAGGTCTTTTATTACCGATAAGCTTCAGGAGACAGACAAGCTTAAGTTTATAAGCATTTTTAAATTTATTAAATACATTGTCTACTTGGTAGTGATACTGGTTACCTTAAGTTCAGCAGGTATAAATATTACCATAATCTTAACAGCATCGGCTGCACTTTTTGTAGGTATAGGTTTAGCTTTACAGGAATTGTTTCAGGATGTTATTGGAGGAGTTTTTATTATTTTAGATAAATCTCTTTTAGTAGGCGATGTTATTGAAATGGAAGGTAGAGTAGGTAGGGTTTTTGAAATAAAGCTTAGAACCACCCGGGCTTTAACACGAGACGATAAGGTGATGATTATACCAAATCATAAATTTATGAGTGATGTGATTTTTAATTATACACAAAATCATAAAACTACCCGGGAGTCTGTTAGTGTGGGGGTTGCCTACGGAAGCGATACAAAAAAAGTTGAAGATATTTTATTGAAGTGTGCGCGGGAAAATAAAGATGTTATGGAAAGTCCGGAGCCTTTTGTGCTTTTTGATACTTTCGGAGATTCGTCTCTTAACTTTTCCCTACATTTTTATGTGACAGATAGCTTTGTAGACCCTAAAATAAAGAGTCTGCTTAGGTTTAAAATAGATGAAGAATTTAGGAGGAATAATATTAGCATTCCTTTTCCACAGCGAGATGTACATTTCTACCCTAATAAAGCTTATACCCAAAACTTAGCAAAGAATGAATAAAATTTTTATCCTTACAGCTTTTTTTTTACTGGGGGCGGTAACGTTTCCGGCTTTTTCACAAACTACAGATTTAGCCAGGATAGAATACACTTATTTCCCTCAATCTGATTCCGATAATTCATTTAGGAGGTTTAGGACATTTGTAAATTTTCCGATAAAACTTAATGAAAACGATGCTTATTTGATACCTGGGGTAGAATATAGAAACGTAAACTTTAAGTATAAAAACAACGAAGCTTTTTCAACAAATAACCTGGATCGCTTTCAATCTTTTACCGGTAAAATAGGCTATACTTTTAAAATGAACAACATATGGCGTTTTGGCGTTGAGACTGGGGTGAAAGTTGCTTCTAACTTTACAACCAATGAGATGGTTAGAGACGATTTTATTTATACAGGCTCTGTGTATTTTATTAAAATAAAAGAAGATGAACGTTATATAGAACCCTGGCGTTTAATTTTGGGGCTAAGTTATTCTACTACCACAGGATTTCCTTTCCCTTTGCCTGTGATAAATTACTATAAACGTTTTGATGAAAAATGGTCTTATGCCCTTGGTATTCCAAAAACCAACTTAATACATTATTTTAATGAAAAGCACCAGGTGCAGGGCTTTGTTACTCTAGACGGTTTTTTCTCCAACCTTCAAAAAAACTTTAACCCGTATCCGCAAACAAACCCTAACTCCAACCGGCTTGCTGAGAGTATGTCTATGACCATAGTATTAAGCGGCCTGGGATATCAGTACAATTTTACCGATAATATTTCATTTTATTTATATGCCGGTTATACTGTAATGAACGATATTCGATTGCGGGATAAAGACCGGGAAGATTTATATACAATAGACGACACCAATACATTCTATGCACGTAGTGGTTTAAAATTTAGTATTTTATAATATGGCAAATATTTTATTAATTGAGGACGAAGCTGCAATACGAAGGGTTTTAGTGAAAATTCTTACTGAAGAAAATCAGGACTATAAAGTAGAAGAAGCTGCAGACGGCCTTGAAGGAATTGAAAAAATAAAAGATCAGGATTTTGATTTGGTACTTTGTGATATCAAAATGCCAAAAATGGATGGAGTAGAAGTGCTGGAGGCAATCATGAAAATTAAGCCCGAAGTTCCGGTGGTGATGATCTCTGGTCACGGAGACCTGGAAACCGCAGTAAATACCATGAAAATGGGCGCTTTTGATTATATATCGAAACCACCAGACCTTAATCGCTTATTAAATACAGTAAGAAATGCTCTAGACCGCAAAGAGCTGGTAGTAGAGAATACCCGTCTAAAGAAAAAGGTTGGTAAGAATTTTCAAATGATAGGCGAATCAGAAGAGATTCAACGTATTAAGGAGGTAATAGAAAAGGTGGCTCCTACCGATGCCCGTGTATTAATTACGGGGCAAAATGGTACCGGTAAAGAGTTGGTAGCCCATTGGTTACACCAAAAAAGTGATAGGGCCAAGGGTCCCATGGTAGAAGTAAATTGTGCTGCTATCCCTTCAGAATTAATAGAAAGTGAACTTTTTGGTCATGTAAAGGGAGCTTTTACATCGGCTAATAAAGATCGTGCAGGGAAATTTGAAGTGGCCAACGGTGGTACAATTTTCCTTGACGAAATTGGCGATATGAGTCTTTCGGCTCAGGCCAAAGTATTGCGAGCACTTCAGGAAAACAAAATTTCGCGAGTTGGTAGCGGTAAAGATATTAAAGTAGATGTTCGTGTAGTAGCAGCTACCAATAAAGACCTTAAAAAAGAAATTGAAGAAAAGAAATTTAGGGAAGACCTTTATCACCGCTTAGCTGTAATTTTAATTGAAGTGCCTTCCTTAAACGAACGTCGCGAAGACATTCCTTTACTTATAGATTATTTTAACGAAAAAATCTCTACAGAGCATGGTACTACTAAAAAAGAGTTTACGGAAAATGCTTTAAAAACCCTTAAAGCTTATGATTGGCGAGGTAACATACGCGAATTGCGCAATGTAGTAGAACGGCTAATTATTCTTGGAGGAGATAAAATAACCGAAGAAGATGTAAATTTATTTGGAAGTAAGTTTTAAAAAAAAGGTTAGTCTTTTGCAGGTGGGGTGTATCTTAAAAAATACATAGTATCTCCGCTTGGGTGTTTCCATTCGTGAAATAACTCAAAACCGAAGCGCTGATAAACCAGTGCATTTTTACGCATTCTTGTTTCGGCATAAAGAGGGATTTGATATTCTTTTGCCTGCCTGTAAAACTCATCTTTCATCTCTTTGCCTACCTGGGTATCAGCTCCACGAGACTCGGCCAGAATCCCCCAGAACCAGCAATAAAGATACTCCCCTTTTTGTGGGCGTTGCTTTTTTATATAATTCTGGTTTTTAACAATGCGGTAGGCATTTTTTACTCCGGTTACATTTAAAACAAGCTTGATTTGCGTCCAGATATCCTTTAAGAAATTATCATCATTTTTGCTGGTTTTAAATAAAATGGCAATTCCCATGCGGTTTTCAGAAATAATAAGGGCGTCTTTCTCAATGGCCTTTTCTACCATATGAGTTGCCAGATATTCAAAACGTTTATGCCGGTCTCCACCTTTTTTTACGATATCCATGGAAGATGGGATTTCTTTTAAAAGCTGGGTGACTTTAGTGATAATTTCCTCTTTTTCTGCTTTATTCAAACCTCTAGAATTTAGCGGCGAAGATATAAAATTTATATTTTTTGAAGCTTATAAAAATCAGGTATAAATGTAATGTAGTTTCTTAAATTTTGGGCATATTCTTTGTTTATCCTTTTGCGATAATGTAGTGAAGTAATCAAACAAAAACATAGGCTTCGACAATAACTTCCAAAGGAAGATTTATTTTATTAATTTTCTTCGCCGCAAGCCAGTGAGCTATTAAGTAAACAAAATAAATTTCAACGCATTAAAATCTCGATTACCTAGTAAATTAAAGAACTTAATATGAGAAGATATATTATAACCGCCTTCAGCATTCTATTTAGTGTAAGTTTGATTGCCCAAAACCATAAAGTTAAAGAAGATTCCATTAAAATTCGGCAATTTTATAATGCGGCTTTGGTAAAAGGGCAGGCCTATAAATGGTTAGACCATCTTTCTAATAGTATTGGAGGTAGGTTATCTGGTTCCTTAAACGCACAACGAGCGGTAGAGTTTACCAAAGCCGAATTAGAAGATCTTGGTCTCGATAAAGTTTGGTTGCAACCTGTTATGGTTCCCAAATGGACACGTGGTGCACGAGAACATGCTTATATTCAAACCGGTCCGGGAATGACTACTGAAGTTAATATTACGGCACTTGGAGGATCGGTCGCAACAAGTCCCGGAGGTCTAAAAGCCAGGGTGCTAGAAGTAAATGGAATTGAAGACCTGGAGAACTATAAAGCCGATATAAAGGGTAAAATAGTGTTCTATAACCGCCCAATGAAACCCGAGCTTATTCAAACTTTTGAAGCTTATGGTGGTTGTGTAGATCAGCGTTATTCCGGAGCCGAGGCGGCGGCAAAATATGGTGCCGTAGGAGTGATTGTTCGTTCGTTAAGTCATAAGATAGATGAATATCCGCATACCGGTTCTATGAGTTACGGAGATTTACCCAATGACAAAAGAATTCCGGCTGCTGCCATAAGCACCAAGGATGCCGAATATCTTTCGGGAATCTTAAAGCTTAAAAAAGACCTTGAATTTTATTACAAATTAAGTTCAGAAAACCATGGAGAGGTACAATCTTACAATGTTATAGGCGAAATTACCGGAAGTGAGTTTCCTGAAGAATTTATAGTAGTAGGTGGTCACCTGGATTCCTGGGATCTTGGAGATGGTTCTCACGATGATGGTGCCGGGGTTGTACAATCTATGGAGGTTTTACGTTTGTTTAAAGAAACCGGTTATAAACCTAAAAGGAGCATACGAGTGGTGCTTTTTATGAATGAAGAAAACGGTTTACGTGGGGGAAACAAATATGCCGAAATAGCACACAGCAAAAATGAGAATCATATTTTTGCTCTTGAAAGTGATGCAGGGGGCTTTACCCCACGCGGATTTTCCTTTGAAGCCGATGATGCTCAATTTGCTCAAATTGAAAGTTGGAAACCGCTTTTTAAACCATATTTGATTCATTATTTTGAAAGAGGTGGAAGCGGTGCCGATATTGGTCCATTAAAAAAAGGAGATATTGTGCTGGCAGGATTAAGGCCAGACTCCCAAAGATATTTCGACCATCATCATGCTGCTACAGACACTTTTGAACACGTAAATAAAAGGGAACTGGAGCTAGGTGCAGCTACTATGACCTCTCTTATTTACTTGGTAGATAAGTATGGAATGAGGCATATAGACCTTGAAACAGATAAAAAACTCTAGATAATAAATTTAATTTATTCTTTATGTCATTTTACATTCTGCGGCCATAAAATCCTGCTATCTTTGCGGCCAAAATTTATGTTTTGCAATTAAGCGCCTACACTAAAGAATTCGGTAAAAATCTACACATTGCTTTTCCAATAATGCTTGGCCAGTTGGGTCATGTTTTGGTAGGCCTGGTAGATAATTTAATGATAGGGCAGTTGGGAGCTGCGCCACTCGCTGCAGTTTCATTGGGAAATTCCATGGTATTTATAGCTCTTTCCCTGGGTATTGGCTTTTCTTTCGCCATCACACCCTTAATTGCCGAAGCAGATGGTGCTCAGGATATTCAAAAAGGTCGCAGTTACTTTCATCACGGCGTAATTTTATGTACTATTAATGGTGTTTTATTGTTTGTTGCTTTGTTAATAGCAAAGCCGGTGTTGCATTATTTAGATCAGCCGCCAGAGGTAGTGGCTTTGGCTATTCCCTATCTGAATATAGTTGCTTTTTCAATGATTCCTTTAATGATTTTTCAGGCATTTAAGCAATTTGCAGATGGGCTTTCCCAGACTAAATATGCCATGTATGCGACTATAATCGCTAACCTGGTGAACGTATTATTTAATTACCTTCTTATTTATGGAATTTGGATCTTTCCTAGATTAGAGTTGGAAGGTGCCGCTATTGGTACTTTAATATCTCGCTTTTTTATGCTTTGGTTTGTATGGGAGATTTTGAGGCGAAAAAAGAAATTTTCTGAATATTTTAAATGGGGAAAGAAGGAGTCTATAGATTCTGAAATATTTAGAAAGATATTAAATCTTGGTTTGCCAACGGCCCTTCAAATGCTTTTTGAAGTGGGGATATTTACGGCTACGGTGTTTTTAGCCGGTTTACTTGGTACAAACCCACAGGCTGCAAACCAAATAGCCCTAAATCTTTCGTCTATGACCTTTATGATAGCCGTTGGTCTTGGTGTAACTGCTACAATAAGGGTAGGTAATCAAAAGGGATTGGCGAATTTTAAAGATTTAAGGAGAATAGCGATGTCTATTTTTTTATTGGTATTTTTAATTGAAGCTGTTTTCGCCCTTGGATTTATTTTACTAAAAGATTGGCTTCCTATGTTCTATATTGATGATGTAGAAGTTATTATTTTGGCAGCTCAATTATTGATTATAGCGGCCTTATTCCAGCTAAGTGATGGTTTGCAGGTTGTTATTTTAGGAGCCTTAAGAGGGCTTCAGGATGTAAAGATTCCAACTTTTATTTGTTTTATTTCTTATTGGATTATTGGCTTTCCAATCTCATGGTATTATGGAAAGGCAGAAAATCTTGGAAGTATGGGGATTTGGTTGGGACTCCTGGCGGGACTCTCGGCTTCGGCATTAATGTTGTACATTCGATTCAACTATTTATCAAAAAAACTTATTTTGCAAGAGTCTGAACTTGCACAATCAAAATTATAACTATGGATTTCCCTAAATTTTTACTCGGTGATAATACCGATTATCCTACGGCCATTTTCGTGATACATACTGAATTTCCGCGATTTATTATCAACCTTGAAAACGATGAGGTAGAATGGTTAGAAGAGTTTGACCAACACGACGAAAAGGAATTAGAGAACGAAACCGAAAACCTTATCAAAGAGGCATCAGCATTTTATGATAGGGAAATAGCAAGATACGAAGAAGATTAATGGAGAGATTAATTGAATTAGACCACGAGGTATTTCTTTGGCTTAATAACCTTGGCAACGAATCCTGGGATTGGCTATGGTTGCTTATTACCGATAAATGGACTGCCATACCGCTTTATGCACTTCTTTTATTTTTAATTTTTAAGAATTTTGGATGGAAACCCAGTCTAATTACTGTCGTTTTTATTACGCTTTTAATCACAGCGACAGACCAATTGGGGAATGTGTTTAAGGACGGTTTTGAAAGGCTTAGGCCTTGCCGACAGGAAGGGATTATGGAATATGCACGTTTTGTAGCGGTACGTTGTGGGTCTTACGGCTTCTTTTCTGCCCACGCGGCAAATTCTATGGGAGTAGCAGTTTTTCTTAGCTTATTATTTAAAAAACATATCCCAAAAATAGGTTTTTGGCTTGTGGCCTGGGCGCTACTTGTAGCTTATAGCAGGGTTTATCTTGGAGTCCATTATCCCGGAGATATCATTGTAGGCATGTTAATTGGAGCACTTTTAGGTTTCCTATTTTATAAGCTTCATCAATGGGTACAGTCGCAGGCATTTAAAAAATTCTAGGATATATTCTCAAATTTTTTAAGTAAAAGACCGGCGGCGGCAAAGGCGGTAACTTTATTTTCCTCAATGGCTTTTAACTGGGTTTCGAGTTCTTTTTTCATTACCGGATTTTGATAAAAACGGTTTTTTAAATGTTCGTTTATAGTTTGTAAAAGCCAGAATTTGTTCTGTTCTTCTCTGTTTTTTAGAAAGAAGCCATTTTCTTTTCCTTGCTTTTCAAATTCTTTAATAAGTTCCCAAACATTATCTATTCCGGTTTGCTCCAGTGCGCTGCTTAGGCTTACTTTAGGCTTCCAGCCACTTTCTTTTGCCGGGTATAGTTGTAGGGCTCTATTAAACTCTAATTTTGCCTCACGTGCTTGCTTTATATTATCTCCATCGGCTTTGTTAATTACAATAGCATCGGCCATTTCTATAATTCCGCGTTTAATACCCTGTAGTTCATCTCCGGCGCCGGCGAGTTTCAACAGTAAGAAGAAATCGGTCATACTGTGTACGGTAGTTTCGCTTTGGCCTACACCAACGGTTTCAATTAAAATCACATCAAATCCTGCTGCTTCGCATAATATGATACTTTCCCGTGTTTTCTTGGCTACACCACCAAGGGAAGTTCCCGAGGCCGATGGCCTTATAAAAGCATGATCTTCCTTTACCAGATTTTCCATACGGGTTTTATCTCCTAAAATACTTCCGTGGGAAACGCTGCTGCTTGGGTCTACCGCCAGTACGGCTACTTTTTTTCCTTGTTGAATTAAATAAGAACCAAAGCTTTCTATAAAAGTACTTTTTCCCACCCCTGGAACGCCGGTAATGCCTATCCTAATAGATTTTTGAGAATAAGGTAAAGCAGCTTCCAAAAGTTTCTGCGCTTTTTCCCTATGAGAAAATTGATTACTTTCTACTAAGGTAATCGCACGTCCTAAAGCCGTTTTATTACCAGCCAATAATTGCTGAAGAAGATTTTCTTCTGAAAACTTTTGTTTTCTTGAAGCTCTAATCCTTTCAACAGATTTTGGGTTTACATTTGCTGAAGTAGGTTTACTTCCAGACTCATGAAGTGCAGATGGGTGCTTCTTTTTATTCAAAATAAGGTTATTTATGACAAATTTATGAATTCGTTCTTTGTAAGCCTTGTTTTTGCTTGGTATATTCAGCCTTAATTAATATAACTCAAATAATCATGAAAAACTTGTATAAAACAACAGTAACAACCAAAGGAGCAAGAAAAGGTCACGCGAAAAGTGATGATGGAATACTCGATATACAGCTTAGTATGCCTAAATCTATGGGCGGTGATGGCGGAAATTACACCAACCCAGAGCAGTTATTCGGTGCGGGATATTCTGCCTGTTTTGGAAGTGCGCTGCAGTTGGTAGCTAAAAACCAACATGATATTGAGCTGGGGGAAGATCTTAGTGTAAGCGCAGTTGTAGAACTGGGGCAAACTGAAGAGGGAAATCTACAACTTGCAGTAGTCTTAGACTGCTATTTACCGGGGGTAGATGTGGAAACAGGGGAAAAAATAGTAAATGAGGCTCACGTGGTTTGTCCTTACTCCAGAGCTACTAGAGATAATATAGATGTAACACTTAACCTTTTGGTAGACGAAGATTAGTAGCATTTTTATTTAAAAATTTAATGACTGTTTGAAGTTTTATTTCTTCGTCAACCTGAACTGGTTTCAGGTTCTAATACGTTCAAAACAAATATTAGATTCTGAAATAAATTCAGAATGACGAGATCTTAATTAAAACTGCAAACAGTCTTTTTTATGCTTTTTCAGGTTTTATTGGGACCCTAACCAGGGTCTTGTCCCAGGCTAATTTCAGGAAAATCAATTCATTTTTCTTGTCCAAAATAATACTAAATTGATGCACAGTTTCTTTTAGATTTTTTGTGGGAACTTCCAGAACTAAAGCATCAAACTCAGGGTTGCGATAGGCCTGTTCTTCCAGGTTTATACCCCAGGGGTACATTTTGTTGTTAAAAATCACTTTCCAGGAATTTTCCATGGGGATTGTCCATAAGGTATATTTTCCCGCTTTTAAAAGAGAACCGTCCACCCAAATGTCTTTATTGGTTTCAAAAGTAGTAGCTTCATTGGCACCGGTACGCCAAACCTTATTATAGGGGACAAGATTTCCAAAAATCACCCTTTCTTTTTTGTATGGTCGGTTATAAAACACTTCAATTTTTAAATCTTTATCGGTATAAGATACCGTATCTTCAGGGCTATGGGCTTTTGTACTATAGCGCATAATAAGTATGGTAAGGGTAGCCAACAATAGAATTGCACCTGCTATTTTTAAAAAAGATTTCACTTTTTTATTCATTTTTATACAATTTACAATAACCCATTCAAAAAACGTGCAAACTTCTTTAAGAGCTAACTATAATAAAAAGTGTAATTTAAAATAAAATTGAAGATAAGTTTGCAACATTAGAAAAATAGCTTCGTCTTTATAATGAAACCAAGCTGGTAAAAGTCGGGTGTTTTGATGACCAACCAAAATGTTTAGCTGCTTGTATCCAGCATATTAAAACCCTTATTAAAGGGAGAAAACCAACCATCAAAAATGATACAGCATAAACTAATTGAAGCCTGTAAAAATAATGATCGTAGAGCGCAGCTAAAGCTCTATAATCAATATTGTCAGGGGATGCATTATGTGGCTTTACGTTTTTTGAAAGACCCGTTTGAAGCAGAAGATGCTATGCAGGAAGCTTTTATAAAAGCCTTTGCCAAACTACAGCAGTTTACGGGAGAAGTTACATTTGGTGCCTGGCTTAAGCGCATTGTAATTAACAAATGTATAGACAAGTTGAAGGCGAAGAAAATGGAATTAGTAGCCATAAACGAACAGGTGCTTACCACCGCCGAAGAAGAGGATAATTGGCAGGTAGCAGATGGGATTGGAATGGAAGAGATAAAACAAAGTATGGAAAATCTTCCCGAGAAATATAAGTACCCTTTGATGTTGTTTTTAATGGAGGGGTATGATCATGAAGAAATCTCGGAGATTTTAAATATTAGTCCGGTAGCCTCGCGGACCCTCGTACACAGAGGTAAGAAAAAATTGAAAGAAGAATTAAAGACTATAAAAAATGACACAGGATATTAGGGAAATGTTTAAGAACGATAAGGAGCCCAAACCCAATACTTTACCCAAAGGGCACCAGAAACGCTTTGAAGACCGGTTGGGAAGTGCGTTTCCAAAGAAGAAGGAGCACAAATCTTTCTTTTTTCTAAAGATAGCTGCGATACTTATTGTCGCGCTAGGGGTTGGATTCTTTTTCTTGAATTCTAATGGAGATAATTTTACAGATAATCCGGCGGTGGTAGATACTCCCGAAGAAGAAACTTCTAGAGAAAAGGAAACAAGATTAGAACCCGATGAAAATAGTTTTCAACTAAGTGAAGTTTCCCCGGAATTCAAGAAAATAGAAGATTACTATATGGCAAGCCTCAATATTGAGCTTTCTAAAATTAATATTACCCCAGAGAATAAAGCGCTTATAGATTCTTTTATGAAGCAAATGGCCGAGCTGGACAAAGAATATCAACGTTTAAATATTGAAATAAAAGAAACAGGGCCAAACGAAGAAACTTTAGAAGCAATGATTGCAAATCTTCAATTGAGATTAGATCTGCTGTATAAATTGAAGAATAAATTAAAGGAAATCAAGGAATTAAAAGATAAAGAATATGAAAACTACGAGGTATAATTTAATGTTCGCACTAGCACTTTGCCTTCCGCTAACGCTTAGTGCTCAATTAAATAAATTGGATAAAACCTATAAAACTTCTAACGATGTAGAGGTGAAAATAGATGCCAGTCATACTAATATAGAAGTGGGATACTGGGATAGAGATGAAGTTCAAATACAAGCTATTTTGGAAGTCGATGATACTACAAAAGAAAAAACAAAAGAGCTTCTCGCTTCCTGGGATTTGAATACTTCAGGGAATAATTCGGTAATTACTATTTCATCGGGAGGTGGGATGTCCTGGAACGGGGATATAGATCTTAGCGGTTTGGAAAAACCTTTGTCCAGCCTTCCGCAGATGTTGGAGCCGTTATTAAACAATTTGGTGACTCCGTTAATGGAGAGTATGGGTGAAAGTTTTGGCGCACCCCTACCTCCAGAATTTAGCGAGAAAATGGGTGAAATTAAGTTTGATTATGAAGCTTACCAAAAAGATGGAGATAAATATCTTGCGAAATTTGAAAAAGAAATGGAAGCAAATCTTGGCGGGGATTTTGAGAAATCTATGGAAAAGTGGGCCAGCCAGTTTGAGAAAAACGCTGAAAAGTGGGAAAAGAATTTTGAAATGAAAATAAACATAAACGAGAAGGAGCTTGAAAAGTCGATGGAAGAATGGGCAGAAAGTTTTGGAAAAGATATGGAAGCCTGGGGCGAGGCATTTGGAGCACAAATGGAAGCCCGTTTTGGGGAATCTGCAAAAGGAGAACCTAAGGTAATTGCATTACATGATTCTAAAGCTAAAAAGACCCTGAAGCTGCATATTCCAAAGAATGCCAGGCTTAAGCTTGATGTGCGACATGGCGGGGTTAAACTTTTAGGAACCAGCAATAATTTACGAGCTAAACTTTCCCATAGTAGACTTAATGCAAATAGGATAGGAGGAAAAAGCACCCGCGTGGAAGCAGCTTATACTCCGGTTAATATCAATTATTGGTCTTATGGAATTATGGATGCTAAGTATGTAAAGAACTTTACTATTAAAAAAGTTAAAAGTATTAAACTCACTTCAAATTCAAGTAATGTGAATATTGATGAATTGGAAGATACTGGTATTTTATCGGGTAATTTTGGAGAGTTAAATATCTTACGTCTTGATACCAATTTTAAAAACCTCGATATAAATTTAGAGAATAGTGATTTGGCATTAGGTTTGCCCGGTTCGGCTTTCAATTTTATATACAGTGGTACACAAAGCGATATTAAGCACCCAAGTGCATTAAATTTAACCAGCAGTGAGTCTTATGATAATAAGAAACTAAGCGGTTATCATAAGGCTAAGGATTCAGGCGGAAATATTAGTATTAAAGCTAATTTTAGCGAAGTCTTGTTAAATTAGATTGCAAAGTTTAATTTTAGCGATTCTAAAAAAGTAGCTCTCGATTATCGAGAAAACTGGTTTGAAAAATCGCTTATGGAAAGGCTTAATTTTTCTGAATTTTTGTCGCAGCTCACTTCAGGGTTTACCCAGGTTTTGGATGTGAATTTAAAAGAAGAAGATTATATAGTTATTGATTTATCTGAAAATAATATAGAGCTCGGGAAAGTAGATGTTTCTTCTTCCCGGGCTTTCTCTAATTATATAGCCGAGTATTTAAATAGCTTCGGAAAAAAAGTGGCTTTTGGTGGTTATGCTGAAGTTAGAAAATTGTACAGGAGGAGTTCTCTTTTTACCGCTTCAGAAGATGAAGATTCTAATAGGAATATTCATTTAGGTTTAGATTTTTGGGCCAATGCCCATACCGATGTATTAGCGGTTTTGGATGGTAAAATTCATAGTTTTAACGATAATAGCAACTTTGGCGATTATGGCCCCACAATAATTATAGAACATATTTTTCAGGAAAAGAAATTCTATTCACTTTACGGGCATTTAAGTAGGGCCTCGTTAGAGAACCTAAAACCCGAAATGCCTATTAAAAAAGGTGAGAAAATAGGGGAGTTGGGAACTGCCGAAGAAAATGGCGACTATGCCCCACATTTACATTTCCAGATTATTGAAGATTTGGATGAAAAAGTGGGTGATTTTCCAGGGGTAACTTCAAGAAAAGACCTGGATTTTTATTTGCAAAATTGTCCAGACCCAAATTACCTGCTTAAATTAAGAAAGGCTTAATTATTTTCTTTTTACAAAAAGAGCAACAATGGCCGCCGTTACCACGCCAAACATTAAGGCTCCTGCAATAGATTGCACTATATAAGAGCTTAAATTAAAATAGGCGGCAGCATCTTCAGCTTGCATAGCATTTCTTGCTACGCTATTCTCTATAGCATTTTTAAAGAAATCTGGAGAAATAAGGTAGTGGGTAATAAGCTGGCCAATAGGAGAGAGCAGGGCGATAACAATACTTAAAATAACGCCCGAAACAAAACCTTGTTGCCAACTCATCTTTCCGCGGAAAAAATTCTTTCTTTTATCGTATATGGCGAAAAAGTAAATTACGATTGCAATTAAACCGAAGAAATTGGTATAAATAGGGTGTTTGGCAATTAGCACATCGTGCCATCCCATTAGTTTTTCAAAATACATCCAAAGTAAGGAAATGAAAAAGAAGATTATGCCCCATTTAATTTCTATTTGGTAGTTTTTCATTTTTTATTTGATGAATTGTTTAGAAAGCTAATTTATTCAAAAATAACGTTTAAAAAAGAAAGAGCCGTCTATATGCCTTCATGATTTAGAAGTTATAGACAGCTCTTTTATATTGTTAAATCCAGGTTATTGATTTACAAGCACCCAATCTCCTTTTTCTATAAGCGGAATGGCTTGCTTATATTTTAAGGTTTTATTCTCGCCACTCATAACATTTTTGATAGTCACCTTGTCATTACGACCAATTTTAGGTTGGTTTCTTGTAATGGTCTCGGTTACCTGCGGTCTGGGTTGTTGGGTGTTTCCTGCAGCCCTGCTTTGAGCGGCCCTTTCATCCATATTAGGAATTTCTTCCTTTTGGGTTTCTACTTTTTCTTTTTTTCGTTGTCTTGCTTCGTGAATGTTAGAAACATTTCCTTCCGGAATTTCACCTTTAAATAGGAATGAAATCACATCCCTATTTACCTGATCAAGCATTGCTTTAAACAATTCAAAAGCTTCAAACTTATAGATTAGTAAAGGATCTTTTTGTTCGTGAACGGCCAATTGAACACTTTGTTTCAATTCGTCCATTTTGCGAAGGTGTGTTTTCCAGGCATCATCAATTATGGCAAGACTTATATTCTTTTCAAAATCTTTTACTAATTGAATGCCTTCAGTTTCATATGCTTTTTCAAGATTAGTAACTACCTGTAAGGTTTTTTGCCCATCTGAAAATGGAACCGAAATTCTTTCAAAGTTGTTACTTTCATCTTCATAAACCTGCTTAATTACCGGGAATGCCCTGGAGGCACTGTGTTTCATTTTCTCTTCGTAATGCTTATATGCTTCTTTATAAACAATTCCGGCAATTTTTTGAACGCCCATTTTTTCGAATTCTTCTTCCGAAATCGGGGCACTCATAGAAAAGTAGCGAATTAGTTCGAATTCAAAATTCTTGTAATCCTGGGCTACTTTGTTGTTTTCGGTAATAGCTTCAGAAGTATCAAAGATCATATTAGCGATATCTACCTTAAGCCTGTCACCAAATAGCGCGTGGTATCGACGTTTGTAAATCACCTCACGTTGCGCATTCATCACATCGTCATATTCAAGCAAACGCTTTCTTATTCCGAAGTTATTTTCTTCTACTTTTTTCTGGGCGCGTTCAATAGATTTGGAGATCATGGAATGTTGAATTACTTCTCCTTCTTCCAGTCCCATTTTATCCATTAATTTGGCAATCCTTTCTGAACCAAATAGACGCATTAGGTTATCTTCCAGAGACACATAAAACTGGGAGCTTCCAGGGTCTCCCTGCCTACCGGCACGACCTCTTAACTGGCGGTCTACACGACGTGAATCGTGTCGTTCGGTACCTACAATAGCCAAACCACCGGCTTCTTTTACTTCTTTACTAAGTTTAATATCGGTACCACGACCGGCCATATTTGTAGCGATAGTTACAATCCCAGATTTACCGGCTTCAGCAACAATATCGGCTTCTCGTTTGTGTAGTTTTGCGTTAAGTACATTGTGCGGTACATTTCTCAATTTCAGCATTCTTGATAGTAATTCTGAAATCTCAACCGAAGTGGTACCAATAAGCACAGGTCTTCCCGCATTAGAAAGATCGGTAACATGGTCTATAACCGCGTTGTATTTTTCACGTTTGGTTTTATAAACTAAATCGTCTTTATCATTTCTTGCAATGGGGCGGTTGGTTGGAATTTCTACCACATCCAGCTTATAAATTTCCCAGAACTCTCCAGCTTCCGTTACAGCAGTACCGGTCATCCCCGATAACTTACTGTACATTCTAAAATAATTCTGAAGGGTTACGGTTGCAAAAGTTTGGGTGGCATCTTCAATCTTTACATTTTCCTTTGCTTCAATTGCCTGGTGTAAGCCATCGCTATAACGACGCCCGTCCATAATACGACCGGTTTGCTCGTCTACAATTTTTACTTTGTTGTCTATCACCACATATTCGTCATCTTTTTCGAATAGGGTGTAAGCTTTAAGCAATTGTCTTAAGGTATGGATGCGTTCACTCTTTACGCTATAATCTCTAAATAATTCTTCTTTTTTCTGGGCCTCTTCTTCTTTTGAAAGTCCTTCTTTTTCAATTTTGGCAATCTCCATTCCCATTTCGGGCAATACAAAGAAATCGGCATCTCCGTCTGCAGAAAGAAACTCTATTCCTTTATCGGTAAGGTCTATTTGGTTGTTTTTCTCTTCAATGGTAAAATAAAGATCGGCATCTACTTTAGGCATTTCGCGGTTATTATCCTGCATATAGTGATTTTCGGTCTTTTGCAGCAGTTGCTTTATACCTTCTTCACTAAGGAATTTAATTAGTGCTTTATTTTTAGGAAGTCCACGGTAAACTCTTAGTAATAAAAAAGCACCGTCTTTGGTATTTCCTTCTTTGATAAGCTTTTTAGCTTCAGCAAAGACTTTGGTAAGGTGTTTACGTTGTAATTCTACGATATTGGAAATTGCCGGTTTCAACTCGTTAAATTCGTGAACATCTCCTTTTGGGATAGGTCCCGAAATAATAAGTGGGGTACGGGCATCATCAATTAATACAGAATCTACCTCATCTACAATAGCGAAGTTATGCGGGCGCTGTACCAAATCGTCTGGAGCGTGAGACATATTATCGCGCAGGTAATCAAAACCAAATTCGTTGTTGGTACCATAAGTGATATCGGCATTATAGGCTTTTCTTCTAGCTGCAGAATTTGGTCTGTGGTAATCTATACAATCTACACTTAACCCGTGAAATTGAAAAATAGGGGCCATCCAGGCACTATCCCTTTTTGCCAGGTAATCGTTAACGGTAACAAGGTGCACTCCGTTTCCGGTTAAGGCATTAAGGTACATTGGTAATGTTGCTACAAGGGTTTTACCTTCACCAGTTTGCATTTCGGCAATTTTACCCTGGTGCATGGCTACACCACCAATTAGCTGTACATCATAATGAATCATATCCCAGGTTACCGGTTTACCGGCAGCATCCCAGGAATTGTTCCAAATTGCATGATCTCCCTCAAGATTTACATAATCTTTTTCGGCAGAGATTTCACGATCATATTCAGATGCTACAACCTTGATTTGTTTGTTATGGAAAAAACGTTTAGCCGTTTCTTTTACAGTAGCAAAAGCTTCAGGAAGTATTTCGTTTAGAACCCCTTCTGATATTTCATGAGACTTTGCTTTAAGGGCGTCTATCTCAGCATAAATATCTTCTTTTCTGGTAATATCTTCACTGGCATCAGCCTCGGCCTCCAGTTCTTCAATTTGTTTTTTGGTATCTTTTAAAGCTTCAGCGATTTTTGCTTTAAAACCGGTAGTTTTTGCTCTAAGTTCGTCTATCGATAAAGCTTCAAAGTCTCCTTCAAGCGCTTTTATCTTGTTGACTATGGGTTGTATTTCTTTGACGTCTTTTTTTGATTTATCGCCAACAAATACTTTTAATACAGAATTTAAAAAACTCATAATAGTTTTTGTTTAATACGGGGTTCAAATGTACGCAAAAAAAAAGCCTCACTTTGGAGACTTTTTTCTATTTTTTGCGTGTTGTTATTTAATATTCATCCTCATTCCAAAGATAATCATCATCGGTAGGATAATCAGGCCAAATTTCCTCAATAGAATCATACGAGTCGCCTTCATCTTCAATTGCCTGCAGGTTTTCAACTACTTCCAGGGGAGCACCTGTTCTAATCGCATAATCAATTAACTCGTCTTTAGTTGCTGGCCAGGGTGCGTCACTTAAATAGGATGCTAATTCTAATGTCCAATACATGGGTTGATCAGGTTTATTATTTTTGCAAAAATAAATTTTTTGTGGTAATAGCCAAGAAAAAAATCTATTATTTAATCAATAATATTAAGAACTTACGCAAAAATTATAAAATTTTCTAGATGATTGGAATTTAAATGCTCTAAAACCTGTAGCGAAATTGAAAATTTATTTCCTGAAAAGCTATAATAGGGCATTTTATCAGATAGTTTATATAATTATTGCAAGAGCCTGGGTTGGGTATTATGATTTTTCTGGAATCCATTTTACCTCTTCGGCCTGTAATCTTTTAGACAACATTCGTGCCAGTACAAATAGGTAGTCAGAAAGTCTATTTAGATATTGTAATACGGCTTCGTCAAAAGCTTCAATTTCGTATAAAGCGGTGGCAAGACGCTCGGCGCGACGGCAAACACAACGTGCTATGTGACAGAATGACACGCTTTGGTGGCCTCCTGGAAGGATGAAGTGGGTCATTTCCGGAAGGTCTTCATTCATTTTATCCATTTCCTTTTCCAAAAGCTCAATGTCCTCGTTAGAAATTTTTGGAATGTTCAAACGATCTTTTCCATTCTTTAATTTTTGTTTTTCGGGATCGGTGGCTAAAGTAGAGCCAATGGTAAAAAGTCTATCCTGAATTCTGCTTAATATGTTCGCCGTATGCGCTCCAGTATCCTGGTCGCGAATAAGACCAATGTGAGAGTTTAGCTCGTCTACTGTGCCATAACTTTCTATGCGAATATGATGTTTTGGAACTCTTGTTCCTCCAAACAATGCGGTAGTACCTTTATCACCGGTTTTTGTATAAATCTTCATATAATTCTTTGCTAATACTTAGTTGATTGCCAAAGGTACAAAATGAAGAATTAAGCAAAATATTGCTTTAGGTGTTGGTTTCTGATTTCTCCTCATTTCTACGAGCGAAATACCGCTTTCTGAAATTTCGGTTTTTACGTGCTTTTCGGTTCTTTTTGGCTCGGCGGGAATTCCAGATAAAATAAACAAGAAATACCGCTATAAGCGCGAAGTAAATCCAGGTTTCCTGGTCAAACTCAAACATGATAGGCTATTAATTTTTTACAAGATAAGAATTTCTAATTCTTTTCGTGATTAAAACAGAGAAATAGAAGGGATATTTGAAATAAAACTTCTGAAAAATTACAAAGTCTGGCCTGCAATTTTGCAAGACAGACTTTAATTAGGATTTAGTCGAAAAATAAGATCTCACGCTCTAAGATATCTCTCGAACTTTAATACTTTGTTGTATAATCTCTTGTGGGCCTATAGCCAGGGTATTTACCCAAATTTCTAATCTTGTGTAGAGGTGGTAACCTGAGGTCCAATGCCGCTAAGGCTTTGGTTGTATATCCATACTTCCTGTAAGGCTCCCTTGCTAATATCCATCCATTCCTGCACGAAAGAATCAAAGGAACCTGAACCGTGAACTTCATTGAATTTTTCTTTTAGCCTTTGGTCTTTTCCCAGCCAGGCAAAATCATCAAAAAAATAGACCACCGATAAATCCTGACCAGATTGGGTTGAAGAGAATTCATTGGTATAAATTCCAAAAGGGGTTTCAGGAGATTTCTCTTTTAATACTTTTGTTACTTCTTCTAATTTAGATAACATAGCGTCATATTTTCCTCTTTCAATATCCCAAATGGTAACTCTAAGTTTACTCATTTCAAAGTTTGTAGGGAAATTGGAGAAATTGCTATGAAACCTCCAGTAAGTCACCTCATCTTCGTTTTCCATATAAGGAACTACGTTCGTGTTCCAATCTTCATCGTGTGCATCCTGGTTGGGATTAGGTTTGTCTAAATCACTCCAGGTCATGGGGCCTATTACCGCCATGTAATCATAGGCGTTTTGGCCGTTCATAATATTGAAAATTCGTACCCCCTTAGCACCTTCGGCATGAAATTGCTCGTTGTGGTTTTTCATCCCTTCTGAAAACTCTTTTGCTTTATCGCTTTTGGCTGAAAAAATTGTAGTTCCTACAATAAGGTATTCCTCATTGTTACTGTCCTGATTTTGGGAGATTACTAAAAAAGGAATTAGCATCATCCAGTAAAAAATTGATTTCATAAGCTGTTTAATTAAGTGTTAATAATGCAGCTATGATAGAGGAGGCAACTATAAATAGGTTCTCTAAGTTACTGAAAAATAGTTTAATATGTGTGGTGCTTTTTTGTTTTTTTAATTTGCAAGTATAAAAAAACGCCCAAAAGGACGTTTTTAAATTTCAATTTTCGTTCTTGTATTTATAACCCGAAACTTAAAGATAGAATAACATTAGTGAAATCTCTATCTATTTTTGCTGTGTTTGTTAGGCCTCTTTCATAAAGTCTTGGGTTTTCTTCATATTGGGTGTTGGTGTAGGCCAGGTCTATTTTCATATTTCCAAAATCATACCCAAGTCCTCCTGAATATCCGGTAAGGTCGCCCATAGTAGTTTCATTTGAATAAGGGCTTTGCTCAAAGCGGTAACCGCCTCTTAAGCTCCAATTATTAATTCTGTATTCTCCACCCAACCTAAAAGTAGAAGTTGCCTGAAGCTCTTCTGAAATAAGATCGTTTTGAAATTCGAATTCGGGATCGCTGGTAGGTCTTAATTCAGTTGCTGAATAATCTCTATATGAATAATCAAAACTAATTAATCCTCTGGCACCAAATATTACGGCAAGGCTTCCGGTTAATTTTCCGGGAGTTTTTAAGGTGTAATCCGGGTATATGTTTAAAACGTTTGGATCTACAATTACACGTTCATTTGCATTATTGTTGGTTTCAAGGTACTGTGTGGCTTCTTCAGTAATATTAAACCAGGTAGGGGAATGGTAAGAAGCTCCAATTCTAAATTTTTGGCTAAGTTTAGCAATGGCACCCAATTGAAAAGAAAAACCATCTCCAATTGTACTTAAATTATTATTAAATCGTACCTCATTTGTAGCGCTTCCGGCATTATCATTGCTTTCCCTAAACCTGGTAGAGCGATCGTAATTTAAAAAATGGGTATTAAGGTTTGCGCCCAAATAAAGAAAGTCTTGAAATTGCGTTGCAACATTAAAAGAGAATTTACCATTTAACCCGGTAGCCACGTTTCGGTACTCCTGGTTAAAATTTCCCGGGCTTATAAAAGAATTATAAGAAGTGTTTTCGGGAGAATTATTAGCATGGTCAATAACATAGCCCTGATATCCTAAAAAAGCTTGTTGGGCACTAAAATCGTAGTTTTCTCCAAGGTAGGCGTATAGGTCTGTAATACTTTCGTCTTCTCTGGTTTGAAGCAAATCTAGAGGAACTCCTTCTGCATGACTTAAAAAGTAACTATCTATAGAATTTTGACTAATTCCGGTGGCTATATAGGCATCATCAAAATTATTTGTTTGCTCATAATTTACACTTAGACTAAATTTTTTCCAGGGGCTGTTAGTTCGAGTGTCAAAAATAAGTACACCACCAGCCTGGTTAAAATTGATATCTGAATTTTCATTCGAGGTAGTCGTACCAAAATAATCTACTTTTTTATCAGAATTTTGGTGTGCTAACGTTATGGTTCCAAAAGAATTTAAAAACACAGCAGAACCGGCCGGGTTTACCGAAATGGCTGATAGATCACCGCCAAGAGCACCAAAAGCACCACTCATAGCCCTAAATCTGGCGGTTCCATTTAATTCTTCAGAGCTATACCTGTATGCATCGGTAATGTTTTGAGCGCTGGCAATTCCTGCAATGAGCAATACGCCCAGCGTTAAGAATATCTTTTTCATAAATGTCTTTTAATCCCTAATTTAAGGGGTGTTTGCTTAAATTAATTCGATACTTTTTGGAAAACAGTTTCTTAAAAAACCTTACAACCAGAAGCCGTAAGGTTAATTTTAATTGTTTATAACTCGATAATCGAATTTTAATTGCGCTTTAGTTTATCTCTAATTTAAAAACTTTATGTTGTAAGCTTTCTGGCTTTCTACAAATATTTTAAACAAGTTCTAATTATCCTCTACCACCACCTCTGGAAGATGATGAGCGACCTCCGCCAGAACTTCTGGTACCTGAACTTCTTGAGCTGCTTGAGCTACTTCTCACTGTACCACTACTCCTGGACGATCGTGAAGATGATCTATTGTAAGTACTGGGCCTTGAGCTTCGGCTTGATCTATTTATAGATGAGCTTCTCCTGGTAGAGGAAGAGTTAACTCTTGCCGGTTCGCTTCTTCTGTTAGAACGGGTGTAAACCCTGGAATTGTTAGAGCTACTTCTAGTATAGCTTCTATCAGAATTTTGATTGCTTCTTATATTCCTTATGCTTCTGGAATAAGAAGATTCGTTACTTCTTACATTAGATATATTGCTCCTTCTATTAGAACTATAGTCTGAATAGCTGGCTCTTCTGCCGCTATTGTAAGCTACATCCCTATAATGATTATGATGGCTATAATAAGGGTTATGTATGTAACCCGGGCCCCAGTAGCCTGTGTAAAACCAACTATAACCGTATCTAAACCCAAAGGAGTGTCCCCATCTCCAGTGCGGGCCAAAGCCTGCACCCCAATAACCGGGACCATAGAAAGGATCCCAATAATATGGGTTGTTCCAGTATCCTCCAAAACCATAACCGTATCCAAAACGGTTCCATCTCCAGGGATTATAAAATCCACCATAAAAACCATTATTGTATATATTTATGGTGTATTGGTCTGGATCTTCGCCCCAGGGAGCACGACCTGTATTATACCCCTGATTGTTTTCATAATAAATTTCGTCTTCACCGGTTTCTGTAGAAGAATAAGAATCTACATCGGTAAAAACTATATCATCGGCCATTTGGCCATAAAATTCAGATTTTTCTGAAAAAAGGTTTTTGTAGTAAGTGTTTCCCAGATCCTGATTATTATTAGCATATTGCGATGATTCATCAGAAGTTGTTTGCTGCTGGTTAGAATCACCATATATTCCGTCTTCGTAACCAGAATATTGGTAGGAACCACAAGATGCTAACAATAGCAAGAATGCTGGAGCAATAAAAAGAATTGCTTTTCTAGGTAAGTTGTAATTGCGTATCATTAGCCAAGTATTTTATTGTTGAACATTGCAAAAATAGTTAGTTTTGCGCTAACTAAAACTGCATTTAACTTGTGTTTGTAAAATACAAGATTTATGCCAAATCCATAGAATGAGTAAAAAGTTAAGTAAAAGAAGCGAAGATTATTCAAAATGGTATAATGAATTGGTTGTAAAAGCCGATTTAGCTGAGAATTCAGCAGTACGAGGTTGTATGGTTATTAAACCTTATGGTTTTGCTATTTGGGAAAAGATGCAGGCAGAGCTTGATAAGATGTTTAAAGAGACCGGTCATCAAAATGCATATTTTCCACTATTTGTGCCCAAACATCTTTTTGAGGCAGAAGAAAAGAATGCTGAAGGTTTTGCCAAAGAATGTGCGGTTGTTACGCATTACAGGTTAAAAACTAATCCTGAAGATAAAACTAAATTAATAGTAGATCCTGAAGCTAAACTGGAAGAAGAACTGGTAGTGAGACCAACTTCTGAAGCCATTATATGGAATACTTATAAAAACTGGATTCAATCATATAGAGATTTACCCATAAAGATTAACCAATGGGCAAATGTAGTTCGTTGGGAAATGCGTACGCGTTTATTTTTAAGAACTTCAGAGTTTCTTTGGCAGGAAGGGCATACTGCCCATGCAACCAAACAGGAAGCCTTGGAAGAGACAGAATTAATGAATAATATTTATGCTGAATTTGCCGAAAAATTTATGGCAATGCCGGTAATTAAGGGTGTTAAAACCGAAGCGGAACGTTTTGCCGGTGCGGTAGATACTTATTGTATTGAAGCAATGATGCAGGATGGGAAAGCACTGCAGGCAGGTACTTCTCACTTTTTAGGACAGAATTTTGCCAAAGCCTTTGATGTAAAGTTTACTTCAAAAGAAGGCAAACTTGAAAATGTATGGGCTACTTCCTGGGGCGTTTCTACGCGTTTAATGGGAGCACTTATAATGACACATAGTGATGATAATGGTTTGGTACTTCCACCAAAATTAGCACCCACTCAGGTGGTAATCGTTCCTATTTATAAAGGAGAGGAACAACTGCAGGAAATTTCTAAAGTGGCTAATAAACTTGCCGATGAGCTTAAAGAGGCCGGAATTTCGGTTAAATATGATGATAGGGATACACAAAAGCCGGGCTGGAAGTTTGCGCAATACGAATTACAGGGTGTTCCGGTTAGATTGGCAATTGGCCCCAAAGATATTGAGAAAGGAAGTGTAGAACTGGCAAGAAGGGATACACTCACCAAAGAGTTTGTAAATCAAACTGAAGTGGTGGAGAAGGTGAAGCATTTAATGGTAGAAATGCAGGAAGCCCTTTTTGAAAAAGCAAATAATTTTAGAAACGAGCACATCACAGAAGTGAATTCTTTTGATGAATTTAAAAAAGTTTTAAAAAATAAAGGCGGATTTATTTCGGCACATTGGGACGGAACTACAGAGACAGAAAACAAAATTAAGGGGCTTACCAAAGCTACAATTCGCTGTATACCATTTGGTTCCGTAAAAGAGTCTGGAAACTGCGTGCTTACTGGTAAACCTTCAGAACAAAGAGTGCTTTTTGCAAAAGCATATTAATTTTTAAAATTTTTTTGTTCAACACTTGTGGCATTGAAAAATAGTTGTATTTTTGCATCCGCATTGAAACAAAAAATGGTCCGTTCGTCTAGGGGTTAGGACGCCAGGTTTTCATCCTGGTAACAGGGGTTCGATTCCCCTACGGACTACAAAAGAACACAAGTTTTAGTTTTGTGTTTTTAAAGTCCTGAAAAGGCAATTTGAAATAAATTAATGGTCCGTTCGTCTAGGGGTTAGGACGCCAGGTTTTCATCCTGGTAACAGGGGTTCGATTCCCCTACGGACTACTTTAAAAAAATAATTAAAGCAATTTTGTAATGGCAAATCATAAGTCAGCATTGAAGAGGATTCGTAGCAATGAGACCAAGCGTCTTAGAAACCGCTACCAGCATAAAACTACCAGAAATGCAATTAAGAAGTTGAAGGAGTCTGGAAAGGAAGAAGCTGAAGCTTTGTTGCCTTCTGTTATCTCGATGGTAGATAAATTGGCGAAGAAAAATATTATACACGACAATAAAGCTGCGAACTTAAAATCGCAACTTACAAAGCACGTAGCCGCGCTTTAATAAGAATTACAGTGTTCAATTATAAAAAAATGCTTCCTGAATTTTTAGGAAGCATTTTTTTATTGGTACCGCTAAAGGGTATAATAACCCGAGATAGTTTACAGCTAAAATACTGAAAGCCCGGTTAAGGTAGTTAAGCGTTCCAAAGCTTTCATTCCTAATTCAGAATTTCCTTTTTCATTTAGAATAGGGCTCCAAACAGCAACCGAATACTGGTCTGGGTGTATAGCTACAATACCACCACCAACACCACTTTTTCCAGGTAGTCCAACTTCAAAACTAAACTCTCCGGCTTCATCGTAAAAGCCACATGTTTGCATTAAAGAATTAATCCTTTTAACTGTAGTAGGGGTTAAAATTTCTTCTTGGGTACCTAAAATTTTTCCTTTGTTGGCAAAAATCATAAAAGCCTGAGATAACTGTTTACAAGACATGGCCAAAGAACATAGGTGAAAATAAAAATCAACTATGGGCTCTACCTCACATTTAATGTTGCCAAGTGCTTTCATATAATTTACCAGGGCAACATTCCTATAGCCGGTAGATCTTTCTGATGCTGCAATATTATGGTCAAAGTTAATGCTGTCGTCATTTGTAATCTTTCGAACAAAATCTAGTAATTCTTGTTTGGGATCCTCCAGTTGATCTACTAAAATATCTGAAATTACCAGCGCACCGGCATTAATAAACGGATTTCGGGGAACACCGCTTTCATATTCCAGCTGACTAAGGGAATTAAACGGATCTCCAGAAGGTTCTACATCTACCCTGTCCCAAAGATCTTCGCCCATAAGCCGCATGGCCATAGAAAGACTAAAAACCTTTGCGATACTCTGAATGGAAAAAAGCTCTTCACTATCTCCAAAACTATAATGTTGACAATCTCCGCAATAGACATGCATACCAAATTTCCTTGGGTCTATCTTGGCAAGTTCCGGGATGTAAGACGCCACTTTACCGGAAACATCCCGGTAACTTAATTCATTATTAATGGTCTCTAATATTTTGGGATAATCCATAACTAATTTAATTCGCTTAGGTCGCTGTTTGTTTCTATTTCGTAAGGTACTTTTTCTGTCTTAAAAATACGGGCACTTAACCTGCCTTTTAACTCAATTTTATTATCTGAAACCAGTAACCAACTACCTTCTCTTAACCCAATTACAGGCTGTGTATTTATCTTGTGAAACTCTTTAATTCTTGTTTCACGTGTTTCACCTTTGTGTGTAGAGTTTTTATCTGGGTCTAAATAGTGCGGATTAATATTAAAAGGTACTATGCCCAAAGTTTTAAAACTTGGTGGGTAAACTATAGGCATATCGTTAGTGGTTTGCATTGTTAGCCCGGCGATATTTGTACCCGCACTGGTTCCCATATAAGCGGCACCATTTTGAACACTTTCTTTTAATGGCTGCATTAATTTGTGGCGGTAAAGTTCTGAAACCAGTAAAAATGTGTTACCGCCACCAGTAAAAATGCCTTTAGCATTAAGGATGGTTTCCTGCATATTTGTAAATTCATGAATTCCACGTAATTTAATTCCTGCTTTTTTAAAAGCTTTGGTCGCTAGTTGGGTGTATTCGTCATGAGATACTCCCCCGGGCCTGGCAAATGGGATAAAAATTACTTCTTCTACTTCTTTAAAAAATAGTTTTATTTCTGGAATTAGGTACTCCAGGTATTCCTCATTGTGTAAGGTAGAGGTACTTGCTAATAATGCTTTACTCATTGTTTAAGCAGTTTTTAGATGCTAGTATAGGATTTACAAGGTTTAAAATTAGATTAATTAGGGTTTTTAACAAAAGTTTACAAGCAGGTTTGCTGGTTTTAAGAAGTAAGAATTGTTACTTTATTAACAGGAAATTTACCACTATGATAAAGAATGCGTTTTATATTGCTTTTATTTTGTTTAACTGTGTCTTGTTTGCGCAAGATCAGGACAGAATTGTGATTAACGGGAAAATTATTGTTCCTGAAAATGATTCTCCCGAGGGAATGACTATTTTTAATCAAAGCACCTCCCGTGGAACCATAGCAAACTCTAATGGCGAGTTTAAATTACAGGTAGCTTTACAGGATACCGTTGTGTTTTCTGCCATACAATTTAAAAGTTTTAAAGTAGTGGTAGAAGAAGGGGTTATAAATTCGGGCGAAATGAATGTGTTTCTTACTGAAAATATAACCGAATTGCCCGAAATACGCTTGTCTAATAACGAACTCTCTGGAGATATTAGGGTAGATGTAGCCCGAATAGAAGTCGAAGATCCCGATGTACCCCTGTATTCTGCTGCCGATTTGGAAGCTATGAATGTTAAAAGACAGCCCGATTCCTTAATGCGGCCGGGAAGAAACGATGCACTGGCAGCCAGTAATACGCGACTGGTAAACGGACTTAACTTTGTGAATGTTTTTAAATTGCTTGTTGGTGCCGAAGTAGAGAACAATCCGTTTACGAAACGCGAGTTAGATGAGAAATTACGCGATTTATATGATGATGAGTTTTTTAAGGCCAATCTGAATATTGAACGGGACAGGATTAATGATTTTATTTACTATGTTACCGATCACGGATTGGATCAGGAATTATTGGAGGATGGGAATGAACTTAACCTCATTGAATTTTTAATAACAAAAAGTGAAGAATATAAGGCGTTTCACGCACGTGATTAACTTTTAATAACTGCATCAATCAATAAAAACTTATCATCAACATCAACAAATGAAATATCTTTTACCAATCTTAAGCTTTTGCTGCATTTTTACCGTAAATGCGCAGGAAACCACACTTGTTACCGGTAAAATTAAAGCCGATAGTATTGAAGCACCCATTCATATTATAAATGTAACCCTGGAAAAAGGAACGCTGAGCGATAAATCAGGGAATTTTACCATTGAAGCTAAAGAAAAGGATTTACTGCTTTTTTCTTCAGTACAATTTCAGCAAAAAGAAGTTGTGATTACTTCTCAAATACTAAATCAAAAAACTTTAAAAGTTGAACTATTACCGGCACTAACCGAGTTAGAACAGGTAAGGCTTCATAATTTAAGCGGAAATCTTAAACAGGATATTGCCAATATTGAAGTTATTGATATGCCTATTATTAAAGTACCACCGGCCCCACGCAGCCTAAAACCCAGAGGAACCCCAAATGCAGCTTTTAATGCCAGCCAAGCTCAGGCACCGGGTGGAGCTAATATTTTAGGCCTGGTGGGTTTGGTTATTGGGAAGCCTAATTTTGGTTCGTTGGGCAAATCTGTGGCTCCCCAAAAAAAGGGAGAAAGAGAAATAGTGAACAGTTTACGTCATAGGTTTGATGATTACTTTTTTACCAATCATTTGAAAATTGATGCCGAACATATCATGATTTTCCTCACCTATGTTTTTGATAATGGTTTTCGGGAAAACTTACTAAAAGAAGAACACGCTCTGGAACTGGTAGTGTTTTTAGAGAATAAAAGCGAAGCTTATCGCAAATTTATTGCTGATTAAATGATAAAAAGCTTTTTTCTTATTTTTCTACTGTTTGCTTCTTCTCAATTATTTTCTCAGGAAAGAATAATTCTAAAAGGAAAGATCCTGGCCGATTCTATTGAAGCGCCCATTCATATTATAAATATGAAAGCAGAAAAAGGAACAGTTACCGATGCAAATGCTGTGTTTGCAATAGAGGTGAAGGAGCAGGATCTTTTATTGTTTTCTTCGGTGCAATTTCAAAAAAAAGAAATATTGGTTACTCCAGAAATTTTAGAATCCGGAGTTTTGGAAGTCGAATTGAAAAAAGAGCTTACCGAATTAGAGGAGGTGAGGTTACATGAATTTAGTGGAAATCTCTCTAAAGATATTGAAGGCATTGAAACTTTTGACCCAAGAATTATTGGTTTTGCACTTTCAGATAAAGAACCTTTAATTATAGAAGAGCGAAAACTCTTTGCAATTACCAGGCCTGATGATCCTGTGGGAACACTCTACGGAATTATTTCGGGCCAAAAGAAAATGTATGAAAAAGCTATTAAAAACTCTAAGTTAAGCGCCCTTGTTTCTAAAGCCAGGGAATTGATGCCAGATGAATTTTATACTGAAACCCTTAAATTAAAGGAAAACAAAATCATGGATTTTCTCTACTACTGCAGCCAGAAACCAAATTTTAAGGAATTAGTCAACAAAAATTATCCATTAATTTTAATGGAATTCGTTAAAGGAATGATCGCTGAATATAATGAATTTACCCAGGATTAGTTTAATAATTCTATTGGCCGTTCTGCTAATTTTCAGTGAAGGCTTTTCGCAAGAGAAAAATGTATTATCTGGTCAAATTATTACAGAAGAGCCTCTAAATTCACCGGTGCACATCATAAATATTAGTCGAGAAAAAGGAGGGGTAAGTGAACTTTTAGGGCGTTTTTCAGTAGAAGTAAGTGTAGGCGATACTTTAGTCTTTTCTTCGGTTCAATATAAAAAGGAATAGATTACAGTAAATCAGGAAATCCTTCAGCTAAAAGATTATAGAGTTAAATTGATAGAAGTTAGCTGCAATATTTTTACAGAGGTAAGTTACCAATTTGGTAACTTTTAATTATATTTGTTTTAAAATGATTTAATGTGAGAATTATTGCAAAACGAAGCTTACGTGATTTTTGGACAAAACACGCCGATAGTGAACAACAATTAAAATCCTGGTATCGAGAAACAGAAAAAACGAAGTGGGAAAATATTAATGAATTAAAGAAAGATTATCCTAGTGCCAGTATTTTACAAGACAACCGAATCGTTTTCAATATTAAAGGAAACAATTATCGACTGATTGTAAAATTCAACTTTGAATATCAAATTTGTTGGATAAGATTTATTGGAACTCACGCAGAATACGACAAAATAGACGCAAACACCATTTGAGATGAATATAAAACCAATTAGAAACGAAAAAGATTATCAAAATGCTCTCAACAGACTTGAGGAAATTTTTGATGCAAAAAGAGGTACAGAAGAAGGTGATGAACTGGAGATATTGTCAATTTTAATTGATAACTATGAAGATGAACATTTTCCTATAGAAATGCCAGATCCAATCGAGGCCATAAAATTTAGAATGGAACAAATGGGAATGAAACAAAAAGATTTAGAAGAAGTATTTGGTTTTAAAAGTAGAGTTAGCGAAATCTTGAATAAGAAAAGAAAATTAACTTTAGAAATGGTAAGAAATCTTAATACAAAACTTCATATTCCGACAGAAGTTCTTATTCAAGATTACTAACAAAAAATACAGTGGCTAAGAAACTCGGTTATAGCAAAAGAAGATGATTACTGAATATAATGAATTTACCCAGGATTAATTTAATAATTCTATTGGCCGTTCTGCTAATTTTCAGTGAAGACTTTTCTCAAGAAATAAAGGTATTATCTGGTCAAATTATTACAGAAGAACCTCTAAATTCACCGGTGCACATCATAAATATTAGTCGAAAAAAGGAGGGGTAAGTGAACTTTCAGGGCGTTTTTCAGTAGAAGTCAGTGTAGGCGATACTTTAGTCTTTTCTTCGGTTCAATATAAAAAGGAAAGGATTGTAGTAAGTCTTAAAAAACTTCAGCAAAACAATTTCACCATTAAACTCGAGGAAGATCTTACGGAATTAGGGGAAGTGAAACTTCATAAGCTATCCGGGAACCTGGTAAAAGATATTGAGGGAATCGAAACTTTTAATAAGTTCGATTTAAATGCGCCTATGGCGAGGAAGCCGCCGCCAACCCAAATAGAACGACAAAGCTTTACAGCCAGCACTGGCCCATTCGGTAGAAAATTAAGTGTAATTGGGGTTGTAACCGGCAAAATTCCATTAGCTCCCATTATTAATAAATTGAACGGGACTTTAGATGAGTTGGAAAAAAGGCAGTAAAATGCTGACCAGAAGTTTCAGGTAGAAAAAGCAGTGTAACTTATTTCTGAAGAAACCTTTATAACAGACTTTAAAATTCCGGAAAGGGAGATAATGAATTTTGCGTATTATTGTGCCGAGAATTATGATCTAAAGGTTCTACTAAATAATCCTCTAGAACTATACGAGTTTTTTCAATCTAAAGCTGCAGAATATAAGGCACTGAAGGTTTTGGATTGAAATTTGCAACCTAATTGGAAAAAATAATGAGAAAAATAAGCCTAATTTTGGCCAGCTTTTTTTTGCTTTCAGGTTTCAAATCTGGGCCCCATGAGTTTTATTTAAGCGTTACCGAGATTGAATATAATAGGCAACAGCAAAGCCTTCAAATTATTACCCGGGTTTTTATAGACGATTTTCAGAATGTTTTAAACCAACGCTATGGCGCAAAGCTTCAGCTTTCAGAAGAAGCTGAAGAAGGTGCAATTGCCGGGAATATTTCAAAATATCTTCAGCAAAAATTAAAGCTTCGGGTACATGGCGAAGAACTTCAGCTAAATTATTTGGGAAAAGAATACGATGCCGATCAATTGATACTATATATTGAAGTTGAAAATGTTGCTCCTTTTAATAATATTGAAGTAACCAATAGCATATTAACAGATTTATTTGATGATCAAAAAAATATAGTACACGTAAAAGTGAACGATAAAACTAAAAGTTTACTTTTTATGCGACAGCAAGAAACTGAAAAACTTAGTTTTCCTTAAATTACCGCAAAAGCCTAGAAATTATTTTTACTTTTAAAAATCCTTAAAACAAACCAAGCATTAATGAATAATATACGATTATTAAGTTTCGCATTTATAATATTTTTTGTGAGCGGTATACAGGCTCAAGACTCGGGAGAAAGAGAGCAACAAGCCAAACAGGAAGGTCACGAAAATAATAACAAGTTTAAACAACTGCATGAAACTTTTGCAACTCCCAATCAATACAGGACCGGTGCGGGTGCTCCCGGAGAAGCTTACTATCAAAACCAGGCCGACTATAAAATGGAGATTGTTTTAGACGATAAAAATACGCGTTTAGATGGAGAGGCTCAGGTGACATATTATAACAACTCACCTGATAAATTAGAATATTTATGGGTGCAATTAGACCAAAATATAAGAAAAAAAGACGCTCCGGGTTTAGATCGTAATCCCAGTGTAATGCGACCTGTGACTACACCCCAGGGCTTTGTAAGTGAATATATGCAGGAGTCTTTTGACGGTGGTTTTAACATTACCGACTTAAGTCAGGATGGAGATAAATTGAAGTATACCATCAATCAAACCATGTTGAGGATAAACCTGGAAGAACCCCTGAAACCGGGTGAATCTTTTGAATTTGATATAAAATGGTGGTATAAGATTAATAAACATACAACAGACGGTGCTAGAAGCGGGTATGAACATTTCCCTAAAGATGGAAACAATGCTTATGTAATTGCACAATTCTTTCCAAGAATGGCGGTTTATAATGATGTGGAAGGCTGGCAAAATATGCAGTTTTGGGGAGATGGGGAGTTTGCCCTTCCTTTTGGAGATTACGAAGTAAATATTACAGTTCCTGCAGATCATATTATGGAAGCTACAGGAGAACTTCAAAACCGCGAAGAAGTATATACCAAAGAGATGATGCGCCGTTATAAGCAGGCAAAAAAATCTTACGACAAACCTGTGATTGTTAGAACTCAGGAAGAAGCTATAGAGGCCGAAAAATCTTTTTCCACTAAAACCAAAACCTGGAAATATAAAGCCGAAATGGTTAGGGATTTTGCATTTTCTACCTCTAGAAAATTTATTCTGGATATGATGGCTACCGATGTACTTGGCAAAGATGTGATGGCCGTTTCTTTATACCCTAAAGATGGCAATCCATTATGGGAAAAATGGTCTACCAGGGTTGTAGCAAGTACGCTTACTTCTTATTCTAAACAAACATTTCAATATCCTTACCATAAGGCTGTTTCGGTTCACGCAAAAAACCAGGGAATGGAATACCCTATGATTTGCTGGAATTACGGGCGCCCAAATGAAGATGGAAATTATTCTGATAGGACTAAATTTGGGATGATAAGTGTAATAATTCACGAAATTGGCCATAACTTTTTTCCCATGATTGTAAATAGTGATGAGCGCCAATGGGGGTGGATGGACGAAGGTTTAAATACGTTTAGTCAATTTTTGGCAGAACAGGAGTTTGGCAAAAAATACCCTGAAGCTATTGGTTCACTAGAGCAGTATCCCTCTAGAAGGGGAGTCCCTTCTAAGATTGTACCTTATATGAGAGGTAATCAGAAATATATTGCACCTATTATGAGCAACCCCGAAAATGTATATCAGTTAGGGAATAATGCCTACGGAAAACCGGCAACTGCTTTAAATATTTTAAGGGAAACTGTGATGGGGCACGAGCTTTTTGATTATGCCTACAAAACATTTGCCCAGCGATGGATGTTTAAGCATCCAACTCCCGAAGACTTTTTTAGAACTATGGAAGATGCTTCAGCCGTAGATTTAGATTGGTTTTGGAGAGGTTGGTTCTATACTACGCATAATGTAGATATGGGAATTAAGGAAGTTCAAAAACTTTATGTAACCGATAAGGCTACTAAAGAAGGAAGAGAATTTTTGGAGCAGTATGGAGCCGATCCCGAAGAGATAGAGGCCATTTACGTAGTTAGTGAGGATAGCGAGGAATTTGATGAAAATTTAAAAGGAAAATCTGTTTTGGAGAATTCTCCAACCATAAATGAATTTGTAATGGATAATTTCTCTGAGTCGGAAAGAGCAGGTTTAAAAAATCCAAAATATTTCTACCAGGTTACTTTTGAAAAGCCGGGCGGAATTCCGATGCCATTAATTGTTGAATTTACCTGTGCCGATGGTTCTTCCACGCTAAAAAAATATCCGGCTCAGTTATGGAGAATGAACGATGAGGTAGTAACAAAAGCCATTGCTGCCGATAAAGAAATTATTAAAATAGTAGTAGATCCCAAGCTTGAAACGGCCGATGTTGACATAAGTAACAATACCTGGCCAAAAGAAGAAACCACAAATAAGTTCGAGAAATTCAAAGAGAATCTGGCAAACTAAAACATTTTTAGGCCGACTTTAACGAGTCGGCTTTTTTTATGCTTAAATTTGTCGTTATATTTGTTAAGCTATGAATATGATACCTCTTTTTATTAGTGGAGCCGAAATTGCTTTTATCCTTTTTATTTTGGTAATGGTATTTGGCGCCGATAAAATTCCTGATATAGCCCGGGGAATGGGTAAAGGAATGAAAATGCTTCGTAATGCCTCTAACGACATTAAAACTGAAATTCAAAAAAGTGCCGATAAGCAAGGTATCAATACCGACATTACTAACGATGTAAAAGGTGAAATAGATAAGGTGAAAGAAGATATAGATGAAATAACCGGTTCGGTTAAACGTAGGTTTTAATTACTAATGTTAGAGCAGCTAGAACAATGGGATAGAGAGCTGTTTATCTATCTTAACGGCCTTGGAATCGAATCTTACGATAATTTTTGGATTACCGTTACTACAATCCAAAACTGGATCCCACTATATATTGCTTTTTTTGTGCTTTATTTTGTAGCTTTTCATTGGAAAAAAGCGCTTTTCACCAGCCTTTTTACGTTGGCTACAGCACTTTCTACTTATGGTTTTACCAATCTTGTAAAAAATTTCTTTCTTAGGCTTCGGCCCAACAACGAGCCGGAAATTGCAGATATTATTAGAATTTTACAAACTCCGGATAATTACAGTTTTTTCTCTGGCCATTCTGCGGTTTCTACTGCTGCAGCCCTGTTTCTAATACTGGCACTAAAAGATAAATATCCATGGATTTGGGTAGTGCTTATCTGGCCGCTATTGTTTATGTTAAGCCGAATTTATGTAGGGGTTCATTACCCGGGAGACGTACTTGTTGGTGCGGCGGTAGGAGTAATATTTGCCCTGGTGTTTTTTATGCTTTACCAGCGCTCCGGAAAACGTTTTATTTAAGTCGGCTTAAGGTTAACCCGTCCCGAATTGGTAAAATAACTGTTTCTATTCGCTCATCTTCGGCAAGCATTTTATTGTACTTTAAAAGTGCACGGGTAGATTCGTCATCGGCTTTTAACGGCTTTACAACTTTGCCACTCCACAATACATTATCTGATAAAATAACGCCCCCTGGATTCATTTTGTCTATTATTAAGTCGAAATAGGCAGGATAATTAGGTTTGTCGGCATCAATAAAAACAAGGTCAAATGTTGAATTGATTTCAGGAATTACTTCCCTCGCATCTCCTATATATTGCCTAATATTATTTTTGAAGTTTGAAGCCACAAAATATTTTTGCTGAAAATCGTATAATTCCTCGTTGATGTCTATGGTGTGTAACATCCCATCTTTAGGCAGGCCTTCTGCTAAACATAAGGCCGAGTAGCCGGTATAGGTTCCTATTTCCAGAATAGTTTTTGGCGCTATTATTTTTGAAATTAAGCTTAGAATTCTACCCTGGTAATTTCCGCTTAGCATCCTGGGTTGCAAAACTTTTTGATTGGTTTCCCGGTTTAGTTTTGCTAAAAAATCAGGTTCTTTAGCTGAATGTTCTAAAATATAATCGTCTATAGCTTCGGGTAGAAAATGCATGGGAATTCTAATTTTTTTCAAATTTAGAGAATTTAATGTTTTTAATATGAAAGCTTTCAAGACAAATACTAATTAGCTTTTACTCCTTAATTAACTTTTAACTCTATGAGGCTTGTTAGGAGGTAATTTGCTTCAGGCATTTCTGCCAATAAATTGTATTTTTACTTAAAACTAAAACCACACATGCAATTTCAAAATACTCTAGAATATGCCCGGGAACTGGATTCCCAGGACAAACTATCATCATATCGCGACCAGTTTATTTTTCCGCAGCATGAAGGGAAAAATGTGATTTATTTTACCGGAAATTCGCTTGGTCTTCAACCTAAATCAGCTAAAAAATATGTGGATGAGATTATGACCGATTGGGCCAATCTCGCCGTAGAAGGTCATTTTTATGCCGAAAAACCCTGGTGGGATTATCACGAGCGTTTTTCAAAGAAGCTGGCTAAAGTAGTAGGTGCGAAACCTGCTGAGGTTACAGTTATGAACACCCTTACGGTTAATTTACATTTGTTGATGGTGTCTTTTTACAGACCAAAAGGAAAACGTTACAAGATTATTTGTGAAGAAAAAGCTTTTCCCAGCGATCAATATATGATTTCCAGTCAGGTTCGTTTTCATGGATATGACCCCAGGGATGCTATTGTTGAAATTAAAAGGCGTGAAGGGGAAAATAACTTTAGAACCGAAGATATTCTTTCTAAAATAAATGAAGTAGGAGAGGAGTGTGCTTTGGTGCTTATAGGAGGCGTAAACTATTATACAGGGCAGGTATTGGAAATGGAAAGCATAACCAAAGCAGGACATAAAGTAGGTGCTTTTGTGGGCTGGGATCTTGCTCATGCTGCCGGTAATATAGAATTAAAATTAAGCGATTGGGAGGTGGATTTTGCCGCCTGGTGTAGTTATAAATATATGAATAGCGGTCCCGGGAATGCTTCCGGTTGTTTTATTAATGAAAAATATCATAACCAAAAAGATATTCCTCGTTTTGAAGGTTGGTGGGGCCATAGCAAAGAACGTAGATTCTTAATGGAGCCTGAATTTCAACCCGAACCCGGAGCAGATGCCTGGCAAATCTCTAATGCTCCTGTCCTGGCCCTTGCGCCTTATTTAACTTCGCTTGAAATGTTTGATGAGGTAGGAATGCCGGCATTAATAGAAAAAAGAAATAAGATTGTGGCCTACCTCGAGTTTGTTTTACACGAAGTTGATAAAGAAGTTGAGAGCACTTTTGAAATTATTACACCTCCAAATCAGGAAGAGCGAGGTACACAACTTTCGGTGTTTTTACACGGAGAAGGCAGGGAATTATTCAATTATTTAATGAAAAACGGCGTAATTCCCGACTGGCGGGAACCCAATGTAATTCGCCTGGCCCCGGCACCTTTCTATTGCTCTTTCGAAGATATGTACCAATTTGGTCAAATTCTTAAAAAGGGAATTCTAGAGAAATCTAAATAAATTAAGATGAAAAAAATACTTGTATTTTGTTTTTTGATGATTTCTGTATTCGGATTTTCCCAAAATCCTGAAACTGATCTAAAACTTCAAAAGAAATTAGAAACACTTATCGAAAATTTCAATGGAGATGCAGGCGTATATGTGAAAAACCTGAAAACCGGAAAAGAAGTTGGGATAAATGCCGACACTATTTTCCCAACAGCAAGTATCGTGAAAGTTCCTATTCTTATAAAGATTTTTGATAAAATTGAAAAAGGAGATTTACATTACAACGATAGCCTGGTGTATTCGAAAGACCGTATTTACGGAGGTTCGGGGTTAATGCAGTTTTATAAAGATAGTACCCGAACAGACTTAAGGACCCTGGTGGCATTAATGATTAGCTATAGCGATAATGTCACTTCCTTATGGAACCAGGAACTTGCCGGTGGCGGGGAAGCCATCAATAAATTAATGGAGGAGCTTAACCTGGAACATACGCGCGTAAACTCGCGAACAAAAGGTCGTGATAAAGATTGGGAAAAATACGGTTGGGGACAAACCACGCCCAGGGAAATGGCTTCCATTTTAGAGCAAATTAGAGAGCGCAAATTAATAAGTGCTGCAGCCAGTGACGAAATGTATAGGCTGTTAGGTAATTCTTTCTATCAGGATTATGCTTTGTCCCAGGTTCCACCTTATGTGCAGGCTGCGGCAAAACAGGGTATGGTAAATAAATCACGTTCAGAGCTCTTTATGGTAAATGCCCCTTCGGGAGATTATGTATGTTATATAGCCACAAAAAATAATGAGGACGAATCCTGGGGCGATACGAATGAAGCCTGGGAATTACAAAGGCAAATTTCAGCCTTGCTTTGGAATTATTTTGAGCCCGGCTCTAATTGGAAACCGGCCAAAGGGGCTCGCGAGTTGCTTAGGGGTTTAAATTATTAATGCTAGATTTCAATAAAAAAGCCACGAATTCAATATTTTTTACAGAATTCGTGGCTTTAAATTTTTTGGGAATTTACCCGATAATCTAGCTTTAATGCCGCGTTCGTTGGTTTTTTACGAGGTAAATTACGATTACCTTACTTCAATTCCGGTAAAGAATAATTCAAAACTTCCATCGGGAGATTTATGGGATTTAGCAATTTTTAAGCCCTGAAAATCTTCAAAATCTTCCCAGGTCGTAGGCATTTCTCTTTTTCCGTCGGCCGATTTGTAAATCCATTCCTCTAAAAGAAGATCGTCGTTATAATATACCACGTAGGTATCCCCCGGAGTATAGCCGCCTTCATTCTTATAGGAAACTTCTAAATAGTTCATCTCTTTTTTGCTAATGGGAGCAGTACCGGTTTTTTCTTCTGAAATAGTAGCATCACTCCATACCATTTGATATGGGAATAATAACCAGTAAGAATCATTTATAAACTTTTGATCTATATCCTTATCGTCTTCAGAAATATTGTTGGTTTTGGTATAAGTTTGGCTTATATCACCCTGGGTTAGTCTAATCTCATTGGTTTTTGGCTTCCAGGTCCACGCACGGCTGGTTCTTAGGGAATCCTGAACCTTTACGTTAAATGTGAAACGAATTTCTTCAACAGCATCAAAATTATTTAATCCGTGAGCCACAGCAATTTGCTCTTCAATGCTTTTCTGGGCTTCTTCTGTAGTTTCCTGCCCAATTTTAGTTTCTTTGTTGTTCTTGCAAGCAGTTAAGCCAATAACAAGAAAGCTAATAAAGATTAGTTTTTTCATAATGATTTATTTCGCATAAAGGTACAAAAACTGCTTTTAAAATAGGAGTCATGGGCATTCTACGCAAGTTTTATAAAAGATATTTGAAATAAAATGAGTCTGGATATTTTTGTTTTAGCAGAAGAATATAGAGAATTAAAAAAAGATTTTACAGAGTTTGGTGAAAAAAGCTTGTTTTACTGTCTGTATATAGAATTATTATGTTTTTAGAGGAAAAATAAAAGAGGCTGTCTGAAAAGTGGTTCTTCGTCTGAAACGAGTTCAGAACGAGAGTTAATAACTTTTCAGGCATCCTCTTATGATTCGATTGTATTACTAAATTAAAGTCGGCGTCCTGTTAATAATCTATATAAAATTAGAATTACAGCCAGAACAATTAGTATATGGATGATGCTTCCTAAATCTGGAAAAGCAAAATAGCCAACAAGCCATCCTATAACTAGTAATACTACAATAAGCCAAATTAAATCTCTCATATTGGTTGGTTTTTAGTAGCTAAGCTACATTGGTTAATTGTTTCTAACGAATTTATAGAATAACTTATTTGGAGCGATATTTTTTAACTAGTGTTTAACTTGAATGTTAAAATTTTTCAGGATTATTTATTATATCGTTTGCCCGGTTTTTTATTGTAATTATTTCATCTCCCGACTTTTTATCAAGCATAGAAAGCATCATGGCCATTCTGCGGTTTCCCTTGAAGAATTCACGTTTTTCAGCTAAAAAATTCCAGTATAAAGTATTAAAAGGGCAGGAATTCTCACCGGTTTTCTTTTTGACATCATAAGCACAGGCTTTACAATAGTTGCTCATTTTATGAATATAAGAACCACTGGAAACATAGGGTTTGGTAGCTACAATTCCACCATCGGCAAACTGGCTCATACCCCGGGTATTGGTTATTTCTACCCATTCTATGGCATCTATATAAATACCCAGGTACCAGGCATCTACTTCGTTAGGGTGGGTTTGTGTAAGTAGTGCATAATTACCGGTTATCATAAGGCGCTGAATGTGATGCGCGTAGGCATTGTCTAAACTATGCTTTATACTGTGTTTTAGGCAATTCATTTTTGTATTTCCGGTCCAGTAAAATTCCGGTAGTTTATTTTGATTGTCTAACTTGTTGGTACGTCTATATCCCGGCATTTCTTTCCAGTATATGCCACGCATATATTCGCGCCAACCTAAAATTTGACGTACAAAACCTTCTACCTGTGAGATGTCTATTTCGTCTTTATGCTCTCTCCAATGCGCTATTACTGCATCTATTACTTCTTTGGGATGCAGCATTTTGGTGTTAAGCGAAAATGATAACCTGGAGTGAAATAAATATGCCTGTTCACTATGTAGCGCATCCTGAAAATCGCCAAAATAAACCAATAAATTTTTACAGAAATAATTTAAAACCGAAAGTGAATCCTCCCGGCTTGTCGGCCAATTGAATTTTTCGGCATCAATGTTTCCAAAAGTTTTAATACCAGATTTCTCTATTTCTTTGAGTATTCCTGAAACATTTTTTCTAAATCCGCGTTCGTGGGGAATTTCGGGCTTGCCGGTCCATTTTTTACGATTAGATTTATCAAAATTCCATTTGCCGCCTTCCGGGTCTTTTTCCGTAAGCATGAGCACATCGTATTTTTTACGCATATCGCGGTAAAAATATTCCATGACCATATCTGTTTTACCCTTATAAAACCTGGTAAGATCTTCTCTAGAGGTTAAAAAGTGTTCTGTGTCGTAGACTTCTGTTTCAATATGTAAGTCATTGCAGAAATCTTTTAATTGAAGATCAAGACGGTATTCGTCGGGAAGTTGATATTCAAAGTTTTCAATCTTATATTCTGAAATTAGCTGCTTTAGATTTTCGGGTAAAGTTTGTTTATTTTTTTTATCGCTGATTTTTAAATAGATTACCTGATGCCCACGCTCCTTTAAATACTCGGCGAAATTACGCATGGCACTAAAAAAACCAACCACTTTTTGGATATGATGCATCACATAGTCGGTTTCCTGGCGCATTTCCATAAGCACATAGAGTGTGTTTTTTTCTTGCTCTTTAAACCAGGTGTGTTTATGGTTAAGCTGATCGCCTAAAATTAATCTTAGTTTAGTTATTTTTTCAGCCATAATTCTTGAAATTTTTTATCAGGGTCATAACGTTCGGCCTGGCGTTTTATATTAAATTTACGATCCCGCGGATCGTTGCCAACTCCGCTGTTGTACATCCAGTTCCCCCAATTGCTGTGTACGTCGTAATCTATAAGCAAGCTTTCAAAATATGCTGCGCCAATTCGCCAATCCTGTTTTAGTTCTTTTGCCCAAAAACTGGCAACATTTTGCCTACCACGATTGCTCATAAATCCTGTAGCGGCCAGTTCTTTCATATTCGCGTTTATAAATGCTTCTTTAGTTTCTCCACAAACCCAGCGCTGTAGAGTTTGTTTATCTTTATTCCATCTTAATTCTTTTTCTAAAATCCCATCAATTTTGAAGATTTTATTCGCGTGTTTTAATGAAATAAACTTAAAGTAATCGCGCCAAATTAGCTCAAAAATAAGCCAGTAGGTATCCTGGTTTTTAGTGATATCTTTTTCGAATTTTTTTACCGCCCAATAAATTTGTTTGGGCGAAATACTACCATTTGCAAGCCAGGCCGAAAGTTTTGAACTATAAGCTTCACCAATTAAACCGTTTCTGGTTTGTTTGTATTTAGCCAGATTTTTAGTTTCCCAAAAATAGTGTTGTATTCTTTCTTTTGCTTGATCTTCGCCACCTTGAAACGGAAAAGCCGTCCTGGGATCCAGCTCAAATTCCTCAAATCCCAGCTCGTTTAAATCGGGTATTTTTGTAGGATTTTCGAGTTCGAAATTTTCCTTTGTTAAAGCTTTTGGCTTTGTAAGGCATTCCCTAACAGTAACTTGGGCTTCGCATTTTTTTCTGAACTCTGTAAAAACCTTTGGGATCTCAGTGAAGTTTGTATAGGGGATATCTGTGGGATGAAATAAAAACTGGTCGTAGAAAGCTTTAAATTCTAATTCTTTTACAACTTCTTTTTTTATTTTCTTGATTATACCCTGCTCTTCACTGGTCCATTCTTTTTGCAAATAAATGTTGGAAATTGCATATTTCTCAAAAAAACAGGGTAAAACTTTTTCCGGTTTTTCCCGGTAAACAAATAGTGGGATATTAATTGCTGCCAGGTTCTCCTTTAATTCCTTAATTGTTTCTATCAAAAATTTCGCCCTGAATTTCCCGGTTTTTTTGAATCCATATTCTGTAAAATCAAATTGCCTGGGATCAAAAAAATAAACGGCTATTACAGCTTGATTTTCTTTGCAGGCCTTGCTTAAGGCTATATTATCTTTAACACGTAAATTATTTTGAAACCAAACCAGTGCTGTACTCATTACTTATTTCTTCTACATTTTTCACTACAATATTTAACTGAAGCCCAATTTTTCTCCCACTTTTTACGCCACCTAAATGGTTTTTTGCAAACAGGACATATTTTTTCCGGAAAGTTAGATTTCTTTACCGATTTCATAAATCATTCTTCTTTACTAAAAAAGGATTTGATCTCCTGGTCGGGCCTGGCATAATGAAAACGGTCTAACAAGTTGGGAAGTGCATAGCCATCTAAACCGTTTATGGTTACCGTTTCGGCATCATCTAAGCGCAACCAGCCGTCTGGAGCTTGTATGCCTTCATCAAAATAAATATGTTCTATGCTGCCAATAAGCATTATGGTGTCATTTTCTTTGATGTAATATTCATTTATAAATTTACAGCCTAGTTTTACGGTAGATTGTTTTACATAAGGGGCGAAAAAACCGTCCAGGTACTCTTCTTCCAGGCCGGTTTTTTGAAATTCAGAGATTTCCTCGTCGTATTTCGCGGCTGTTTGGTGTGCTTTTTCTATCATATCTTTCTGAATATGATTCACCGTAAAATACTGACTTTCTTTAATGTTCTTGTAAGTGTTTCGGGGTACTTCTTTAGTTGGCCGGGTAATAAAGCCCAGTAAGGGAGGTTCGCTGCCAAGGTGCGTAACCGAACTAAATACAGCCACATTCACAATGTTTTTGCTAGATTTTGTTGCAATAAGATTGGCAGATTTATAACCGGTAACGCTATTGATAAGATTTAAGCGAAATATTTTTTCCATTTGCCTAATTTCTTCTGAAGTAATGTGTTCCATATAGTTGAAATAAAAAGGTGACTATAACTTAAAATGTCTGTATGAAATATTTTTTCTTCCAAACAAATTTAAGTTTTAATCACCTGAAGGCTTTAATGATTAGCTTTTCTTTATAAATTGATTAGCCTTGATTTTCCAGTTTATTAATCCTCATTTCATATTCTTCCATCGCTTCCCGAACGGCATCAACATTATCTGAAGATTTTTGATGGGCTGCATTCATGGCTTTTTCCAATTCATCGTCGGGGTGTTGAAACAAATCTGTGATCACATGATTTATCTTGTCAATAATACTTTCCTGGCTATTTTTAATGTCTTCCAGTTTATTTAAGGTGGCTCTCATTTGTTCAAGTTTCGACTCATCCATAATTTTTGTTTTATAAGTTGATTACTAAAATTAGCTTTTTATAAGACGAAATTTTAACCAATTAACCTGGTTTTAAGGACTTTTAATCTAAAATTATGAATTTTTAGGGCTACATATTAATCCTCGTATTTAGGATAATCGGTGTAACCTTTTGCGCCGGGGGTGTAAAAAGTATCTTCGTCCCAGTCGGCAATAGGGGCATTTTTAGCAAAACGTAGGGGCAAATCGGGGTTGGAAATAAACAATTTTGCAAATGAAACCATATCGGCATTTCCTTCATCAATTACCTTGTTCCCCGATTCCTGATCAAAACCGGCATTAATCATTAAATTACCTTTATAAATAGGCCGGTAGTGTTTGGCAATATTTGGTTCCAGGTAGTTTATGTCGCTTACATCGGTAAAAGGTTCAGACAAATGTGTATAGGCCAAATCGTAGGCATTTAATTTTTCGATGACATAATCGAAGGTGGGAATGGTTTCTTCTGTGGCTGTAATACCAAAAGCATTGTGTAGGGAAGGGTTTAACCGTACTCCAATTCTATTTTCGGGCCATATTTCACCAACTGCTTCCAGCACTTCAAAAAAGAAACGAGCTCTGTTTTGAATACTTCCGCCGTAATCATCGGTTCTAATGTTGGCGTTTTTATTAAAAAACTGGTGAATTAAATACCCATTTGATGAATGGATTTCCACCCCGTCAAACCCGGCATTTTTTGCATTTTCTGCTGCGTGTTTAAAATCCAGCACTGTTTGTTTTATATCTGCAATGCTCATTGCCTGGGGTTCTACGGTATCTTCAAAACCATCTGGAGTATAGGCCTGGGTGTTTGGGTTTACGGCGCTTGGAGCTAAAGGCTTTTCTCCATTGTGAAATTTGGGATGTGAAATTCTACCGCAATGCCATAGCTGTAAGAAAATTTTACCGTCATTTTCATGAACTGCCGTGGTAACTTTTTTCCAGGCCTCTACCTGGCCCTCGGTGTAGATTCCGGGAGTATTAATATATCCTACTGCCGCTTCAGAAATCTGTGAACCTTCGGTGATAATTAACCCGGCACCTGCCCGTTGTGAATAGTATTTGACGTGTAAATTGGTAGGTTCATTTTCCTTATTATCAGCGCGATTACGCGTCATTGGAGCCATAATTACTCGATTTTTTAATTCCAGATCTCCAATTTTAATTGGTTTCAGTAAAGCTTGATCTTTATTCATAATTACATGTTTTTAATAATAAATGTAAGGCAAGCATCACGTAAGTGCTGTTAATTAAATGGTAAATAGAAGTTTCTTAAAAAGGTTCCCCCTGCCTAAAGTCAGTAGAAATAAGTACTTTCGTAGTTTAAATCGCATTTTCCGAAAACTATAAAATTTAAAAAAGGAGATGCACAGTAGGCACTTTATGCAAACACCAAAAAAAATTGCCATTGTAGGCTCGGGACTGGTTGGATCTTTACTCGCTATTTATCTTAGAAAAGCCGGGCACGAGGTCCAGGTTTTTGATCGTAGAAAAGATGTTAGGAAAGTTGAATTTTCTGGCCGTTCAATTAACCTGGCTATGTCTAATCGTGGATGGAAGGCTTTAAGGGCAGTGGGGATTGAAGATGAAATAAAAAAGTTGGCTTTAGCATTAGATAAAAGGGCAATGCATGTGAATGATAGGCCACTTTATTACCAAAAATACGGCAAAGAGGAAGAAGCAATTTACTCTATTTCCAGAGGTGTTTTAAACCGAAAAATGATTAGCCTGGCCGAAGAAGCCGGGGCTAAGTTTAGGTTTGAAGAAAAAGTGTGGGATATAGCTATGGCTGAAGCTAAATTGTATACGGGAGAAAGTGAAAAAGGGGAGTGGAAAGAATATCAATTTGACTTGATTTTTGGTGCCGATGGCGCTTTTTCCAGGGTGAGGCATAAAATGCAAAGACAGAGCAGGTTTAACTATTCACAACACTTTATAGATGTAGGGTATAAAGAGCTAAGTATCGCAGCAAACGAAGATGGTACCCATAAATTAGATAATGCCTCTTTTCATATTTGGCCTCGTGGCGAATTTATGCTAATTGCCATGCCCAATTTAGATGGTAGCTTTACCTGTACCTTGTTTATGCCTTTTGAGGGTGAAAATTCTTTTGAAAGTATAAAAACAGAGCAAGATGCCGATTCGTTTTTTCAAAAGCATTTCCCTGATATTAACAATGAGATTGAGAACCTAAAACGGGATTTCTTTAAAAATCCCACCAGTAGTATGGTAACCGTTAAATGTTTTCCCTGGTCTTATTGGGAAAAAGTTACGTTGGTGGGTGATTCGGCGCATGCCATTGTTCCATTTTATGGGCAGGGCATGAATGCCGGATTCGAAGATATTTTGGTTTTAAGTGAAAAAATGAAGGAATTTGGCGATGATTGGGAAAGTATTTTTGAAGAATATCAAAACTCCAGAAAACCCAATGCTGATGCTATTGCAGAATTGAGCTATAGAAATTTTATAGAAATGAGCAGTAAAACAGCCGACCCCGATTTTTTACTTCGGAAGAAAATTGAGACCTGGTTCTCTAGTAAGCACCCAGATTCCTGGGTACCCTTATACTCCAGGGTTACTTTTTCTGATAAACCCTATGCCGAAGCTTTGGCTATTGGGGATTATCAGCGAAAAATTATGGATCGCATTATGGAGCTTCCCGACATCGAAAAAAAGTGGAATTCTGCTGAAGTTGAAACTAAAATTCTGGAACTTTTAGAAAACAAATCGGCTTTCTTAGTCTAAATCTTCCTGAACATCAGCTAGAATATTCAGGCAGTCATAGACTCCAAGCATAGTTTCTTCATCTTCGGTTAACACCACTAACATATCATTGGCTTCAACCACCGTGTTTCCGTTTGGGGTAATAAACTGGTCGTCTCTGGAAATCATAGCAATGATTGCTTTTTTCGGGAATTTAAGGTCTACAATCCTTTTTCCTACCGAATGACTATGTTCCGGGATGTTTATTTCCCGTAAAAAAGATTTGGCATCATCGGCCATAAAAGCATCGACCGGCGATTTTTGCTTGGCTTTCATTGGGAGCGCAACATTAAGCCATTTTGCCACTATAGATAGAGTTGTACCCTGAATTAATACCGAAGTAAGGGAAACGAAGAATACAATGTTAAAAATCATATCGGCTTTTTCAATCCCGGCAAGTAAAGGATAGGTAGCAAATACAATAGGGACAGCACCACGTAGGCCCACCCAGGAAATATACCAACGCCGGCGCATCTTCATTTTAAAGAAAATTAAGCTTAGAAACACCCCCAAAGGCCTTGCTATAAAAATAAGGAATACCGAGATAAAAATTCCCACGCCAATCACAGGAACTATATGCGATGGGTAAACCAATAAACCTAAGGTAAGGAAGAGTACAATTTGCATAAGCCAGGCAAGCCCATCAAACATGCGCATAATGGTCTTTTTATGAATAATGTTGTGATTCCCAAGGTACACACCACTTAAATAAACGGCTAGAAAGCCATTACCACCAAGGGCATCGGTAGCAGAAAATACTATAAACATTAAGGCTATGGCCAGTACAGGATAAAGTCCTTCAAAATCTAATTTAATCCTGTTAATTACTATTTTACTTAGTTTTCCAAAAATAAAACCAAGTAATGCGCCAATAAAAATTTGCTGTAGGAATAATGGGATTATACTATAAATACTTTGATCCTGATTTACTACGAGGCCTAAAAATGCAATGGTAAGAAAATAGGCCATGGGGTCGTTACTACCGCTTTCTAACTCCAGTGTAGGTCTGAGATTAGATTTTAGGGCCAGGTTTTTTGATCTTAAAATTGAAAAGACGGCAGCAGCATCTGTTGAAGATACTATGGCGCCAAGTAATAAGCCCTCGTAAATAGTAAAGTCTGTAATAAACCATACAAACGCGCCTACGCTTACCGCTGTAAATAAAACACCAAGAATAGAAAGGGAAATTCCCTGCCACATTACAGGTTTTATAGTTTTCCAACTGGTGTCCAGGCCACCGGAAAATAAGATGAAATTTAGGGAAACAATACCTATAAATTGGGCTAGTTTAGGGTCGTTAAAGTAAATGCCCCCAATACCTTCAGATCCCGAAAGGATTCCAACAGCAAGAAAAAGCACCAGGGTCGGTACACCAAAACGATAGGAAGTTTTGCCTGCAAGAATGCTTATAAACAACAAAAGCGAACCTATTAAGAGAATGTTTTCTATAGTGATGCTCATGAGATAGTTTGATGCACTACCTTGGAATAGTTTTAAACTTTAAGGTACGCTCGCTAATTTTTATATTATACAATTTTAAGAAGCCGGGTTTGATTTCAGCCATAAAAGTAAATATTTCATCTTTTTCAATAAAGCTGAATTTTAGGAATAATGAATATTAAATTCTTAAAATTTTAATGTGATTCTTCTTTAAGGATTTCAGGGAATTTTTCCTTGAAGCGGTTTAACCTGGGAATAGAAACCTTTTGGATGTAAGGATTGTTAGGATTATTTTTTTCATAATTCTGATGATAATCTTCGGCTACCCAAAATTTCTGAAAAGGTAGAATTTCGGCAGCAATTGGTTTTTTGTAATCTTCAGCAACTGCGTTTTTCACTTCATTAATAATCTCCTTTTGTTGCTCGTTTTGAAAAAAGATTAAAGATCTGTATTGAGAACCTATATCGGGACCCTGTCCATTTACCTGGGTGGGATCCTGTGAGCCAAAATAAACTTCTACTAAAGTTTTAAAGCTAACCACATCTGGGTTGTAAATAACTTCAACAGCTTCAGCGTGCCCGGTTTTTCCGGTGTTGCTGGATTCGTAGGTTGGATTTTTGGTATGGCCACCGGCATATCCCGAGATGGCTTCTTTTACTCCTGCTACACTTTCATAAATAGCTTCAACACACCAAAAGCACCCACTGGCAAAGTAGGCTTTTTCATAACCATTTTCGGAAGGAACCTCTATCGGGTCTGCATTGGCAATTTCTGGTTTGGTGACGGTTTTTTCCTGCGCATTGTTTCCGCAAGAGATTAGTAAGAATATGATTGTGGGTAAGAAAAATCGCTTCATTGCTCTATTTTTTTATAAGTTCCTTCTAATGTTTTTTTGCCATAGATAGCATAATCTACGGCCAGTTCTCCATCTATAGAAAAACCTTTCCAATCTAATGTAAGCATACCGTTTTGTCCCTGGTTCAATACGGCAATAGGGATATTAGTATCAAATTTATCCCAGGGAATGTCCTGATTGTTTTCCTCATTTAAGGCTTTAACGTAATAAAAGTTCACAACATCGCCAGCCTGATTGTATTTAGCTTCGATATAGAATTTATCTTCGGCCAAACATAACTCCATGCGATTATCTGTTTCAAATTTTAGGCAATAACAACTACAATTAGTTTCGTTGTTTTTTAAATATGTATTACCAGAAATAGCAGTACTTAAAGAACCTAAATTGTTCTTAGTATTACCTTCTGCCTTTTTTTGAATATCAACCCCGGCGCTTGTGTTTGTAGAATCAAACTTAGTGGTATTGTTTTCTTCTGTTTGGGTATCTGAATCACTGTTCTGACTGTTGTTCTTGCAGGATACCAGCATCAAGGCCAGGCAAAGTATACTAATATAAAACTTCATGACTAAAAAGGTTTAGTTGATAATAAAGGTAGTTTTAAAAAAGAAAATATATGTGAAAAGCTTGTTAATCCATAGTATGTTTATTGTGGTTGAGGTATTTTTCATTTTGAAATATTTGAAAGATGCAAATAATTTTATCGCAATTTAACAGGATTTAATAATTTTGTTTAATTTTATCGCTTTAATGTTAAAAAGCGATTTGAGAATTGATTTCAAATGAAACTCAAAAAGTATTTCTATAGAAATGCCATTATAAATAGGACTTAACAGCAAGCTTAGAAATTTTATAATTATTAATTAACCCCCCAATCAAAATGAAAAATAGATTTACATTATTTTCAGGTATTTTAGTATTATTGATTAGTTTTCAGTCATGTACTGCAGAGTCAGAAGAAGCTACACCTAATGCCAGTGAACTCGAAGAAGAGCTCGCGCTAGAAAACAAAGGAGTTCTTAAGGTTGAAGCTATTACCTATATTTTTAAGGAAACTGGCGAAACTTCCAAATTTAATGATGAGCATAGAAATTTTAACTTTAAATTTATTGATGAATTGCCTTACAGCACTTCTACTACCAGTAAACATGCTATTGAAGGTTTAACTATAACTAACCCAAATACAGGGGAATATATGATATTTTCCAATTTCGAAGCCTTGAAAAACGGTTTTGATCAATTCGATATTGAATTGAGTACGGGACAGGTTCTAACTTCAGTATTATTTAAACCAGGAAAGGCTAATAACTCTTCAAATAAGTGGCATGACGGCTGGCCTATAGTAGAGGAGCCTTCGCCGGTAATAGGGGCAATGATAGAGCTTTCTCAACAAGTTTCTTTAAGTGAATGTGGTTCTACAGACGCTTGTGCTGAAGAAGGAAACAATTCTACAATTAGCCTAACCAATGGCGACTCTTGGTTTGGTGGTATTGAAGACTGTTCTGTAGAGTGTGCAGAGTAACCAAATAGAATTATAAAAAAAAGAGGCTGTCTGAAAAGCTTTTAAAACCGTCATCTTGAATTTATTTCAAGATCTAAGGTGTTGGTAATTAAAAACATGTTAGAAGCTGAAACAAGTTCAGCTTGATGAGAATAGATTTTTCAGACAGCTTTTTTATTAGTACCCGGGTTGTCTCGAAATTAAAAAAATGTTTCCAACGAATGGCCTCATGGGCTTGTCCCGATGTAGTTTACTTATGAAAATATAAAACCGCCTAAAAATTGATATTTTAGGCGGTTTTTATGTTTTAACCGGTGAGGCTTAATGTTTAGCTTTTCTTGCTTTAATCTTAAGATTTAGCAAAAAGATTTTGCATTTTTTCCTGTTCTTCCTGGGCAAGCTCTTGATCTACAAGGATTCTACCACTATGTTCATCGGTAATAATCTTTTTTCTACCGGCAATCTCCATAATTACCTGCGGCGGAATTGTAAAATAAGAACCTCCAGAAGCACCTCTTTCAACCGGTACAATAGCAAGTCCGTTTTTAACATTAGCTCTTATTCTCTTATAAGCTTTTACCAGGCGTTCTTCGATATTCTTTTCTAGCTCAGCTGATTTCTTTATAAGTGCCTCTTCTTCTTTTTCTGTCTCGGCAAGAATTTCATTTAATTCACCTTTTTTATGCTCAAGGTGTTTTTTTCTTTCTTCCAAACGTCCTTTGGTTTGCTCAATTAACTCTTTTTTCTGTTCAATTTGAGCCCTGTATTCTTTAATGTGTTTTTCGGCAAGTTCTATTTCCAATTCCTGGAATTCAACTTCTTTGCTAAGCGCATTAAATTCACGGTTATTACGCACGTTTTTTTGTTGCTCAGCATATTTCTTCATGGTCGATTTAGACTCATCAATAAGGTTTTTCTTACTCTTAATGTCGTTCTCGATCACTTCAATATCGGCATCCATTTTTTCCAAACGCTTGCTCAATCCTGTTACTTCATCCTCCAAATCTTCTACCTCTAGTGGAAGCTCACCGCGTACGTTCCTTATTTCATCAATTCTGGAATCAACCAGCTGAAGGTCGTATAACGCTCTTAACTTGTCTTCTACAGTAACATCGTTCTTTTTTGCCATAGTTATATATACTTGATTGGATTGGTGTTTGTCTCTGCTAAAATAAGTGCAAAATTACTAATTTTTTTTGTAAGATAAGAATGTAATAAATCTTTTGTGAATTGCTCACTTTCATAATGGCCAATATCGGCTAAAATAAAGTTTTTATCGCCTTTGTAAAAATCATGGTATTTTAAGTCGGCAGTAAGATAGATGTCGGCTCCGGCACCTTTTGCCTCATTAATGGCAAAGCTGCCACTACCACCCAAAACTGCCACTTTCTTGATTTGTGTATCTCCAAAATCTGAGTGCCTTATGCAACCACAGTTAAATTGATTTTTAATTCTTTTTAAAAAGCTCGTAGGGTTTTCCGGGTTTTCCAGTTCACCTATCATTCCCATTCCTAAATGTTGATTTTTGTTATCAATTGTATTTATTTCATACGCTACTTCTTCATAAGGATGGCTTTTAAACAGGGCGGTAATCAAGGTGCTCTCCAAATGAGCCGGGTAGGTAACGCCTATTTGTGTTTCCTCCTCTAAATGTAGGTTTCCGTGGGAACCAATTACCGGGTTTGCCTGTTCGTTGGGTTTAAAACTACCTTCTCCTTTAACATTAAAACTGCAGTGGTCATAATTTCCTATACTTCCGCCACCGGCGTCAAAAAGGGCGTTTCTTACCTCTGCGGCTTGTTGGTTTGGAACAAAGGTGGTTAGTTTCTTTATACTGTTTTTACGCGGAATTAAAATTTGTCTATTTTTAAGCCCTATCTTTTCGCATATCATATCGTTTACCCCTTTGTATTGATTGTCTAGAGCGGTATGAATTGCATAAATCGCTATATCGTTTTTAATTGCTTTAATAATTGTTTTTTGCACATAGTCTTTACCGGTTAGCTTTTTTATACCCGAAAAAATGATGGGATGAAAACTAATAATGAGATTGCAATTTTTATCGATAGCTTCATCTACAACACTTTCCAGACTGTCTAAGGTAATAAGTGCTCCGGTAACTTTTGCGTTATTATTACCCACCAAAAGGCCAACATTATCAAAATCTTCGGCATAAGCTGGCGGGGCAAATTCTTCAATTATAGCTATAACTTCTTTTACAAGCATTTGTTTTTAGTTTTTATAAACTTAGGAGGTTGGTTTTTATTAATTTCGTGATAATTTTTAATTCAGCTAAGTCCAAATATAATTATTATAGTCTGCCCTGTATGAAGATTTTACGAAAAATGCTGATTCCTTTTGCGTTATTATATGGTTTTATAACCTGGAGTAGAAATTTGCTTTATAACGCCAAAATACTCGATTCTAGATCTTATGATTTTCCGGTGATATGTGTAGGGAACCTAAATGCGGGGGGCACGGGCAAATCGCCAATGATAGAGTTTTTACTGAAGTTTCTTCTGCCAAACTATAAAGTTGCTACTTTAAGCAGGGGGTATAGGAGAAGTACTTCTGGCTATAAGTTATTAAGTGGAGAAGAGCCGGCAACAGAGGTGGGAGATGAGCCTTTACAATTTAAAAGAAAGTTTAATAAAGCTATGATTGCGGTAGACGCCAACCGGCAAAATGGAATTTCAAATCTTAGAAAACAAAATGCAGAAATTATTTTATTGGATGATGCTTTTCAACATAGAAAAGTAAAGGCTGGGCTGAATATTTTACTCACTGCTTACAGTGATTTATATGTTGATGATGTTATGTTGCCAACGGGGAATTTAAGAGAGCCAACAGTAGGGGCAGAACGGGCTAAAATAATTGTGGTTACTAAATGCCCGCGAAAGCTTACACATAGAGAAATGGATACCATTAGAACTAAACTTAGATTACATAACTACCAGCAATTATATTTTAGTTTTATTGATTATTCTGAAGAAATAAACTCTGAAGAAGCCAGCATTGAACTAGATGATTTAAAAGATAAATGTTTTACTTTGGTTACGGGGATTGCAAATCCTAAACCACTTGTAAATTATTTAAAGACAAAAGGTTTTAACTTTAAGCATCGTGTTTTTAAAGACCATCATAATTTTACCGATAAAGAAATAACAGAGCTAACCAAAGAAGCACTAATTTTAACTACCGAAAAAGATTACGTGCGTTTATATACTTATTTTAAACCCAGGCAGCTCTACTACCTGCCGGTAAAGACTGCTTTTTTAAATAACGAAGCAGAATTTAAGACCGAAATAATAAAATTTGTAAAAGGACAATAGGTTTTATTTGTACCTACTTAATAGTGAGTAATATGTTTAATAAAGTGCCTAGGGTGCTTTTTAAACCGTGCTCTGTTTTAAGGCTAATTGCTTATTAATTTTCAGGAAAAATTCTTCCGTTTTATAGGGTTTTGGGATAATATCGCTAAATCCGTTTAAGTAGAACTCATCAAGATTATCGTCTAAAGTAACAGCGGTTAAGGCAATGATGGGGATTTCAGTATTAAATTTTCTAATTTCTTTAGTGGCTTCTATCCCGCTTATTCCCGGCATATGGATATCCATAAGAATAAGATCGTATTCATTTTCCTTGGTTTTTTCTACAGCAATAGTACCGTTATCGGCCACCTCGCAAATAACCTGATGTTTTTCCAGGATTTTACGGGTAATCATTTGGTTTATCTTATTGTCTTCCACAATAAGTATGTTTTTGCCTTCTAATCTATCTTCAACAGGTGCTTCTGCATCCTGGGATGTTTTATTTGTATTATTTTCTATTTCTTTAGCTTCAAACTTTAGCTGAAAAGTAAAAGTTGAACCTTTGCCCAAATCACTTTCCAGCTCAATTTCACTGCCTAGTAAACTAAGAAGATTTTTTACTATAGATAATCCTAAACCGGTTCCCCCAAATTTACGATTAATCTGTGTGGAGCCCTGGGTGAAGTTTTCAAAAATTGCTTTTTGTTTTTCCTTTGAAATTCCCTCGCCGTTATCTTTAATTTCAAAATCAAGTAAAATAATATTTCCTTCGTGAGAGTTTTTAGAGACATTAATCCATATATCCCCGTCTTCGGTGAATTTTATAGAGTTTCCAATTAAATTTATTAAGATTTGTGATATTTTTAATGGGTCGCCTTTTATCTCTTCGGGAATAGAATTGTCGTAGTTAAGGTGGATTTTAGTATTTTTTTGGTCTGCCGAGTTTTGAAGTGCAACCAATACATCTGAAATACGCTTTTTTAGGTCAAAAGAAGCCTCCATAACTTCTACCTTGTTAGCTTCCAGTTTGTTGAGGTCTAAAATGTTGTTGATAAGTGAAAGTAAATATTCACCAGAAAATTTTAATGAATTAAGATGCTCTTTTTGGTTTTCGGTAGGGCTTTCTTCTAACAATAGGTGTGTAAGGCCGGTTACAGCATATAGGGGCGTTCTTAACTCGTGGGTAATGGTAGAGAGAAACTGAGCTTTGGCCAGGGAAGCTTTTTCCGCATTTTCTTTGGCTTTTGTAAGCTCTGTGTTTTTCTTTTGTAGCAATTCGTTAGCACGGGCCCTTAAGTTATTGTTTTTGTAGAGTGACAGGGTTAAAAGTGAGAGAATGGTAATAAGTGCCACACTAAGAATTGTGGTTAGTTTATTAACTTTTAACTTGCTTTCTTGTTCGGCATTCTGAAGGCTCAATTCATTTAAACTACTTTGCAAGGCATCTATTCCATATTTGGCGTTTGCTTGTTCGGCCAGTACCTCCTTATTCATTGCAATTATGGAGTCATTACGTGCATAACTTTTTTGAAGATAATCCAGGGAAGTCTTGTAATTACCGGTTTCCTCATAAATTATACTCAGTTGCTTATAGATGCTCATTATCATGCCGCCAAAATTGTTAGCCTTGGCGATTGCTAATGCCTTGTTGCAGTTCTCTTCGGCCAGTTCGTAGTTCTTGAGGGCTATATGAGCTCTACCGGTATAGTAATAGAGTCTTGAAAGTTCGTACATGTTTTCAGACTCTGAGAGTTGTATTTTTGCCTTTTCCAGAAGTTTTAAGGCTTCATTGATCTGTTTTTCAGATTTTTGAATGATAATCGCCCGGTTTAAAGAAACTATTCCAAGGTATTCCTGATTGTCTAATTTTAAGTAGAGTTCTTCTGCCAGGTTGAGATAACGGTTTGCCCGGGTTTTGTTATGTTTAGCCATAAAAATTTTAGCAAAATTTACATAGCTGTAAGCCAATCCTTTTTCGTCGCCCACTTCACGTTGAATAGAAATTGCCCGGTTTAACTCGGTTATCGCTTTATCGTATTCGTGTCTTATATAATAAAGTTTGGCAAGAATACTACTGGATAATGCAATAAAGCGCTTATCATCAATAGATTTTGAAAGTTCTAAAGAAGAATTTAATTGTTCAATGGCGCGGTCAAAATCTAATGTATTTACTGAAACTTCAGCATCGTTGATTAACTGCTGAATTCTTTCATTGGCCAATTGAAGATGTTTGGAATCGTCTTGCTGAATTGCAAAAGAAAAATTACAATAAAATACGAATATTAGTATAAAGTTGAATCTCTTCATTATGGAAAATCAGCATACGCTTAATGGATATAAAGATAGTTATTTCTCATTAACCATTGAAATTAAATCGATAAGACGACTGGAATAACCGATCTCATTATCATACCATCCAATAATCTTGACTAGCTTGCCACTTATCACCGATGTCATTTGAGCATCAAAAATACAAGAATGCGGATTATTGTTAATGTCTATAGAAACAATGGGATCTTCGGTGTAACTAAGAATTCCTTTTAAGGAAGTTGTAGCCGCATCTTTAAAGAGTTTGTTTACGGCCGTTATGTTGGTTTCTTTACGAACATTAAGGGTCATATCTGTTAGGGAACCGTTGGGTACGGGAACCCTAATTCCACAACCTCCAATAACTTCACTAATCTCGGGGAAAATACCGGTTAATGCTTTTGCTGCTCCAGTAGTAGTAGGAATTATAGATTGGGCTGCTGCACGGCTTCTTCTAAGGTCCCTATGTGGTTTGTCGTGTAAGCTCTGGTCTGAGGTGTATGAGTGTATGGTTGTAATATATGCTTGTTCTACTATAAAATTTTCATGAATCAATTTTAGCATGGGGGCGGCATTATTGGTAGTGCAGCTGGCATTTGAAATAATTTCTTCACTACCATCCAGGATATGTTCATTGACGCCCAATACCACCATTTTAATATCATTATCTTCAGGTGGAACAGATAAAATCACCTTTTTCGCACCATTGGTAATGTGATGTTGAAGTTCCTCTTTGGTCTTGAACTTTCCTGTAGATTCTACTACAATATCAACTCTATGTTTGTTCCAGTTAATCTCTTTGGGATGGGATTCGTTTAATAAAGGGATAGAGATTCCATTTACTATAAGCTTGTCCTCTTCGGAAGAAATCTCAGCAGGCGAAATTCCGTGGATACTATCGTATTTTAAAAGGTGAGCCAGGGTTTTGGCGTCGGCCACATCGTTAATAGCAACTACATTGATGCTTTTATGTGATATTAAAAGCCTAAATAGGCTTCGCCCAATACGGCCAAAACCGTTTATGGCTATATTGATGCTTTTGTTCATTTAAATCGGAAAAAAACTTAATCTATATGTTTATGTGCTTTGTAAGAAGAACGAACCAGGGCGCTACTTTCTACATGGCGAAATCCGAGGTCCAGCCCAATTGCCTCATATTTTTTAAATTGATCTGGGGTGATAAATTGCTTTACCGGTAAATGTTTTTTACTGGGTTGTAGGTATTGCCCAATAGTTACCACATCTACGTCTGCTGCTCTAAGATCATGCAGGGTTTGTATTACTTCGTTTTCCTGTTCACCAAGTCCCAACATAATTCCAGATTTGGTTCTGTTTACACCTTGTTGCTTGAGATAGCGAAGAACTTCAAGACTACGATCGTACTTGGCTTGAATTCTAACCTCCCGGGTAAGTCTTCTAACCGTCTCCATATTGTGGGAAACCACTTCTGGCATTACTTCTACTATACGGTCTATATTGCGTTCATTTCCCTGAAAATCTGGTATTAAAGTTTCTAGGGTGGTTTCAGGGTTCATTCGGCGAATGGCTTTCACGGTTTCCGCCCAAATTATAGATCCCATATCTTTAAGATCGTCGCGGTCTACACTGGTTACCACGGCGTGCTTAATCCCCATAATTTTTATAGAGCGGGCAACTTTTTCAGGTTCGTCCCAATCTACTGTTTCCGGACGGCCGGTTTTTACACCACAAAATCCGCAGGAACGGGTACAAATATTTCCTAAAATCATAAAGGTAGCAGTACCTTCACTCCAGCATTCCCCCATATTTGGGCAGCTGCCGGAAGTGCAAATTGTATGTAGATCATATTTGTCTACCAGGCTGCGAAGTTCGGTATATTTTTTACCGGTTGGAAGTTTTACCCTTAGCCATTTTGGTTTAGCTTTAGGCTTTTCTTTTACGGGGCTTATAGTGTCTGTACTCATAGTAAAAATCTAGATTTCAAAGATACAATAATCTAATGAACTGCATAAATTAGATCGTTAAGTCCTAAAGAACTTACACCAATTTTCTTTCTTCAATGATTTTGGCCAGTAACTTCCTGGCTCTTAAAAGTTTTACTTTTACATTATTCATGGGTTCATTCAGGGTTTCAGCAATTTCTTTATAAGATTTTTCCTGAAAGTACCTAAGATTAATAACTTCCTGGTAGTGTGGTTTTAACTGTTTAATATCGGTAAGTAGTTGAGCTAAGTGTTGTTCGCTAATTAATTTGTCTTCAATTGTAGGTGTTTCATCAGCAATGCGGTATACTTTTTCATTATGGTCGGAGGTAGTTTGAGAGCTAATAGAAGATTTTTGCTTCCTAATCATATCAACATGAATATTCTTTGAAATGGCTATTAGCCAGGTGTTAAAAGAATATTCCTCATCAAAAGTTTCAATTCTTTTAAAGGCTTTAGAAAAAGTTTGAATAGTGATATCTTCTGATTCGTACGCGTTCCCCGTTTTTTTTAGCTGAAATCCATATACACTATCCCAAAATGTATCGAGTAGATAATTAAAAGCCGACTGGCTTCCATTTTTTGCCGCTTTAATTCGGGTAAGGAGCAATTGCTGATCTATTTCCAATGCCTTGGTTTTGAAATGCTGTTCGCGATAAATATGCCAAATTGGGTGAAAATTAAAAATACTTCTAAAAAGGGAAACAACCAAATTACATCTGTTTCTTGTAATTTTCTAGCCGATTGTGTGTACACTATTCCCTGTACCAATAGCACGACTGCTGCGCAACCTACAACCAGTTGCCACTGAAACTGGAGTATAAGCAAAATGGCAAGTAAAATCCAAAAGAAGAAGCGTGCAGTAAAAAACAAGCCCAATAATATTTTATCTTTTGTTTTGTAAAATCCTACTACTGATGCGTGTCTTCTTTTTTGGTGAAACCAGGATTTTAGATCTGTTTTAGGAACACTTCTCGTGCTTGCTTCCGGATGGTGACATATAAAGGTGTTTTTAAAGTTTGCTGCTTCGTTAACAAAAAGATCATCATCTCCAGATCTTAAATGTAAATGATTGGCAAAACCTTTTTGGTCGTAAAACTGTTTTGAAGTATAGGCCAGGTTTCTTCCCACACCCATATACGGGTTTCCTAATTTTGCATAGGAGAAATATTGAATAGCGGTAAGTAAGGTTTCAAAACGAATTAGCTTGTTTAGTAAAGACTTACTGTTTTTAAAATACCCACCATAGCCTAGTACAATGCTTTTTTCTTGCAGAAATCCGTTAGCCATGTGTTTAATCCAATTTGGGCTTTGTGGCGCACAGTCTGCATCGGTAAATATTAAATACGGGTTTTGAGCCTTTTTTATACCTAAGGTAAGTGCGTATTTTTTATTTGCCCAAAATGCTTCATTGTTTTTAACATTTACAAGTTTAACCCTGCCGTCCAGGCTTTGAAAATGCTCTATAACTTCTAAGGTATTATCTAAAGAAGCATCATTTATAATAATTACTTCAAAATTAGGGTAGTCCTGATCTAGAATGGGAGGAAGGAAGTTTTTAAGATTTTCGGCTTCGTTTTTGGCACAAACAATAACCGATATAGGCAAGTCTATCTCTTCGGGATTTTTACTTTTATCTTTGGCAAAAGCAAAAAAAGCGAGGTAAAAGCCTAAAATAATTATTGAAAACAGAAAAAAAAGCCCCAGTAGAATTGCTGCCATGTAACTTAGTTAGCCTTCTTTTCTCCAGAACAATCGCCTTGTTCTTCGGGTAATTTTCCGCAAAAACTGCAAGCTTCTCCTTCTTTATTCAAAAATGGGCTCTGGCTGGCACAGGTTCCGGCAAATTTACCGTCTTTTTTTCCCCATATTTTAATGGCTATTCCAGCGAAAGCCAACCCTAAAAGCAAAACTGTTATTATAAGTAACTGCATAACTACGTGATATTTCTAATTTCTCCCCCTTCTAATTAATTTCAATATGAATGTGACATTAGATATTTAGCCAAAAATCGAAATTTAAAAACTATAGATTTTATATCTAAACCTTAAAAAATCTATGTAATACCCCTCTGGCCGTCACACGATGAAATTTAGTGCAAAAATAGCAATAAATTGACTTTTGGGAAAATTCAAACGCATATTAGCATAAGCTTTACACACTTTAACTAAAATTTAATCGTAATGCACTGTAATTGTAAAGTTTAGGTGATAAATTAGGAGGTCTAAACCATTAAAAACTAAATTATGAAATCTAAAATTTTATTAATAATGTTAGCTGTTTTTGCATTTAGCTTTACTTCTTGCGAAGATACCAAGAAGAAGGAAGAGGAAAAGGCAAAAATGGAGCAGGAAGCAGCAGAGCAAGAGGCTAAAATGAAAGCTGAAGAGGAACGCATGGAAATGGAATCTAATAGTATTGCTGCCAAAGCGATGGCAACCGATTCTCTAAGTACCTTAGTTAGTGCATTGAAAAATGCCGAATTGGCAACAACCTTTACCGAAGATGAAGGTCCATATACAGTTTTTGCACCTACCAACAGTGCTTTCGAAAAAGTTGATAAAGCTACCTTAGATGAATTGATGAAGAGTGAGAATAAAGATCAATTAGCAGGTGTTCTTAAATATCACGTAGTAGATAAAGAAATTACGGCTTCAGATTTAAGTCAGATGATTGAAGATGGAGGTGGTGAAGTAACTTTTGTTACTATGGAAGGGGCAGAACTTACAGCTATGGCAGATGGAGATAATATTGTGCTTAAGGATGGAAATGGGAACACAGCTACCATTATCGCTACAGATATTGAAGCTTCTAACGGAATGGTGCACCTTATTGACGGTGTAGTAATGAAAAAAGCTTCGTAAATATTGATTGATTAACAAATATAAAGAGGCTGTTTATAAACAGCCTCTTTTTTTAGTATCCTGTTGCGGGGATATTTTTTGTAAAATCAATTTTAAACTTTTTATCTAAAAAATGTTCACTTCAGCTTCTAGTTTTATATTATACTTCTGATAAATTTTTTCCTGAATTTCTTTAGATAATTCTAAAATTTCTTGCCCGCTGGCATTTCCGTAATTAACCAAAACCAAAGCCTGGTTTTTATGTATACCGGCATCACCTTTGCGATATCCTTTTAAACCTGCCTGGTCTATAAGCCAGCCTGCAGGGATTTTAATTTGGTTGGCCTGCACAGCGTAAAAGGGCATTTCAGGAAATTGCTGTTGTAACTTCTTGAATTCAGTCTCGCTAACTATTGGGTTTTTAAAAAAGCTACCACTATTGCCCAACTCCCTCGGATCTGGTAGTTTCTGTTGACGAATATTTACAACGGCATCAGAAATATTTTTAATAGTAGGTTTTTTGATATTATGCTTGTCTAATTCGGCCTGGATCGCACCGTAAGAAGTGCTTAACTCATGATTTTTTTTACTAAGTTTAAAGTTTACCGAGGTGATAATGTATTGACCTTTTAGTTTGTTTTTAAAAACAGAGTTTCTGTAACCAAATTCACATTGTTCGTTATTGAAGGTTTCAACTTCCAAAGTTTGTATGCGCAGGGCTTCACAAGATTTAAAGCTGTCTTTAAGTTCAACCCCATAAGCACCAATGTTTTGAACAGGAGCAGTACCTACATTACCGGGTATTAAAGAAAGATTTTCGAGTCCGCCATAGCCTTTTTCAATACAATATAATACAAATTGGTGCCAGTTTTCGCCGGCACCAACTTTTAAGATAACTTCTTCGTTGTTTTCAGAAATAAGTTCAATTCCACTAATGTTAATATGAATAACCGTTTTATCTACATCCTGGGTAAGCAGCATATTGCTACCGCCTCCCAGTACAAATATCTCTGTTGCATAAGCCTGCTGTAAAACATCACGTAACTCTTTTTTACTGCTTACAGATATGAATTTTCTGGCTTTTACATCTACACCAAAAGTATTGTATTGCTTCAGGGAGAAATTTTCAGCAACCTGCATAGATGATGTGTTATTTATTATATTCTTTTAGAGCAATCTTTAGGATTTCAATGGCTCTCTCCAGATTTTCTTTCTTTAATACATATGCAATTCTCACCTGGTTTAGACCTGTGTTAGGGGTAGAGTAGAAGCCGGCTGCAGGAGCTATCATTACCGTTTCATTGTTGTAATCGAAACTTTCTAACAACCACTGTGAAAAATTGTCGGCATTTTCAACAGGAAGCTCGGCAATGCAATAGAAGGCCCCCTTAGGTTTGGCAACTTTTACACCCGGTATACTCTCTAAACCTTCAATTAAAAGATTTCTTCGCTCTGTATATTCTTTGTTTACTTCATCAAAGTATTCATCTGGAGTGTCTAATGCAGCTTCTGCGGCTATTTGAGCGAAGGTAGGCGGGCTCAATCTTGCTTGTGCAAATTTCATGGCAGCACGCATTACTTCCAGGTTTTTTGAAACAAGGCAGCCAATTCTTGCTCCGCACATACTGTAGCGTTTAGAAACCGAATCTACCATAATGGCGTGTTGTTCCAGGCCGGGAATACTCATAATGGAATGATGCTTAACCCCATCGTATGCAAACTCACGATACACTTCATCGGCAACAATAAAAAGATCATGTTTCAGGGCTAAATCTGCAAGTTGCTGTATTTCTTCACGGGTGTATAAATAACCGGTAGGATTTCCGGGATTACATAAAAGAATAGCCCTTGTTTTGTCGGTGATTAATTTTTCAAATTCTGAAATTGCAGGAAGCGAAAAATTATTTTCTATGCTTCCTTTAATGGGAACGATTTGCACCCCAGATGCGGTTGCAAAACCATTGTAATTTGCGTAAAAAGGCTCTGGGATAATTACCTCATCACCCGGGTCGGTAATACTTCCCATAGCAAACATCAAAGCTTCAGAGCCCCCGGTTGAAATAATAATATCCTGTGCATCTACCGGGATATCATTTTTTCTATAATATTGGGCTAGTTTGGTTCTATAAGATTCAAAACCCGCAGAATGACTGTATGAAAGCACATCTATATCATTGCTTTTAACTGCTGCCAAAGCTGCTTTTGGGGTTTCAATATCCGGTTGGCCAATATTTAATTGATAGATTTTTTTTCCATTTTTTACAGCTGCTTCAGCAAAGGGTACTAGTTTTCTTATTGGAGATTCGGGCATATTGCGCCCTTTGTTCGATATATTTGGCATGAGATTTATTTTAATACATTGCAAACATGCAAAAATCTAAGAAGATTTCTGATTAGTTTTTAGTTATAATTTATCAAAAACTAAAAATTGTTCCTTAAAATTAAATTTGAAACTTAAAAGTATAGAGGTAGCCGTTTAAAATGCCAGATAACGCTAATCTAAACTTGATTCAAGATTTATAATTTTAAAAACTTTACAAGCTTATTTTAATGTGCATAAGACTTTTTAAACGGCTTTTTAGGCTTTAATAGTCTTTAACTATTATTATCTTTTTCAATAACCCGCCCCTTAATTTTAAGTGATTTTGTTGATTCTTCGGCATTAGAATATACAGTGATTGTTTTTCTAATAGGGCCTACAAGATTTGTGTTGTACTTTACCTGAATCTCTCCTGTTTCTCCCGGCTTAATGGGTTCTTCCGGTTTTTTAGGAATGGTGCAACCACAACTAGAGGTTACATTGGCAATAACCAATGGGGCATTGCCTGTATTGGTGAATTCAAAAACGCGAACACCATCACTTCCTTTTTCTATTTCGCCATATTCAATAGTTTCAGTTTTGAATTCTATCTTGGCTTTTTCCTGCGCCATAACCGTGCCTATACCAGCAACAACAAAAATGGCGATAGCAATAAATTTCTTCATAATTATTAATATTTAAAAACGAATGATAAAAATAAGCCGAATTGCTGTGTACACAAAATTATAATCAAATCAACTTCTTTTATAATCCTTAAGTTATATTTACTTTTGCTCTTATTTTTCAAAAACCAGACCAATATGGCGATTGCTTCCCAATACGATTCAAAAAAAGTAGAAGATAAATGGTATAACTACTGGATGGAAAACAATTATTTTCATTCAGAGGTAGACGATAGAGAACCATACACTATTGTAATTCCACCACCAAACGTAACCGGTGTTTTACATATGGGGCATATGCTTAACAATACCATTCAGGATGTTTTAGTGAGAAGAGCTCGATTAAAAGGCTATAATGCCTGTTGGGTGCCGGGTACCGACCATGCTTCTATTGCAACTGAGGCAAAAGTAGTGGCAAAATTAAAGGCAGAAGGAATTGATAAAAACGATCTTAGTCGTGAGGAATTTCTACAGCATGCCTGGGAGTGGACACATATACATGGGGGGATTATCCTTGAGCAACTAAAAAAACTAGGAGCCTCCTGCGATTGGGAACGCACCAAGTTTACCATGGATGAAAAGATGTCAGCTTCTGTAATTAAGGTTTTTGTTGATTTATATGAAAAAGGACTCATTTACCGCGGGTATCGAATGGTAAATTGGGACCCACAGGCAAAAACTACCCTTTCTGACGAGGAAGTAATTCATTTAGAGAAACAGGGCGAGCTTTTTTATCTTAATTATAAAGTAGAAGGTAGTGATGACGTATTAAGTATAGCTACTACACGTCCCGAAACTATATTGGGGGATACGGCAATTTGTATCAATCCAAACGATGAACGTTTTGCCCATTTAAAAGGTAAAAAAGCAATTGTTCCAATTTGTAATAGGGTAATACCAATTATTGAAGACGAATATGTAGATGTAGAGTTTGGTACGGGTTGCTTAAAAGTGACGCCGGCCCATGATGAAAATGATAAAATGCTTGGAGATAAGCATAATCTTGAAGTGATAGATATCCTTAACGACGATGCCAGTCTTAATGCTTACGGAATGCATTATGAAGGGAAAGACAGGTTCCAGGTTAGAAAGGAGATCGTAGAAGAACTAAAAGAAATGGGCGTGCTTACCAAAATTGAAGAGCATATTAATAAAGTAGGGACCAGTGAACGCACCGGTGCTGTTATAGAACCCAAACTTAGTGACCAGTGGTTTCTAAAGATGAAAGAAATGGCCAAACCTGCAATAGATGCTGTGGTTGGTGATGAAATTAATTTGGTGCCCGATAAATTTTTGAATACCTATAAGCATTGGATGGAGAATGTTCGCGACTGGAATATCTCCCGCCAGCTTTTATGGGGACATCAAATTCCGGCTTATTTTTACGGGAGTGGAAAAGAAGACTTTGTGGTTGCCGAAACTGCAGAGAAAGCCCTGGAGAAAGCGAGAGAAAAGTCGGGAAATGCCCATTTAAAGGCAGAAGAATTAACCCAGGACAAAGATGCTCTGGATACCTGGTTTTCTTCCTGGTTATGGCCTATGAGTGTCTTTAATGGGATTTTAGAACCGGAGAATGAAGAAATTAAATATTATTATCCAACTAACGATCTTGTGACTGCTCCCGAAATCTTATTTTTCTGGGTAGCACGAATGATTATGGCCGGTTACGAATACAGGGGAGAACGACCATTTAAAAACGTTTATCTTACCGGGATTGTTCGTGATAAGCAGCGGAGAAAAATGTCCAAGTCCTTAGGGAACTCACCCGATCCGCTAGGTTTAATAGAGCAATATGGAGCCGATGGTGTTAGGGTAGGAATGCTTTTAAGTTCTCCGGCCGGAAACGATTTGATGTTTGAAGAAGATCTTTGTAAACAGGGTAGTGCATTTTCAAATAAAATTTGGAATGCATTTAGGCTGGTAAAGGGCTGGGAAGTTTCTGAAGAAAAAGAGCAGGACGAAACCTCAAAAATTGCAATTAATTGGTACACCGCCAGGTTTAGAAAAACCCTCGTGGAAATTGAAGATCACTACGCTAAATATAGAATGAGTGATGCTTTAATGAGCACTTATAAGTTGATTTGGGACGATTACTGCTCCTGGTTCCTTGAGATGGTAAAACCGGCTTACGGTGAGCCTATAGATGCCAAAACATATAAAGCAGTAATAGAAATTTTAGAAGATAACTTAAAGATTCTCCATCCGTTTATGCCGTTTGTTACTGAGGAAATTTGGCAGGAAATTACTGAAAGAAAACCTTCTGAAGCTTTAATTGTAGCGAAATGGCCGGAGATTAAGGATTATAACGAAGGAATAATTAACGAATTTGCTTTGGCTTCAGAAGTCATTGCAGGGATAAGAAAGGTAAGAAAAGAGAAAAATATCTCGTTTAAAAATACCATAGACCTAATGGTAATGAACAACGAAAATGCTTCAGAATTCTTTGATCCTGTGATCTTAAAGATGGGTAATATAAATGCTTTTAATTACGTAGATACACAGGTGGAAGGTGCGCTTTCCTTCCGAGTGAAATCTAATGAGTACTTTATTCCTATTGCCGGTGCTATTGATGTTGAAGCTGAAATTGAAAAACTGGAAGAAGAATTAAAATATAATGAAGGCTTCCTAAAATCTGTAGAGAAGAAGCTCTCTAACGAGCGATTTGTAAATAATGCGCCCGAAAAAGTTGTAGCTATAGAAAAAGCAAAGAAAGCTGATGCTGAGGCGAAGATTAAAGCTATTAAAGCCAGCTTAAAAGGTTTAAGTTAAAACAAAAATAAAGGCGGAGTAACTACAATTATGTTACTTCGCCAATATGTTCTTCTACCAGCTCTATATATTTTTCGCGGGCTTCCTGCTTGCTAATATTTTTTATCTGTAATAAAGCGTTTACTTTAAAAGCATTCCTAATATCGCCTTCGCTCATGGGCGGGGCGTAAAAACCATTTACCTGAGTGGCTTTTTTGTAATAAGCATAAAAATGCAACATAATATCTGGCGCAAATTTTTGAGTGGTTTTGCACGCCATTTCATATGCTTTTAAAAATTTTTCTTCTGTTGTATAAGACATAACGTTTTGCTTATTCTTCAATATTGGCTATCACGCTTAGGCCACCTTTTACTTTTTGATCTAATTCAACCAAAATAGGGGTGTTTAGCGGTAGGAAAACGTCTACCCGGGATCCAAATTTTATGAATCCACTATCGCTACCCTGAATAACTTTGTCGTTAACTTTAGCATAGTTTACAATTCTATTTGCTAATGCTCCGGCAATTTGCCTGTATAATACCTCACCGGCAACAGGGTTTTCCACAACAACCGTGGTTCTTTCGTTCTCTTCACTAGATTTAGGGTGCCAGGCTACTAAAAATTTACCCGGATGATATTTACTGTATTTCACTTTACCACCAATAGGGTGCCTTGTTACGTGTACATTAATTGGCGACATGAAAATAGATACCTGAATACGCTTATCTTTGAAGTACTCTTTTTCTTCAACCTCTTCAATGGCTACAACTTTACCATCTACGGGTGCAATTACATTGGTATCATTTAAAACAGTTTTTCTTTTAGGATTTCTAAAAAACTGAATGATTAGCAAAAATAGAACGATAGTAACCACCAGGATAGCAAATTTTATCCAATAGGTGTTTATAAACGAATATGATACTGCGTTTATAGCAATAAGCAGCACAGCTGCTATCGCCATAATTTTATAACCTTCTTTATGAAACATAATCTAGAATATAGAGATAAGCATATACAAACGGACTTGAAAAAATAATACTATCTAACCTGTCAAATAATCCGCCGTGGCCTGGCATTAGTTTTCCGCTGTCTTTTACACCGGCCTGACGTTTAAATTTTGATTGGATAAGATCTCCTAAAGTCCCAAAGACACTCAATATAATGGCTAAGCCAAGCCAAATGGGGAAAGTGAGAAATTGTGTGTAATAGAAAATAAAAAAACTTGCTATTCCACTAAAAACCACACCACCCAGGAAACCTTCTACTGTTTTGTTAGGCGAAATTCTTTCAAAAAGCTTCTTGCTGCCAAAATTCTTACCTACAATATAAGCAAATGTATCGTTAGTCCAAATAAGTATAAAGATGCCAACTACCAATTTAGGGATAAAGACACCTTCTATAGTTGGGATTAGTGTAAGGAAAATAACAGAAGAAATGAGATAAAAAATAATTATAATATATTTCTTCTTTTCAAAAACGGGTATTTTTCTTACCACCAACAAATCTTTAACCAAAAATAGATTTACAAAAATGGTTATAAAAAGTAAGAGTATGGTGGCGTCCTGATTAAACTTAAGATAGCTAAAGAGGTAGAAAAGCAAAGCCTGTACAGCATAAAGCGCATAGCTTTTGAGATGCAATAATTTTTGCATTTCTATGAGGCACACAAGTCCGAGTAAATAAAATAAACTAATAAAGATAAATTCGGAAGAAAGTATGGAAGCAACCAATATGGATACATACAATAATCCTGAAATAGTTCTAATAATGGCTTCCCTCATATTTATAAATCTTCCAGCAGGAGCAAATATAGGTTTTTTGTACTACTTCCATAGCTCATAAAGTCACCCTCTTTTTGAGTTTCAAAATTTTTAATGGTCGTGATGTTAGAAGGGATTCTTTGCTTGTTCCTAAATTTGATGCCACGTAAACCTTCGCCAATAGTATCAATTAACTGACTTGTAGAAGAAATAATAACAAAATTATCGGGTAAATCATTGAGTTTGCACTCTTTAATTTGATTTGAAGAGATGAGTATAGAACCATCATTGGCTACCAAATACTCGCAGGTAGATAGAAAAAAAGGGGCAGAACCAGATTTTGTGAAATCCAGGTTGAAACCTTTAAATTTATCTTGAAGATTTGGATCCAGACAAAAGCACTGTTTTTCGTACCAGTCGTTTTCCAGTAAAATATTGTCAAAAGCCTCAAGCATTTCATCATCGTTCTCACAATAAAGGAATTTACCTCCGTTGTTTTTGAAATTCAACATGAAACGTTCATCGGTAGGTAATTTTACCTCAGGCATGTATTTTCCCCGCTCAGCTTTTTCAGGAGATTCCTGCTTCTTGTCTGATTTAGATTTAGGGTTAAGAAATCTTCTAAATAGACTCATAGAATTTTGGGTGTGGTTCTCGACGTCATTTTAACCAAAGGTAAAAAATCTTAATTTAACACTATGGCAAATTAAGATTTTTTAAACCGTGGTTGTGAACTATTTATTAACCGAATTGTTTTCGGTTAATGTATCTTTATCTTCTGAGGTTCCGGGAGCTGGATGCTGCTCTTCGGTTTCCGAGGCTTTTTCTTCAACTTTAGGCGTTTCTTTTTTTTCTTGCACTTCGGTTTTTTCCTCCTCTTTGTCGTAAGGCCTTTTTCCGAAGATACGCTCTAAATCATCCTTAAAAATCACTTCCTTGTCCAGAAGGATATCTGCCAATTGCCCCAGTTTGTCTTTATGCTCGGTAAGCAAATCTATGGCACGTTGATATTGAGTTTCAATTAGGTTAGAAATCTCTTTATCAATAAGCTCAGATGTGCTTTCACTATAAGGCTTGGTAAAATTATATTCGCCCTGTCCTGAAGAATCATAATAGGTTAAATTTCCAATCTTATCATTTAGACCGTAAATGGTGACCATTGCTTTGGCCTGCTTGGTAACTTTTTCAAGATCGCTTAAAGCACCGGTTGAAATTTTATTAAAAACTACCTTCTCTGCAGCTCTTCCTCCAAGGGCAGCACACATTTCATCAAGCATCTGCTCTGGTCTAACAATTAGTCGCTCTTCAGGTAAATACCAGGCAGCTCCTAAAGATTGCCCGCGTGGCACAATTGTTACTTTAACAAGTGGGGCTGCGTGCTCTAACATCCAACTCACAGTCGCATGACCGGCTTCGTGATAGGCAATGGCCTTTTTTTCATCGGGCGTAATAATTTTATTCTTTTTCTCCAGGCCGCCAACAATTCGATCTACAGCATCAAGAAAATCTTGTTTACCAACAGCTTTGTTACCTTTACGAGCGGCAATTAAGGCAGCTTCGTTGCAAACATTGGCAATATCTGCACCAGAGAATCCCGGTGTTTGTTTTGCTAAGAATTCAGTATCCAGTTCATCGGCTACTTTTTTAAGCGGCTTTAAATGAACTTCAAAAATTTCCTTTCGCTCGTTTAGATCGGGTAGGTCTACATAAATTTGACGGTCAAATCTTCCGGCACGCATTAAGGCTTTATCTAAAACATCGGCACGGTTAGTGGCAGCTACTACAATTACGTTGGTGTTTGTTCCAAAACCATCCATTTCTGTTAGTAACTGGTTTAAGGTGTTTTCACGTTCATCGTTAGAACCTGAGAAATTGCTTTTTCCACGGGCACGTCCAATGGCATCTATTTCATCTATAAAAATAATAGATGGTGATTTTTCTTTCGCCTGTTTAAACAAGTCGCGTACCCTTGAGGCACCCACCCCTACAAACATCTCTACGAAGTCTGAACCGGAAAGTGAAAAGAAAGGCACTTTGGCTTCACCGGCAACGGCTTTTGCCAGTAAGGTTTTACCGGTTCCGGGAGGTCCTACCAAAAGTGCTCCTTTTGGAATTTTACCCCCTAGAGAGGTGTATTTGTCTGGTTGTTTTAAAAAATCTACAATTTCCTGAACTTCTTCTTTTGCACCTTCTAAGCCGGCTACATCTTTAAAAGATGTCTTTACATCGGTATTTTGGTCGAATAATTTAGCTTTTGATTTTCCGATATTAAAAATTTGGCCTCCTGCACCACCACCGGCACCGGAACTCATTTTGCGCATGATGAAAATCCAAACCCCAATTATTAAAATAAATGGCAACAATGCCCAGAATACTTCTCCCAAAACATTGCTTTGTGTATCGTAAACCACCGTCGTTTCAAGATTGTTCTCTGCTTTTATCTCTTTTATATCGTTTTCAAGATTTTGCAGATCTCCAAACTCAAAACTATAGGCAGGGGTTTCTCCGCCGGTATTGAATAATTCCGGATCGTTTGCATTTTTATGAATCTCTTTTTGGGAAGCTTCTTCAGTGAGATAGACTTTGGCTTGTTTACGGTTTACAATTTCTACCTTCTTTACGTCTCCTTCCCTTAAGAAATTAAGAAATTCTGCCGGGTTGGTTTTAGCAGGTTCACTAAAACCGCCTCCGCTAAAAAAGTTAAGTCCTAAAAAGAAGATTATTATAGCGGCATAGATCCAATAAGCACTAAATTTAGGCTTTTTGGGATCAATGTTTTTTTTGGGTTGCTGTTTCGCCATTCTCGGTAATTCTAAATTAGATAATTAATAATTTGTTTCTATGGAAGTGATTTTTGCATCCCCCCAAAGGCTTTCAATATCGTAAAACTCTCTGATATGTTTTTGGAAAACGTGTACAACTACGTTCACATAGTCTAAAAGTACCCATTCGGCATTTTCTCCACCTTCTATGTGCCAGGGTTTATCTTTAAGAGCTTTACTTACAGTTTTTTGAACGGAATTCACTATGGCGTTTACCTGTGTGTTGGAAGTACCATTACAAATTATAAAATAATCACAAACGGTGTTTTCAATTTGTCTAAGGTCCAGAATATCGATATCGTTACCTTTTACGTCTTCAATTCCTTTAATTATATGTGCAATAAGTTGATCGTTGTTCGGTGCTTTGTTTGCCATTAAAATTAATTATTTTCGCAAAGTTATTACTTTTTGGCTGTTAATGGGTGTTGTTTACATAACATTTAACGCCTGTTTTATTTCTATTTACTATTATGCGTATAATCAAAGTTAATGCCACCAATTCTACCAACGAATTTGCCCGGGAACTTTATCGCGGAAATACTTCATTTAAGCCGGTATGTGTAGTAGCTTACGAGCAAACTAGAGGCCGGGGGCAAAGGGGTGCCGGTTGGCATTCTAATGCAGGTGAAAACCTAACCTTTAGCGTACTATACCCAAAAATTAAGGTGCATGTAAACCATCAATTTTTGATGAGCGCTACGGTTTCTTTGGCCATTCTTAAAGTGCTTCAGGAATTTAATGTTCCCGCTTTAAAGGTGAAATGGCCTAACGACATATTGTCAGAACGCTATAAAATAAGCGGAATTCTTATCGAAAATATTCTAAAAAACAATGAAATTGCCGCTTCGGTAATTGGGGTAGGCCTTAATGTGAATCAAACAAATTTTCCCGGTTTGCCACAAGCTTCTTCCCTTAAACTTGTTACCGGAAGTCAATTTAACCTGGACGAATTGCTTAAAAAAATTACGGATGAATTTGAAAAAAAGATTACCGAAATTACTGCATTTGCCGAAACGTCTATTTTAGAAGAGTATACAGAGCATTTATTTAGAAGGGATAAGGTGTCTACTTTTCAGCTACCTGATGCTTCCTTTCTTACCGGTATTATTCGAGGGGTGACAAAGAGTGGAAGGCTAAATATCGAAGTTGAAGACGAAAAGTTTAAAACCTTCGATTTAAAAGAAATTAAACTGATGTACTAAAAAAGGCCTGGCTGAAAAGTTCTTAAAATTGTCTTCCTGAATTTATTTCAGAGCCTGCCCCGATTCTTTATCGGGGATCTAAAAAATTGATAATCAAAACACCTTAGAAGCTGAAACAAATTCAGCTTGACGAGAATAGACTTTTCAAACAGCTTTTTTAATTTAAAGTTTGCCAATATTTTCGGCTAGCGTGTTTATAAATTTGGTTAATGGCTTTTTAACCATCATTGCCATCATAGCATTAAATTCACCGCCGAATTCCATCTGTACTTCGCTCTGATTTTCGTTTAAAGCCGAAATATGCGCTTTTAATTTAAAATCAAATTTATCTGAAGTGGAGCCCAATACCACCAATTCTGGTTTCCGGGTTTCCTGGATTTCCAATTTTATAACAGGCATTCCTTTAAGTCCAAAAACAAAGGTTTTTTCATCTCTTACTTCAAAAACTTCTTTGTTTTCGGGCATTAACTGTTCGTAATTTTTAGGGTTTATCAAAAATTCGAACATTTCTTGCTCACTTTTATTAGCAGTTACTTTTGGGCTTTCTATATGCATTTTGTCTAAATATATCTTTAAAGAAACTTATTTTCAGATAGTACAGGTTGTATTCTATACTTTCTGTAACCAGACTATTTTTTCCAGTTAGCCGGATCCTGTCGCCACTCTCTTAAAAGATTGGCTTCAGCAGCATTTATATAATTGGTTCTCTGTGCAGTTTCAAGAAGAAAATCGTAGTCACTAAGTGTATGAAGCTCTATTCCTGCTTTTTCAAAATTCTCATCGGCAGTTTTAAAGCCATAAGTAAAGATGGCCAGCATTCCTTTTACGTTTGCATTGGCTTCTTTTAAAGCTTTCACCGCGTTAAGGCTACTGTTTCCTGTACTAATTAAATCTTCTATTACCACAACGCTCTGGCCTACGGATAGATTTCCTTCTATTTGATTTTTTCGTCCGTGGCTTTTGGCTTCCGGCCTAACATAAATAAACGGGAGACTTAAAATCTCGGCTACCAGCATACCAATTCCAATAGCACCGGTGGCAACCGCGGCTATTACATCGGGTTTTCCATATAGTTCTTCAATTTGTCTTGCAAATTGTTCCCTTATATGGTTTCTAATAGGTGGATAAGATAGTACTATTCGGTTATCGCAATAAATTGGCGATTTCCAACCACTGGCCCAGGTAAAAGGTTCTTGTGCATCTAATTTTATTGCTTTAATTTGCAATAGCAATTCAGCGGTTGTTCTGGCTGTTTCTTTATTTAAAATCATGCTGCAAATGTATAAAGTTTTTGTTAATGATATTCCCCTAATTTTATCTACAAAGAAAGATTTTGGAGAAAATTACGTGTCTTTACCTATTAAGAAGGTTAGAATCAAGCGAATAATAAAAAAAATTAATAAAGGAGAATTGCTCTATGTAAACCTTTACCACGAAAAGGAAGAAAAGCTTTTAAAGCATTTGTTTAAAAAATTACGCGTGGTCACTGCAGCAGGGGGAATGGTTTTTAATGATAAAGATGAAATTTTATTTATTTATCGCAAAAAGCGTTGGGATTTGCCAAAAGGTAAAACCGAAAAAAACGAAACTATTGAAGCCTCTGCCATAAGAGAGGTAGAGGAAGAAACAGGGGTTGAAGGTTTAAAAGTCACTAAGTTTTTGCAAAAAACCTATCACATTTTTAAACGAAAGGGGCGTTTTAGGCTAAAGGTTACTTATTGGTATGAGATGCGCACTTCTTATGAGGGGGAGTTACGCCCCGAAACTAAAGAGGGTATAGAAAAAGCCAAATGGAAAAACCTGAAGAAAAGCCAAAAGGCCCTTCAAAAATCCTATGCCAATATTAAACTTCTTTTTACCGATGAATATCTAACGAGGAACTCTAAAGATAGGGTAGCGTAAGTGCGCCTCTTCATAATGTTTAGATTGTTTGTGCAACCAATCTAATTGGTTGTACCAACTATTTGCAAATTCGGCCTCTTTATTTTTCTTTGCTTCGAAGGCGTCTTTTAATTCGGGATTATCTTCTAGCATTTTTTTAGCGATATCCTCAAAAACATAGGGAGAGAAGCCTTCCTTTTGCTGAAGAACGCTGTCAAAGAAATTCCAGTTAAAGAAAGAATCTGAAGCTTCAGGTTCTAAAGTTTCAATTAAATAGCGCACTCCATCCTGAAAAGTCTTAACCATAAAATCTCCTTTTCTAAATTTGATAGAATCCATTTTTTTGGAAACCCTGGTTTCGCTATGGGTATAATGGCCCTCGTAGGCATTATCCCTTGTTTTAAAATCTTCTATTCTATAAGTTTCAACATATAGCGTGGTGTCCCGGGCTAAGGATTCCAGTTTTATATTGTTTAGTTTTAGTAGCTCGGTAATTTGCCACCAACCCTGTGGAATAATATATGCCCTGGGAATTTCGATGGTATCTTGTGCAATAAAATTATTATAATAGTCTATTTCTTTGGTAAATGGCTTTTCTGTATCAAATTTTAAACGTTCATCACCGGTTATTTCACTCGCAATCATGTTGCCTTCATAACCTTTAAAATTTCTTTTGGTGGGATTTTCATAATCCGGTGTATAATTAATAGGATACCAGCGGTCTGTCAGGTATTTTCTCGATGCTCTTTTACGAATGTCTTTCATGCGTTCCCTATTGGCTTCTGCAATGCCTATCATACTGTGCATAAGCTCGTAGGTGCCCTTTACCCGTTTTGGATAGGGCTTGAGCATATGGGTTTCAATCATCATTCCAATGGTGTTCCAAAGGCTGGTATAGCCAGTAGAATACCTGGGAAGATCGTTAAATTGCGTAAAACCATCATCAGGCACTTTATTAAATACATTTACATAGGGCGTAATGTCCCAGTCTTTTTTCGCAAGTGAATCTTCCAACTGTGGTATAATTTGCTCATCTAAATAAGCGCCCAGTTCACCCCCTAGTTTATTGTGTTGGGTAAACAAGTGGGTTAATGTATACTGGTAATCGGCACCATTGCTAACGTGATTATCAATAAAGATATCGGGTTTCACGTGATGAAAAATCTTATAAAAACTCCGCGCATTACGCGTGTCGGCTTTTATAAAATCCCTGTTTAGATCATAATTTCTGGCATTTCCTCTAAAACCATATTCCGCAGGCCCATTTTGATTTGTACGGCTATGGGAGTTTCTATTTAAGGCACCTCCAACATTATATACAGGAATTGTGGCTAAAACTGTATTTTTCGGTGCTGTAATAGAATCTCCTGCCAAATCTCTAAAAAGCATCATAGTAGCATCAATACCGTCACTTTCGCCCGGGTGTATGCCGTTATTTATAAGAATAATGCTGTTTTTATCTCTTAGTTTTTCAAAATCAAAATCTTCCGAAGGGCTGTAAATTGCAAGATGAAGCGGTTTTCCGCTATCGGTTTCTCCAAATTCTTCCAGGCTCACTTTGCCGGAACTTTTTGCCAATTCGCTATAGAAATCTATAACTTCGGCATAAGTAGCGGTTTCTTTTCCATCACTTTTTTCAAAACGGGTTTCAAAATCATAATCGGTAACCAGTTGGTATTTCTCGAAGTCACAAGATGCAAGTGAAATCAGGCATAAAAGTAAAAGGAGATATTTTTTCATAGTATCCTAAGAAATTAGAGGGGTAAAATTAACTAAAACCCGTCTAGCCACCAAACAAGCTAAACTAATTAGTGCTTGTTAAAGTAAACCTAATCTGTTTTAAAAACTTTTTGCCTACTATTATTAAAAGTAATTTTATTTGCTAATTAATGATAAAGGCTGTTGTATAATTTTCAATTTTGTAAACTAAGACAGTCATGTTAACTTTCTCGCGGCAAGTAAACGGGGTATTAAACAGAAAATTTTTGGATTTCGAGGTGGTTATAAGGCCTTACATCTCAATTATTGCGTAAAAATTAAAATAGTGGATAAAAAATTACTGGCACTGCTGTGTTTTTTCTTTTTAAACAAGCTGTTCTCACAGGAAAATCAATTTAAAATATTAACACTAAATACTGAGCAGGTGGTTAGGGAAGCCCGTATTTTTAATGCTTCAGGGCTTGTGGCTGTCTCAGATGAATATGGGGTTTTTGAGCTGAACTCCAGGGAATTGCCGGGAAATTTTACTATATCGGCCATTGGGTATAAAAGTTCACAGTTCTTTTTGCAGGCTTCCAAAGAAATTCAGAAACTTTATTTAAATCCTGGGTCAGAAAGCCTTTCAGAAGTGGTGGTGCGAAGTACCAATATTCCTAAAAGTCTTAAAAACGTTCCGGCTTCGGTGAATCTCGTGACTCAAACAGATTTTAAACGAACCGATGCTACAAATGTGCTGGAAACATTTAACACTGTACCTGGACTATTTGTAAATCAGGGAGCTTTAAATACCAATAAAATAAATATCCGTGGAATTGGCGCTCGTTCGCAGTATAGCACGAATAGGATTCAGGCTTATTTTGAAGGAATTCCGCTTACCACGGCCGAGGGGGAGTTAACCTTAGACGACTTTGACCAGGAAAGCCTTGATAGAATTGAAGTTATTAAAGGGCCAACCTCCAGTATTTATGGAGCGGGTTTAGGGGGATCTATTAACTTGTATGCTAAACAATCTAAACAAGAGGAAGCCCAACTTACGGCCAAAACGCAATTTGGCAGTTTTAATACCAGAAAACAGGTTTACCAGGCCTCAAATACCACTAAAAACTCCTCATTATTTGCAACTTATACAAGTTTAACAAGCGATGCTTACCGGGAGAATGGCAATTATAAGAGGAAATCTGCTTTGGTGAATGGAAGTTTAAAAACTAGCGAAAATGGTAGTTTGACTTATTTAGCCAATTTCACCCGATTAAAAGCTTTTATTCCCAGTTCATTAAACGAAGAAGATCTAAGAAATGATCCTGAAAAAGCTGCATTTACCTGGGGGCAGGCCAGGGGGTACGAGTCTTACGATAAAGGTATGCTGGGTGGTTCTTATACACATGCCCTTTTCAATGATTTTAGCAATACCACCAACATATTTTTAAGTTTTAGAGATGCTTATGAACCGCGCCCTTTTAATATTTTAAAGGAAGAGCGTGTTTCGGCAGGGGTTAGAACAAAATTTAATTTAAATACCCGGGTTTTCGAATTGCCTTCTGAAATTAGTTTTGGAGCCGAATATTATAACGAATGGTACGAAACAGGTACTTTTCAGAATCTATATGAGGATTTTCCCGGGAATGGAAGTGTGTTAGGAGAGCGCTTAAGCAATAATGAGCAGGATAGAAATTATGCTAATTTTTTTGCTCAGCTTAATCTTGAGATTACTGAAAAATGGAACCTGGAAGCCGGGTTCAATATCAATAATACAACTTACAGTTTAACCGATCTTTTTGAGCAAGATGAGATAGATCAAACCGGCGAATATAGTTTTGATATAGTAGTTTCTCCAAGAATAGGTGCTACGTATAAAGTAGCCGAAGGTAAAAACATCTATGCCTCTGTAAGCCATGGGTTTTCAACCCCAACAGTTGCCGAGACTTTGACACCTTATGGACAGATAAACACTAATCTCAAGCCCGAAACCGGAATTAATTATGAAGCGGGTTTTAAAGGGAACTGGCTTAAAAATAAATTATACACCGAAATTTCGGTGTATTCTATTCAGATAGAGAATTTATTAGTTGCTCAGCGTGTTGCAGAAGATCAGTATGTGGGAATAAACGCCGGAAAAACCAATCATAATGGGATAGAATTCCTTACCAATTATCGCTTTTTAGTAGATTCTAAAATTTCAATTAGACCTTATGTAAACGGAGCTATAAACTTTTTTGAATTTGATGAGTTTGTGAATAATGATGAAGATTTCTCCGGAAATAAGCTCCCAGGGGTTCCTAAATATACGCTAAACCTGGGAGTGGATGTCCAAAGTGATTCAGGTTTTGAATTTTTCGGAAACTATAGAAATGTTGGGGAAATTCCTCTAGATGATGCAAATTCGGGTTACACCGATCAATACAGCCTGTTGAATTTTAAAGCGGGATATACTTTTAAATTGTTTCAGGCATTAAACCTGAACTTCTACGGAGGTGTGAACAATGCTTTAGATAAAAATTATGCAGCGAGTATTGTAACCAATGCTGTTGGATTTGGAGGCGCTTCACCACGTTATTTTTACCCCGGAAATCCCAGAAATTATTACGGCGGACTTCAACTGAATTATATTTTTTAAGATTTCGGGTGTATTTTGCCACGAATGAACCAATAATTTTTTCAGAGCTATGAAATCCTCCTTTGGAGCTTGTCCTGAATTCACTTCTGGAGGCTAGGTTGCTACCCTCACCACATCAGGAACCATAAACTCATAATTTCCTTTATTACGAATTACATCCCGAACTACGGTAGAAGAAATATGGCTTTTCCCGGAAGAGGTTATAAAAAAGAGAGTGTCTATTCCGCTCATTTTATAATTGGTTTGGCCAATGGCTTTTTCAAACTCCAAGTCTTGCGCATTTCGCAAGCCTCGTAGTAGAAATTCGGCATTTTGTTCTTTGCAAAAATCTACCGTAAGTCCTTTATAGGTGGTCACTTTTATTTTAGGTTCGTCTTTAAAGGTTTCCTTTAAAAAAATGCAGCCGCTCTTCCAGGGAAAACATATAATTTTTGTTGGAATTTGTGCCAATGGCCAGGATAATTTCATCAAAAAGAGGCAATGCCCTTTCAATAATTTTGGTTACTGGTTAATTTTATGAGGAATCTATCTCTGGTATTTTTAGCTTATTTATCTTAAAAAGAATAGAGGTAAACTTATTTAGTAGCAATACGTATAATTGAAAGATCCATTTTTTGTACATATATTTGTACTTAAATAAATACGTTATTATGCAAATCACAACTGTTTCTGACTTTAGAAAAAATATTAAAGTATACCTGGACAGGGTAATCCAAAACTTTGAAACCTTAATTATTAATCGTGGAAAAGATTCTGGAATTGTTGTGATGTCCCTTGAAGAATACAATTCTCTAATGGCCACCAATCACGAATTATCTTCCCGAAAAAATGAATTACGTTTAGATTCTGCCATTGAAAAATTAAAAAACGGAAAATCATTTTCAAGGGGCTTAATCGAAGACTAATATGAAATATATATTTGTTGACGAATCCTGGGAAGACTATTTATATTGGCAGAAAACCGATAAGAAAAAACTTAAAAAAATAAACGAACTTTTAAAGGATATTTCGAGAAATCCGTTTGATAGAATCGGGAAACCAGAACCTTTAAAGCATAAATACGCCGGATTTTGGTCAAGAAGAATTGATAGTGAGCATAGGCTTATTTACCAATATAGGGAAGGAGAGATATTGATTGCAAAATGTAGATTTCACTACGACTAAAAAAAAAGAAAGCCGCAACAAAAACTAAAAATAATTACCTAGTCTTTTTTGAAAAAATAATTTTAAGATTTCGGGAGTATTTTTGCCACAAATGCACCAATAATTTTTTCAGAGCTATGAAATCTTCCTTTGGAGCTTGTCCTGAATTCACTTCGGGAGGTTAGGGTGCTACCCTCACCACATCGGGCACCATAAACTCATAATTTCCTTTATTACGAATTACATCCCGAACTACTGTAGAAGAAATATGGCTTTTACCGGAAGAGGTTATAAAAAAGAGCGTGTCTATTTCGCTCATTTTATAATTGGTTTGGCCAATGGCTTTTTCAAACTCCAAATCTTGCGCATTTCGTAAGCCTCGTAGTAGAAATTCGGCATTTTGTTCTTTGCAAAAATCTACCGTAAGTCCTTTATAGGTGGTCACTTTTATTTTAGGTTCATCTTTAAAAGTTTCCTTTAAAAAATGCAGCCGCTCTTCCAGGGAAAACATATACTTTTTGTTGGAATTTGTGCCAATGGCCAGGATAATTTCATCAAAAAGTGGCAAAGCCCTTTCAATAATATCGGTATGGCCTAAAGTAATAGGGTCAAAAGATCCCGGAAAAACTGCTTTTTTCATAAAAAATGATTTTGTCTTTTCCGTGAAGACGGAATACCAATTAGTCATTTGCGCATAAGCGGAAATTCAAATTTAATCATTTCAGGTAAAAGGAAAAAGAAACCCCTCCGCCTATCGGCACCTCCCCTTAAAAAAAGGGAGGAACTTTTAAGAGTATTAAAAAATTATAAAAGAATCACGTCCATTTCTATTTTTAATGGAAACTTTCTGAATTTACTTCGAGATGCTACCGTAATTTTAAAGCCGTCTCGATTGCGCTGCCAAAAAGTTCGCTTAAACTTATTTCTGCAGCTGCGGCCTGTTTGGGTAAAATACTGGCTGCACTTAATCCCGGGGTGGTATTCATTTCAATAAAATGAGGTTCCCCGTTATGGAAAATAAATTCCGACCTTGTAAATCCGCGCATTTTTAGCTTTTTGTAAATCAGTTTAGCGATTTCCTGCACTTTTTTGGTTTGCTCTTCCGAAATATTGGCAGGTGTAATCTCCTGTGATTTTCCTAAATATTTAGCTTCATAATCAAAGAATTCGTTTTCAGAAATAATTTCGGTAACAGGCAGGGCTTTTACTTTTCCTTTGTAGGTAATTACGCCAACAGAAACCTCGGTGCCATCCAGAAAAGATTCAATAATCACTTCGTCATCTTCTTTAAACGCATTTTTAGTGGCAGGAACCAATTCTTCTTCAGTTTTCACCTTGGTGATTCCAAAACTACTGCCGGCCCGATTGGCTTTTACAAAACAGGGTAAACCAACTCTGGCTATAATTTCTTCGGTATTTACTTTATCTTCCTTATTCAGAAAATAATTTACTGCCGACTTTATTCCGTAAGGTTTTAAAACGCTTATTAGATCACGCTTGTTAAAAGTTAAAGCAGCCTGGTAATAGCCACAGGTAGTTTGCGGAATTCCGATTAATTCCAGGTAAGCCTGGAGCAATCCGTTTTCGCCGGGTGTACCGTGAATAGTATTAAAAACACAATCGAAAGAAATGGTTTTTCCGGCTATTTTTACGGTAAAATCGTTTTTATTAATCGGGTAGGGGGTATCATCATCGGCCACTACAAACCATTCTTTTTGTAAAATATGTACCCGGTAAGGTTCGTATATTTCGCGATTAAGATGTTTGTAGACCATATTTCCACTGTTGATAGAAATTCTATACTCACTGGAATATCCGCCCATAGCGATGGCAATTTTTTTCTTCATCTCGGGAGTTTGGCGTTTTTAGTTTATTGTTTCAATAATATCGACTTAATTATAAAGCTTATTGTTTAATAAAAATATTTTAACCGAAACAGGCGTTAAAACCTATATGCTAAATTATCCTGGGATAAATAAGCATTCAATGAAAAAATCAAGATTTACGGGTTTGAAATGAGTTTTTTATTATCTCCGGATAACGCGTAAACAATAGACTTTAAACAATAAACAATAAACCGGCAAAGCCGACACAACAAATCTACAAACAATCTGCCACCAAAAGCAGGGGTTTTATATCTTTGCTGCTTAGAAACAAATGTATGGGATTCTTTAAATTTATTTTTAGTAAAACATTTTTAATTCAGTTAATCATGGCCGCTATTTTGGTAATAGCTATTGCTTTTTTAGCTCTAAGATGGCTTGATTATTCTACCAACCAGGATCAGCGTATCGCTGTGCCAGATCTGGCAAAGCAGTCTTTAGATGAAGTAGAAGATAAACTGGCAGCCCAAAATTTAAGATTTGAGATTATGGATTCTGCGAATTTTAATCCCGATTTTCCGCGTTATTCGGTGATAGAACAAGTGCCGGAAGCAGGGCAATTTGTAAAAGAAAATAGAAAAATATACCTTACTTTAAATCCCTCAGGTTATAGAAAAGTAATGATCCCCGATTTGATAAGAAAAACGCGAAGACAGGCCGAACCTACTTTAAGGTCTTTGGGCTTTGAGATTGGCGACGTTAGTTATAAACCCGATATTGCCGAAGATGCTGTATTAGAACTAAGGCATAAAGGTAAAAAACTGGAACCTGGAGATGAACTTATGAAAACTTCTACTATAGATTTGGTATTGGGAGATGGTTCCGGAAGGTACCGAATAGGCGAAGATAGGCAGGATAGCACAACTACCGCAGAGGAAGAAATTGAATTTTAATGAAAGAAGAAGATCAAAACGAAATAGACCAACAGGACGAGACTTTATACGAACATCATAAATTTGAAGCCGGTCCCGGTCAAAAACCTTTGCGAGTAGATAAATTCTTAATGAATTTTATTGAAAACGCCACCCGAAATAAAATTCAAAAAGCTGCTAAAACCGGTAATATCTACGTTAACGAAGAACAGGTAAAACAAAATTATAAAGTTAAAGCCGGCGATGTAGTGCAGGTTATGTTCGAGCATCCGCCGTATGAGTTTCTACTAACACCGGAAGATATTCCCTTAGATATTGTTTACGAAGACGATACCTTGTTGGTGGTAAATAAACCTGCGGGTATGGTAGTTCATCCCGGCCACGGTAATTATAGCGGAACCCTAATAAATGCCCTGGTATATCATTTTGAAAACCTTCCCAATAACTCCAGCGACCGCCCGGGACTTGTTCATAGAATAGACAAAGACACCAGCGGACTCCTGGTAATTGCAAAAACAGAGGAAGCTATGGCACACCTCTCTAAACAGTTTTTTGACAAAACCAGCGAACGCGAATATGTGGCCCTGGTTTGGGGAAATATAGAAGAAGATGAGGGTAGGGTAGAAGGAAATATTGGAAGGCATCCTAAAAACAGGTTACAAAATACCGTTTATGAAGGGGAGGAAGCCGAAAAAGGAAAACCTGCCGTCACCCATTATAAAGTCCTGGAACGTTTTGGTTATGTAACCCTGGTTTCCTGTAAGTTAGAAACCGGGAGAACCCACCAAATTAGGGTGCATATGAAGCATATTGGGCATACCCTGTTTAACGACGAACGTTATGGTGGCGATAAGATTTTAAAAGGAACTACGTTCAGCAAATACAAGCAATTTGTAGATAATTGCTTTAAAATATTGCCACGCCAGGCCCTACACGCAAAAACCCTTGGTTTTATTCATCCAAAAACCGGCGAAGCCATGAGCTTTAATACCCAGATTCCAGAAGATATCCAGGCCTGTGTTGAGAAATGGCGCAACTATGCCAAAAACCAGAAGGAGGTGTTGTAAACCATCTCATTTACTTTTTTAACGTCACCCCGAATTCATTTCGGGGGTCTCAATTGTTTTGAAATCGAGAGAATAGGTTGGTAAGAATTTAAATCGTGTTAGATGCTGAAATCAGCATGACGTCTCTACCGTCACCCCGAATTCATTTCGGGGTCTAATTTGTTTTGAAATCGAGAGAATAGGTTGGTAAGAATTTATGTCGTGTTAGATCCTTGATAAAGAATCATGTTAGATGCTGAAAACAAGTCAGCATGACGTGGGTTCGACTCATGTAGTTTTCGTCACCCTGAACTTGTTTCAGGGTCTAAGTTGTTGTGATGTCTATGTGTGTATGGAAGACAGCCCCGATTTTCGGGGTATAACATGAATTAAACTTTCTGTATATTTATAAATGCAGAAGAGCTACATCTACATACTTTCAAATTCTACCAGATCTATGACTTATATAGGTGTGACCTCAGATTTAAAAAAACGAATCACAGCGCATAAAACTGAAACAGGCTCTTTATTTACCAGAAAATATCACCTTAAATTTTTAATTTATTTCGAAGAGTTTACAGAAATTCATCAAGCCATAGCCAGGGAAAAACAATTAAAAAATTGGCATAAGGAATGGAAATGGGATCTGGTAAAATCCATGAATCCAGACTTAAAGGATCTTTACTACGACTTGTAGTATTAAATAGTGGCAAACATTTTGACGTCACCCTGAACTGGTTTCAGAGTATAACATGTTATAAAGTTCCATAATCAAATGTATTTACGCTCATCCTAGATCCTGAAATAAATTCAGGATGACGTAGCTTACATAATCCTAAATTCATTTCAGGGGTCTAAGTTGTTTTGAAATCGAGAGAATAGGTTGGTAAGAATTTAGATCGTGTTAGATGCTGAAACAAGTTCAGCATGACGTGGGTTCGACTCATGTAGTTTTCGTCACCCTTAACTTGTTTCAGGGTCTAAGCTGTTAAGAATTTAAATTAAGCTACGATATATAGAAAACACTTCAATTCAACGAACAATCTACCCGGGTCATCATCTTCCAGGAACATTTAAATGCCGGCGATTTTTTAGTGGAAGAAAGCTTTCGTTTAAACCTGATTTTAATGAATTTCCCACCCGAAATATTAAACTGGTAAGAAGCCGAATTAAGTAGCTGCCCGTTAAAATCTATAATAATTGCACCGGAATTTCTCCATAAAAAGCGACCTGTACAGGTTTTTATCGGGTTTGGATATTTAGAAGATCCTTCCATAAAATCAATTTTTGAAAACAATAAGTTACGCAAAAAGATGCTTTTTTAAGAAAAACCTGTAAAATTTAACGCAGCTTCAATATTTTTTCTTCGCAATTCTATTCCCGGTAATTTGGCGTTGCGCATTAGATTTAAAGCGTGAGACCTCGTTATCCCGTAGTTTAGCGTGCTTGGTTTTTCTACCTTGAACCCTGGCGCGCCATTTTCTCCAATTACGCGGGTGCATTTCCTCCTGCATAAATTTTATCACATCCTTTTCGGCCAGGCCAAACTGGTACTCAATCGCTTCAAAAGGCGTGCGGTCTTCCCAGGCCATAGCAATTACGCGATCCCGCTGCCGCTCGTCTAAGTCAAACTTTTTAGCAATACTCATTTTTTAGCCGAAATTTATGAAAATAGGAGCTTTTGTTGGGTTGAACATTGGTGAAGGTTTTTATAAATTAGAAAGTTAATTTGGGCGTTTCCCTGACGGGTCGGGCTTTACGTTGCAATCTTTTTGCTCGATAATCGAGATTTAATATTTCAGAACTTGTCTTAAAATTCGAAGTTTTTATATAAATGTTTTGTGGTTTTTATCCTGGAAAGTTTGTTGTGCCTCGCAAAAAGGATTTCCACTGCAATCCCTAACGCAGGGGTTTTTATAGTAATTTTAATAATAAGATTATTAAAATTACTCAATAACTATAAGGTCTTTGAAATATCCAAACTCCTCATCAACTAAAACTCTTCTATCTAAGCCCAAATTCATTTCTTCACAAGCTGTCTCGGCAACTAAAGAGCAAGAAAAACAAGCAGATAAATTCAAATCATATATTCCTTGTCCTCCAGATTCCCAGCAGAGTGGGTCGGAAGAACAATCTATTGACCTTTCTAAACCTTTTTTTATTATTTCGAGCATTTTTTCTGGTTCTCCTTGTGAAACTAACCCTCCCATACTGCCTTCTGAACCTTCTGCAGTATAGATAAGTATTCCTGACATTAGCTTTTCAGGGTTAGATGTAATGTAAAGTCTTTCTTTTAAACTAGCTGTTGGATATCCACATGAAAATTCCAATTCTCTCATCATCATATGCGAGAAAGAGTGTATTAAAAAATGTTTTATTCCATTATTTTTAACTTTCTGCATAAAACTTGCTCCCTGTTGTTTTGGGTTGATTTCTCTATCTATGTAATGACTAAAACGAGTATAAAGTGTTGAATTATTCTTTAACCAATTCTCTATTTTTTGATCATCAAATTGAAAAAACAAACCTTCACCTAGCGTTTCATTAGCCGGTATTACATGAAGCTCTTCTTCACTGTTACTTATGGAAAAAGTATTCTGACCGGTTGATGACTCTTGAACAATTCTATCTCCGTTTTCGTCAATTTTTACAATTCTTTCTTTAGGACTTACCCTTGTAAAGTCAAATTGAACATTAGTAACTTTTAATTCATCTACTTGTTGAATTTTAACGAAATATTCTGATAGACTTTCATTTAAATCTATGTCTTTAAAACTTAAGCCTTTATTCTCCTTTTTTCCTTCAAAAGATGAATTCTGAGAAAAGCATTTATATTCTTGAAATCTATAATTTTCGTGAAAGTCACCATTGTTTTCATCCTTTTTCTCATTCAAAAATTCATCTTTAAGAATCTCTACAAAAGTTTTATAGTTTTGAGGTTGCAACCCTTCATCATCATAAATAAATCCTTCGATGTCAAAGCTCTCCCAGTATTCATCTTTAGTTCTTAGTACTCTGTTTTGTTTTTCTCTTCGTTCAGATTCTGATAAGTATTTTTTATTTAAGCGTTCTAAAGCGCCATAAAGTTCTTCAGTTTTTTCCTCTGCTAAATGCATTGGAATAAATAAACTAGAAAAACCGTTAGCATAATAAGTGTTATTTGCAGTAACTAATGCCACGCTCATTCCTTCTCTTTCACTATTTTCTTCATCCCCATTTTTATGACATTTTTCAAATGGTAAGTATTCAGGATTTCCTGGGTTAATTTCCCACGGTTTGTGTCCAGGACATTTTGGTTTTAAACTATTAATTCCTTCTAAAGTAATTTTTGGAAATGTTTTATAATCATTTTTTGGTTTACGATTTTCTCTACCACCATCACCTGTACCACATGATTCACAATGAATAAAAATACTTCCATAACCTTCTGATTTAGTAGGACTTTCAGACCACTTCAGATTTGTTTTACTACAACAAGGTTCTAAAGTGAATAAATTTTCTCCAGAATCTTCTTTTGGAAGTTCAAAGGTTTCTTTTTGTGTCTTCCAATTTAAATATTTTGACCATGGAATATCTGATAAATGTCCATTAGGACAAATTAATATTAAATTTGTTTGTGATAATTCCTTAAATAAAGGGATATTTCCTCTCTGCTCATTATTTCCATCTGTGTATGGTTTAGTTCTTATTTGATTACCATCAGCATCTTTAATAGGTACATTTGCATCACGAGGAGGAGAAAAGGTACTTTTGGTATTGCCTTTTTTAATCCATTCGGTCTTCCATTTGTCAATCTTTTTTAAATCTTGTTTTCCTTTTACTTTTTTTGCACCTAAAAACCATTTTGGAAAATGAGTGCCCTGAATTTGATAATCTTCAGCTTTTCCGGGATTGCCATTATTAACTTCATTTAAAGCAATAGCGATTGGATGAGCGGGCTCAGTTCTTCCGTGAACTTTTTTTGTCCAATTAACAGAATTGAACATTTCGTTTAAAGCCATTTGAGGGATAGCGACTAAACATTCTAGATTAGTGAGCCCTTTTTGATGTTGTATAAATTTTACAAAACGTTTATCATCAACAAGTGTTAGTCCTAAATTTTTTGCTTCTCTTTTAATTCCATCATAAACATCTTTGGGTGGACTCTGTAGAAGGTTTTTTATTCTATTATTGAAAATAGTAACAAACTGCCATTTATTTATGTCGGAAATTAAAACATAAGTACCAAATTTTGTGGTTATAATAGATCCTACACCGGCTGTTGATGATAGCAATTTATATTTTCCAATACCTTGATTATATTGATGTGCTTGAAGTATATTCATTTTAAATTGAATTTATTTTAATGGCTGCTTCTGGTTCTATTACCCTCAAAGACATAGGTACCTGCCATTTTTTACTATGAATGGAGCCTTCATATGCGTCTATATCAACATACAATTGTTCTTGACGTCTTTGTTGATTAGCCCTATTGGTTGCCCTATTAAATACTAAATCTGTTTGGTTGTCTAATTCCTCTTCTCGGTTCTTCCATTCATTTAGAGCCTCTGAAAGCCATACTTTAATTTGGTGTAAATTTTCTACTTTAAGTAGATTTTGAATTAGAGAGTCGAATGAATCCAATTTGGTTTTCTTTAATTCAAAATAGCTCATCAATTCATAAATAAGTTCATTGATATCACCATCCGTCAAATTATTAATGGTATTAGCTGTATTTCTATTTGTAAATTCATTTTGAGTGTGTCTTATCATTGTAGCTAAGTATAAACCTAAATAACGTTCAATTGCTTTTTTTGTAAAAGGTGTGATTGAGATAGGTTCTACGTAACTGTACATCTTTTCATGAAACTCAATGAATTTTTCATAATGAGAAATGTCTCTTGCCCTAAATGGGTGATGTACCGTAAGTACCAGACCGTAGTCATTTCTTGCCACACGGCTACTAGCCTGAATATATTCTGCTGTATTTCTTGGCATCGAGTTCATAATAATAGTATTGAACCTAGAAACATCAATTCCCACGGAAATCATATTGGTTGCTACTACGAATTCTGGTGGGACTTTTCCTCGAGTCTTAGACTCATTTTCTATGTGAGCAAATCTATTTTCCGGTTTCCATTCAGATTCAACATTCTTTAATTCATTTTTCACCTCTTCACCGGACAGTCTACCTGTTAATTCAGCTTCTTGTATTGGCCCATATGTATAAAGAGCATGCATTAATTTTTGAGGTCTTAGCACACGATTAAACACCTTCCTAAATTCTTTTAAAATATAAGTTTGTACTTGAGATTGTGTTTTTCCAACCTCTTTTAAGCTATTGAAATAAGATATGATTGTGTGATAATAATTCATAGCATTAGTGAATTTCTTATCATACTCTTCAAAATTAATAGGATGATGATTCCCAAGTCCTTTCAATTCAAAAATCACTCTATGGGTCATTAATATTGCTGATAAACGCATTTGCATCCAAATTTGAGTCCTCCCAGTCGGTAGAACACCTACATATTTTCTTTTAGCTATATATTCAGGTTGTACATTCTTATCACCGATAAATCTCCTTTTATAGAAGGCAAAAAAGGAATCGTCACATTCAACACCAGGTTTTGGAAATAAGTTAACCTCCCTACCAAACAAAGCAGCAATCTGAAGTTGTGTATTTCGTGTAGTAGCTGTTGAAGATATTATTTTGGGGCGAGTGCCATCTTCCCTTGTACATAATTGGTCTACAGCAGCTTCAAATAATGAAACTGCTGAACCCAAAGGTCCTAAAAGAAGATGTAACTCATCTTGAATAATTAAATCTGGCGGCAAATACCCGTCTTGCGGTTTCCCTTGTTCCCAATTTCCTATTCCAAATAATCTTCTGGAGTCTTTACTTCTCCCTTTTTCGTTGCCATCAACTTTATGTGCTAACTGTGCAAATTTATCTACCGTTCCAAATAATAGACTTGGTGGATGTTGAAAAATGGTTTCATCACAGAGATTGACAGGTATAGCTTTATACGGTATTTTTTCACTAAAAACATCATTTTTCCCAGGAGTAAATGAACACTTATTATTATCACAATAAATATTTGCTTTACCATTATTAAATATGTCATTTTTATCACTTACAATGACACCGTTCGGAATAGGTCTTAATTTTGAATTACACCACGGACAATTTGTAAAAGGAATTTTATTTTTTTTGCCTTCTTTTAATTTTTGAAGTTCTTCTAATAACCCTTCCATAGAATTGGGTAATGAATTATCACCAACCCATAAACCGATAGAAATAGGTTCTAATCCTAATTGATTCTCATCCCATCTTCGTAATAGTTCCAATGCCATAATCACAAGTGTAGCACGTTGAAACTGTTGCATGGTTAGGAGTCGTAAAGTGTATCGCATTATTGCAGCAACACCACCACCTTCTTCTTTGTGTAGTTTTCGTCTATTAATAATCGTTAATGCAATGAGACCAAGATAAGCTTCTGTTTTACCCCCACCTGTTGGAAACCAGACCAAATCTACCCATTCATTTCTGGCAGTCCATTGATCATCATTTTCTGGTTTAAAAATACCATCCAAATTTAAAAGAATAAATGCGAGCTGAAATGCTCTCCAACCAGCGGACTCCGTTTTAGAAAACAATCTATCATCAGCTTTTTTGTAAAAGTCTAAATTGAATCCACTGAAATTATTTTCTGCCATCAAGCTCCCTATTTCGCCATTCTTCACTTTCTCTGAATGAAACAACTGCATAAACATAGCAGCATTCATTAAACGAAAAGAATTTAGATTTTCAACGTTGCTTTCTCCTTTTAGTAAGCTCTCAATGTTTTTCTTCATTCGGATATAATCCTTATGACACTTATTCAGTTCTTGATTTGCAATGTCTTCATATTCGCTTTGATATTTCGAATTCCTTCTTTTTTGTTGAATCCATTTCCCATAAGAATCAACAAACTCTAATAAGCCTGAAACAACCTCTTGATTTTCGGCATTAGAAAATGTTGAAAGCCATTTAAACTCCTGCGGTTTAGGATTTTCTAAAAATGGAGGAGAAGTGAACTCTCCGTTACTTTTTTTAATTGGCTCTTTGTTTTTATTTCTTGGCACAGGTTCTATATCAGGCGTCTCACAGGCAGGTAAATATTCTGTTTCAACACGAACTTTAGTGTTCTGTTTTTTCCAATTTACTGAACAGCCGTGACCTATTGCATAATCCTCAAACTGGTGATATATAAACTTAGTAGTTGTATCCTCGTTAAATTGATTATCCTCGTCTTTCTTATATTCGTAATTTGTATATGGAATGATATTTTTACTTTCAGAAGTTATTTTTACACCAAAAAAAGCTTTGTTATTCACTTTTTCTGTGGCAACTGAGTAATATCTTTTACCTTTTGGATCTACTTTGAAGGGGGTACTATCATTGATTAGTTGAATTTTTACAAATACCTTATTGTTAGATTTTCTAGAATCTCTACTTAATTGAATATTTGCAGATAAAGAGGCGTACTCTTCATCGTCTAAAGAAATTTTGAACAGATGCTCTAAACTATCTGAAATTGTGTTATCACTTCTTTTTATTTCAATATTTTCACTGTAGTCTCTTGATTTATAAGCTAAGTAAGTTTTTTTTGTTTTATTTGATTCAAAATTAATATTAGATATCTTTACTTCAGCCTTTAAGTTTTCTGAAGCCCAAATAGTATTTCGATATAAATTGATAAGATCTTTAATGTGGTTCTTATAATTTTCTAGTAATTCTACTTTTTGAGAGGCTTCATAGAGTTTCTTTCTTGTTTCTGAATTGTCTGTTTTGTTTTTTAACTCAGAAAAGATTGTTTGTGTTAAGCTGCTTAAGTTGGGGGGTGTAAAATTCAAAGTGCCATTAATAAAGGCTTTAACATCTTTTTCAAAGATTTCTTTTGCTTTATTCTGGTCAATCAATCGTAAAATTTGATTTATTTCTTTTGTATCTTCATTAGAAAGTTTGTGGATTGCTTTTATACATTTATTTACACCATAATCTACAATATTAATATATTTAGATAAATTATTGTTAATTAGAAACATACTAAACAGATCAGGATTTACTTCACATAAAACACCAACATTGAGTAATTTATCTTTTTTTATTTTTTGGTAATAGCGAGCACTAATGTTGAAACTCATATTGCCGTCTTCCACAAACTTTTCTTTCATGCAAAACGTAAGCCCCATTGCTTGAGGAAACATTTGATTCAGTTCTAAAGTATCACTACCATCTACATTACCTAAATCATCTTTTAAATTGTCAACGTCTTTTTCTTCTTCTTCATTGTCATTACCGTTTTCATCATCATTTGCATCTATTTGTGCTCCAACTACCGCTGAATCACTCTTGTCTTTTGGAAATAAGATACCCGTACTATATAGAGCAGCAGGCATTGTGTTTAAGATTTCAAATTCATTATTTATTGGAAATTCAATTTTAAGATCTTTATCTGCATTACAAGTTGCCTCTAGGTTTACAAAACGGTATCCACTAATTCCTGGCCCAAGCGTCTGTTCTCTAATAAAGCGTTCTAATTCTTCTCTTTTATTGAATATCTGACTCATTCCTCTCTTTTTTCTATGTTTCTAATTTCTTTAAAAGATAGCTCAGGTTTAATTAGCTCTATTAATGTAATTATACCCTCAAAAGCTTTTTCTTCATCAATTCCTAATTCATCCAAATTATGATTGTTTTTGTAGTAGTCTATTTTTGGAATTAATATTTGATTAGCATTTGCTCCTTCATCAAAGCAACCATCATTAAAAAGGTCTTTTAATAGTTTGCTATATATACGAGTTGCATTTCTCCTTCCATTAATATTCCGGTTCTTTATGGTGTATATTATTCTTAAGTAGGTTGTTGGTAATCCTAAATATTTACAAACCACCTTGAATGCTTTATTTCCCCTAGGAGTTAAAGATGATGAATAAGGATTTATCCAAGTACTTTCAAAATGACCTTGGGAAACCATATCTAAATTATTTTTAATAAAAATAGTTTTCAAATCGTTGTATATAATTTCCGAACCTGAGATGGCTGCTTTTCTTGCTAATAATATTTTCCATAAACGGCCTGCACTTTCTTCTCCCAAATCAAGCTGTTTTCGAATTATATTTAAATCGTTTTCTTGTTGCTTAGTATCTATAAGCTTTTCTGCTGGGTTGAACTCTTCTATTAATTCATCAAGTTTTTGGACAAACACTCTATCTTCTTCATTTTCTAAGTTTTCAAATATCCATTTTATCGACTGAATTCTTTTTTGTTTACTATCTCCCTCATAATAAATATGTAATTCTGAAGGATTACATGTATTATGTCTGTTATTGATAAAACTGATTCTATAGGTAATTCTATTGTGAGAACTAGAATAATCGCTTTCCAAGTCCCATGAAATATCTATAGTTTTTTCGGGTTTAATCTCCTGTATTTTTTCTTTAAGTCTATTCCAGTTAAAATGATTCACTCTTATGGGATGATCTAGCATTTTATAATAATCTCTTGCTAGATTAAATTTCGACCATTTGAAATTTTTCTTAAAGAATAACGCAGGAAAAAAGCACTTCATTAAAGTGTTTTTTGGAATTGATATTTCATTAACATTGGGATAGAAATGATTGTTAAAATTCCCTTGGTCTCTATAGGAAAGAATAATGATATAATTAGAAGTGTTTTCTTCTAAGTTATCCCAACTTATAAACATTCTATTAGACCTTAAGTTGATTGATTTTTTAATTAAATCAAGAAAATCCTCATTTTTAAGGATGAAATCATCTAAAACAATTTTAGTATCATCTGTGATATTATTCTTTATATGAGATTTCAAATCTGTATTAATTATTAAGTCTAACACATTACTTAATAGGTCTTTCAATTTTAGAATATCTTCATTTGGTAAACTAAATATTTCTTGTTTAGTATCTTCAGTTATTAAGCTGCGATTTGTATTGGATGAAAAAATATGGGTTAAGATATAATCTTTAATTTTTTGATTAATACATAGCGAAAATATATTCATTATCTTGATTGACCGCAGTTCATATAAATCATTTATTTTCGTTTCAATGTAAAAATCTTCCCAAAAGGTTGAATTTGCAGGTTCTAAAAAATTAATTTCTGGTTTATCATCGTGTTCTTGTCCTACTAAATATGCAAATTCTTCACTTTTTATTATATAGCTTGATTGATTAGGTATGTAGTATCTTTCTTTTAGTCTGTTTACTTTGGTTTTTATTGAATTTAAATTTTCTTTATTTGAAAATGTTACAAGTAGAAAAAAACTAAATTTTGTTCCGTGATGCTCATTTAGATTTGTTAATCGTTGAAAATTGAACGGAGTGAATCGCTGCACAAGATTCTCACAATCAAACAAAACAATATTTTTAATTATTTGTAGTAATGGAGTGTTGTCTATTCTTAATGTTCGAACATCATTAAATTCATTTGTATTGTACAATACAAATGAATTTAAATCAGTTAAATTATTTTTTCCTGCAGGTAAATAAACGGGATTGTACTCATAAAACTTGTTAAGAGAATTATGTTGATTTACCTTTAGGTTTATTAGAGTTTCAGGTGATAAGGATGATGAAGCGTTTAGTGACTTATAAATAGTCAAAGCCTTCTTATTTCGTTCCCTTTTCTCCTTAGTTTCTTTATTTTTCTTATTAATCCTTGTCTTATCCGCTCTTGTCGCCATATAATCTGGCGTCAATAATCTAAGGTCTCTAGATATACAGTTTTCTAAGTTGTCTATTCTGCCTGTAAGTATTGGATTAGGTTTCCCTAAATTCTCATTTTCATGTCTAAACCAAAAGAAGTAATTCCATAAAAACTCTACTATTAATGTTTTTTCTTCTTCATCAATTGTTCTTTCAAAATGAATATTTAAGGGTTTAAGTTCGACTTGATTAGTTCTAGTTTCCTCCAAAATACAATATATATATTGAAGTAATTTCCTGTAATTTTCTTTAATATCTGAATTTAATTTTTTAAAAACTACTTCAAAAAGATTTGGATTTTTTGAATCAAGAAATCTACTTAAATCTTCATTTATATGTTTATTGAAAGTTTCCATTACTTCACAATGTTGATTTCAAGATTTAGAATAGCACGGGTTATCCCAACAAAAAGTTCATATTTATTAATTTCTGAAGGCTCTGAAACGACTATGAATACGTTCTTTTTTTCAAGTCCTTTATATTTTAAAATAGAGGTGTATCGCAATTTATTTGTCGTTCCTCTTAAGTTTTGTTCATTTAATCCTTCTACGTCTTTTATTATAAGTAATTCCCTTAAATCTTCATCACCTCTATAATTTCCTTGTAAAAAAGTAGATTCAATTAGTATAATACAATCTTTACCTATTAAAGAAGAGTCTGTTTCTCGAATAGGAGTTAGGATGTTTTTGACAATATGTTTTTTTACTTTTTTTAGAGAATTATGTTTGTTGATTTTAATGTTTGGAAATAATTCTTCAAATTGTTCGTTTAGAATAATAGAAGGGTTTTCTAATATCTCAGATGAAAGTTTCCTTATATTTGGGTTTTGTGCACTTCTTTTTACTTCGTTAATTTTAAAGTGACTGTAATATTCGGTGAGTAAATCTGCAATTTCAGAAACGTTTCTTCCGCAATTGGCATAACTTTGATCAAAATCATAGAGTATGAGTGAATTCCCATTCTTTAAACCCTGGCCTTTGAAACCTGAAAACTTATTTATAAACAAATCCAAACCACGATCAAATAAATCTTGAGCTTCATCAATTACTATGAAATCATATGGTGTAAGTTTGTCTTCAAGTTCTAATCTTTGAATTGTGCCTTTAACCATTTCATAAAACTCATCTTCTGTCATTGAACTTAAGAACTTAAAATCATGAGAAGGATTCAATTTTTGAAAAAATCTAAAAAAGGTTGTTACTTCAATATTGCAAGTAAGATTCCTTTCTCTTAAGATTGATTGAGTATAGTGCATCAGAAGATTATTCCAACACAAATAAATCCCATTTTTGTTGTGTTGTTTGTCAATAAAAGCTTTAGCAATGGTAGTCTTACCCGAACCTGGAGGTCCTTCAATCATTATCCTAGGATTTTTATATAAACCTTCTAGAATCTCTATGTTTTGTATGCCTAACCATTCAAGAGTATTAATTGTGTTTAACTTATTCCTATCACTTATTATAGGACTGAGTATATTTTTTATTGCTACATACTCTTTAAGTGACAACTCGTTGTAGTTTCTAAAGTGCTTTTTATGCTTGTTTTTTGAATATTCAATAGCGTTTATGAGAAATTTTTCAATTGAATTATCGAAAGATGATGCTTTATATTTTGACCAAAGTAAATTTGAATCAATCAGTTTTGATTCGAAAGGATAGTCAACATGGGGGAAAACTACAGTTTCACAAAAAAAGCAGTTCTTAAAATTATTTAGAATATTATCTTTTAAGGTGTATTTATAGCCTTCCGCTTGTTTAAAGGGGTTTTGTTTCATAGAAGAGTTAAAGTTTCTTCCGTAATAAAACATATTGTTTTTAGTGGAAATTAATCCCCCTTTCACTTCCAATATTAAAAGTCCATATTTACAAAGGACTAAAAAGTCTATTTGTGCACTTGTTTTATTGTAATAATTAAAATTATCTGAATGTTCTGGTAATTTTAAATCATGCCAAACATCCCACTCTAATTCACTTTTACCTAGATCATCCCAGAGTTTTCTATAAATATCAATTTCACCATGGAGAGGAGAACCATTTTCCTTAACGATTATAGTTTCTAAAGCATCAATCGGGTTATTAGGATGAAATGTAACAGGCATAATTATTTATTATTTGCAACTGAGGAAATCTTATTGATTGCATATAGAGCAAAAACCTGTTTTAAAGGAACATTATTTTTATTTAAAAATATCGTTTTTTGATTTTGATAAAACTTTTGTCCTTCTATTTCCATATCATTAATTATATTTCCCACTTCTTCGATTAATATTGTTGGTTCTAGATAACATCCTTCAGAGTTCTGTTTTTCATACATTTCTTGTAAAATTTTGCCGTTTGCTATTTTATTTGTAAAACTATCATTGATTCTATGTATAAAATCTTTTCCTTTAGGAATACCTTTAAGACATTGTTCTAGTTCTTTAAATTTATTATCACAAAAATTATAAGTTGGGAAACCTTTACCATTCCCGTATTGAACAGAAGTTATCCATTTTGAAATTTTTTTCTCATTTTTTTCAATGTTATAATTGGAAAGAGTAACTGTGATATTTCCATCCTTGAACGCATGTCTTCGAAACCTTGACCCCCTATTTCTTTTTGGAGGATGGAGATACTCTTTAAGCTTGAAAGAGTTTAGATTATTAACACCTTTTAAGTTTGGTTTTTTTTCTACTAACGGTTGGTTAATATTGTCTACATCTAACTGTCTTCTCAACTCTTTTGCAAACGCTCTAGCTACCGTTGGACATACTGCATTGCCTATTAACCTCCATTTAACTGATTCACTACCTATAAATTGGTAAGTTATTGGAAAGCTCATTATACAAGCAGCTTCTCTAACAGTTGGGGTTCTAAACTCTCCGTTTCCCTTTCTTGATAATTCAGATTTATAAATAATAGCTTCTCTTGAAGTTCCGATTTTAGTTGCAGTAATTGTTCTACTAGGCCTATTCAAATTCTCCGGGAAAGACATTTTTCCCATATATGGATGATTTATTTTAAGAAATTTTGATTGTTTCCATTCACATTGATAAAGGCCTGTATCATAATAATGATCCGTTAATAGTGACTGGTCTAATTTTAAGCCTAAATAGCTTGGGTCTTGTACAATATTAGATTTCTGTTTAGAAAAAGGTTGAGGTATTCGATTTTTAATTTCCTCGACTGTAACCCACTTCTTTTTTGATATTGCATTCTTTCCGTGTGTTTTAGGAGGAATTATTAATTTTTTACATTTAATAATCTCACCACTAATAGCTCTTTTTCTTGACTGTGGGCTTCCATAATCTGCAGAATTTACTATTAATTGATTGCCTTCTAGTTTTATTGCTACTTTCGTTTTTCCAATTTTGTTTTTTGCAGCCCATTCAGCTAAACCTAAGTCCTCAAAAGTATACTCAAGTCCAAGATGTTTTATTGAACTTGGAACATTTTCCATGAACCAAGCCTTAAGTTTTGAATTTTTTTTCCATTTTTTTAATGCTACTATTTTTAAAAATATCTGGGTTAAGGTAATACCCGTTGATTTATCTGCCTTACCTGAAATATTAGAGGAAGAAAATGTTACACAGGGAGGGCTTCCAATGATTACATCAGTGTCCGGTAGTTTTTCAATTTCTTCAATTGAATATTGAAAATCCAGAATGTTTTTTATTTCACTATCACAATCAAAATTGTGGTTAAAAGTTTCTATTGCCGGTTTCCAATTATCATATCCTCGAATTATTTTAAAGCCTTGTTGCCTAAACCCTTCCGAAAAACCACCTGCACCGCAAAAAAAATCAATCACGGTTAAGTTATTCATTTTTTAATTTTTTAAATTCAAAATACTTTTCAGATAAAAAATTTGTCAAGAATACACGCTTTAGTAATACTAAAAATTAAAATCTTTAATGATTTTAATTTTTGAAATCTTTTAAATCTGTTTAATTCTCTAGATTTTAATTACTTTCGAAAATCTATTATTTTATCTTTAATAATTGGTCTAATTTACCACTTAATCCACAAACCAAAAAAGGTTTTCCGTAAAGCGATCTAAATTTTTAAAAGCCTATAAATCCTGGCTATTCCCATATAAAAAACTAATAAATCATATGCTTCCGGCTTTCTAAGCTTTCACTTATATTTGGTATAAAAATTATTGAATTATGAAAATTGTTATCTCACCTGCCAAAAGCCTTGATTACGAATCTAAATTACCAACCACCCGGGGCACACAGCCCGCTTTTTTGGAAACTACTGCCAAACTAAACCGCAAGATGAGTAGAATGACCAAAAATGAGATTTCAAAATTAATGAGCATCAGCGATAAGCTGGCCGATCTTAATTATACCCGCTACCAGGATTTTAAAGAAGAACACAATAAAAAGAATTCCCGCCCGGCCGTCTATGCCTTTAACGGCGATGTGTATGCCGGCCTGGATGCCTATAGCATTCCTACCGAAAAGTTAGACCAATTGCAGGATAGCCTGCGCATCCTTTCCGGACTTTACGGAATATTAAAACCGCTAGACCTTATTCAGCCATATCGTTTGGAAATGGGAACATCGGTAGGTATTGAACGTAAAGATAGCCTTTATGAAGTTTGGCAGTCTAAAATCACCGAACTGCTAAATAAAGAAATGGAAGCAGAGGAGCTTTTTATAAACCTGGCCAGTAATGAGTATTTTAAAGCCATAGACACCAAAAAATTAAAGGCTGAAGTAATTTCACCGGTATTTAAAGATTTTAAAAACGGAAAATTAAAAATCATTAGTTTCTACGCCAAAAAAGCCAGAGGGGCCATGGTACGTTATATCATAGATAAAGACGTTCACAACCTGGAAGAACTTAAAGGTTTTGATTATATGGATTACCGATTTAGCGAAGAACATACTGCAAAAGAAAACGAGCCGGTGTTTATTAGGTAATTTCTTCAGATTTTCAGTGAGCAGTCTCAGTGGGCGGTAGTATTTAATCGTCATCACGAGCGAATGCTGAGTGCGGCCATCTTTTGTTTTAATTCCCCTGTCATTTCGAGTTTCCGACGCGAGTCGGCAGTATCGGGAAATGCTTGGTAGATAAGAGTTAAAAGTTAATAGTTAACAGGGAAAGAGGTTAGAGAAAAGAATAAAGAGGCAGAAGTCATGGAATTTTAAACCCATAACTGACTAAGACTACAGTCTAACAACTACCGTCTAGAGGGGGTGAAAGTTAAAGGTTAAAAGTTAAAAGTGAATAGGTAAGAGAATAGTTAAAAGAATAAAGAGGCAGAAGTCATGGAATTTTAAACCTATACCTGCCTAAGACTACAGTCTAATAACTACCGTTTAGAGGGGGAGTTAAAAGGTTAATAGGGAATAGGGATGAGGGATTAGGGAAAGAGGCAGAAGTCAGAGAATTTTTAAACCTATACCTGCCTAAGACTACAGTCTAACAACTACCGTCTAGAGGGGAGTTAAAAGTGAATAGTTAATAGGGAAAGAGGTAAGAGAATAGAGAAAGGAATAAAGAGGAAAAAGTCAGGAGAACAACAAACCCCAAACAACAAACTCCAAAACAAAAAAACACGAATCCCAATGTTTCATCACACTCATCCTTTTAAACCATTTATACCAAAAAATGCTACAAAACTAATTGTAGGTACCTTGCCGCCACCGCGTTTTACCAAAGGCGAATTAAAAGAAGGCGACGTAAATTTTTGTTACGGAAGTCGCGACGGACTCTTATGGATTGTGCTTGATGTTATCTTTGAGTTGGGCCTTAAATTTGAAACTACAGAAGCGGCTATAAAGCAACGCAAAGACTTTCTTAAAAGGAGAGGGATTGGAATTTGCGATATGGTGGAAAGCAGTAGAAGGGAGAAGATAGATGCTTCAGATCTTGGAATGCAAGAAGTGGAACTTCGAAATATTACTGAAATTCTACAACAAAACCCCAAAATTGATACTTTGCTTTTTACAGGTGGAAATTCTAAAAATGGTCCGGAATATTTCTTTAGAAGGCATTTAAAGCAGATTGAAAGTGATATCAAATTAAAACTAATTTCTAATGAGGTACCCAGGGTACATCAATTTGTGCTGGATGGGCGACTTATAAAAACTGTATCCCTAACTGCTCCTTCGGGTTCGGCAAATCGTGCCATTGGAAGTATGGAGCTTTACAAGCAATTAAAACAAAAAGATAGGGATTTTAATACCATAGATTTTAGGGTAATGCAGTATAGAGAGTGGTTTTGAATTTTACGACTTTAACGTCATGCAAAACTTGTTTCAGCATCTAGCATTTTTAAAAATGTAAACTTGATTTCAATTTTGAACCCGAAATAAATTCGGAGTGACGAATAAATAAACATAATATAAAAGAAAGCTAAATAAAAATAAAAACCCTGAATTAAAAGTTACACTCTTAATTCAGGGTTTCCAGACGTAGTCAACTTACAACTACTGTAATTTTTTCTTTTCCTGTTCGGCCATTGTGGTTGGTTTTACCTTAAATTTTTTACGTTTAGGGCGTAACCTTCCATGCGTGCCTATGGCAATTTTTCCTCGTTTGGTTTTTTTGTCTCCTCGTCCCATAAATTTATTTTTTGTTTTGTTGGTCTTTTATGGTTTTTTCGTCAAAATCTACCTCGTTGGTCTGCTTATCCGTTTTTCCGGTTGGGTTGGTTGGATTTGTCTGATCTTTTTTCCTTTTTCTCTTGCTATCTTCAATTGGTCCTCCCATAATCTTTCATTTTTAGATTCACCTCTAATTTACGAATTGAGGCTCTAAAAATCTGCTAAGACCTTGTTAGAATTAGGTTAAACCGGACGAATACTTTTAATAAAATCGGCAATATTAGCTTTTCCGTGAGCGTTGAGGTGTTTTATAAATGCGGAGCCAATAATGGCACCTTTGGCAAACTCGGTAGCCTGATTAAAGCTTTCTTCGTCACTAATTCCAAAACCTACAATTTGTGGGTTTTGCAATTTCATTGCCGAGATTCTTTTAAAATAATCCCTGGTTTCTCTGCTAAAGCCCGAGGTAGAACCGGTAACACTTGCGGTACTTACCATATAAATAAATCCGTTGGAAACCGAATCTATAAATCTTATACGCTCTTCTGAAGTTTGTGGGGTAATCAGGAATATATTTTGAAGTCCGTTTTCTTCGAAAATTTGTTTATACTCCTCATTGTAAACATCAACCGGAAGATCAGGGATTATAAGTCCGTCTATTCCGGTTTCGGCACATTTTTTACAAAATTTTTCAACGCCATATTGCAGAATAGGATTAAAATAGCCCATAATTACCAGGGGAATTTCCACTGAACCCCTAATTCCTTTTAGTTGGTCAAAAAGTTTATTGGTAGTCATGCCATTTTGTAAGGCTTTTGTAGAACTTTCCTGAATAGTAGGCCCATCGGCCAGGGGGTCGCTAAACGGTAAGCCAATTTCAATAAAATCTACCCCGTTTTTTTCTAAATCCTGAATAATGGAAACCGTGTCTTCATGCTCGGGGTAACCGGCGGTAAAATAGATGGAAAGCATCTTATGTGCTTCCTGAAGTTTTTTATTTATTCTATTCATTTTCAATTATCTTATATATCGTTATGCTGAATTTATTTCAGAATCTAACTCGTTTTCTTTTTTTCTTGCCACGAATACACTAATATGTTCTTTCTCATTGTAATGGCAGCGCACAAGGCAATCTTTATTTTACGTCATTCTGAATTCATTTCAGAATCTAACTTGTTTTCTTTTTTCGCCACGAAAGCACTAATATGTTCTTTCTTATTGTAATGGCAGCGCATAAGGCAATCTTTATTTTTACGTCATTCTGAATTTATTTCAGAATCTAACTCGTTTTCTTTTTTCGCCACTACTGCACTAATATGTTTTTCCCATGGTAAGGGTAGCGCACAAGGCAATCTTTATTTTACGTCATTCTGAATTTATTTCAGAATCTAACTATTTAAGATTTTGCAATAATCGAAAAATTAGAAACTGAAATAAGTTCAGGTTGACGGTAACTCATATTTTGTTTTAAAACTTTCATTATAATTCCCCGTTTGGGAATAGAGAGCTTTCTACAAGTCAAAATAATCAATATACGTACTCAAATCTTTATCCCCACGGCCCGAAAGATTAATCACTACAACATCGTCTTCTTTAAATTTACGATCTTCAAAAATTGCCAGGGCGTGAGATGTTTCAATAGCCGGAATAATTCCTTCCAGTTTGGCCAATTCCCGGCCGGCATCCATCGCTGCCTTATCGGTTATCGAAATAAATTCTCCGCGGCCACTTCTAAATAAATGGGCATGCATAGGGCCCACACCGGGATAATCGAGTCCGGCAGAAATAGAATAGGGTTCGGTTATTTGACCATCTTCGGTTTGCATCAATAGCGTTTTACTGCCGTGAATAATACCTTCTTTTCCCAAAGCCGAAGTTGCGGCACTTTCGCCACTTTGTATGCCTTTTCCAGCAGCTTCAACCGCAATAATCCCAACATCGGGATTATCCAGGTAATGAAAATAGGCTCCGGCAGCGTTACTTCCGCCACCTACGCAGGCCACCACATAATCTGGGTTTTCGCGATTTTCTTTTTCTTTTAGCTGAACTTTTATTTCTTCAGAAATCACTGCCTGGAATCTTGCTACCATATCGGGATAGGGGTGGGGGCCAACCACAGAACCAATAATATAATGCGTGTCTAAAGGGTTATTGATCCAGTCCCTTATCGCTTCGTTGGTAGCATCTTTTAGGGTTCGGCTTCCCGATTTTGCCGGAACAATTTTAGCACCCAGCATTTTCATTCTGGCTACATTGGGAGCCTGGCGTTCAATATCAATTTCGCCCATATAAACAACGCATTCAATGCCCATAAGTGCACAAACAGTAGCAGTAGCCACACCGTGTTGCCCGGCACCGGTCTCAGCAATTATTCGGTTTTTTCCAAGGCGTTTTGCCATTAAAATCTGGCCTACCGTATTATTTACCTTGTGGGCACCTGTATGGCAAAGGTCTTCGCGTTTCAAATAGATTTTTGTCCCGTATTTTTTACTGAAGCGCTCTGCATAATACAAAGGCGTTGGTCTCCCTACATAATCCCGAAGCAAATCTTTAAATTCTTTCTGAAAAGATTCTTCTTTCATAATATCCAGGTACTGCGAACGCAATTCCTCTACATTTGGATAGAGCATTTCTGGAATAAAAGCTCCTCCAAAATCGCCGTAATATCCTTTTTCGTTAGCCTGATAGCTCATTTTATTTTTTTTATTTGTGTGCCGCAAGTGCACTTATTTTTATAATGTTTGCAATATCCTGAACCTGGAACCTGAAACAAGTTCAGGTTGACTGTCAATTTTTAATTTTTCTTACGAGGGCAGCGCCCTTCAAAGTTTTTAATATTTTCTTTCGTCATCCTGAACCTGTCCGTTTGTTCAGACGGGTTTATTTTAGAGCCTGCCGATTCTTTATCGGGGATCTAAGTTATTTTAATTCAAATCCAAACTGATAAACCAAAACAGATAACAGATAACCGACAACTCAAAACTGTTTTCTAAATTCTTTCAGTTTTTCGGCATTTTTTAAACCTGCTTTTTCTTCAAATTTACTATTTACATCTATGGCATACAGCAAATTTTCCTTTCCATTCTCTTTAAAATATGCCTGTAGTTCATTAATAGCTTCCACCTCTTCCGGGCCAATACCACCACTTAAAAAAAAGGGATTTTTTGAAGGATATTCTTTTAAAACCTCCCAATTAAAGGTAATTCCGTTGCCGCCTTTATTCTTTCCTTTGGTGTCAAATAGAAAATAATCAACCACAGTTTCGTAAGCTTCTAAAAGGCCAAAATCAAAATCGTCTTTTACCGAAAAAACCTTTATAATCTCTACCTCGGTTTCAACTAACAGGGTTTTTAATTCGGCACAGAAAGTATCGCTTTCTTCCCCGTGAAGCTGAATGGCATTTAAATCGTGCTCCTTTATTTTTTGCAGGATAATATTGATGTCTTCATTAACAAATACCCCTGTTCTTTTTATTTCCCGGGATATTTCGGGGATGCTGTCCTCGAAATACCTGGGTGTTTTTTTATAAAAAATAAATCCCATGTAATCAGGTTGAAGTTTCGCAACTTCACTGATGTTTTCGGGATGCTTCATCCCACAAATTTTCAGTTTTAAGTTCTTCATTTTATTAGATTTTAACCACCTCCCCTTGCGGGTACTCCTCCTTAGAAGGAGAAAACCAGACTTTAGAGATAGCCAACTATTTTATTCTTTGGTCAATTTTCTCACAAACTCAGCGGCAGCTTTACCTGGGTTTTCTGTTTTCATAAAATTTTCACCTATTAAAAAGCCTTTATACCCATATTCTTTCAAATCTTTTATCGAGTCAACCGAGCTGATGCCGCTTTCTGAAACTTTTACAAAATCTTCGGGAATTTTTGCAGCAAGCTGCTTGCTTGTATCTATATTTACTTCAAAAGTCTTTAAATTCCGGTTATTTACCCCCAGCATATCTATATTTGGCATAATAGATTTTTGTAACTCTTCTTCGTCGTGAACTTCAAGTAAAACATCTAAACCAATGCTTTTTGCAAATTCTGAAAGCAATTTTACCTGTTCGCGGTCCAGTACTGCGGCAATTAATAAAATAACATCGGCGCCGTGTGCTTTTGCTTCTAATAATTGATATTCATCAATTATAAACTCTTTTCGCAATAGTGGCATTTGTACCGATGCGCGTGCATAGAGCAAATCGTCTAAAGAACCGCCAAAATATTTGCCATCGGTCAATACCGACATTCCTGAAATTCCTGCATTCTCATAGCCTGTGGCAACATCCTGCACATTTAGATTTTGGTTAATTACCGACTTTGAGGGGGAGCGCCTTTTATGTTCGGCAATAATACCGGTATTACTGCTTCGTAATTTTTCGGCTAGAGAAATTGTTTCCTTATTGAAAAGCGCCGATTGTTCCAATTGTGAAACGGGCACTACCAGTTTTTTTAATACTAATTCTTTATGCTTGTCGGCTATTATTTTATCTAAAATGTTCATTTTTTCAAATAATTTTATTTCCATACACTTATTTAAAACGTCATCCTGATTTGTTTCAGGATCTAATTATCAAAACACCTTAGAAGCTGAAATAAGTTCAGCTTGACGATGATAAGACTTAATTTTTCTTAAGGCTAACTTCTTATTCACTCAATTCCTGCAATTTCTGCAATGCTTTTAAAGCTTTCCCGGAATTTATAGATTCACGTGCAGTTTCAAAAGCATCTTTGATACTAATTTGTTGTGCGGTGGCGATAGCCATCCCGGCGTTGGCACAAACTACATTTTCTTGTGCCCTGGTGCCCTTTCCTTTTAATATATTCACAAAAATTTCTGCGGAACTTTCTATAGAACCACCCCCGGCAATTTCTTCTTGTTTTAGGCCTTCTACTCCAAAATCTTCGGGGTTTAACATGGCTTCAGTATTATTAGAAATGGTTTTAGTATTTCCGGTAAGCGAAATTTCATCATACCCGTCTAAAGCGTGTAAAATAGTAAAATTCTTATCGGTGTTTTGATATAGGTACCCATACATTCTGGCAAGTTCGAGGTTAAAAACCCCAACTAATTGATTTTTGGGAAAAGCCGGGTTTACCATAGGCCCCAACATATTAAAAAAAGTTTTTACCGCTAAAGATTTTCTGATGGGGGCCACATTTTTCATAGCCGGGTGGAATAGGGGAGCGTGCAATACACAAATACCTGCTTCTGCAATGCATTTTTCAAGGAAACCCGCATCATTACTAAATTTTATCCCCAGGCTTTCCATAACATTGGAACTTCCGCTCACCGAAGAAACCCCATAGTTACCATGTTTTGCTACATGTATTCCGGCACCGGCTGTAACAAAGGAGGCCGTTGTGGAAATATTAAATGTATTTTTACCATCACCCCCGGTTCCACAAAGATCTATAGGATTGTAGGCGCTTAAATCTATAGCCATACAAAGTTCTAAAAGCGCATCTCTGAAACCCTCCAGCTCTTCTATGGTAATGCTACGCATCATATAGACGGTTAAAAATGCGGCTATTTGACTTTCGTTGTATTCTCCATTAGAGATGCTAAAAAGTGCTTGCTTGGCTTCATCTTTAGAGATGGTTTCGTGGTTAATAAGCCTGTTTAATAATTCTTTCATATTTAATTTTGTCATTCCCATAAAGATGGGAACCTGTTTAATAAGTCTTGGTCACTCCTACGAATGTAGCAGTCTTTTAATACAATTGTTTTGCTTTTAGAGATTTCCGTCTGCGCGGAAATTACCTAAGCCTTAACCCAATTTTCAATCATTCTTTTACCATCTGGGGTCAATACCGATTCTGGATGAAACTGAACCCCACGAACATCGAATTCACGATGACGCAGCGACATAATTTGGCCATTTTCGTCGTAGGAAGTAGCTTCCAAAGCATCGGGCAGTTCTTTTAAAACCACCCAGGAATGATAGCGCCCCACCTTCATGGTTTTTGGCAAACCTTTAAATAGCGGTTCATCGTCAACACAAAGATTCATAGTAGTGGCAATACCGTGGTAAACCGATTCTAAATTCCCTAACTCTCCTCCAAAAACTTCCCCTATAGCCTGTTGGCCAAGGCATACGCCAAGAATGCTTTTTGATGAAGCAAATTTTTCTATAATGGGTTTTAATAAACCGGCTTCACTGGGAATTCCCGGGCCCGGTGAAAGTAAAACCTTATCATATTTTTCTACTTCTTCCAGCTCCAGCTGGTCGTTTCTTATAACCGTGACCTCACAATTCATTTCTTCTAAATAATGCACAAGATTGTACACAAAAGAATCGTAGTTGTCTATAACTAATATTTTTTTCATTCTACCTGGTGTGAAATTCTGTTTTTAAATACTCAAAATCGCGTCAATCTAAACTCGTTTCAGATTCTAATATGTTAGATCTCTGAATAAATTTGGGAGCTAGCTCCCAAATTTATCCAGGATGACGTATTGTTTTTATTTTTTTAGATATCTTCAGCAATATCCAATGCTTTGGTCAATGCGCCCAATTTATTGTAAACCTCCTGTAATTCGTTTTCTTCAACAGATTCAGAGACTACTCCGGCACCGGCCTGGTAATGCAATTGATGATCTTTACTAACAAAAGATCGAATTATAATGGCGTGGTTGAAATTTCCGTTAAAATCCATAAACCCGATTGCACCTCCATAGGCATCACGATTTACATTTTCATATTTTTCTATAAGCTTCATGGCGCTGTGTTTGGGTGCACCACTTAAGGTTCCCGCCGGAAAAGTATCGGCCACTACCTGCATGGTAGGGGTTTTAACATCTTTGGTACCGGTAACTTTGCTAACTAAGTGAATTACGTGCGAGAAAAACTGAATTTCCCGATATTTTTCCACTTTTACATTATTTCCGTGCCTACTAAGATCATTTCTGGCCAAATCTACCAACATTACGTGTTCGGCGTTTTCTTTTTCATCTGCGGCTAGTTTTTTGGCTAATTCAGCGTCTTCTTCATCATTTCCGGTACGTTTAAAGGTACCGGCTATAGGGTGTATTTCTGCCCGGCCATCCTGAACTACCAATTGTGCTTCAGGAGAACTTCCAAAGATTTTAAAATTTCCGTAGTCAAAATAGAAAAGATAGGGGGAAGGGTTTACACTTCGTAAAGCCCTGTAAACATTGAATTCGTCTCCTTTAAATTTTTGGGAGAACCTTCTGGAAAGTACAATTTGAAAAACATCGCCACGATAGCAGTGTTTTTTGCCGAGTCTTACGTTTGCTTTAAACTCTTCATCGGTAAGGTTAGAAACTGCTTCTTCCTGACGTTCAAAATTATAAGTCGCAAAGTTTTTAACCTTAATAAGTTGCGCTATTTCGTCAATTTTCGAGTCATTATTATAGCGGTGATCAAAAATATAGGCTTCGTTATTAAAATGATTAATGGCTATAATGTTTTGGTATACCGCATAATAAATATCGGGCAGTTGAAGGTCGCCATTGCGCTTTTTGATTTCAAGATCTTCAAAATAGCGAACCCCATCGTAAGCGATATAGCCAAAAAGCCCATTGTTTATAAATTTAAAATCTGAATCTTCGGTATTAAACTGTTTTGAGAATTCCTGGATTTGCCGGGGAACGTTTACTTCAGGAGTGATTTCTGTAGTCTTTTTACTTCCGTCAGGAAAAACTTCGGTAATTACTTCATTTTGAATTTTAATAGAAGCGATAGGGTTACAGCATATATACGAAAAACTATTATCGTTGGCGTGATAATCGCTACTTTCCAGAAGAAGGCTATTGGGATATTTATCCCGTACTTTTAAATAAATACTCACCGGCGTAATGGTATCGGCAAGGAGTTTTTTATGGCTTGTGGTCAATTTAAACATATATTGTTTTTTTATCACTCCGGCAAAGGCGGGAGTCTATTTAGTATATTTTTGTTTGAGTTATTTAAATCTTATAGTCAAATCTTCCCAATCGGGGTTGAAATCGTTTATCAGGTTTATTTTCCAGAGTCGATTCCATTTTTTAAGTTGTTTTTCCCTTTTAATCGCCAACGACGAATATTCGAATTTTTCATAATATACTAGTTTATCAAGTAGGTACCTGCTGCTAAAACTTTTTAGGTTTCGATTTCTATGTTGATATAATCTTTGTTTCAAGTTTCCTGTAATTCCAATATATAGTGTTCCATTTTTACGATTTGTAATGATGTAAACGTGATATTGGTAATAATTTGTCATTTTGATCTTTTTAGGGATTTCCGACTTCTCGGAAATGACTAAAAATTATATAAAAAAAAGGCTTGTCGTGAGACAAGCCTTTTGTATGATTTTATACTATAGCAATGTTACTTCACGACGTTTTGACGTAAATTGTTCCACCACCAAGTATTTGCTATTCTGTTTTTCATTGCTTCAAAGATAGAAAGCCTATTTTAATAACCAAACGAAATTTAAAAAAAGAAAAGCCGAAAAAGTAAATTTAACTTTTTCGGCCCTATTTCTACATTTTAAGTAATTAGAATTTCAATTCAATATTTAAATCGAAATTGTCGTAGATAGTTTGGTCTCCCAATCCGCTGAAGAAACTACCAGAATTGTATTTCACGTTATATTTAGAACGATCTATTGTTAATTTTGTAGTTGCGGTATTATCGTTGTAATCTAAATCGAATGTTATGGGATGGGTAGTGTCTTTAATAGTAAGATCTCCAACTACGCCATAGGTGCCATTATCTTTTTTGGCTACACTTGTAATTACCAGGCTGGAAGTTGGATGATTTTCCACTCCAAAAAAATCATCTGAATTTAAATGGCCTTCCAATCCTTCTTTATCTTTTCCTTTTAGATCTGTAACTGTAATGCTAGACATATCCATTACAAATTCACCACCTACAATCTCATCGTTCTCAAAACGGAGTTTCCCATCTTTTAGGTCTATGGTTCCAGAGTGCGAACCCAAAACTTTCTTTCCCGTCCAGGCAATATTACTGGCCTGCGTATTTATTGACTTTTCCATAATTTATTTTTCTTTTTTATAGCAATTTTCTTCCCGATCCTGTTTAGAATTTTAGGTCTACGTCCAGTTCAAAGTTGTCATAGATGGTTTTATCACCCAGATTATCAAAGAAACTTCCCGAACCGTAACGAACATCGTATTTAGACCTGTCTATGGTTAATTCGGTAGAGGCCGAATTTTTGTCCATCTCTAAATCGAATGTAATTGTATTTGTTTTTTCTTTAATTGTAAGGTCGGCAACTACACCATAAGTATCGTTGCTTTTCTTTGCAACACTGGTGATTACCAATTTTGAACTAGGATAAGTACTTACGCCAAAAAAATCATCAGATTTTAAATGGCCTTCTAACTTTCCTTTGTTTTCGCCTTCAAGGTCGGTTACATTAATTGTGGTCATATCCATAACAAATTCTCCACCTTTAAGCTCACCATTTTCCATAGTGAAATACCCATTTTTTAATTGAATAGTACCCTCGTGAGAACCGGTTACTTTTTCTCCTTCCCACTCAATTTTACTATCTTTTATTTCAATTTTCTTTTCCTGTGCATTTACGCCGGTAAAAGATAGCATCGATACGATAACGGTGGCTGCGAAAGCGCCTTTAAATAGATTCTTTTTCATAATAATTTTTGATTTTAATTAATTTTAGATTTGATTTATATTAAATGGAATAATTCATTTTCTTGTTTTCTCACTTTTTTGGCGTGTTGCATTTGGTCTTCATAGCTTCTATAACCGGCAGTGGCTATTACAGCGGTAGTTAAGTTAGTTCCCGAAATTCCTAACACTTGATCAATTTTTTTGGCGTCAAAACCTTCCATAGGACAGGTGTCAACCTTTAAGTGGGCAGCAGCCGAAAGTAAATTTCCCAGGGCAATATATGCTTGTTTTTGTGCCCATATTTTTTGCTGCTCTTCGGGTTTCTCAACAATATTTGAGGTGAGCATATCTTTTAATCCGCTTAAATCCTGAACTTTCATTTCCCTGATTTTACTAATATTTTCCAGGTAAGAATCAATATAGTTTTCGTTTAGTTTTTTTAGCCCTGCAAAAATAAAAACGTGTGAAGCATCGGTAAGTTGCGACTGGTTCCAGGCAGCTTCTTTAAGTTTTTCTTTTGTCTCTTTATCTGTCACCACAAATACTTCGTATGGTTGTAACCCGTAGGAGGACGCAGAAAGTTGAATACTTTTTTGTAGATAATCTACCTGCTCTTCACTTAGGGATTTTTCGGGGTTAAATTTTTTGGTGGCATATCGCCAATTTAATTTTTCATTATAATTCTCCATTATTTTCTTATTTCGTTTAAACAATTTGTCACGTTCTCTATGTCTTCATTAGTTAAGTTCCTGGTCATTTTAGCTTCTACCGCATCTACTGCCGGATCTGTTTTCTCTAAAAGTTGAAGTCCTTCTTCAGTAATAGTAATTTCTACCTTCCGCCTATTAGATTCGCAAATAACCCTTTCGGCCAAACCTTTAGAGATTAGTTTGTCTACCAATCGGGTAGTGTTGCTCATTTTGCTAACCATACGCTCCTGAATAGTACTTAAGTTGGCCGGCTTGCCTTTTTGCCCACGTAAAATTCTCAAGACGTTAAACTGAGGAATGGAAATATCAAAAGGCTTAAGGGCTTCAGCCACTTTATCATCTATATAATTGGCAGTCACTAATAGTCCAAGGCTTAGTTTTCTCGCTAGTGGTAAATTACTGGTTTTTAATTGATCTTCAAGTTTCATTTGTTCTAACAACATTTGTAGGTACAAATATAAAATGCTTTTATCATTTTAATCAAAAAAAAATGTTAATTTTTAATATGGATATCCTTGCCTATTGAAGTCTTTAATTTTTAAAACTTTCAATATATTTACGGGAAATAAAAAGGAAGATATTAACAAGTTCCCTTTTGGGAATTGAAAAACCAGGAATTTATGAAAGAGCTTAGTCAGGAAGAATGGGCATCACAATTGGAAAAAGATGGCAACGCCGTAATTTTAGATGTAAGAACTGAAGAAGAAGTAGAAGACGGGTATATTCCAACCGCAAAGAACCTTGATATTTATAAAGGTCAGGAATTTGTAAATGAAATTGAAAAGCTGGATAAAGATAAAAATTACTATATCTATTGTCGTTCGGGAAAACGAAGTGCCCAGGCATGCACTATTCTAGATCAAATGGGATTTAAAAATACTTATAACCTGGAAGGTGGTTTTATGGAGTGGGAAGGCGAAAAGGCTGAAGACTAAACACCGGTTAGTTTAAAAATTATAAAGCAGCATTTGAAATCGCAAATGCTGCTTTTTTTATTGTTTATCTTTTAATTATATAGCCCTGTGTTTTGTTGAATTGATAATTTAATCGGGTGAAAATTTGGTTTTTATCGATAAAGTGATAGATTTGATTAATCTATTAACTTTTTTTAACCAAATATTTAAATTTATGATTTTAAACAAATTTAAATCACTCGCGGTAACTGCCTTAGTTGCCACATTTTTATTTTCCTGTTCACAAGATGAACAAAACGATCAGCAAATTGATGAAGAATTGGTGGCCCCCACTTCATCAAATATTATTGAAAGCCAATACATAGTAGTTTTTAATAAAGGAGTTACCGGGGATGCTACTTCAAAATATCCCGAAAGTTATACCAAAGCCCAGGAGGCTGTGGCCAATACTACCAAAAAGCTTTTATCTGAAGCAAATATTGGCGATGCCGAACTTCTTGCAGTTTATAGTAAAACTATTAATGGTGTAGCACTTAAATTAAATCTTGATCAGGTAGAATCATTACGTAAGAAAAAAGAGATTGCTTTTATCGAGGAAGATAGAATAGTACAATTTGCACCACCTTGTGGAACTCCAAATGGTGGTCCTTGTGACGGTGATCCCGGAGATGGAGATGGCGGCGATGGCTCCTCAAGCCAGGTGACTCCCTACGGGATAGCTCGTGTAAATGGAGTTGCTTCTTATACGGGCTCTAATGTAGCCTGGGTAATCGACTCAGGGATTGATACCGATCATCCAGATTTAAATGTTGATGCTTCAAGAGGCTTTAATGCATTTACATCGGGAAGAGATGGTAAGTCTACAGATGATGGGAATGGCCACGGAACACACGTAGCAGGAACCATTGCCGCTTTAAATAATGATATTGGGGTTATTGGAGTGGCTCCCGGAGCTACCGTGATTCCGGTAAAGGTATTAGACAGCCGTGGTAGCGGTTCTTATTCAGGGGTAATTGCCGGGGTAGATCACGTAGCCGCATACGGGAGTGCAGGTGATGTAGCAAATATGAGCCTTGGAGGGCCAACCTCCGCTGCTTTAGATAATGCAGTTCTTTCTGCATCTAAAAAAGGAATTATTTTCGCACTTGCCGCCGGAAATGAAAGTTCTGATGCTAACACAAGTTCACCGGCAAGAGTAAATGGAGCCAATATCTATACTATTTCTGCAATAGATTCTAATGATAATTGGGCTTCTTTTTCTAACTACGGAAATCCTCCGGTAGATTATGCTGCCCCGGGAGTTGCTGTTAATTCTACATGGAAAGGTGGTGGTTACAACTCAATTAGTGGTACCTCTATGGCTTCCCCGCACGCTGCAGGAGTTTTACTTCTAGGAAATGCATCTACCGATGGAAATGTGAATGGAGATCCAGATGGTAATGCCGATCCGATTATTGTTCACTAAAAAACAATAAATTTAATAGATATAGAAAAAAGCTGTCTGAAAAGGTTTTAAAACCGTCATCTTGAATTTATTTCAGAGCCTGCCCCGATTCTTTATCGGGGATCTAACGTGTTGGTAATTAAAAACATGATAGAAGCTGAAATAAGTTCAGCTTGACGGGAATAGACTTTTCAGACAGCCTCTTTCTATTTTCTAATTAGTATCCAGCGAGTACCTATACTTAGCATCTTTAAAATTTCCCCTTTTGCGATGCTGGTAATACTGGTATTGTTTTGAATATCGTCCAGGGTATCTCCGTTTAAAAAATTTAGAGAGGTATTGCTGCTGCCCATAGCTATTAAAACCAATTCGCGACCTCTACAACCGGAAGCATCCGGAATGGTAATAGAAGACGGGCTATTAGTAATTCTCAGGTAGTAAACTTCATCACCAATGTTATAATTTCCACTATGAGTTCCCGTACTCACATAATTTCGGGTATGATTGTATTGCCAATCTACATTCCCCGAATTATCTGAAACTAAAATCTGATTTTCTTCTCCCCGTAATTCCGGTAAAATATATTCCAGGGCTTTAGTTCTACCTATTCCCACCGGACCTTCAAAATAACCCGCAAACACCCTTGAACTTGAGTTTCCCAGGGCACGGGCATAAATTCCATAGATATTGCCCCTGCCGGAAGATTCGCCAATTTCTGTGAAAATCCCATAATTAGAACTGTTAGCACCTTCTGTACGACCTACCGAATTATAAATTCCATAAATTCCCGAACCGCTAGCCCCCTGTGAAGTAGTGTTATAAATGCCATATCTAACCCCATCACCATCTCCCGTAACGTGATTTTTTATACCGTATTTTATAGCATCTGTTTTACTTCTATTAAGTACTTCTATCCCATAGGTGTTTTTTGTTTTGCCGGGATTATTATTATTTATTTCCAGGCCTTTTTTAATATCTTTTGAATCCCCCGGATTTATGGCAATTTGAAGTTTGCTCTCAATTGTTTCGGTACCAATACCTATGTTTCCATTTCTGAATAAGTCATCATTTATATTTCCGGGACTTTCTACGGTACCAGGTTCATAAAAATTAGCCATTTTTGCATCTGAAACTATAGACTTCCATTGCGATTCCGGGTGGTGCCAGTAATAAAAACCGGTAGGCGAAGTGTTAAAATCGGCACTTAAAAAGATAAGCATGCCGTGTTGTTCACTTCCGGGATTTTGTGCCGGGAATTTTTTTACCCTGGGAATAAGGATGCCATCTATTTTTGCGGGATTATTTATATCGGAAGCAATAATATCTAATTGTGCTTCGGGACTGGTCGTGCCAATGCCCACCTGGGAATATGCGGCTATTGAGATAAGCAGAAAGCAATAAAGTATAAAGTTTTTCATCCTACTAAAAAATACCTGTTACGGAATCCTATTTCTTTAGTCAGGAGTGTTTTGGAATTCTAAATATAGTTTTTGAAAACTTTTCTTCTATAGTTCTTTCAATAATAAGGGATTTCCCCGGCCTTAGCCTTATGCTTCTTTTACTTTATTTTGTAGCATTTTTATTTCATCACGATGTTTCGCCGCAGCCATAAAGTCAAGTTCTTTTGCTGCTTTTTCCATCGCTTTCCTTTTCTCCCGAATTCTTTTTTCCAGTTCGGGTTTGCTCATATAGGCAACTTCTTCTTCGGCAGCCTTTGTAGTGAGTGGTTTTTCGGCATCATATACATCTAATTTCTCCTTGATCAAGGTGCTACTTTCAAGTTTTTTAACCAGTGGGGTAGGGTTAATATTATTCTCTTTGTTATAATTTATTTGTTTGGTTCTTCTATATTCAGTCTGGTCAATAGTTTTTTGCATACTATCGGTAATCTTATCGGCATATAAAATGGCTTTACCTTCTACGTGACGAGCCGCACGGCCAATGGTTTGAGTAAGCGAGCGGTTACTTCTTAGAAAACCCTCTTTGTCGGCATCAATAACAGCTACCAGCGAAACTTCAGGGAGGTCGAGTCCTTCTCTTAAAAGGTTTACCCCAATAAGCACATCAAACAATCCACGGCGTAGATCCTGCATTATCTCTACACGTTCCAAAGTGTCTACATCTGAATGGATATAACGACATCTAATATTAATACGCGTAAGGTATTTTGCCAATTCTTCGGCCATTCTTTTGGTTAATGTGGTGACAAGCGTTCTTTGATCTTTTTCAATTCGTGTTTGAATTTCTTCAATAAGATCGTCTATCTGATTTAAGCTCGGTCTCACCTCCACAACCGGGTCCAGAAGTCCGGTTGGTCTAATAACCTGCTCCACATAAATCCCTTCGGTTTTTTGTAATTCGTAATCTGCCGGGGTGGCACTTACATAAATCACCTGGTTTTGCAAGGCCTCAAACTCTTCAAATTTAAGCGGCCTGTTGTCCATTGCGGCAGGAAGCCTAAATCCGTATTCTACGAGGGTTTCTTTTCGGGACCTATCACCGCCGTACATAGCATGTACCTGCGGAATGGTTACGTGACTTTCGTCAACCACCATTAAATAATCATCTGGAAAATAATCCAGCAGGCAGAAAGGCCTTGTACCGGGTTGTCTTCCATCCAAATAGCGAGAATAGTTTTCAATTCCCGAGCAATAGCCCAATTCTCGAATCATTTCAAGGTCAAAATTGGTTCTTTCGTCCAGGCGTTTTGCTTCCAAATGTTTACCAATATCCCTAAAATAGTCTACCTGCTTTACAAGATCGTCCTGAATATGATGAATAGCATTTTGCATTACATCAGGTGAGGTAACAAACATATTGGCGGGATAAATATTCAGGCGTTCATATTTTTCAATAATATCATTTGTTCCGGAATCAAAAGCTTCAATTTCTTCAATTTCATCTCCAAAAAAATGAATTCTAAAAGCATTATCGGCGTAGCTTGGAAAAACATCTACGGTATCTCCTTTTATTCTAAAGTTTCCGTGGGTGAATTCTGCTTCAGTACGGGAATAAAGTCCCTGAACCAATTGGTGTAGGAATTTGGTTCTGGAAATTTCCATATCCTGTTCAATAGTAACTACATTCTTTCTAAATTCTACCGGATTACCAATACCGTATAAACAAGAAACAGATGCCACCACAATTACATCACGTCTTCCACTTAAGAGGGAAGAAGTAGTACTAAGTCTTAATTTTTCAATCTCCTCATTAATGGAGAGGTCCTTTTCAATATATGTTCCAGAAGTAGGAATAAAAGCTTCAGGTTGATAATAATCATAATAGCTTACAAAATACTCTACCGCATTATTCGGAAAAAACTGTTTGAATTCTGAGTAGAGTTGTGCGGCAAGGGTTTTGTTATGGGCCAGGACCAGGGTAGGCTTTTGTACCTCCTGAATAACATTGGCAACAGAAAAAGTTTTTCCCGAGCCTGTTACCCCCAATAAAGTTTGGTACTGGTCGTTATTATCTATTCCACTTACCAGTTGCTCAATAGCTTTAGGCTGGTCTCCGGTAGGCTTGTAATCCGATTCTAACTTAAATTTCATTTTTATTACCCGATATTCAGGATTGAAATGCATGGAAGCATGTCCCGAAATTCATTTTTTTTCTAATTAATACCTCGTGAGTTCATAGCAAGGAAGTACTAAACTAATCAATAATCCTGCCTATTCAAACTCATATGCAATTTGTCAGGTTTTTGAGGTAAAAGATTTAAAATCAGGAGTATGATGTGTTTTTTATGGTTTACAAGTCTCTCTTTTTAAGTAGTTTATAAGATGAAAACACAAAAATAGCCGTCCATAGTAGCACAATAAGCAGTTGATCCCAGTGAATACCGTAATCCTTATCAATTTCAGAGCCTATTTGTGATGCTGCGGTTTGTACGGCCGATAGTCTTGAAAAAGGTTCTTTAATTAAATTGCTCATAGATTCTAGCGGGAAAAACCTTGCAATAGTATCGGCAACTTCAGAGGCTCTAAAGACTTTCCATTTTAAAACTCCGTAAACAATGCTTTCCAAAATCCACCAGATAAAGAGAAAGCCCAATGCAAATGCCGAACGTTTTATGAGAATTCCCAAAAACATACAAAAAGCAAAAAAACCGGTAAGTTTTACAAAATAGGCGATTATATATTCCATATCAGAAAAGATGATGGAAACCTCGGTAAAGTCTGAAAATGACAGTCCTAAAATAAGTGACACAATAAATAGAAAGATAGTAGAAACCAAAGAAAATACCATCACGGTTAGAAACTTAGAGGCGATAAATTCTTTTTTACTAAGTCCGTCTATTAAATTTTGTTTTAGGGTCCTATTGGTATATTCATTAGACATCATGGAGACAATAACAATTGCCAGAAACAGCTTGAGTAAGGCGGCTACGTAGGAGTTAAAATGCCAGATATAGGGAAAATTAAAAATTCCCTGGTCTGCAACCCGAAAATTAATAGCCCCTAAATTGAATTCTATTGATGCTATTAGCGCAATAAATGTTATTAAAATAAAATAGGTTAAAACCAGTATTTTTGCCGATCGGCTATAGCGTAATTTATGGTATTCTATCTCTAAAAGTCGTAACATTATATAGAGGGGGTTTGATTGGTTAATTCCAGGAATTGTTCTTCCAGGCTTTCTTTGCGTTTTACCAGGTAGGATAATGCAAGTCCTTTTTCAAATAAATATGCATTTATAGTTTCGGCATCCATAGGTTCTTTTAGAATGGCGGTAACCACATTTTCTTTTTCCGATACATTTTCTATTCCCGGGTGTGCTATAAGTAATTCCTGTAATAACTGCATATTTTTAGCTTGCAATTCAAAGAATCCATGGCTGGCGTTTATAGCATCTACCGGGCCGCTATAAAGTTTTTTTCCATTTCTTATAATCACCACGTGGGAGCAAACCTTCTCTACTTCATCCAGTAAGTGGGAAGCAAGTAAGATGGTAGTACCTCCTGCGGCAATTTTTCTAATAATTTCCCTAATTTGGTGAATTCCTTGCGGATCGAGCCCATTGGTAGGCTCATCTAAAATAAGGATTTCAGGGTCGTTGAGTAGGGCAGAAGCTATAGCGAGACGCTGCTTCATACCCAGAGAAAATGTTCTAAATTTACTGTCTTTCCTATCCAGCAAGTTTACAATCTCCAATTTTTCTTCAATTTTATCTTTGGGGACATCCTTAATTTTACATACCAAAGCCAGGTTTTGTGTGGCTGTCATATAAGGATAGAAATTAGGATGCTCAATAATGGCACCTACTTTTTTTAAAGCTTCGTGGGTTTTCATATTGCCGCCAAACCAGGCAAATTCCCCAGAGGTTTTATTTACCACATTCAGCACCATACCGAGTGTAGTAGATTTTCCACTTCCGTTAGGGCCTAAAATTCCGTATACGTTACCTTTTTTTATGGTAAAAGACAGGTTGTCTACCGCGGTTAATGCGCCATATTTTTTAGTAAGCTTTTTGAGACTTAAAATTGTTTCCAAAATTGAAGAAAAGTTTAAAGTATGACGACGAAGTTAGGCAATTGTTACAGATTTCTCTTTAGAAAGCTTATTTTTGATAAAAAGCTGATATAATATGGAAGAAAAGCTGATGTCTAAGAAAAAACCATCATTTGCTGTAAATGAACGATTAAATCGATATCTGGCCAAATATAACCGAAATACTAAAATTCCTGTTTTTTATGATGACTTGCTGCGTTTTTCCGGCTCGGTTGTAGTGTACGATCAGCATGATGAAGATACTTTTTGGGTACGCTGTTATTATCCCGATTTTGAGCGGGAAGAAATAGATAATAGCCTAAAGCAGGTGTATACCATTATGCATTCTGATGGTAGTGATGATTCGCTGGAATTTTTAACCGTAGATGCTATAGATTATTGCACTTTTGGCAACTCGAAACCCTTTCGCATTAAGGTGAGAAACATTCTAAATGATAGTTTTACTTATTTCTATGTAAAAAAAGCTGATGCCTCCCGAATCTATGGGCTGGAGTTTGAGCATTTGCTATCCCCACACCGAATAAATTTTTTAGTCTATAAAGACACGTTAATAGAAGAACATATTGCGGGTATTCCCGGAGATGTTTTTATAGAAGATCATTTGCCTTTGTGCGATAACAGGGCACAAACCCAAATCGCCAAACAATTTGTAAAATTCAATGAGCGATGTACGGTAAGGTTGCTGGGAGATATGCGTTCGTATAATTATGTGGTAATTCCTACACACGATTTTGATCATGTAGAATATCAAATAAGGGCCATAGATTTCGATCAGCAGTGTTTTGAAGGAAACCTAAAAGTGTATAGGCCACAATTCTTTAAAGAAAACCTGAAAATGGTGCAGTTGGTACAGGAAAAACTTCAGGAATCTTCAATTGAACAATACCGGAAAGAAGAACGTTCCCTGCTTGCCAAAAGAATAATAAACACCCGTCCGCGCTATAAAGAGTTGTTGCGTTGTATGATAAACGATCATGTTTCTACCCAGGCCAACGTAAAAAGCTTAAGAAAAGACCTGTATAAATATACTAACGATATGAAGTTTAAACGTGCCAGTACCATGGGGCAAATTCTTAGAACAGCATTAGATTTTGTACGTCGTAATTACGAAGACGTAAATATGAAACGTTTGCTGGAAAGTTCATGAAAGAAAAATAGGATATGTGAAAACTTTTCTTAAAATCGTCATCCTGAATTTATTTCAGAGCCTGCCCCGATTTTTTATCGGGGATCTAAAATGTCGATAATCAGAACAGGTTAGAAGCTGAAACAAGTTCAGCTTGATGAAAGCTATACTTTTTATACAACATTTTTAACGTAAAAACAGTTGAAAAAAAAGCCACGAATCCACTATTAATTTTTGTGGATTCGTGGCTACAATTCTTTTTTAAAAAGATGTTTTAGTTTTTTTCTTCTTTATTAAAATAAACCAGGTAATAATACATCTGTTTTTCTTCGTCCCAGCCTTTTTCAACAAATTTATCGGCCGACTCGGCATTTACAAAATCCATTTTAATCTGGATGTTTGTATCAAGGTTTATAACACTTTTAATTTTCTTGCGGGCATCTGTTACCGCTTTGTTGGCTATAGGGAAATTGGTAAGATCTTCAATCTTATATTTAGGAGCCTTTTCGGTTTTGTAATGTTGAAATTCAGGCACTAAATCTGGATTATCTATAACTGAATTTAAGAAGTTACTTTCTTCAAAATCGTCATTTTTAGCGAAGTAATCCATACTTCGGTTCATGAACATGACTTCTTCTTTTTTGTCTTCAGCAGGTAAAACCACGTCTTTGGCAAAGTTCTTACAGAAGTTTAAGTAACTTTTGGTGTTGTAATTTTCATCGCGCATTACATCTACTCCTAAAAAGTTTTCCAGCCAGTATTTGGTGTCATATTTATTAGAGTCTACCGAAAGGATTTTATAACCTTCAGCACGGTTTTTATTGAAAATTAGCGCACCTTTATCTAACTTATTTAAGTTGATTCCCTGTTTAACAATCATCTCCAGGATACTGCCATTTTCTTCAAACTGAAGAAAATCATGTTTTAACTCAGATTTAAAAATGCCAATTCCTGAAACTTTCTCATTATCAATTTGTAGGTTCTCAAAATAGACTACATAAACTTCTCCACTTTTAATATGCGGATGGGCAGATTGCTCAAATAATAGTGTTGTAATTTTCTTAGAAGCTTCGTGTATGTTGTCTGGATTATCAAATACAGCATTGGCTAAATTATAAAGTTCGTTGAACTCAAGATCTGTATCGTGAGAAAATTGGAAATAATTTTCTTCCTTTTCTCTAAAAGGTTTTAGGAAATACTCCTTAATTAGTGGAGTGATTTCATCATTTAATTGATAAGGAGCAGACGAAAGAAAAATATTTTCATTTCGGCTTTTATTGCCAACTCTATGAATAGACAGCGATTCAATTTGCGCATTAAAAAGATTAATCATTCGGTATATAATTTTTTCAATTCCGTTTCGAATATACGAGATAAACCAAAGCGGAAATTTTATTTGTTGTTTATTGGCACTGCCAAAGGGTGTAATACCCGGAGACATGCCTCGAAATTAAAAATTTGTTTCCATCGAATGCCTCGTGGTAATAAGACCTTTAACTACTATGAAGTTTGAAATCTGAATACCCACGACGCTTGGAGACCGGTACAGTAAACAGTCAAGTTACACTTATTTAAGACGCCGAAGCGAGTTAGGAATGATTCCTCCGAAATCAGTTCCAGTTTTCATCAAACGAAAGGTCGTCGTAATCGTTGGTATTAAAACCCTGGTCAAAAATATCACCAGAACCGCCATCGCCATCATCCTCGCCTACAAAATCTTTATCTGGTGCATTGTCTGGAATTTGCCCGTGTACAAACATAAGGTTGGGGTAATCTCTTCCATCTTCAATTTCGCCAATCTGTGCTAACTCTATTAAAAAGGTCCACATTTTTAGAAAGTCGTACACATAGATTATGTTTCTATTATCTTCATCTAAAATAGATTCCAGACTGGTTTCGTTCATCAATCTAACTTCACCACCCATATCAAACTGCGAAAATTCTTCGCCTTGTTCCCATTTTTCGTCACTTAAGTAGAATGAGGCCATCTCGGTACCATCAAAACCAAACGACTGTAGAATGGTGTTATGAAGATCTTCCAGGGTGTTGTCTTTTAGTATTTCTATATCTCTAAATACATCTTCCTCTGCATCAAGAATTACTCTAAATCGGTAAACCATAATTTCAAATTTTAGGGGGCAAAGTTACGAAGTTTTCAACTTTCTGCCGGCGGTAAAGCTTTCCAATAATAAATAAAATTGGAATCCAAACAAAGCCGAGGCGATTACTAAATGTAGCGATTGGGTTGTAAAAGGAAAATCGAAATTATACATGGCAATTCCCGTTATAATTTCGAGGGCTATTAGCCATAGTACCCAGTTTATTTTTCCAAAATTAAGTTGAAGTTTACGGTTTTTCCACCAAAGTACAAGGTTTACCAGTATTACAAGAATGGAGAAACTTCGGTGAATGTAAAATGTTATATCAGGATTTGCCAGCCACATTTCCCTGGCATCATAACCAAATGCTTTTATTTGTTCATCTACAATTTGCCTTACTTGAGTTCCTAAAACCACTTGAATTAAGGTAAGTGCAAGAGCCAAAACCATTAAGTTTTTAAAGGTTTTATTAGGTCTTTTAGATCGTTGTTTTTCTCCTGAAATATAGAGTAAATAAAGTAAAACCGCTACAATTACCAGGGCCATAACCATGTGTATGGTGATTCTAACCGGAGATAGAACCGAATAAACAACGGTGGCACCCAGCCATGCCTGGAACCCCATAAGAAATACACTAAGCCAGGAGAGCAAAGTGATTTTTTTGTTGCTTTTCCATTTTCTGAAAGAAAGTATAGCCATAATAAGCACGGCAAAACCAGCCAAAGCACCTGCCAACCTGTTGATATATTCTACCCAGGTATGTACGGGGTTAAAAATGGCATAATCGTGTTTGGTATAGGTGCTCCAATTTTCTTCGTTATAAACTTCTTTTGATGTGAAGTCCTCTGCAGCTACTTTTAAAGTTTCGTCAACAATAATTACCTGGCCTCTTTCATACTCCCTATTAGCCTGAAATTCCAATTCTGAGACTTCTGTTGGGGGAATGTAATAGCCGAAACATTTTGGCCAATCTGGGCAGCCCATTCCAGAGCCTGTCATTCTAACAACTGCACCGGCAACTATAACCAGGTATACGAGTATGAGGGAAATTTTAACCGATTTTCTATACATTTTTTTAAACTTTATTGGCACCGCCAAAGGGTGTAATACCCCAAGGCTTGGCTCGAAATTAAAAATTTGTTTCCAAAGAATGCCTCGTGGGCATGCTCAGAGGTAGTTTACTTTTTAACTCGATAATAGATATTTCAATATTTCGAGGCTAGCTTTAAAAATAAAACAATGCTTTTAAAATTTTACCTCTTAAGCCCACTGCCTACTGAGACTGCCTACTGAGACTGCTTACTGGCCACTGTTAACCCAAGTTCTTTTCCTTTTTTTAGCATTAAATTCCTTGCGGCTTCATGTTCATTTGGAATTTCTCCTTCCAGAATTGCTTCTTTAATGGCATCTTTTATAATACCAATTTCTCGCGAGGGCTTAATATTAAAAGTCTCCATAATTTCTTCGCCGGTAACCGGGGGTTGGAAATTACGCACCTGGTCACGCTCTTCCACCTCTTTCATTTTACTGCGAACCACTTTAAAATTGTTATGATACTTTTTAAAACGATTAGGGTTTTTAGTGGTGATATCGGCCTCACAGAGTGTCATTAGGTCTTCAATATCTTCACCAGCATCAAAGATAAGTCGGCGCACGGCCGAGTCGGTTACGTCATTGTCTACAATAGCTATGGGGCGTGAACTCATTAATACCAATTTCTGTACATATTTCATCTTCTCATTAAGCGGCAGGCGAAGTCGTTTAAAGAGTTTAAATACCATTTTCGCGCCCACAAACTCATGACCGTGAAAGGTCCACCCAATTTTCTTATGAAATTTTTTGGTAGGGGCTTTCCCAATATCGTGCAATAAGGCTGCCCAGCGTAGCCAGAGATCATCGGTGTTTTTGGCAATATTGTCTACCACTTCTAAAGTGTGCCAAAAATTGTCTTTGTGTCGTTGGCCTTCAATTTCATCAATTCCTTCCAGGGCCGTAAGTTCGGGTAAAATAATATCTAGCAAGCCTGTTTTGTGCAGCAAAGAAAATCCTTTTGATGGCTTATTGGCGAGCATTATTTTATGCAGCTCTTCTGTAATTCTTTCTTTGGAGATAATGCGTATGCGTTTCCTGTTTCTGGTAATAGCATCTAAGGACTCTTTTTCAATTTTAAAATTTAGTTGTGTGGCAAATCTAATGGCCCGCAGCATACGCAAGGGATCGTCAGAATAAGTTATATCGGGGTCCAGTGGAGTTTTAATGATTTTGGACTGAAGATCTTCAATGCCATTAAAAGGGTCTAAAAGATTTCCGAAGTTATCCTCATTTAATCCCAATGCGAGTGCATTTATAGTAAAATCACGCCGGTTTTGGTCGTCTTCCAAACTTCCATCTTCCACAAGGGGCTTTCTACTCTCTTTTTGATAACTTTCTTTACGAGCGCCCACAAACTCTATTTCCATATCATAAGCCCGTAACATTGCGGTTCCATAATTTTTGAAAACCTGTACTTTGGGTTTATGCGGTAGTATTTGGGCTACCTTTTTAGCGAGTTGAATACCGCTGCCAACTGCAACAATGTCTATATCTTTAGGGGTGCCTCGTTGCAAAATATGATCGCGCACAAAACCTCCAATAACGTAGCTTTCAAGATTTATTTCTTCTGAAGCCTGGGTGATGACCCTAAAAATATTATGGGATAACGCGCTTTTATAATTCTTCACTATTTTAATTTCTTTTGAAATTTCCTGTTATCAATATGTAATTAAATGATACTGGAAAATTATATCTTTTCTAGCCACGAATACACAAATATTTATAGTACAATTTTTTTGTGATCTAATAAATCTTTGTGGAAGTTGGCTAATATGGCTAATCTGTTTTTAAAAACCTCTAAATAATTAATACATTGAGCAATATGCTTATCGTAAATATTCTCTATAGACTTTATTTCTAAAATTATTTTATCAAAAGCGATAAAATCAGCATAGAATTTGTGTCTCAGAACAACTCCTTTATAGGTGACTGAGTATTCTTTTTCTCTTTCAAAGGGAATATTCAGCGGATTAAACTCAAGTTCTAATGCATCTTTATAAACTATTTCAGAAAAGCCACTTCCTAAATTATTATATACATTGAATAGTGCGCCAACAATGGCATAACTTTCATCTTTATATATAATATCGGACATAATTCGAGTATTCGTGGCGAAATAATCTATTTTCTAATCACTTTAACCTTACCATCGTTACTTAATTTAATGATAGTAGAGGGTTTAGCCGATTTCTTATTTTTTTGCAAATTTACTATATAGTCCACACCTTCTAAAATTTCAGGACTAATTTTGGCGAAACTTTCCGGTGTTTTTTCACCACTAATGTTTGCCGAGGTAGAAACGATAGGTTTCCTAAATCTTTTTGCTAAATCATTGCTGAATTTATCTTTGGAAACCCTAATAGCCAGGGAATTATGAGCGCCTATTAGGTTTTCGGCCACACGAATTGGATTATCGTAAATAACGGTGGTAGGTTTTCGGGCAAATTTTAAAATGTCGTAAGCTACTTCCGGTACATCTTCCACAAATTGGTTGAGCATTTTATAATCTGAAACCAAACAAATTAAGGCCTGACTTTCGTGGCGTTTTTTTAGTTTATACACTTTTTCTACCGCTTCAGGATTGGTGGCGTCACAGCCAATTCCCCAAACTGTATCGGTAGGATAAAGTATAAGCCCGCCGCGTTTTAAGATAGTAAGGGCGTTTTGTATTTCTGTTTTAAGATCTTCCATATAAAATGTTTTTGTATTCGTGTAGTGTTTTTTGCGCCATTTGTTTTGTGGTGAAATTTTCTACCACTTTTCGATGGGCGTTTTGGGTAAACCTAAGGCTTATATTGGTTTCTTTTGCCAAAAATAGGATGTGTTCGCTTAATTTTTTAGGATCTGTCGCATCAGCTAAAAGTCCGTTTTCCATATGGCTCACAATTTCGGGAATTCCTCCAACATTTGTGGCTATAACTGGAGTTTTATGGTAGAAAGCTTCATAAATTACATTAGGGACACCTTCAGAATTAGAGGTGAGCAGTAACATATCTAATTGTGATATTAGGTTTGCGGCATTTTCTTTAAAGCCCAAAAAACTGATAGAGGCTTCTAAATTATTAACTTTTACCTGTTCGAGTAATGCGGCAGTTTCAGAAGTAAAATATCCAATTTGTACAAAGTGAAATTTTTGACCGTTTTGCCGGTTTATTATTTGTTTGGCAGTTTCAATGAAAGTAGAAAGGTCCTTAGCAGGAATATGATTGCCAATATTTCCTACCAGAATATAATCTTCGGTTAAGCCAAGTTTGTTTCGAAGATTACCATCAGGGCTAAGCTGTTTTTGTTTTTCAACAGAAATACCGTGATAAATGGTTCTTAAACGATTTTTATCTTTAATGCTTTCTGCAGTGATCTCTTTGGTTTTATGCGAAACGCACAGAATGCGTTTAATTTTTGGATAGTTGTATTTGTAAAGTGTTTGCTTTCTGTTTTTGATGGGAAAAGAGGTCTTTTTGCTAAAAACCATTGGCGGTAAATTATAGAATTTATCGGCCAAAACGACCAGGGCAAGTGCTTTTGGATCGTGAATATGAATAAGGTCTATTCGCCTGGTCTTGCAAATTTGTATAATCTTTAAACTGTAACGAACATCGAAATTAAAGCGAAGTGGTGAAGTTTTGAACTTTAATTGATTCTTTTTGAGTCTTTTATGAAACAATCCATTTTTTACGCATAGAATTAGATTTTCCACTTCGGGAGCCTCATTTTTAAAGGCTTCACACAGCAATTCGATTTGGTTTTCACCGCCCCCCCAATTTTTTACTGCCGATAAATGAAGGATTTTCATTAGGTCTTTCTCTTTATTCGTTGCTGCAATGTTTATATTTGTCGATTATTAAAAACTTAATTTTTTGATTAGTCAAGCCTTAATGCGGTGGTAAAAATACTAATTTACACTGCGATATTTAGCTAATCTTTCGGTCTAATTCGGAGATGGTGTTATTATTAAAAGCTTTAACTTTATTTGTTGATGAAGATTTTCATTTCAAAATATCATAAATTATCCAAGAAGAACATCGAAGAAATTCTGTTGAATTTTAATGCTATTGGGCAGTCGTTTTTTGCAGGAAAAAAACATCGCAGAAACCATATTAAAATAATTGAAAAAGAGGGGGAGAAATTCAATATAAAGTCTTTTAAACAGCCTAACTTCATTAACAGGTATGTGTATGTACTTTTTAGGGAATCTAAAGCTGAGCGCTCGTTTAAATATGCAGAAAAACTCATTAAAAAAGGAATTGGAACCCCTAAGCCTATTGCTTTTGCTGAAGAAGTTGTTAAGGGAGCTCTTACTAAAAGTTTTTATATCAGCGAGCATTTAGATTATGATCTTACTTTTAGGGATTTAGATTTGACAATACCCGGCCACGAAGATATTTTACGTGCTTTTACCCGTTTCACCTTTAAACTTCATGAAAATAATATTGAGTTTTTGGACCATAGCCCCGGTAACACTTTAATTCAGCTAAATAACGGCGATTATAAGTTTTACCTGGTAGATTTAAATAGAATGAACTTTAAACCGCTTAATTTTACCGGGCGGATGAAAAATTTTGCCAGGCTTACTCCCGATAATGAAAAGATTGAAATTATGGCCGATGAATATGCAGAACTCATAGAAAAGTCGGAAACCAAGGTCTTTAAAAAAATGTGGTTTTTTGCCCATTCTTTTTTTGTAAAAAGGGCTAAGAATAGGGAACTGAAGCAAAGGTTTAAAAATTTTGTCGGAATTAAATAAGCGAATATAAAATTAAGGTTCTTGTTCTAAAGTTTTGAAATTGATATTTTCAACTAAATAACATCAAGAAATCTTAGAGTTTTTTTGTAGTATTAACCAAAGTTTAAAGTAAGCTCTTCCAATAAGAAATGAATTATTTCTTTAGGAGGGTTATGAATAAAATTAAAATGTTTAGCTCAATAAAATGAGGTGATGTTTTAAGTTTAAAATAGTCATTTATAATTTAGAATAATGTTTCAGCACTATATTGTTACTCGTTTCAATTTAAGAGCGAAAGACTGGACTACTACAAAAAATAATGAAGAAGTGCTAACTGATGAATGGTTAGAGGAGCGTTTTGATTTATTCGAGAATTATTGTTTTGCATCGGTAAAAAACCAAACTAACCAAAACTTTAAGTGGTTGGTTTTTTTTGATATTAATACTCCTGAAATCTATAAACAGAAGGTAGTAGATTACAAAAGTGACTACGAAAATTTTGTTCCCGTTTTTATTGACGGTATGAAAAATTTCCTTCCCGAAATTGTAAAAACTATTAGTAATCTTGATTCCCAGGAATATATAATAACCTCACGGCTAGATAACGACGATTGTATTCACCAGAATTATACAGATGTTGTGCAAAGTTATTTTAGTAAACAAGAGCATCAAGCGCTTGATATAATTGATGGTTATACTTTAGAAACCGGTAAAAATACCCGTTTGGGTGCTTTAAGAAAATTAAATAATCCATTTATTAGTCTTATAGAAAAGAAAGATGATTTTAAAACTGTTTGGTTTCGAAATCGTCATGGCTCCTGGAAGTATGAAAAAAATCTGGTTAGAATAAAAAATCAAAGACTCTGGTTAAGTATAATTCATTCTAAAAATAAAGTGAATAGATTTTGGGGATATGGAAATATAAACCCTGAAAAAATCTATGATTTTAATATTTCTAAAACCCGAACAACAGAAATCTTTAAAAGTTTAGTGAGTTTTAATTCATGGCGATTATTGAGTTTTAAAAATAGGGTAAAGTTAATTAGCAAAGAAGTTTACAAAAAAATTAAAGCGGCTATAGGGCTTTATAGAAATACCTGAATTAAATAAAGTACAGGAACTTCTCTAATTTACTCCATAATCTGGATTTAATGCTTCAAGGCTTGTTACCAGGGAACATCTTAGCTTTCACTTAATCGCTTTTTTATCCAAAGTAAAATATAATTTAATATTTCGTCATTGGCCATATCCAGGGTTTGAAAGGTGAGAAAAAGTTTCTTTTGGTTTTTTTCAAACCATTTCAATTTTAGTTTTGTTGACGATAAATTTTTATACGACCTGAAGTAAGTTAACTGCGAGTAACTACGATAATGGTAAGTGTTATTCTTAATTTCCAGATGCTCAGATAAGGAAGATAGCAGAAATTGATTTGGATTTCTAAATCTGTGTTGAATATTGTTTCTAAGTAAAGAATCTTCTTTAAAAAATTTTGTTAGAGTTGATTTTCTTACACTAACCGGAGTATGAAATCGTCTAACATATTTATCCATTTTCGCCATTTTGGCGCTGTTTTGTTGTAGTTTTTTAAAACTGATTTTATCCTTTTTTGTAGAAACATCCAGGAAGTTTAAAAATTCATGATATGATTTTCGTAATGTTTTGTTTTCATTGAAGTCTTGCCATTTACCTCTTATGATAGGTTCTCCATTAATAAAAAAATCATCTACAGAGACTTCTTTCATTACAAAAGTATCATCATTAAAAATAATAAAGTGCTCAGATAAGTTGGGGATTCTATACAACATAGATATAATAGAACACGAGTTAAAGGTGGGGAGGTATTCTTCAAATCCCCTAAAAATAATTTCGTGATCTACCAGTTCTAAGTTCATACCTTTCTTTTGAGCTAATGATTTTAGGTGATCAAAAGATTCGGGCGATTGATTATCGGTTACTAAAAAAATATTCCTAATAAAAGGCGCAAATTTGATTATAGATTTAATAGCCATATCAATTTCCCCAATTGAATTGTATCTTTTTAAGTGTTTTTTAGAGGAGAAATTTATAGGAGATTTAGAATAATCATTAATTTTTTTTTGCCAATTTTTGTCGTCGCCATCTACCCATGTTATAACGGCATCAACTGGAATATCTTCTAGAGATTCTTTCATTCTTTGTAAATTTAACCTGGTAGTTTAGGATTTAATTTGAATTATTTACTGAAAAATAAGGATTATTTTACCTTTTGTTTAAATGCTAAATTATAATATTCAAAAAAAAAGTAGCAAATTTAATACGTTAAAATCACTTAAGCGCTATTCAATTGTAGGTGGTTTCCGGTAAGTCTTTAAAGGATAGAAATTAAGGTTTTTGCGAACTTTTAGCTTTCGTATAATATTTAAGGGTTTAGGTTTTAAATGACTTTTATCGGCATGTAGAAATTTTATTGATGCATCTATTAAGCGCGCGCTAGACTTGCCATCTTTATAGGGGTGCATATTTTTATTAAATTCCTGGATTTCTTCAAGTAAATTCACATCAGGATCAAGTGCATTTTCTATTGCGCTTTCAATTTTTTCAACCTGGGTGATATTTAGTAAGTGTTTTCCGGGTTGTGAGTTTCTAAAAGTTACTACCGGTTTTTCTTGAAGCAAAAATTCAGTTACTACAGAGGTAGAATCGGCAAACAGTACATCGCTTTCTCGAAATAAAGGGATCAAATCTGTAGTATCGTAATAGGTGAGGTTTTTCCCTTGTATGTCTATAAATTTTTGAACACGTTCCTGCGGAATTTTTGGGTGGAGCACTACTTTAAAATTCCAATTTCCTTTTTTCGAAATGCGTTTTATTTCCTCTATCACATCATCATTATAGGCTAAACTCAGTTTTTTACTAAAGGTAGAGGAAATTAAGATACTAGGTTTTTCCCGCGGAATTTCTTCTAGCGGAAACAGGGGATCTAATTTGGGCCAACCGGTTTCTACTACTTCAAAGTGTCTATATTTTTTCTGCAACTCTTTAAAAGGTTGTGTAGTAAACGGTCCTTGAGTTGAATATAGATCGAAAAATCCGCGAATTCTAAAGTGCCCCTTTTTAAAATTACGTTTACTGGGGGCAATCCCATGAAATACCTGTACTTTTAAACCCGGGAGAAAATCGGCTATACTGTTGGTAATACTTAAAATAATATGGGGGTTGTAATCAATGGCCTGGTGAATATCATCTACCACAAGCTTATCTTTACTAAATTTCTTTTTGGTTTCCGGTTCATCAGCAAACCATTTTACCTGGTATCCACGTTTTTTAATTTCTTCTTCCAGGGGCTCACCAATTGGAAAAGCATAGGTATAACTGATATAAATAAGAAACCGATAATTCATATGTTGAGGTTTTTTAAAAACTCACTTAATTTTAATTCCATGAGCTCGGGATTTAATTTTTGATATAACCTGTCATTTTTAAGTTTGCTGAAGCGGGGTGTATTGTTTTTGAAAAGATGTGGTTCGAAGTCCTCCAAATGTATTGAAACCTGTTTTACATTATCTTCATAAATCGCCCAATAATTCTTTTTTACAATTGGGGAGTGTATAGAAAAACCTGGTATACCCAGTGCTTTCATAATATTGGCAGCTCCTCCTTCATTTCCAAAATAAAGATCACAGTTAGCCGCGTTAATTATAAAACCTTTTAATGAGTTTTCATAGATATCAAGAAAAATACGTGATTGGGTTTGGGGACTGCACAGGTTGTAAATTTTTTTTGCTTCAGCATTTTGCATGGGCAAATAGTTAAATAATATCTGCGCTTCTGGTATTTGTTTTACAATTTTATCCAATAAAAATGCCATATAAGCTTTAGGATAAGATTTTGTGGTGGAACTTCCCAGTACACCGCACATAATTACCGGTTGGTCTATGTCTATTCCTTGCTTTTTCAGCTTCTTTCTAAAAGTCTCTTTTTCTTTGGGAGAGATAAAAATTTTAGGTCTAAGCGCTATAGGAAAGCTCTGGTCCAGACCTTTTAAAAGTTGCATTCTGTTCTCTATGGCGAGACCTGCACTAGTTTGGGGATTTTCTTTATAACTGAAAGTTTTTGTATAAAACAGTCGGGTATAATTTTTATCAAAACCAAGTCTTCTAGGTGCCCCTGCAAAGTAGGTAATAATGCCTGAACTTATTTTAGAGTAAATGTCAATTATTGTAGAATAAGATTCATTACGAATAAAACTCAAAAACTTTAGAAATTTTAAAGGGTTTCTTCCTGTCTCTGGTTTATACTCAATAAGCTTATCTATAAATGGATTGTTTTCTACTACCGGCTTTGTGTGTGGGTAAATTAAATAATGTAATTCAGCATTCGGATATTTCTTCCGAAGGGCTTCAAATAAGATTGAGGATGTGAGCACATCCCCAATCATTTTTTGCTGAATTATAAGTATTTTCATACGTTTTTTTCACTCGCCTCACAGCAAAGTTTATAAGATAAGACCTTATACCGCTACATCATACTCACGTAGTGCATCGTTTAGCGATGTCTTTTTATTGGTAGATTCTTTACGTTTACCAATAATTAAAGCACAGGGAACATTAAATTCTCCCGCAGGGAATTTTTTGGTATAACTTCCCGGGATAACCACCGATCTTGCCGGAACAATTCCCTTCATTTCTTTAGGCTCTTCGCCGGTAACATCTATAATTTTAGTAGAAGCGGTAAGTACAACGTTAGCGCCTAAAACAGCCTCTTTTTCAACTTTAACACCTTCTACCACAATACTCCTAGAACCTAAAAAGGCGTTGTCTTCTATAATTACAGGAGAAGCCTGTAGCGGTTCTAAAACCCCTCCAATTCCTACACCACCACTAAGATGAACGTTTTTGCCAATTTGAGCACAACTTCCTACGGTAGCCCAGGTATCTACCATAGTACCTTCGTCTACATAAGCACCAATATTTACATAGCTAGGCATCATAATTACTCCGCTAGAAATATAGGCCCCGTGTCTTGCAACCGCGTTAGGAACTACTCGAATTCCTTTTTCTTTATAACCGTTTTTTAGTGGAATTTTATCGTGATATTCAAAAATTCCTGCTTCTAAAGTCTCCATTTGTTGAATAGGGAAGTAAAGCACCACGCCCTTTTTAACCCATTCGTTCACTTTCCAACCATTTTCAGTCGGTTCGGCAGTTCTTAACTTTCCCGAGTCTAATAGCGAAACAACTTCGCGTATAGCTGCTATGGTTTCTGTATCTTTTAGTAAATCCCGGTTTTCCCAGGCTTCATTGATCTTAGCTTCTAAATGATCCATAATATTATTCTTGATTTTCAGCAAATATAAGAGCTTAAAGCTAATTTTTGGTTCTAAAGCAATATAAACCTTACCTTTGCGCAAATTTTGAAGATGGCACGAATTATGGCACTTGATTTTGGGACAAAACGCACCGGTATTGCGGTTAGTGATGAACTTAAAATGATTGCCTCTGGACTAACCACTGTAAAAACCCCCGAGCTTCTGGAGTTCCTTGAAAAATATTTTAAAGAGGAAAAAGTAGAACTGGTGTTGGTAGGGGAGCCTAAACAAAAAGACGATACAGCTTCAGCAGTAGAAGTTTATATTCAGCAGTTTTTAAAAATTTTCAGTAAAAAATTTCCTGAAATGCCTTTTAAGAGAGTAGACGAGCGTTTTACTTCCAAGATGGCTTTTCAGTCTATGATAGATAGCGGTGTAAAAAAGAAAAAACGCAGGGATAAAGCGCTTATAGATGAAGTTAGTGCTACCATAATCCTGCAAACTTATTTATATGAGTGATCTTAAAATGTATAATGCCTATTGAATAATTTATAATTTAAGTTGTTTAATTTAATGAAAACTGACTTAATTAATCGTTCCAATGTTTTTGCACATAAATGCGTAAAACTAGCAATAAATCTTCCAAAAAATAAATTAGGAAGCCATATTGAGGGTCAGTTAATTAGGTGTAGTACTTCGGTTGCAGCTAATTTAGGCCGCATGTTTAGGGCAATCAAAAAAAGCTTTTATTTCAAAATTAGGAATAGTAATTGAAGAAGCTGATGAATGTATTTTCTGGATAGAATTCGCGAAAGATGAAGATCTGCTAAATGAGAAAGATTCAAAGGAATTGATAATTGAAGCCAAGAGCTGACATCTATCTTTATCGCGTCTGGAATCACGGCGGTAAGAAACCAAATTTCCGGGAAATGATATTATAAATTATTCATTATAAAATATAAATTCTAAGAAGAATGATTTTACCAATTGTAGCGTACGGAGATCCGGTTTTGCGAAAAAAGTGCAAAGATATCTCTGAAGATTATCCAAAACTGGATGAGTTAATAGAAAATATGTGGGCAACTATGTATAATGCTTATGGCGTAGGCTTAGCGGCACCACAAGTTGGCCTGCCAATTCGTTTGTTCCTTGTAGACTCGAGCCCGTTTGCAGAAGATGAGGAATTAGAGTTACAGGAACGCGAAGAACTCAAAAAACTAAAAAGAGTTTTTATAAACCCAAAAATTGTAGAAGAAGAAGGAGATGAGTGGGCTTTTAACGAAGGCTGTTTAAGTATTCCTGAAATTAGGGAAGACGTTTTTAGAAAGCCTAAAATAGTGATAGAGTACCAGGATGAGAATTTTAAGGAGCATAGGGAGACTTTTACAGGACTGGCAGCCAGGGTTATTCAGCATGAATACGACCATATTGAAGGAATTTTATTTACCGATAAACTATCCAGTTTAAAAAAGCGTTTACTAAAAAGTAAACTTGCAAATATTTCAAAAGGGAAGATTAAAATTGAGTATAAAATGCGTTTTCCTGAAATGAAAAAAGGCCGTTAATCGTATTGTTCAAGATTTAGAGAAGGTTGCGTGTCCTGATGGTTACCCCAGACTTAGTTGAACATTATTCTTGAGTATTAGGAATATTGGGGAAGCTTTGTAACTACAAATATTTATGAGTTATCTCATAAATATTCCGGGCTAATCACTTTGATAAGTTGTTTTGGCAGCTGATATTTGCCAGCCTAAAAATAAAATCTGGCAACAGGTTTACAAAAACATTATTTAGAAAACTATTTATAATGCTGGGCCGAGGCCCACAAAATAATAACCTCGTTGAGGAACTAAAAATATACTATGGGATTAGATAAAATATTAGCGATTTCTGGAAAACCCGGTTTATACGAACTTACTGCACAAAGCCGCGGCGGATTTATTGTAAAATCAATTCCTGACGGAAAAAAAATGGCAGTAAATATTCGACATAATGTAAGTTTGTTGAGCGAGATTGCTATTTACACATATACCGAAGAAGTGCCATTGGCAGAAATATTTGAAAAAATAAAGGAGAAAGAAGATGGTGGCGAAACTATAAACCATAAGTCTTCTAAAGCCGAGTTGGAAAAGTATTTTGCCGAGATCCTGCCAGACTATGATGTAGATCGTGTATATGCCAGCGATTTGAAAAAAATATTTCAGTGGTATAACCTGCTTATTAAAAACGGTATTACCGATTTCTCTACCGAGGAAGAAACATCAGCAGAAAAAGATACTTCTGGAGAGGAAGAATAAAGATTTCTGCTGTCATTGAGAAATGAAGCAACCTTGCGAAGTTACTTTACTTTATTCTTAATGGCGTTAATTAATAAAACCTCACAGGTTCAAAAGCTGTGAGGTTTTTTGTTTAAAAATACGTCATCCTGAACTTGTTTCAGGATCTAACATTATATTATTTTGCCGAAATTTTAATCCAAAATTCCTAAAAACTTAAGGCCAAAAACAAACGCAGCTTCCCGCTGGCCATCTTTATTGGAAATCACGTAGTCTAATCTTAAAAGCCTGTATTTTCCAAAACCAAGATTATCAATTCCAACCGAATATTCAGAATAAGGTTTGCTGTCTTCAGTATAGAGTGCATGGGCACCAATTACAAGGTTGTAATTTAGCCGATTTATAAATGGGATTTTCCCTAAAACCCATCCTTTAAAATCGTGTTCGGCGTGAACTTCGGCGTAAGTTTTATTTGTGCTTAATGAATAATAAGGGAGAAGGTTAAACCTGGAAACATTAGTAAAGCCATTATAAACCCTGGTTTGATTTCCTATAAAATGTCTGTAATCTAAAAAGGCCATATCTTGAGCATTCAGGAATGCACCGGCCTTAAAATTATAAGCTAGTTCACCTTTATTTCCCAGGTTAAGTTGTTGAGTAACCGAAGCATTAAAATGGTCGAAATTATAGGTTGCCAGGCTTGCTCCAAAGGCTTTTTCGTAACCCAGATAAAGTGTTGGGTACTTCTCATTTGAAACATTGAATTTACCACTTGGGTAGCTCATATATTTTTGACCAAACCTAATTCTGGTACTAAGCTTAAGCTTAAATAAATCATGTTCTCTAAAGGCTGAAGTCCCAAAATCTTCAGGTTGTAAGGGATTGTTGGAAGTGTATTCAACCCCATCATTATCAATAATTACCTGGCCGGTTTTATTAAATAGTGGTTTTCTCTTTTCATAACCAATATCGCCAAAAAAGTAAATGCCGTTAATAACTTCCTGCTGATAGGCTATTTTAGTGAAAGAGCGTTCATAAAGTTTAAGGTAATTACGTTCAAAAAATATACTGGTAATATCGTTTAATCGTTCCGAAATTGGAGTTCTATCGTTAATTTGTGGGGTTTCTATTCCGCCTGAGATTTTTAAAACCGGCCTGTTGTAATTATTAAATTGTTTTTGAAAACCTCCCTTAATTCTAAAGCGTTCATCGCTAAACCCATAATTGAAGCTGGCAAATAAACGCCAGAATTTACCGGAGTTTTCATTTTTAACGTCATTCTGTCTATAAGAAATTGTGCTGGAGGTATTCCAGCCCTGCACGGTATTAAAATGGGTGCCCATTAGAGGGGAGCTTATATTTAAATATCGTCTTTTAAAAGAATCTTGCCAGGAATAACCAAACACCGGAGCGCTTAAGTTAAATTTATTCCGCACTGCATCTATTGAGTCTTTATAAGGCTTTGAATTTCGAAGGCTTTGAATACTATCTTTTTTTATATAATCGTTTATTTCTTCAACGGTTAGCGGTACCGGACGCAGTTTTTGCCAATAGGTTGAATCCTTTTTATTAGCTGCTTCTGCAAAAGACATGATTTCATTGCCAAAACTATTTTTATTGAAGTCAGGTTTGAAATTGTAGTTGCTGTAAACCGCGGTAAACCGGCCATCTCCCGAAATACCAAACATTGCAAATTTAAAATCTACAGTTTGGGAAATTTGAATATAAAAACCATTTTCTTCCGAAAACCGATAATTCTGTTTAAAATCCAATGTTTCAATGGGCGGCACTTGTACGGCCTCACCGGTAGTTTGTAGTTCTACTCCAAAAATTTGCCATAGATCTTCTACAATATAGATATAACCTGAGAATACGCGATCTTTCTCCCGTTTCGGGCTTACTTTTATTTTATTGATAAGATTCCCGTTTTCATCATAAAAAGTCCCAACTAGCTTATAATTATAGTAGTTAAAAGCATATTCTGCGATAGGTGAAACCATTTCACTGTTAATCTCAATCGTGTTTTCATAAAATGAAAAATAAGACTCCTGGGCCGAGTTTAAACTGAAACCATTATCATCGCCACTTACTTTAGAGGCAATAATTTTTTCATTAAAATCATCTGGACGTTTATAAGAAATTTTTGAAATAGTTTCGCTTAAATATACGATTCCGCTTCGGGTAGAATCCAGGCCCCCACCAAGATCGCCAACTTCCTGCCCGAGTATTTTTTCCGGGGCATTTTCAATTCGCCAAAGACCCCGGGAATAGAAATTAGCGGTATAGGCCTCCAGTTTTTTAGCATTTTGCTTCCTAAATTCTATTGCTTTTTTAATAACTGCATTTGCTAGATTTTTATCTGAAGAAATATTTATTTCATCCAAAGTGGTGGTTTCAGGCTTTAGACTTACATTTAGCTGATAGGGGAGCTCTTCAATAGAAATAGTCTTTTTCTGTGTTTGATAACCTAAAAACTGAAAAACCAGGTTATAGTCTCCGGGACTATCTATTTTCAATTCGTAAATCCCATTCTCATTGGATGTAGTTCCAAATTTTCCATTTTCGGTATAAATATTTACATAAGGAAGTACCTTATTTTCGGTACCGGTAACTTTTCCTGTAATTTGGGCAGTTAAATTTAATGATGAGAAAATAAGGAGAATAATTAGTATTTTATGATGCATGATGATGAATTGATTTTAAAAATAGAAAACTAAGTAAAATAATTGCTTTTTTATTTACTTTTCTTCATAATTCTCCATAAACCAAATGCAGGGCCCAGGCTAAGAAAGCTAAGGCTGTAAACAGGTGCAACTTGATGTAAATAGTTAATTAATTGCAGACTTACTATGGTAATGGCAAAGCCTATGGAATTAACAATGGTGAGAGCTGTGCCTTTATTTTCTGCCACTGCGTTATTGGCTACTAAAGTTGAAAATAAAGGTGAATCTGCAACCACAGTGATGCCCCAAAAGCATAAAAATATAAGGAGTATTGTTGCTGATGTCTCCAGAAAAATTAATGGAAAAAGTAAGCAACAGACACCTGATAATAGTAAAGCTATGGAGGCGGTTTTCTTTACTCCTAAATGTTTAGAAATATAACCTCCTAAAACACATGAAACCCCGCCAATTCCTATAATAACAAAAGACCAGAGGGAAATGTTAAAATCGCTTGTTGGAAATGAAAGTTTGTAGGCAGTTAGGATAACAGGAACAAAAGCCCAAAAAGTATAGAGTTCCCACATGTGGCCAAAATAGCCAAAGGCTGCACTGCGCAAAGGCTTATTGTTAAAAGCCTTAAAAATAGCATTAAATTTAAATTTGCCTTTTGCTTTTCGAAAAGGTCCATTGGGAACAAAAAGCAAAATTAAAAGTCCACCCAGCAAGGCGAACAAGGAAGTTGCAATAATCACCAAACGCCAGGGTAGTTCTTCGGTGCCGGTAAAAGTCTTTAAAAAATGGGGAAAAGCAGTTCCCAAAACCAGTGCACCTACCAGATACCCTAGAGATTTCCCCAGGCCTTTATCATAGTAATCGGCAGCGATTTTCATTCCAACAGGATAAATTCCCGCAAGGGAAAATCCAGTGAAAAAACGCAATAAAAGCAAGCTGTTTAAATTATTGTTGTCTAGAATTATTCCCAGATTAAAGATTGCGCCAAAAACTGCAGAGATAAAAAACAGTTTTGAGGGAGAAAACCTGTCGGCCAGGCTTAGAAAAGCGAAAATGAGTGTGCCCGTAATAAAACCAAATTGTACCGCAGCGGTTAGGTGTCCAAGCGCTTCTTTGTTTAAATTAAAGTTGAGGTAAAGCTCAGGCATTACTGCATTCCCGGCAAACCAAAGTGAGGTACAGCAAAACTGGGAAAAAACAATGAGTGGTAAAATTTGTTTTGCCGGCCTCATCCGGGAGCTAGTTGTATTCTTTCTTAATTCTGTCTAGTTTACGTTTACTTTCTCTATCTTTTATAGTTTCCCGTTTGTCGTAAAGCTTTTTACCCTTTGCCAGCGCAATTTGCATTTTCGCAAGTCCACGATCGTTAATAAAAACACGTAAAGGAACAATGGTAAGTCCCGAGTTTCTCACCTCTTTTTCCAGTTTCCTTAATTCGCGACGTTGTAGTAATAGTTTACGTTCGCTTTTTGGGTTATGATTAAAATGAGTGGCGTGAGAGTATTCTTCAACATGCATATTTATTACATATAATTCGTGATCCTGAAATTCACAAAAACTCTCGGCAATAGAGGCTTTTCCCTGCCTTATAGCTTTTATTTCGGTACCTGCCAATTTAATCCCGGCCACGTATTTATCCAGAATTTCATATTCAAATCTTGCCTTTCGGTTTTTTATATTTATGGTATTGGTATTCTTCTTCATAATCAACAAAAATAGGAAGCATTATAGAAAATACCTCTATGTTTATCAAATTCGTAACAAAATATCTTATAAAGTTTAATCACAAGACTATGATGTTGGGTTAATTATAAAGAATATGCTGCTTTCTTTATGATCTTGCTTAGCATTTTCTGCCAATATATAGGTTTTAATTATCTTTGCTGGTTTCAAATATTTATAATAAAGAAATGAAAAAGTACATATTAGGATTTATCGTGATCTCATTGATTTATGCTTGTGAAACAGAACAGGAGAGTGTGCAGCAAATTATAGATAAAGCAATTGCAAAAGCCGGTGGGGAGCGTTATAAAAATGCTGAAATTAGTTTCGATTTTAGAAAGGGAAGTTACCGAAGTAAACGCGAGGGTGGAGACTATGAATTGGAACGAATAATGTCCGATTCTACCGGAGCCCAGTATAGAGATGTGGTAAATAACAATGGTTTTACAAGGTACTATAAAGATACCGTAGTAAAACTTCCCGACTCCATGAAAACTATCTATGCAAATTCGGTGAATTCGGTTCACTATTTTGTGCAACTACCTTTCGGTTTAAATGATGCTGCAGTGAACAAAGAGTTGATGGGAAAAGACAGTATAGATAATAAAGAGTATTACGAGATTAAAGTGACTTTTGATGAAGAGGGCGGAGGAGAAGACCATGAAGATGTGTACATGTATTGGGTAGACACCAAAAATTATCACGTAGATTACCTTGCCTATAGTTTTGAAGTCAATAAAGGTGGATTGCGTTTTAGAAAGGCCTATAACCCACGAACTATAGAAGGAATACGTTTTGTAGATTATGAAAACTATAAAATGGACAATCTAAGCACTCCTTTAGATACCTTAGATGATCTGTATGAGAGCAGGCAATTGGAGTTGCTATCTAAAATTGAAACTAGAAATATAGAGGTAGAACTTTTAGAATAATTGGGCAGTATAAGGTGTTAGATGTTAATTCTTATTAATTAACTTGCTGTTTTAAAATCTTTAACGGCACATTACATCTATTTAGTTTTTGCTCTTTCTAACTTTAATTTTTAAAAATTGAAGAGTTATGGAAGAGAAAGTATTGAAGACTGTGAATCCTGCTACCGGGCAGGAATTAGAAACTTACAATTATTTTACCGATCAGGAAGCAAAAGATGCCGTAGAGCAATGCCACCAGGCGTTTTTGAAATGGAAATTGAAATCTCCAAAACAAAGAGCTGAAATAATAAAAGCCATTGGAGAAAAGTTAGCCGAATACAAAAACCAATTGGTGAATTTAATGACCTCTGAAATGGGAAAGCTTCTAAAGCAAGGGGAGCAAGAGATAGATCTTTGTATAGGTATATGTGAATGGACGGCAGCAAATGGGCCGGATAATCTTAAAGATGAAGAACGCGAATTACCAGATGGGGGTCGTGGTATAGTTACTTATTCTCCATTAGGCGTTATTTATGGAATTCAGCCATGGAACTTCCCAACCTACCAGGTTAATCGTTATGCTATTGCCAATCTTATGGCCGGAAACGGAGTTCTGTTAAAACATGCAGAAAGTGTTACCGGTACTGGTTTATTAATTGAAAAAATACTTAATGAAGCTGGTTTGCCAAAAAACCTTTTTAAAACTATTTTGATAGACCATGAGCAGTCTGATGCTATTATTAAACATAAGCTTGTTCGTGGCGTTACTCTAACCGGAAGTCCTGATGCCGGAAAAATAATAGGTGAAAAAGCAGGTGCAGCCTTAAAGAAAAGCGTTCTTGAATTAGGGTCAAACGATGCATATATGGTTCTAGAAGATGCCAATTTAGATAAAGCGGTAGACTACTGCGTAAAAGGGCGTGTGTATAATAATGGAGAAACCTGTGTAGCTGCAAAACGTTTTATAGTAGTTGAAAAGCTATACGATGAATTCAAAGAAGCTTTTGTTGAAAAAATGAAAAGCCTTAAAGTGGGAGATCCAACTAATGAAGATAGTGATTTAGGGCCTATGGCTAGAAAAGATTTGCGGGAAAAACTTCATGAACAGGTAGAAGATAGTGTGAAAAAAGGCGCTGCGGTTCTATGTGGTGGAAATATACCAGAAGGAGAGGGCTACTATTACCCTGTTACCGTATTGGCCAATGTAAAACCCGGACAGCCGGCTTATGACGATGAGCTTTTTGGCCCGGTGGCCTCTTTAATTAAAGCAAAAAATGATGAGGATGCCATGCGAATAGCAAACGATAGCCGATTTGGACTTGGAGGCGGAATCTTTTCTGAAGATGAAGAAAAGGCTGTAGAGCTGGCCAAAAAGCATTTTGATACCGGGATGGTGTTTATCAATTCTTTTGGTCTGGCACAGCCAAATATGCCTTTTGGAGGGGTGAAAGATTCGGGTTATGGTCGTGAACACGGTGGTTTCGGACTTAAAGAATTTGTAAATGCCAAGGCAATAAATATTTTAAAAGGATAATTGCAGCATAGGAATTATCAAATTGGCTAATTTATACAGTCAAAGTAAAATATTTCAATTCATAAAAAAGACCGGAATTATTTTCCGGTCTTTTTTATGAATCTGGTGTTGCTAATAAATAAAATATAGAAGTCTTTTCTATTTTAATCAATATATAAAACTTGTACAGTTCGCTCACCATTGGGATGAATAGTGACTATAAAAAGGCTACCATAAACGCTTTCATCCAATTGTTGGTATTTTTTTTTTCCCAAAATATAATTTACCCATTCCGGGTTAAGATTGCTGTGGCCTACCACTAATACCGTTTTGTTTTTTGTTTGTTCCTGAAAATCCCGGTCGTTTAACTTTTGCGTATCATAGAATTTGACGTCTATGTTTTTACTTTCTGCAATTGGTTTGGCCGTATTTAAAGTACGCTTATAATCTGAACTATAAATGAGGTCGAAATCTATATCTTTAAAAGTATTTACCCAATTTTTAGTACGTTTTATACCTGCTTCAGTTAGTTCGGGGTCTTTATTTGCAGCATTGGTAGTATCCTTTTCAGCATGCCTAATAAAATAATAGGTAGTGATCTTTTCTGAAGGATCAACGGTATTGTCCATAATTTCTGAAGTCTCTTCGTCTCCAAAATTACAGGAACTAAAAAATAGCAGGCTTAGTATTAAAAAGTAAGGTTTCATAACTTAATCGATTTCCAGTTCTAAAAGAATAAATTGCGTAATTTGCTTACTAAAACTACTAAAATTATCGTCTGAAACCAGTATTAAAGATTTTTTTCCGTTAGGCAATTCAGGCCCAAAGCTCATTCCTTCAATATTATCTATAATCTCCTGATTTAAAAAGTTTTTGATCGACTTAAAATCGAAAATCAATCTTTTTTCAGCTTCCTGATAGTCAGCTTTTTTTAGGTTTTCAATTTCCAGGGTATTGCTCGCTTTTGAGGCATCTACATCATAGATTCTAACGGTATTTCCATTTGAGCCGTAGCCGGCCGAATAAGCGCGTTCCAGGACCAGAAATTTATCTTCTGCATACTCAAGAATTTCAGTGACACCATTTACCGCAAACCAATTAATGGGAAGTTTTGAAATTCGGTCTAATTTATAGGCGAACTGGCTAACCGGCAACATAGATTGTTTGTTGAATTTCGTGATTCTAACAGGAGAATTGGTTGGGTAAATTTTCGGCTTTGGCCCATCTTTTTCCAATGGAAGTTCCATGGCAACCCAATACCCGGTTTTATCAGAGCTTCTGGCAATACCTTCAAAAACACCATTATTTCTTGGTTTTTGTTCTCCAAAAGCTTTAAAATACTCAGGGATTTCGTAGGTCGAAATAAAATTGCCTTCGGTAGAAATATTAAAAACAGAAGGATCTTTGGCATTTTGAATGGAACCTTCAGAAGAAAGTATAAGCGATTTACTTTCGGCGTCAAAACGAATGCCTTCTAAATCTGGAGTGTGCTCTTTATAAAATGCGTCCTCTTTATTTAGATAAATAGCTTCTGTGATAATAACAGTGTCTATAGACCTGTTTGTAAATGGGATTTTTGCCTTGTAGATTCTTGGATTAGAAGGCTGGTCACAGACCAGGTAATAGTCGCGCTGGTGGTAATCTATACCCGAAAGTCCGCCTACCAGGCTTCCATTAACCTCAAGGTTTTGGGGTAGTACAAAATCGTCTAAATAGCTGAGTTTTATAGAAGAATTGTCTAGTTTTTTTGTGGAGCCGCAGCTAAAAATACCAAGAGAAAGTATTAATAAAATGAATTTTTTCATCAAAAGATTTTTGGCTCCAAAAATAACAAATCCTTAAGAGAACTATGGGAGTTTCTTGAGAGTTTACCCAAACATCGTATTGTAACTTAGTTTTATAATTAACACCTAAAACCAATTATTATGAATGAGGATCAATTAGAAGGAAAGTGGAAACAAGTAAGAGGTCAATTTAAACAAAAATATGGCCAGCTGACCGATGATGATACCACTTATACCGAAGGAAAGTTTGATGAGATGTTAGGTCGTTTACAGGAAAAAACCGGTAAGACCAAAGAAGAATTGAAAGAAGAAATTGATAAGATGTAATTTGCACCTATGAAAAAGGAAAAGGCCGGGAAAATTTTCCCGGCCTTTTTTTGCTCAATAATTTAAGGTTTAGTGGCATTGCCAAAGGTCGTAATGCCTCAAGGCTTGCCTCGAAATTAAAAATTTGTTTCCAACAAATACCTCTTGGGCTTTCCCCGAGGTAGTTTACGTTGTCTCTACCGGATTGGTTTCATTTCTAAATACCAACTCATCATTAAATTCATCTAACAGAATAATACTATCGGTTTTAATAGTTCCAGAGAGAATTTCTTTAGATAATTTATTTAAAACTTCCCGCTGAACAACCCTTTTTACAGGTCTGGCACCAAACTGGGGATCAAAGCCCCGACTGGCCAGAAAACTAATGGCTTCTTCTGTAGCATCCAAAATAATATGCTGTTTTTCAAGCATTTTCTTAACACCTTTAAGCTGCAAGGAAACAATTTTCTTGATATCCTGTTGGGTTAACGGGCTAAACATAATAATATCGTCTATCCTATTAATAAACTCGGGTCTTACATTTTGTTTCAGCAAGCCCAATACTTCAGTTTTTGCAGCCTCCATAGCGGTATCCAGGTCTTTTATATTTTCGTATTTCTCCTGAATAATATGGCTTCCCATATTGGAAGTCATAATAATAATGGTGTTTTTAAAATCTGCCAGGCGTCCTTTGTTATCGGTTAACCTTCCTTCATCCAGTACCTGCAGTAAAATATTAAAGGTATCAGGATGGGCTTTTTCAATTTCATCTAAAAGCACTACAGAGTAGGGTTTTCTTCGAACAGCTTCGGTAAGCTGGCCTCCCTCATCATAACCAACATATCCCGGAGGCGCTCCCACCAACCTGCTCACAGAATGCCTTTCCTGATATTCGCTCATATCAATACGGGTCATTGCCGATTCGTCATCAAATAAATATTCGGCCAGGGCTTTTGCCAATTCGGTTTTTCCCACGCCTGTTGTTCCCAGGAATAGGAAAGAACCAATAGGCCTTTTTTGATCTTGTAAACCGGCCCGGCTTCTTCTAACCGCATCACTTACAGCGATTATAGCTTCGTTTTGTCCAACCACCCGCTTATGCAATTCGTCTTCCAGTTTTAGTAATTTTTCACGGTCGGTTTGTAACATTTTGGTTACCGGGATACCGGTCCATTTAGCTACCACTTCGGCAATATCTTCGTTGGTTACTTCTTCCTGGATTAGGGATTTTTCATTTTGATTTTCGGCTACGGTTTCTTGCAGTTTTTCCAGTTTTTCCTGGGCTTCTTTTATTTTACCGTAACGAATTTCAGCTACTTTTCCATAATCACCTTCACGCTCGGCACGTTCTGCTTCCAGTTTATAGTTTTCAATTTCAGATTTTAAATTCTGAATATTGTCTACCACACCTTTTTCATTTTGCCAACGCGCGTTTAATTCGTTTCTATCTTCTTTTAAATTAGCTAATTCAGCCCGAAGCATTTTTAATTTAGCTTCATCTTTTTCACGTTTAATGGCCTCAATTTCAATTTCCAGTTGCATAATTCGCCTATCTAAAACGTCTAATTCTTCCGGTTTAGAATTGATTTCCATCCGTAATTTAGATGCAGCTTCGTCCATTAAATCTATGGCTTTATCGGGCAGAAATCGGTTGGTGATATAGCGTTTCGATAGCTCTACAGCAGCGATAATGGCCTCATCTTTAATTCTAACCTTATGATGTGTTTCATATTTTTCTTTAATACCTCGTAAAATAGAAATGGCACTTTCGGTATCGGGTTCGTCTACAGTAACCTTTTGAAACCTTCTTTCCAGAGCTTTATCTTTTTCAAAATACTTTTGATATTCATCTAAGGTAGTGGCACCAATGGCTCTTAATTCTCCTCTTGCCAAAGCAGGTTTTAAAATGTTGGCCGCATCCATAGCTCCCTGCCCACCGCCGGCGCCTACCAGGGTATGTATTTCGTCTATAAAAAGTACAATATTGCCATCGCTGGAGGTAACTTCCTTAATTACGGCTTTAAGTCGTTCTTCAAATTCACCTTTATATTTTGCACCGGCAATAAGTGCTCCCATATCCAGGTTGTAAATCACTTTGTCTTTTAAGTTATCGGGAACATCCCCGGCAATAATTCTATGTGCTAAACCTTCGGCAATGGCTGTTTTACCTGTTCCCGGTTCTCCAACCAACATTGGGTTGTTTTTGGTTCTTCGGGAAAGGATTTGCAAGATTCTTCTAATTTCTTCGTCCCGGCCAATAACGGGGTCAAGTTTTCCCTCTTCGGCCATTTGGTTTAGGTTATTGGCATATTTATCTAAAGAATTGTAGGTGTCTTCGGCGCTTTGTGAAGTCACCCTGTCGCCTTTTCGCAATTCTTCAATGGCTGCTTTTAAAGATTTCTCAGTCGCTCCCTGGTCTTTTAAAATTTGCGCTACTTTGCTTGAAGATTTAAAAATGGCCAAAATAAGATGTTCTATAGAAACATATTCATCTTTCATTTTTTTTGCAATAGTAGATGCTTCATTCACGGCTTTTCCCGCTTCCCGAGAAAGCACTATATCGCCCCCACTAACTTTTGGAAAACTCTGTAAGGTTTTATCCAGAATATCGTTAAATAGATTGACATTAATATTTAGCTTTTTCAATAAAAATGGAGCTACATTTTCGTCTACAATACTTATTGCTTTAAAAATATGCTCATTTTCAATTTGTTGATGCCCCATCTCTTGCGCAAGCTGCTGAGCCTGCTGGATGGCTTCCTGTGATTTTATGGTAAAATTATTGAAATTCATAGTCGTTGTTTTTTGAATGAGTAAAGCAATTGATATACCATTAAAATATTAAGACAAAATGACTGATTTTATTTTAAAATTAACGCCAAATTGACACTTAGGTTAAAATTCTGAAAATAATTTTGAAATGAAGAGCAGATTAAATTTATTAAGAATTAATTTTATACGAAAGAAAATTAACTATGGGATTATTAGATAAATTATTTAAAAGTGATGGCGGGGAGACCGGTAAGGTGACGAGCTTTCCCTGGACCAAATTAACCGATAAAGATCAAATAGCGATAGCCATGGAGGAATCTAAAGATAAGCTTGTGGGGATATTTAAACATTCTACACGCTGTGGTATTAGTAAAATGGTGCTTAGAACATTTGAAAGGGAGTATGAGGAAAATGAAGAGGTGAAATTATATTTTTTAGACCTAATTATGGATCGTGAGATTTCTAACGCTGTTGCTAATGAATTAAGCGTACATCACGAGAGCCCGCAGTTTATTGTTTTAAGGAATGAGAAGGTTGTTCATCACGCTTCTCACCAGGATATTGATGCTTCAATATTAAAGGAGCTCGACTAAGAGTATAAAATCCTGTTAAAAGTTGTTTTCATTTAAGCTGGACGCACTTGCCTTTGTACCTTTTACTGTTGAATAATAAATAATGTGTTATGAAGGCAAAAAAAGAAGATATACGAAAGCTGGAAGAAAACTGGAAGTCCTTAAAACAGGAAGATAAAGATAGAGAGCAACGAGAGTTTCGTGATCTTAAACAAAAAGAAAAGGATTCAGGGAAGACTTTAAAGAAAGAAAAAGACAGGAGTTCTTCTAAAAATTCAGGGAAGGCCAGTTCCCGTGAAGAACGGGAATTTATGGATGGGGCTCAAAAGGAAAAGACTGATAAGAGAAAGTAGGATATAAGCTTTGAGACTTATTATAATAGGTGGCACTTCATTAAATATATAAAGCTGTTTGAAAAGTTATTTTAACGTCATCCTGAACTTGTTTCAGGATATAGCTTGAGGGAATTAATACAAGTTAGAAGCTGAAATAAATTCAGCTTGACGCCGATAAAACTTTTCAAACAGCTTTTTTTATAAATTAAAAGTAAGAAATCTATTTTTTCTTGGGCTCAAATACCGGAAGTAATTTGCTGCTTACCTCCCCAAAACCTATTCTTCGGCCTTTGCTTTCGCAATACCCACGCATAATAATGGTATCGTGGTCTTCAATAAATTTACGTTCACTACCATCTTTTAGCTTAATTGGTTTCTCGCCTTTCCAGGTGAGTTCTAGCATAGAGCCATAACTATCTGGGGTTTTTCCCGAAATGGTTCCCGAAGCCATCATATCTCCAGAATTTACCGGGCAACCGTTAACGGTGTGGTGGGCTAGCTGCTGACTCATATTCCAATACATATTCTTGAAATTAGTTTTTGCCAATAGGTTCTCTTCAGAATTCTCGGGCTTCAAGGAAACCTCAAGATTAATATCAAAGCTTCTCTTTCCTGTACTTTGCAGGTAAGGGAATAATTCTTTTTCTGGTTTTGGGCCTTCAGTTCTAAAAGGTTCCAGTGCATCTAAAGTAACAATCCAGGGAGAGATGGAAGATGCAAAATTCTTGGCCAAAAACGGACCTAAAGGTACATACTCCCAGGTTTGTATATCTCTTGCACTCCAGTCGTTAAATAATACCATTCCAAAGATATATTCTTCGGCCTCATCGATTGGGATTGGTTCACCAAGTGGGTTGGCATCAGTAGTAATAAAAGCCATTTCTACCTCAAAATCTACTCTTTTTGATGGTCCAAAAACAGGAGTGTCAGAATCTTTTGGTTTGGTTTGTCCTTTTGGTCTGTGAACAGGAATACCGCTAGGTATAATAGAAGAACTCCTGCCGTGGTAACCTACCGGAATATGTAGCCAGTTTGGTAATAAGGCATTATCTGGATCGCGAAACATAGTTCCTACATTGGTAGCATGTTCTTTGCTTGAGTAGAAATCGGTGTAATCGCCAACCTGAACCGGCATTTGCATCTCAATTTCATCAAGGGTAAAAAGAACGCGGTTTCTATGTTCCTGATTGTCTCTTAATTTTTCATTGTTCGCATCAAAAATTTCAGCAATTCGGTTACGAACCAGGCGCCAGGTTTTTTTTCCGTCAGAAATAAAATCATTAAGCGTATCCTGTAAAAATATATCGTCGGTTAACGGAATTCCATCAAAATAACCCAACTGGTGCAAAGCACCAAGATCTATAGCAAAGTCTCCAATACGGGAGCCAATAGTTATTACATCGTCCCGGGTTAGGAATACCCCAAAAGGAATATTCTGAATAGGGAAATCGGTGGTTTCCGAAGTTTCCAACCAGGTTTTTCTATTTGGGTCGTTAGCTGTAATAGGCATGTTTTTCTGTTTTTATTAAGAAATCTAATGATTTCAAATATATTATTTTCCTGTTATTAACCGAATGTATTTATTACTTTTGAGGAATATTTAACGTAAACTTTTGTGATGCAACGAGACACCCAAATATTTAATTTAATAGCGGAAGAAAAAGAGCGCCAACTTAATGGACTTGAGTTAATTGCCAGTGAAAACTTTGTTAGTGAACAGGTTTTGGAAGCTGCTGGATCTGTTTTAACCAATAAATATGCTGAGGGCTACCCGGGCAAACGCTATTATGGCGGTTGTGAAGTGGTTGATAAAGTGGAACAATTGGCCATAGATAGGTTGAAAGAGTTATTTAATGCCGAATATGCCAATGTGCAACCACACTCTGGCTCACAAGCAAATACTGCAGTTTTTCATACTTGCTTAAACCCGGGAGACAAATTTTTAGGTTTTGACCTGTCTCACGGTGGGCATTTAACTCATGGTTCTCCTGTAAACTTCTCAGGAAAACTTTACAGCCCTGTGTTTTATGGTGTAGATAAAGAAACCGGACTTATAGACTACGATAAGGTTGCTGAAATTGCAGAAAAAGAACAGCCTAAAATGATTATTGCCGGTGCTTCTGCATATTCAAGAGATATAGATTATAAAAGATTTAGAGAGATTGCAGATAGTGTAGGGGCTATCTTAATGGCCGATATTGCGCATCCTGCCGGTTTAATCGCTAAAGGTTTAATTAGTGACCCATTACCACACTGTCATATCGTAACCTCTACCACACATAAAACCCTTCGTGGGCCGCGTGGCGGAATTATTATGATGGGAAAAGATTTTGATAATCCCTTTGGTCAAAAACTTAAAAACGGAAAGCTTAAAAAAATGTCTACCCTATTAAACAGCGGAATTTTTCCAGGAAATCAGGGTGGGCCTTTAGAACATATTATAGCCGCTAAAGCCATAGCTTTTGGTGAAGCTCTTACCGATGAGTTTTTGCATTATGCTGTGCAGATGAAAAAGAATGCTGCAAAATTAGCGCAAAGTTTTGTTGAAAAAGGATATAAAGTTATTTCTGGCGGAACCGACAACCATTGTATGCTTATAGATCTTAGAAATAAAGATGTAAGCGGAAAAGAAGCAGAGGAGGCCTTAACTAAAGCCGAAATTACCGTAAATAAAAATATGGTGCCTTTTGACGATAAATCTCCTTTTGTAACTTCCGGAATTAGAATTGGTACGGCTGCGGTTACTACCCGTGGACTTGTAGAAGAGGATATGCCTAAAATAGTAGAGTTTGTTGAGCGTGTTATTACCAATATTGATAATGATAGCGAGTTGGAAGCCGTTAAACAAGAGGTGAAAACCATGATGCAGGATAGACCGCTTTTTAAAATGTAAAAAGCATAGAACTTATAGTTGAAATAGGCTGTCTGAAATGTCTAGTTTCGTCAAGCTGAACTTGTTTTTAGCCTCTAAGGTATTTTGATTATCAATACTTTAGATCTCCGAATAAATTTCGGGGCAGGCTCTGAAATAAATTCAGGATGACGATTTTAAGAACTTTTTAGACAGTCTTTTTTTACAGCCAAATAATTGCCAGGCAAATTATAAGAAGGCTCAAAGCTGGCATAATTTGCTTAAAATTATCCTTTATTTTTAAATGCATTACAATAGCTCCAAGCATCATAGCCGCCATCCCAATGGCAGCAGGATTTACTAAGGATTTAAACCAAATTCCTGCCAGGAGCATTAAGGCTAAAGTGATTTTTATAAAGCCCACCAAATAAACCAACGCCTCTGGTAATCCGTAGGCTTTGAATTCGGCTTTCATATTAGAGGCCTCTGCACCCCGATAGCTGGTTTTTTTGTTAAACCGTAATAACCATACGTTAAGTATTCCCAGGCCAACAATTATTTGAAGTGCTATTTTTACTGTTTCCATAGCTTAAGTTTTTCTTAAAGATAGCAATGTTTAATCTTTATTTTAAAATATTAAACAAAAATTAGGAGTATTTCTTAAATTTTTAAAAATATAGCAGTGGGGGAATTGAGCCTATACTTTTCAGTTAAGAGATTGATGCCTATTTGGGAATTTGAAAGCTTACTGGAAATACCTTTATTGGTTTGCCGGGGATAGTTTACTGCTGAAAAATTCTTTTTAATTCTTCAGAAATTTTGGCTGGTCGCTTCTTTTCCTGGTCCATAAGTGCCCAGGTGGTTTTTGCTTCTACCAGTACTTTTTTTGTTTCGGCATTTTTTATAATTACGTGCCTGATGGATTTTACATGGGAAGTCTCACTTACATAGGTTTGTATCAGGATCTCATTACCTAAAAAAGCTTGTTTTTTATAGTTTATTTCGTGTTTTATTACCACCCAAAAATATTGTAGATTTTGCTTCTGGTTGGCTCTGGCTTCCCAATGTGCTTTAGCTATATCCTGCACCCATTGTACATACTGCACATTGTTAACATGATTTTGCTCGTCTAAATGTCGTTTTTCTACCAAAAAACTTTGCTCAAATATTTCTGGGGTTGACGTCATTATTTTTCGACTATTTCTACTTCAAAAAGCGTATCCCAATTTTTACCTGTTACGTAGAGCTTTTTGGTGTTGGGATTATAGGCAATTCCATTTAAAACGTGATTTTGGGGATCCAGGCTCTCCAAATTCCCTAATTCATCCCGAAGGCCTCTAAAATCTATCACACCTTCTATTGCTCCATTTTTAGGATTAATAATAGTCACACTGGGAAATTGGTATGTATTGGCGTAAATCTTTCCTTCAATCCATTCCAGTTCATTGAATTTTGAATAAATTTTGGTGTTGGTTGCTAGCTGAATAAAATCTTTTTCCGCAAGTGTTTCTGAGTCCAGGATCCAAATTTTTTCGGTACCATCACTTTTATAAAGCTTTTCCCCATCATTACATAAGCCCCAACCTTCTTTACTTTGGTTGTAGGCGAAACTCCCGGTTTGCTTAAAAGTATCAAGATTATAGATTAAACCTTCTTTTTCGCGCCAGGTAAGCAGGTAAAGTTTGTTGTTTAAAATAGTAAGTCCCTCCCCAAAATAGCGGTCTTCAAGGATGATTTTATTTAAAACTTCGCCGGTTTCCAGGTTTAGCTTTCTTAAAGAAGAACTTCCATATTGTCCGGTGCTTTCATATAAAGTGTCCTGGTAAAATTCGAGGCCCTGGGTATAGGCTTGTTTATTGTGTGGATATTTATTTATAATTTTATAAGTATATGCTTTGGGAGGCTGATTGTTTAAAATTTTAAAGTTGTCACTAATGGTGTCGGTTTCTCCTTCAGAAAAAACAATGGCTTCTAATTTTTGGCGGCCTAACTTGGGATTTTCCAGGGCTACGGTAAAAGATGTCTCGCTAATAAGGGTTTTTAAATATTTCTGCTGAAAAAACAATCGAATAGAGTCTATTTGGCGATCTTTTAGGTTTTCTATAGATCCACGAATGGTTTGTCCAACTTGAAATTCGGACTTATTTTCTTCAGTTTTTAGTTTAAAATAAGAAGATTTCTTATCAGAATTGCTTCCGCAGGAAAAAATAAATAAACCTAATAATAACAGGCACAGGAACTTAAATTTATTCATGGATCTTTTGTATTAAATACATTGCTAAAATACTCAATTCACTATAAAAAATACTTGTGAAAAGAAGGAAAGATTGTATATTTGCACCGGCAAGTCCCACACAACCAGCTCCTGCTGAATCCCCCAGGGCGGGAACGCAGCAAGGGTAAGCGGTCGTAGCGGTGTGATGTGGGGAGCTTGCCATTTTTTGTTTCTGGAAGGTTCTAAATTTTATCGCATCTTTGCAGCCTATGAAAACAAATGCATCTCCTCAAAAAGTAGTGCTTATAACCGGAGCTTCTTCCGGGATTGGAAAATCTATAGGCGAATACTTATCTAAACATAATTTTAAGGTTTATGGTACCAGCCGAAATCCGGCAAAAATAGCTAATCCTCCTTTTACGATGCTTGCTTTAGATGTTACCAAAAAAGAAACAATTACTGCGGCAGTAGGCCAAATAATAGCTAAAGAAGGTAAGCTGGATGTGCTTATTAATAATGCCGGAGTTGGCATTACAGGCCCTATAGAGGAAACTCCCGATGATGAGATTGCCAGGGCTTTTGAAACCAATTATTTTGGACCTATAAAAGTGATTAAAGCCGTATTGCCTCAAATGAGAAAGCAAAATACTGGCTTGATTATAAATATTACTTCCATTGCAGGCTATATGGGCTTGCCTTATCGCGGCATTTATTCGGCATCAAAAGGTGCTTTAGAGCTTACTACAGAGGCTTTTAGAATGGAGATTAAAGATTTTAATATAAAAATGACAAATGTGGCGCCCGGAGATTTTGCAACTAATATTGCTGCGGGTCGTTACCATGCTCCTGTTTTAGAAGATTCTCCGTATAAAGAGCCGTATGCTAATACTCTGAAGTTAATGAACGATGATGTTGATGCCGGAAAAGATCCTTTTATAATGGCTAAAGCGATACATAGAATTATTCAGGAAAAAGATCCTCGTGGGCATTATAAAATTGGTGAGGCCCTGCAAAAGTTTTCGGTGGGTCTAAAAAGAATTCTACCCGATAAAGTCTATGAAAAAATGCTGCTAAAGCATTATAAATTATAACTTTGCGAACACAAGATTAACAAACAACTATAGCTTATGAAATTTTTTATTGATACAGCCAATCTTGACCAAATAAAGGAAGCTCAGGAACTTGGCGTTTTAGACGGGGTAACAACTAATCCGTCTCTTATGGCGAAAGAAGGAATTACCGGAAAGGATAATATCTACAAACACTATAAAAAGATTTGTGATATTGTTGATGGAGATGTAAGTGCAGAAGTGATCTCAACCGATTTTGAAGGAATGGTAAAAGAAGGTGAGGAGCTTGCAGAATTGCATGAACAGATTATTGTGAAAGTTCCTATGATTAAAGAAGGGGTTAAGGCGATAAAATATTTTAGTGACAATGGGATTAAAACCAATTGTACTTTGGTATTTTCTGCCGGGCAGGCCTTATTGGCTGCTAAAGCCGGAGCTACGTATGTTTCGCCATTTATAGGGAGGTTAGATGATATCTCTACAGATGGTTTGAACCTTATTGCTGAAATTAGGCTGATTTATGATAACTACGGTTTTGAAACTGAAATTCTTGCAGCTTCTGTACGTCATACCATGCACGTATTGGAATGTGCTAAAATAGGTGCCGATGTTATGACGGGGCCGCTTTCTTCTATTGAAGGTTTGCTAAAGCACCCACTTACAGATATTGGATTGGAAAAATTCCTTGCCGACTATAAGAAAGGAAATCAGTAAAATTTCTTGATTGATATTAAAAAGAAAGGCTATTTAAAGAGTTCTAAGTTGAAAAGAACTCTCTAAATAGCTTTTTTAATTATTTAAAAATTCCAGGATTTGCCTTTCAAAATTAGGTGTGTTAAGCTGGGCTTTACCATTAATTATGTTGCCTCTGGAATCAAGGAAAATAAGTTTGTTAAGGTAATTTTTAAGCAAATTGATATCAATATCGATGGTACTTAGTTTATATTCTCCGGTCTGGTCCATATTGTAAGCCTTAACTATATTTTTCCAGGCTTGCTTAGAACCTTTGTCAATATTTATTCCTACAAACTCAAGTTCCGGATACTTCTCTTTTAAGCTTCTAATTATATCGTGCTGCCATTTGTAATGTTCGGGGACGTCTAGAGACCAATGGTAGGTTACAATGGGTTTGTTGGAAATGTCTTTTAGCCGAACCATTTCATCTTTAAAATTGATTAGAGGTAACTCTCCAATATTATTACCCGGTAATAATCTTTTTTGAATTTTTGCCATTTCCTGTAGCTCGGGTAACTTTTCGCCATTAAACTTAATTTCTTTAAGAATGTTTAGTATGCCATCAATTTTTTCGGCATTATCTGAAAAGGTGATGCCTTGAATGGCCAGGCGGTTTATAAAAATACTTTTTATTTCTTCTTTTTCAATTAGAGAATCGGCGAGATTAATTCTATAGCGAATGTTTGGTACAGAGTGAAGTTCAAAACAATTAGAGTTGGTATCAAAATTATCCAGACAATTCTCAATAGACCGGGTTCTTAAATGATCCTCTATAAAATTTAAATAGCCATAATATTCCTTGAGCTGGCTGTTGTTAAAATTTAGGTCTTTTCGATAGCTATTAAAATCATCAGGAATTTGCTGCGCTAATTCGTTGTAGTATTTTTTTACCAAAAAAGTATAGCGTTCCCTTAAGTGATAGAAGTCGTAATTTATAGTATTATAGGCAAGTTCTCTAAAGGCCTCAGAAAATTGCTCTTTTTCATTTAAAGTATTTAATTTATTTATTCTTGATTTCTTGATAGAGTCTGTGATGCCGGCAAATTTGGTAGGATTAATTTTGTAGTAAGAGAGCATCATATCGTTATTTTGCTCGTTACTTAGAAACATTTCTAAAAGGAAACTACTTTTGGAAGATCCCGGCCCACTAAAATTAAGGGACTCATCAAACTGCATAGTGTTTAGCCAAACCAAAATACTATCGCCGGGCTCCAAATACATTATTTGGTTTTCTGGCGGATGCGTAAAACTGTATATTCCGGGTTCTAAATTTTCTAGCTTTTTTCCAAATTGGTTGTTCTGATCCAAAAAAAGCGTATCGATAGTTTTAGTGCCTTTAGAAAGAACAAAATAAGGGTTATTGGGGTTCATAATTTGCCCTCCAATAAAAATTCCTTTTTGGTCTTTTTTAGAACTGTTGCAACCAAAAGAAAATATAACTCCGATAAGAAAAAAAAGTAAATAATATTTCATGTAGATCGTTAAGAGCTAAATACTTGGGATGCCGCTAATCCTGGTAGCAGCTACAAATATAGTTTGCGGTATACATTACCAATGTTAATCGGGAGTTAAAAGAATAATAAAAACGTTAATCTTTAGATAAGTCTTTGGGATTGGCTATTTTTGCAAAAATTTTCAAATTATAATTTTATGCTTTCAGTATCAAATCTTTCGGTTCAATTTGGCAAGCGTGTTTTGTTTGATGAAGTGAACACCACTTTTACCCAGGGTAATTGCTATGGAATTATTGGAGCCAATGGCGCCGGAAAGTCTACTTTTTTAAATATACTCTCTGGAAAATCTGAGCCAACTTCTGGTCATGTGAGCCTGGAGCCGGGCAAAAGAATGTCTGTACTGGAGCAAAACCATAACCTGTATGATGATACTCCGGTACTGGAAACGGTGATTTTAGGGAACCAACCTTTGGCCAGGATAAAAAAGGAGATGGATGAAATCTATATGAAAGAAGATTTTAGCGATGCCGATGGAGAAAGAGTAGGAGTATTGCAGGTAGAATTTGAAGAAATGAATGGTTGGAATGCCGAAAGTGATGCCGCTTCCTTGCTTTCTAACCTGGGTATTAAGGAACAATACCACGCTACCTTAATGAAAGATCTTGACGGAACCCAAAAGGTAAGGGTGCTTTTGGCTCAGGCACTTTTTGGAAATCCAGATGTGCTGATTATGGATGAACCTACCAACGATTTGGATTATGAAACCATCTCGTGGCTGGAGCATTTTTTAGCTAATTACGATAATACGGTAATTGTGGTTTCTCACGACCGTCACTTCCTGGATGCTGTTTGTACGCATATTTCAGATATTGATTTCGGAAAAATAAATCATTATAGCGGAAACTATACTTTTTGGTACGAATCTTCACAATTAGCAGCCAGACAAAGAGCACAGCAGAATAAAAAAGCGGAAGAGAAAAAGAAAGAATTACAGGAATTTATACAGCGTTTTAGCGCTAACGTAGCTAAATCTAAGCAGGCTACTTCCCGTAAAAAGATGATTGATAAATTAAATATTGAGGATATAAGGCCTTCAAGTAGAAGGTATCCTGCAATTATTTTTGAACGAGAACGCGAGGCGGGAGATCAGATTCTTAATGTAGAAAAACTTGAAGCTTCTGTTGAGGGGGAAACACTTTTTAAAAATGTAAATATCAACCTTGCAAAAGGAGATAAAGTGGTGGTTTATTCTAGAGATTCAAGAGCAACTACTGTCTTTTATGAAATTATAAATGGAAAGCAGGAACCGGTATCCGGTAAATATTCCTGGGGTGTTACTACTTCACAGTCGTATCTTCCATTAGATAACTCGGCGTTTTTTGATAACGACCTTACCCTGGTAGATTGGCTTAGACAATGGGCTAAGACAGAAGAAGAAAGGGAAGAGGTTTATATTAGAGGTTTTTTGGGGAAAATGTTGTTTAGTGGCGAAGAAGCTTTAAAAACTTCTAAGGTGCTTTCAGGAGGGGAAAAAGTACGTTGTATGTTAAGCCGAATGATGATGATGAGAGCTAACGTGGTTATGCTGGATGAGCCTACAAACCACCTTGATTTAGAGTCTATTACTGCTTTTAATAATTCTTTAAAGAATTTTAAAGGAACTGTTTTGTTTACTACGCACGATCACGAATTTGCACAAACAGTGGCTAACCGTGTAATTGAATTAACACCGGGAGGGGCTATAGACCGTTACACCACGTTTGATGAGTATATGAGCGATAAGAAGATTAAGGAGCAACGCGATAAAATGTATGCTGTAGAGGTTTAAATACTGCCTTACCTAAATACTTTGTTTTATTGATGAGATAGTTGCTTTAGCTCAAAGTTTGGACAAGAAGAAACAAGTAAAAAACCCGGTAGTTGCTACCGGGTTTTTTTGGCTAATTAAAACAAAAATACAAACTATCTGAATTCTTAAAACATTCCACCACCATCTGCTTCGTTGTCGTCTCTTTGCTTTCTTTTTAATGCCTGGTTTTTTCCTCCGCCAAAGCGGTAAGAAAAGCCTACATATACATTTTGGGTTTCGCCCTTAAACCTTCCTGTTTGTGGTAAGGGGCGACCGTTGATAAAACTAAATTCCTGTGTATTAAAAACATCGTTAAAATTCAGGCTAAGTGTGGCTTTACCATTTAGTAAAGAATACCGTCCTCCCAGATTTATAAAATACATGGGATCCATATCCATTTGTAGATTTTTGGCCTTGCTTCTATAGAAGCCAAATAATTGAAAAGTTAATTTTTCGGTGGCTTTAAAACTATGGTTAGATCTGAATGTCCATGCAGTGTTATCGGTTTCGAGGTAATCGGTGCCTACAACGCCTTTTAATTGTTGGCTATAGAGTTCAAAATTTGTATTGGTGCTCCACCAATCGGTAAATTTATAATTAAGTCCAAGCTCAAGGCCATAGGCATTATTGTCTTTAAAATTTTCAAACTGTAATAATAGTGAGCCTTCTTCATTAGGGTCTTCTATAAAAACCTGGCTAATTTCATCGTTAATATTTCTAAAGAAAACCCCGGCAGTTAAACTTCCTTTTTTAATGAATTTACGGGTATAATTAAATTCCAGGGAATTGGTGAATTGTGGATCTAATTCAGGGTTTCCGGATACAGTTAGCCTTGGTGTACTTATTTCGCGAATAGGACTTACCTGGCCAAAACCCGGACGATCTACCCTTCGGCTATAGCTTAATTGATAGGAATTAGTTTCACTTGGTGTATAATTTAGAAATCCGCTGGGGTAAATATTAAAGTAATCGTCTGTAAAAACCTGTTCGCCATTATAAATTGCGTCTACACTAAAGTTTTCTAACCTGGCACCGATCTGATAAGACCATTTTTCGAAATTTTGGCCATAGGTTGTGTAAAAAGAGTAAATATCCCTTTTATATTGATAAGTTGCAGGGGTAAATAAACTACTGTTGGTAGTGTAGTCGTTATCGGTATCTAATAGACGGGCTTCAGCGCCTAATTCTAATTTACTATTTTCAGAAAGCGGATTTTCATAATCTATATTTGCGATAAAATTTTCCCTTGTTTCTTTTACATGGTCACGATAATCTGTAAAGCCTTCGGTATCCCCTTCAAAGTTAAAAATAGAATTTTCATCTTCATCAAAGGTGTTGTAGTCTAATTCAAACAGGATTTTATGTCCCTCTTTTTCAAATTTCCGGTCGTAAGCAAAATTATAGGTGCTATTAATATTATCGTAATTAGAGTCCAGGTTTTGCGCTAAATTGCTTTGTGGATTGTTGGGGTAAATAATTCTCAAGGCTCCCTGTGGGCCGCCGTTATAATGATTCTGATTGGTATAGAAGGAAAAAGTGTTTTTTTCGTTTATATAAAAATCTACGCCAACTTTATATAAATAAGATTCTCGGGAGTTAAGGATGTCAAAAGCCTGGCGATAATTATCTTCGGTAAAGTTTATTCTTCCCATGTTTTCCCGGTCTCCAAACTGTGTTCCGAAATTTCCGTAGAAATTTAGTTTACCTTTTCTATAGTTTAAATCTAAAGAACCGTTATACCTGGTATTTTCACCAATAGTCACGCCCGTATTTAAATTTCCGTTAAAACCATCTTTTGCATTTTTGTGAAGTACAATATTGATAATTCCACTCATTCCTTCCGGGTTATATTTGGCAGAAGGGTTGGTAATTAACTCTATAGTTTTAATAGAGGTTGAAGGGATTTGTTTTAATAATTGGGCCGGATCCATATTGGTGGGTTTTCCATCTATTAGGATACGCACATTTGAATTTCCGCGAAGTGCTATATTTCCGTCCTGGTCTACATTCACCGAAGGTACATTGTTCATAATCTCGGAAGCACTGGCCCCGGTTGTGGTGAGATCTTTCCCAACATTAATTACTTTTCGGTCTATTCGTTGTTCTATGGTGGTGCGCTCTGCAACTACGGTTACACCTTCTAACATAGCTACGTCTGGTTCTAAAGCTATATTGCCAAAGTTGTAGGTCTTCTGGTCTTTGGTAATCTTAATTTCTTTAGAAAATGTTTTATACCCCATAAACTGCACTGAAAAAGTATAGGTGCCGTTGGGGATTTTTTCTATGCTGAAGGTTCCATCGGCAGCAGAAGTATTTCCCGATACCAGGTTTCCTTCTTTGTCTGTAATACTAATAGTTGCGTAAGGGATGGGCTCTTTGAGATCATTATCCAGCACTAAACCTGAGATTTTTCCCATGGGTTCATTGGCCATTGCGGTTAAACCGCTAATACATAATGTTAAAATTAAAAATAACTGTTTCATTTTTTGATTGATTTTGATGGTTAGTGTGTTTAGAATAATTCCTTGTAATACATAATAGATGAATATTTGTTTTGGTAATTTTCGGGTTGTTGATGAATGAAACTTACCATGTTAGATTGATGAATGACCCCGTTTGTTTTGTTATGCCTTATACTTTGTATTGCATAATACATAAGCCTGAGCTTCCAAAATTTCGATCTTTCTTCTACTTTAAAAGACGAGGTGAAAAATGAAATGTTACACTTTTTTTAAATATTTTTTGAAAAAAGGCCATCTGCACGTTTTTAAAGATTGTTTTTCCGGAATAACAAACTAAAACTTACAGACAGCCTATCAAAAGCTTGCCGGTTTACTAACCATCACATCTATATTCCAACAAGCCTCTCTAAATAAAAGACTCGTACCAAGTATTTTTGTTACACTTAGGCCTAAATCTTAAGTTTGTGATATGCAAAATAAAACATTAGTTTTGGGAGCTTCTTTAAATTCGGCACGATATTCTAATATCGCGATTAAGCGCTTGGTTAAATATAACCAGCCGGCAGTAGCTTTGGGCTTGAGAAAAGGAGAAGTAGAAGGGGTGAAAATTGAAACCGAAAAAATTATGTTTCGGGACATAGACACGGTTACACTTTATCTAGGCCCTCCCAGGCAGAAAGAATATTACGATTATATCGTTTCTTTACAGCCTAATAGAGTGATTTTTAATCCCGGAACCGAAAACCCTGAGTTTTACGATATTCTAAGAGATAATAATATTGAGTTTGAAGTTGCCTGTACTTTAATTATGCTTGGAACGAATCAATATTAATCCTAATAAAGTGAGAAATCCATTTAGAATTAGAATAAAGAAGCCAAATTCAAAGCCAAACCAAACCAGGCTATTTATACTGATTATATAAGATAAAACCGGAGCTACTATAGCTACAATCGGAACAAGCTTATCTTTTACTTTTATGGATGTGAAAAGGCCAAGGGTGTATAGGCCAAGTAGTGGCCCGTAGGTGTAACCCGCAAATTCAAATAGTTTATTGATCACACTTTTATCGGCTATGGCGTATTTAAAAATTAACATAACGCCGATAAATAACAGTGAGATTACAATATGAATTTGCTTTCTTATCTTCATTTGTTTAGCCTCTTCATAGCGTTTTTCAATATTTAGAATATCGATACTAAATGAGGTGGTAAGCGCGGTTAAAGTGCCATCGGCACTGGAATAAGCTGCAGCAATTAAGCCAAGGATAAAAAGAATGGCGACACCAATTCCCAGTTCGCCGCCTGTAGCTATGGCCGGGAAAAGTTCATCTTTAATGGCGTCTATCCCACTTAAATCGGCGTATTGACTAAGAAGCACTCCTAAAATAAGAAACATCATATTCACTATGGTAAGCACCAGGGTGAAAGAGAACATGTTTTTTTGGGCTTCTTTCAGGTTACGACAGGTAAGGTTTTTTTGCATCATGTCCTGGTCCAGTCCGGTCATTACAATTGCAATAAAAGCTCCACTTAAAAATTGTTTTACAAAATGGTCGCTACTTTTCCAATCTTCAAAAAAGAAGATTTTTGTGAGGCCACTTTCCGAAAGGTGATTAATCATGTTGCCTGCTGTAATTCCTAATTCATCTGAAACCACAATTAAAGTTGCACCAAGGGACAATAGCATAAAAAATGTTTGCAAGGTATCTGTCCAGACTACCGTTTTAATCCCGCTTCTAAAAGTGTATAACCAAATAAGCAATATGGTTGCAGATACAGTTGCGTAATAAGGCACCCCCAGTTCATCAAAAAGGATAAGTTGTAAAACGTTGGCTACCAGAAATAGTCTAAAGCTAGAGCCTACAATCCTGGATAATAAAAAAAATGAGGCCCCGGTTTTATAGGAGTATTTTCCAAAACGAGATTCCAGGTAGGAGTAAATAGAGGTAAGGTTTAATCTATAGTATAACGGTAGTAACACAAGGCCAATTACCGCATACCCTACAGTATAACCTAAAACCACTTGAAAATAACTAAAACTATCGGTTGCAACCGTACCGGGAAGAGAGATAAAAGTAACCCCGCTAAGCGAGGCACCAATCATTCCAAAAGCTACAATATACCAGGGAGACTGCCTGTTGGCCCTGAAAAATTCGGCATTACTACCGGCTCTACTCGAAAAGAAAGAGACCAAAAACAAAAGTCCGAAATAAACGGCTATTAAAATTAAAATCTGGTAAGGCTGCATAGCTTGTGATTTTAGAAAGGGACGAATTTACAAATTAAGCATAAACTTTTACCTACTTCCTTAAAATGGAACTTTAGCTCCCTTCAAGATGCTGCTTAAAGCGGCGAAAGCAAAAAAATATCATTACAATTAGGCTAAGCCTCGGCATTTACATCTTTAATATCGCGTAAAAGTCATAAATTCGCAATATGGATTTTTCTTCGAAATTATTGGAACAGGCGGTAGATGAAATGTCTCAGCTACCGGGTATTGGTAAGCGTACTGCCTTAAGGTTGGTATTACACTTGCTTAAGCAACCCGAGTCGCAAACCAAGCAACTTACAGAGGCCCTTACCGGGCTTAGGTCTGGGATAAAACTTTGTAAAAACTGTTACAATATTAGTGATACAGATTTATGCGCTATTTGCGCCAATCCTGCCAGGAATTCAGAAATTATTTGTGTGGTAGAAGATATTCGCGATGTAATGGCTATTGAAAATACCAATCAATACCGGGGGCATTACCACGTTCTGGGAGGTAAGATAAGTCCGATGGACGGGATTGGCCCCTCACAATTAAGTATTAAGCCATTAATTGAAAAAGTGCAGGCCGGGAAAGTAGAAGAGCTAATTTTTGCGCTTAGCAGCACCCTGGAAGGTGATACCACCAATTTTTATATTTACAGACAATTGGAAGGTACAGAGCTAAGAACTTCTACTATAGCCCGCGGAATTTCAGTGGGAGACGAACTAGAGTATGCAGATGAGGTTACTTTAGGGAGAAGTATTACCAACAGGGTTCCTTTTGAAAATTCTACCAAAAATTGATATCTTTAAGTGAGCTTCGCGCTAAAAAATAAACAGATGGAAATTTCAGCATTAAAAAAGCGATTATTGAAAAATTAGAGGAGCTTGATGAAGCTCAATTGCTTTGAATTCAGGAGTTGATTGATATTTTTATCAACCTAAAGTATTGAGCAACCGCAAATCGATTATCACCTTGAAGGGTGAAATTTAATATCTGATTGGCAAAAGAAAGAATTTAAAATGCTGAAAAAAGTTTAATTAGGGTAGCAGGAGTTTTTCATAAGGAAGTTGCAAAACGAGTAAAAGTTAAATATGGCTTCTAAAAGGGAAGTTGTTTGGGCTATTTCAGTAATAAAAAAGCTAGACAATATTCTTGATTATATTGAAAATAATTGTAGCAAAACAATTGATGAAAATTTCTTTAATACCTTAAAGCATTCGATAGAGCTAATTAAATCCTTATCATTTTCCTGCACTTTCAAAAGAAAAGAGTTTTTATAAATGTGTGGTAACAAAGCATAAATCTATTTTTATAGTGTTCCGAATGAAGCTCTTATTAGGATTCTTAATGTTTTTGACACGCGACAGGATCCTCGAAAACTTCCACTTAATCGATAATATTTGTACTGAAAAATTTAGTTTCAGCTTTTGAAATTGTAATTTTACCCAGAAGCGGATCTTGTTTCTAGAACAGGGAATATAGAATGAAAATTTATTTTATTGATTTTTTAATACTTTTAAACTTGAAATTTCATTAAATTCGCAAATATAAACCTTAAAATAAGCTTTCTAATAAAGATATGGCAAAGTTTGAACTTAAGCTACCAAAAATGGGCGAAAGTGTCGCCGAAGCAACTATTACCAACTGGTTAAAAGAGGTAGGAGATGCTATTGATGCCGACGAACCTGTATTGGAGATTGCAACCGATAAAGTAGATAGTGAAGTCCCTAGTGAAGTAGAAGGTACTTTGGTGGAGAAACTTTTTGAAGCCGACGATGTAGTGCAGGTAGGTCAAACTATAGCTATTATTGAAACTGAGGGGGAAGTTCCGTCAGGTAGCGATGATGATGAGATAGATCTTGACCTTGAATATGAAGAAGAAAGTGAATATGCTGAAGAAGTTGCTGAAAGTGTAGAAGCTGCAAAAGAAACCGCAGGAAGTAATGATTTTTCTGAATCTTCCAGGTTTTACTCTCCGCTAGTGAAGAATATTGCCAAAGAAGAGGGTATTAGTCTTGAGGAGCTGGAAACAGTAGAGGGAACCGGTAAAGATAATCGGGTGACTAAAGATGATATTCTTGCTTACGTTGAAAACAGGCAGAAAGGTGCTTCAACTCAACAAAAGTCTGCAACAAAACAAGCACCGGCGGCAGATACTTCAAAAATGGCAAGTGCTACCGCCGAGTCGGAAAAGGTGGTTCGTTCGGGTGAAGACGAGATTATAGAAATGAGCCGTATGGGTAAAATGATTTCCCACCATATGGTAGATAGCGTTCAAACTTCGGCACATGTTCAATCTTTTATAGAAGTAGATGTTACCAATATTTGGAACTGGAGAAATAAACACAAAAACGATTTTCAGAAAAAAGAAGGCGAAAAACTTACCTTCACCCCAATTTTTATGGAAGCCGTGGCGAAGGCTATTCGCGATTTCCCGCTGATTAATATTTCGGTTGATGGTGATAAAATCATTAAGAAGAAAAATATAAACCTGGGAATGGCAGCAGCCCTTCCAGATGGTAACTTAATTGTACCGGTAATTAAAAATGCCGATCAGCTTAACCTTGTAGGGCTTGCTAAGAAGGTTAATGATTTGGCAAACCGTGCGAGACAAAATAAATTAAAGCCAGACGATATTCAGGGGGGTACTTATACGGTAACCAATGTAGGAACATTTGGTAGTATTATGGGAACACCTATAATTAACCAACCACAAGTTGGTATTCTTGCGTTGGGCGCTATTAGAAAAGTGCCGGCTGTGATAGAAACTCCGGAAGGCGATTTTATTGGAATTCGTTATAAAATGTTTTTATCGCATAGCTACGATCATAGGGTTGTAAACGGGGCACTTGGTGGCCAGTTCGTGCAACGCGTGGCTCAGTATCTGGAAGGATTTGATAAAAACCGTGAGATATAATTACTGGCAGACTTGTATTAAAGTTTTCTAAGTGATTAAGGAAAAAATCCTCAGGTTGCAAATAATTTCAGCCTGAGGATTTTTAGTTTATAGTTTTCTTCGTTTAAAGATTTTTTACAAAATTATTTAATAAGCTTAGGGCAGGTTGCTCCTCCTGGTTATTATTACTGGTAAAAAATTGGGCCGTCTCCAAATCTTTATATCCAAGAATGCTAAAAGCTTCATCTTTTTCTAATTTTTTAAAGGCCATAGACCAATCCGAGAAAGCTCGTTTTTCATTAAAACCAGAATCTATTTCAACGATATTATGGTGGCGTTTGTCTTTAGCTATTTTGTTGTATAAATCATTTACCTGCGCTTCTTTTCCTTCCAGGTATTGAATAAAAGTTCCATGAAAGTAAATTAGCAATCCTGTAACCTCAACGCTACTGTTGTTGTCACGAGATTTTGCAAGTAATTCTTTTAATTCTTTATCGGTAATTACATGACTTTGTTTGCTAACCTAAGCCAAATATTTAAGCATGCCTGGTTTTTTATATAATTTCAAATATAAACAATGTATTTTGTTTTTGTTCAACAGAGATTAAATTAGGACTTTTCAAAAAAGTAAAGCTCATAAATTATAGTATCTTTACCCCCAAAACCAAGCCCATTCTATGGAATTAAACCTAACCAAACCCATTTGTTTTTTTGATTTGGAAACTACCGGAACAAATGTGGCTAAAGATCGTATTGTAGAGATTGCCATTCTTAAAGTTTTTCCTAACGGAAATAAAGAAAGTAAAACCTGGTTGGTAAACCCGGAAATGAAAATCCCAAAAGAAGTGGTGGCCATTCATGGTATTTCAGATGAAAAAGTAGCCAATGAGCCAACTTTTAAAGAACTTTCTTCCCAGGTTCACGAAATGATAAAAGGCTGTGACCTGGCCGGGTATAATTCAAATAGATTTGATATTCCCCTATTGGTAGAGGAACTTTTACGTGCCGGCGTAGATTTTGAAATGAAAAATGTTGTAGCAGTAGATGTGCAAACCATTTTTCATAAAAAAGAACAAAGAACACTGGCGGCCGCTTATCAGTTTTACTGCGGAAAAGATTTAATAGATGCCCACAGTGCTGAAGCCGATACCACTGCTACTTATGAAGTTTTAAAATCGCAGTTAGATCGTTACGACGACTTACAAAACGATATGAAGTATTTGGCCGATTATTCTGCCAGAAAACGTTTTGCCGATTTTGCCGGCTTTATAGCTTTCAATAAAAAAGGAGAAGAGATTTTTGCCTTTGGTAAATTTAAAGGGCAAAATGTAGAAAAGGTATTGGAAGACGAACCGGGTTATTATGGTTGGATTCAAAATGCCGACTTTCCTTTGTACACAAAAAAGGTACTTACTGCTATAAAACTAAGAAAGCTAAATAATAAATTGTCTTAATAAAAAATGAAGCAAACTTTTATCGTATTGCTTCTGCTTTGCTGTAATTTTTTAAGTGCTCAGCAAAACCATGTGGTGGGCCAGGTGGTAGATGCCGTTTCTTTAAAAGGTTTGCCTTATGTGAATGTTGTTTTAGAGGAGCAGCATAAAGGTATTTCTACAGATGCTCAGGGGAGGTTTGCTTTTGTCCTTAAAGGTGTTGATTCTTCTGCTAGCCTTAAATTTAGTTATGTAGGGTTTGAAACCAGAAAATTAAAACTGTCTGATCTGGATAGCAGGGTGGTAAAGTTGCAACCGGGCGTGGATGATCTTGAAACAGTATATTTATACAATATTATCGGGGAGAATTCTAAAAAGATTAATGATTTTCGTGGAAAAGAAAGCATTGGGCTGGGCAACTTTAGTGGCGGGCAGTTTCCAAGTATGGTGGCACGTTATTATGCCAGGCCTAAAAAGTTTACTGCATCTTGTTTTTTAGAAGAGATAGAGGTTAGATTTTTTTCTACCGATATAAAGATGAATAGAAGGTCTAAATTCAGGTTAAGAATATTAAATGTAGGAGAAGATGGAAAGCCTTCAGGAGACTTGTTAACCGAAGACTTAATTATAGAACGAGAAGACCATAGGGCTAAGGCAAAAATTCCTTTGCTTAAATATAAGATTTCAATACCTAAAGAAGGTTTTTTCGTAGCTGTAGAGCATCTATTTATTGAAGAAAATAAGTATATTGAAAAGAAAGATTATCGGGTATATCGGGAAACATATACACTATAAAGATTATAAGGTAGTTAAATATTTACCCGTATTTAAAGGGGTGTTGGAAGAAGGAGGTGAAGATTTCAAATCTTTTTTTAAGGATATTAATGGTTGGAAAAAAATGAATAATTTAGATAATTCTCATTCGGTTTTTAAAGGGGAGATTCCTGCTCCTGCTTTTAAAATTAAACTAACCGATTAATTATTTAAGCATGAAGATAATTTGTATAGGTAGAAATTATACCGATCATATTTCTGAATTGAAAAATGAAAAACCCGAAGCACCGGTAATTTTTTTAAAGCCCGATACTTCCATTTTATTAAAAAAACAGCCCTTTTTTATACCAGATTTTTCTGAAGAAGTGCATTACGAAGTAGAAGTTTTGATAAAGATCAAAAGAGTAGGAAAACATATTCAGGAAAAATTTGCGCATAAATATTATGATGAAGTTGGACTTGGTATAGATTTTACCGCCAGGGATCTTCAGCAGAAATTAAAGGAAAAAGGTTTGCCCTGGGAAAAGGCAAAAGCATTTGATGGGGCTGCGGTTGTAGGAGAAAAATGGTTGACTAAAGATTCGATAGCCGATATAAATATGCTTAACTTTAGTTTAGAAAAGAACGGGGAAACCGTACAAAAAGGGAATACAGCATTAATGCTTTGGAAAATTGATGAGCTAATCGCTTATATTTCCCAATTTTTTACTTTAAAAATAGGGGATATTATTTTTACAGGAACACCGGCCGGAGTAGGCAAGGTTGCAGTAAATGATAGATTAACCGGATTTATAGAAGAACAACAAATTTTTTCAATTCAAACAAAATAGTGATATGAGCAACTACAATTTAAGTGAAGTTAAAGAAATGGCCGGTGGTGACGATGATTTCATGAAGGTGGTGGTGCAGACTTTTTTAGAGGAGATTCCCCCAGACGTAGAGGCTATGAATGAGGCAATTTCAAACGATAACCCCACACTGGCCTATCAATATGCCCATAAAATGAAGCCTAATTTGCAACTTTTTGGCTTAGAGTTAATGGACGAAGTAAAAGTGATAGAATCATGGGCCAAAGCCGGAAAGAAAAAGGATGAAGTGCCGCAGGCAGCCAGTAAAATTACCAAAAAGGTAAATGTAGCCAGTATTGCACTTAAAAGAGATTTTGAGCTGGAATGAAGGCAGAAATAATTACCATTGGAGATGAAATCCTTATAGGCCAGATAGTGGATACCAACTCTGCTTTTATCGCAAAAGAATTAAATAAGATTGGTGTTTCCGTAAAACAAATTTCTACGGTAGAAGACGAGAGAAGTCATATTCTGGAAGCGCTGAGCGAAGCTAAAAATCGTGCCGATATTATAATTATTACAGGGGGTCTGGGGCCTACCAAAGATGATATCACCAAAGATTGTTTATGCGAATTTTTTGAAGATAAACTCGTTAATAACGACGAGGTTCTAAAGCATATAGAATTTCTGTTTGAGAAGTATATAGAAACTCCAATTTCAGATTTAAACAGAAAGCAGGCCATGTTGCCTTCAAAAGCTGCGGCATTAAAAAACCAGTTTGGAACTGCGCCCGGAATGTGGTTTGAAAGCGAGAACAAAGTTTACGTATCTCTACCCGGTGTTCCTTTTGAAATGAAAGCTTTAATAGAAGGTGAAGTAATCCCAAGGCTCCAGCAAAACTTTAAAAGGCCTGTTATTTTGCATAAAACCGTATTAACATACGGGATGGGAGAGAGTGCCATTGCTGAAAAAATTGAAGACTGGGAAGATAGCCTTCCGGCATATATTAAATTGGCTTATTTACCAAACCTGGGCAGAGTGCGGTTGCGCCTAACCGCTAAAGGAGATAATGAAGAGCACCTTAAAAATAGTATAGAGAGCCTGGTTAGTAAGCTTCACAGTATTATTGGTGATATAATTGTGGGCTACGAAGATGACGAGCCGGTTGAAATACAAATTTCCAGACTACTTTTAAAAAATAGAGCAACAATAGCCACCGCCGAAAGCTGCACAGGTGGAAAATTGGCGGCCTTATTTGCCACTCCTCCGGGAGCCTCTAATTACTATAAAGGCAGTGTGGTAAGTTACGCCACCAGTGCTAAAGAAGATGTTTTAAAAATAGATAAGAAGCTAATAGAAGAACATTCGGTGGTTAGTGAAGAAGTAGCTATGGCCATGGCTAAAAATGTTAAAGATCTTTTTAAAACCGATTATGCGATTTCTACAACCGGCAATGCAGGCCCAACAAAAGGTGATTCCGATGCAGAAATTGGAACTGTTTTTATAGGTATTGCAACCCCAAAACAGGTGTATGCAAAGAAATTTAACTTAGGAAATCATCGTGACAAAGTAATTGGGAAAGCGGTAAGCAAAAGTATAGAAATGATTAGAGCCGAGTTGTTTCAGCAGGTGAAAGCACAGAATTTGTAGATGATTTTGTATAATAAAACTTGTGAGTATTTTAGTTGAAATAATTGAAATTCAGTATTTTAAATATTCAAGGTGTTGATTCCTTTAAGATGGAAATCAATACCTAATCTAAGTTGTTTTCAACCTAAAGTAAACACTGGCTTTTAGCTGAAGAAACCCAAAGAAAGAAGAAAAATTGCAAACCTGATATTTTTTTTCAAATTAATATTGTTTGTTAGGTGAAAAAATCGTTAATTTGCAGCCTGTTTTGAAATAACGAGAAAAGAATAGAGCAATGTCAAGAGTTTGTGAACTTACTGGTAAAAAAGCAATGGTTGGGAACAATGTTTCTCACGCTATGAATAAAACCAAGCGTAGATTTAATGCTAATTTAGTAAAGAAACGTTTTTTTATTCCTGAGGAAGATAAATGGGTCACTTTAAAAGTATCTACATCTGCACTTAAAGATATTAATAAAAAAGGTATCTCTGCTGTAATTAAAGAAGCGAGAGAAAAAGGATTTTTGAAAAAATAATCCTGATAAAAACACATTACAATGGCAAAGAAAGGAAACAGGGTACAGGTTATATTAGAATGTACAGAGCATAAAGCTACCGGGAAACCGGGAACTTCAAGGTACATTACTACCAAGAATAAAAAGAATACACCGGACAGGATGGAATTAAAGAAATTTAATCCAATCCTTAAGAAAATGACGGTTCATAAAGAGATAAAATAATAAGTTATGGCTAAGAAATCAGTAGCATCGATACAAACAGGGTCTAAGAGATTGACCAAAGCAATAAAAATGGTTAAATCTCCAAAGTCTGGTGCCTATACTTTTGTAGAACAAATTATGGCTCCGGAAGAAGTGAACGACTTTTTAAAGAAAAAGTAATTCGAGCAAACTACCTTGAAAACATTTATAAAGCCGTCTGGATAATCTCTGGACGGCTTTTTCTTTTTGTGTATATTTACCACTTGAAATTTCGGAAACAAACTTTCGGAATTTGTTGATTTTAAACCTTCCAAAAATGAGTTTATTTAAAAAGATATTTTCAAAAGATAAAAAAGAAAATCTGGATAAAGGTCTTGAAAAGACCAAAACCAGCTTTATGTCTAAAATGAGTAAGGCCGTTGCCGGTAAATCTAAAGTAGATGATGAGGTTTTAGACGATCTGGAAGACGTGCTGGTAAGTAGCGATGTTGGTGTTACCACTACCGTTAAAATTATTAATAGAATAGAAGATCGTGTGGCCAGGGATAAATACCTGGGCACCGACGAGCTTAATAGAATACTTCGCGAGGAAATTGCCGGTTTGCTATCAGAAACCGAAAATGGGGAGGCTGCCAATATTCAATTACCCGATGTAAAACCTTATGTTATTATGGTAGTTGGTGTAAATGGGGTGGGGAAAACAACCACCATCGGTAAGTTGGCGCATCAATTTAAAAGTGCCGGTAAAAAAGTGGTATTGGGTGCTGCCGATACCTTTAGGGCTGCCGCTATAGACCAGTTGCAAATTTGGGCAGATAGGACCGAGGTGCCTATCGTAAGACAAAAAATGGGAAGTGACCCCGCTTCTGTGGCTTTTGATACGGTGCAAAGTGCCGTAAAACAAGATGCCGATGTGGTACTTATAGATACCGCTGGGAGGTTGCACAATAAAGTGAATTTAATGAACGAGCTTACCAAAGTAAAGCGCGTGATGCAAAAGGTTGTTCCCGATGCTCCTCACGAGGTATTATTGGTCTTAGATGGTTCTACCGGGCAAAACGCTTTTGAGCAGGCAAAACAATTTACAGCGGCTACAGAGGTGACCTCGCTTGCGGTTACTAAACTAGATGGTACAGCAAAAGGTGGTGTGGTAATAGGTATAAGCGATCAATTTCAAATTCCGGTAAAATATATTGGCGTTGGGGAAGGTATAGAAGACCTACAGGTTTTTAATAAATATGAATTTGTAGACTCTTTCTTTAAAAAATAAGAGTCCTTGTGGCCAGACTCAAATAATTGATAAGTCTTGGCAGCTTAGAATTCTGGAAAAGATGAAAAAACTTTTTCTCTGCTATATTTTCTGCTTTTATTTATTGCGGAAATGAGCAGGATGTTAGAAAGCCTTATGCTAACCTGGAGCAAGCAAATGCCACTGAAGAGGAAAATGATGAGAATGAGAAGAAGTTTAAAATTTTAGATAGCAGGAATATTTTTCAAGACTCTTTATGGACGCCTTTTACCAAAGATTTGGCCCAATTTTCTAAAGATGATTACAACCGGCTAAAAGCATTTATTTTAGATAGGGATATCCCCGAAATCCAATCGGCTATAAAAAATGGGAAACTCACTTACAAAGGGCTTTCTCTATTTTATTTATACAGAATCGGGCAATGTGATGGGAAAAATAAATTGTCTTTAAATACGGTAGTTTCTTTGAATCGTAATTTGCTGGAAGAAGTAAAAGGAAAGGATAAGAAGCTTAATAATTCTGAAAAAAAATGGTCTATTTGCGGCATTCTGGTATTGATTAAAGATAATATCAACACAAAGAAAATGGCAACAACTGCCGGGGTTTTGGCTTTTGAAAAGGCTACCAAATACCGAAAATCTCCTAAAAAATACGAGTAAATGAAGCAAAGAAATTTAAAGGCACTTATAAGTAAGATTATTTTATTTTACAGTGTTTTTTATGGCGCGATGAAAATTATAGCCGTGTTATTTAATGATGCATGGCCGTTGCCCAACCTTATTATGGCCATTCCTTTTGTGATTTTTGCCGTAGTAGGAGGGCTTATGTTAAAACGAGATAGCTATTCGTGGATATATGTAGCCGCCGGGGTAATAGTTATAAGTATTGTACGTTATTACGAAATACAATGGTTGCAGCAATTGCATCAGTATTTTAGTTAAATATGTCCGGTTTACTCATAAGATCAAAATCAAGAACAAATCGTCATGCTGAGTTATTTCAGACTTTATCCCGATTTTTTCGGGAATCTAACATAACAGTACGATACACTCAACTTAGATCTCCGAATAAATTTAGGAGCAGGCTCTGAAACAAGCCCGTCTGCACTGTCGGGCAGGTTCAGGATGACGACCATTTTACATTATGATTTTTTACGGAGAACAAATTTATTACTATGAAACCTGAAAAAAAGTATCCTAAAGAGGTTTATTTAAACGGAAAGTGGTTAAAGCCCGATGAAGCTTTTGTCTCGGTTTTTGACCGTGCGTTTATGTTTGGTGATGGTATTTATGAGGTGACCCCTTTCTATAAAGGAAAAGGTTTTAAACTAAAGGAGCATCTTAAGCGTTTACAATATTCTCTAGACCAAATACAAATAACTTTTAATGCTTTTAGTCTAGAAGAGTTAATGTTAGAAGCCATAGACCGGGCCGGCTTGAACAATGCCGATGCTGCGGTATATATCCAGGTAAGTAGGGGGGCGGGGCCCAGAAGTCATTTTATTCCCGAAAAGATTGAAACCAGTATTTTATTGTATGCCTTTAAAGTAACTTTAGAAGGTTTTGAAAAAAAGACCTGGCATGTGATGGCAAGCGAAGATAAACGTTGGCATAGATGTGATATTAAGTCTACTGCCTTACTGGCGAATGTAATGGCAAATGAGGCGGCTATTTCAGCCGGATTTTATGAGAATTTACTGCTGCGTAACGGGTATTTTACCGAAGGTTCACATTCCAGTCTGTTTTTTGTAAAGTATGGTGTGGTGTATACGCATCCCGAAGGTCCTGAAATTTTATCGGGCATAACTCGCGCCGAAGTTATTAATATTTGCGCCAGTTTAAATATTAAAGTGATTGAAAAAGCTGTACATTTTGATGAATTGGTAGAAGTAGAAGAAGTTTTCGTTACCGGTACCACCACCCAAATTATTCCCGTAAGCTCTATTACCCGCCATAATAAAAAAGTTTGTATAACCCGAAAAGACAGCCTTACCAAAAAACTACAGGAAGTTTTTATTAAGAGAACAAGGAGGTAGATTTTGTTTATATTTTTTGGTTGGCGGATGTTTTAGCTAGGTAGAAGCTTCTAAAACAGGATTGCCTTATTTTGATGAAAATTTTTTATCAAAAATGAGATAATTTAACTGGAAGTTAGCTCAGTTCTTTTTTGCCTTTTTTTTACTTCGATAGCTGATAATTCTTCACAAGAACGGAAGCGGAAATATGTAAAACCCGTTCTAATTCTCTAATCATATCTACCGTCAATCTTTTCTTTTTATTGAGAATCTCTGAAACCCTGCTTTTTCCACCAATGATTCCTACTAAATCTTTTTGTTTAAGATTCATTTCTTCCATTCTTATTTTTATAGCTTCTATTGCATCTGGAGCTTCAATTGGGTAATGTTGGTTTTCGTAATTCTCGATTAAGAGTGATAAGATTTCTGCTTCATCTCCTTCTTTTGAAGATGAGTCGGCATCAAAAATCACTTCTAATCGTTGTAAAGCCTGTTCGTAATCTTTTTTTGTTTTTATAGGTTTTATTTTCATAGCCTTTTGTAGTAAATCGTGTACGCATTTATTTTGTCATACTCAGCGTGAGTTCCCACAAATCGTATAAACGCCCATTTTCTATCATAGTTGAATTTTACAATCAATCGATAGGAATTTCCTTTAACATTGAAAATTACTCTGTTATCCTTTAGAATGCTTGCATTTATGTACGTTTTCTTAATATCATTTGGTGATTTCCAGTTTGATGATTTTACTGTATCATACCAGGTCTTTAAATATTGCTCGGAATCGGAATGTTTTTCCCAAAATTCACGTAAAGTTCTTTTGTGAAATTAAAGGCTAACGATTTTATGATACAAAGTTGTGTGTTCGCTCTATTCTTTTCTCAGTTATTTTGGAGAGTTAAGAGCCATCTTATTTCCTTCGGAATCAAGGAATATAGCAAAATATCCACTTTCGTCTGCGTGAGCTGTTTTAGGTACCAGGATTTGTCCGCCATTTTTTTCTACTCTGTCAAGGACTACTTGGAGATTTTCTCCTGCGTTTAAATACATTGTAACTCCACCTGCAGATGGCTCGTATCCGTCTGCCTGAATTATGATACCTGTTACCATTTGTTCTTCATAAGGTAATATTCCCATTTGCATTCCTTCAACATCCATTTTCTCTATTTTGATGTCTAACAATGCCTGGTAAAAATTAATTGCTCTTGAAATATCGGTTGCTGGAATTTCAAACATTGAAATGTAACTCTTCATATTTTTTGCTTTTAAATTTGTTAAAGTATCTTTTCCCATTGCTTGAGAATTTGTCTTGCCTGAATTGGTGTATAAAACAAAACAAATTGCAGAAACCAACGATGATAAAATTATTCCTTTGGCTTCCATTGATGCGCTAATTTTAATTCAATTGTAAAGTTACAAGTAGGCAAAAAGTCAAAATAGTAGAAATGCGACACTACAAAATTTATTTGTAGAAAAGTGAAGATAGAGTCATGTTTTCATTGCCTAAAAACTGCTTTGGAGTTACTCCAACAAGTTCTTTAAAATCTTTTATGAAATGATTTTGGTCGAAATATTCATTCTCGTAAGCAATGTCTGTAAGTGTTTCTGATTTTTTGTTGAGCATCAAATTTAAAGTGGCTTGCAGTCGAATGGCTTTAGATAACTGTTTTGGGCTAATACCAATTTGTTTTTTAAAATGCCTTTCAAGCTGTCTTCTTTTTGAAATGTCTTCTTTTAAAAGAACATTGATGGGAGTTGTTCCGTTTGTTTTGAGAAGAGTATTAACGGTTGATTTCACGATATTACTAATCGTATTTTTTTCATTTAGTTTTTTCAGAAGAAAGTTTTCAATAGTATCAATTCTTTTTTGAGTGTCAATAGCTTGAATTATTTGTTGCTCTAGTTCATAGGCTTCTGATTGCTCGAAAAGTTCTGAAATAGGTATTTCCTTGTCAACCAGGTTTTCAAGGGGTGTTTTTACGAAATTTGCAAATCCAATAGGATAGAAGCAGATTGCCAGAGAGTCAACATTACCAACAGGTAATATATTAAATGATTTTGTTCTTTGCCCCATTACCATAGCATTGGGATGAAGGATAAATTCTGTTTCCGAAGTGAACCTTTTAATCTTGTCGCCAAAATTGAAAGTCATTTCTATACATCCATCAGGCACGATTTTTTGTTTTTGATTTTTCGGGTCAAAAGGAACTTCCAATGTCCAATAAAATTTGACTATTGATTCTAGATCTTTATGAGGCTTATATGTCTGATAGTTCATTTAGAATGGGTGTTTCTTAGAGTGACGCACAAAGGCTGTGGTTACCGCCAGTGCAGAAACTAGCACGCGGAGTAGTCGGCTTGTTGTTTTGTGGTTTGGAGTTCTGATTTATTGATTTTCTTGAATACCGCATATAGGCCTCGTTAATCGCTGTTAGCGGAAGTTTTTTACAACCAAGAATCATTAATTCCACACATTTTTACCTTGTAGTTTAGTTTATGTTTTTCTTTCAAAAATTCAACTATTTCGTATAAACCTGCTTCATAAGCAAAAGGTGAAATATAAACTTCTTCTATAAGTTCATTTAAGTCGACTAGAATTTTACGGAAACCCGGATTTTTTTCGTTTTCAACTCGCAATAAACATCTTACTTCTTTTCAAAATTGTAATAAATGTAACATAAAATAACATGTTATGGATAATTGTTATGTTATTACATGTTAATAATTACTATTAAATTAACATATTGTAACATAAAAGTTAGAAGTCATTTTTCAAATGTTGCCTAACGCTTAGTATATGAAAAGTAAGCGATTTCGAAGTATTAAGCTTTCAGTTAAGAACAAAATTTGATACGAGCCAAAATCCTTTATTTTATTTCTATATCGCCTATTTTTTATATACATTTTTAGCCACTGACTTTCTTTATTTAGTTTCAAATTCCCAAAGTAATCTGTTCTTTTACATTGTGATAAATCAAAGATGCTCTTATACATTCCTTTAATTCTAATTCAGGAATTTTTTCGTTTAATTGAAAGACGATTGCTCGTTTTCCTTCGAATTGAAATTTGTCGTCAAAGACTAACCTGAAAGTATTAACTAATCTACTCGTACATTGGAAATACATTGCATATTGGTCAGGTGTTTTTTCTTTCCAATCCATTCGCAAAGTACTTCCGTTTTTGGTAACAAAACTGGGCTCTCCCCATTTCAAAGTTTCTTCCAAAACAGTTAGACCTTCGGTTTCTTCCGCTGTTTCTATTACCAATTCCCGAAGATGTTGCAATTTACCCCGAACAAAGTCGGGATAATTCGCAAAAACTTCATTTACTCTTGGGTCTGTCTTTAAGGTTAGTTTACCCATTCGTTTCTTGTTTTATACCTACATAGAAATCTACTTCCGCATCAGAAGGATTTTGTGCTTTTTCCCCGAAAATCTCAAAATCGGCATCATAGGTTCTGTCCAATTCCATTTCAAATATTTTAGACCATTCGTTAACGACCAATCCTTGCATTAAGTCTCCTTTTGCAGTTGTCTTGGTGTATGTCCCTCCACTAAATGATTTACCAACCATTCCGTCGGGAATGTTGTCTAAATTTTCAACTTTGCAACCAAGTATAGCAGTATACGGTTTTGTATGGTCGCCTTCATAGTCCGTATAAAGTGAATAAATTTCATTGTCAATTTTGTTAGGGATTTTTGCTAAAACACTCTCGGACATAAACTTACCCCAAAGTTCAGCAATTTCTTTACTTGCCTGTCCGTTCTCGTTTGTCGTTCTAATAGAGATTCCGATAATGTTAAAAGGTTCAATTTTTACTGTTTGCATTTTTTAAACTTTATGATTTAATGCAAAAGTAGATTGACCTTGTGCCAAAGGTGTGTCAGGGGTGCCCTTATATTTTTCACTACATTTTTCAAGGTATTCTTGCAAAGTCATTTTATGTGGTTCAAAATGACCATCCAAGATTTCTATTTTTTGGATACAATCAAGACGAAACGCTCTAAAGTCATTTCTTAATTTACAAAAGGCGATAAGTATCCAATTGTCCTGTGTAGTGTAAAGTGCAAACGGTTCAATTTTTCTTTGACTTTGCTTGTTTTCCAATGACAGGTAATCAATTTTTATTGCTTGATAATTTGATATAGTCGATTGAAGTTGTATTAGATATTTGCTTGTTTTTTCGTTCTCACGGTTATTGCGTACCTGTATTCTGGTTGTAAGCAATTCCGCTTTTTCTTTTTGGTCGTAGTTTAAGACTGACTTGATTTTTGTGACAGCACTTTCGTATTGTTCGGTTAAAGATTGGTCTTTATTTTTTCTGATTAGTTGTTCTGATGTTATTAAAGCGTTAGCCTCTTCTTGGGTAAACATTACGGGCGGAAGTTTATAACCTTCCATAATGGAATAACCTTTTCCTTCTTCCGTCACGATTGGAATTCCCGACTTCTCAAGAGTTCGGATGTCTCGATAAACCGTTCTGATACTCACATTATGTTTTTCGGCAATATCCTTTGCGGTTACAATCCTTTTCGATTGTAATTGGGTTAGGATAGCTGTCAATCTTGCAAGTCTTGGTTTTTCTTTATCCATTTGTTTTTTCAGCTTGCTTACAACGGTTTCCTTTATCGCCAGTTGGCGGAGTAAAGGATGCTGATTTGTCGGCTTAGTATTAATTTGTTGGTCAAGTTAATTATTTTCTTTCTAACGCTGCCGGCTATTGGCGATGAACCGTTGCTATATACTGTGGCAACATTTACAATTTTAATCTGAACTCTTTTTTTAAAGTGTTTCGATTATGAACTTAAGAAGTTGATATAGTGCTATTCCTAAAATCCCTCCAATTATTATCGAGGGAAATAATTGTCTAAAGCTTAATTTTAATATCTTAGTATCTACAAGATCTCCATTTTTATAAACTTTAAGTTTTATTTCTTTCATATCAAATTGCTTGTAACTTGATATTATTGAAAAATCGTCTTCTTTTATTTTAAAGTTATGATCTGTTCCAGAAAGAGAATATTTATTTGATTTTTCCTGTCCATTGACAATTATTTTTTCTCTTCCAAATATGGAATTGATAAATTTAATTTGGTTGGATTCAATTTTAAATATAGTGTTTATCATTATTTAATGAGGATTTTTCCACCCAACTATTTCAGCTTCAAGAGTGAATTCTAGAATACTAATACAATTATTAAAAATAGTTTAGTAACCAAAGAGGCCTGCTTTGAAATGCTCCCAATCTGAAAATATAGTACTGAATATTAAGAATGCAATTACGAATATGATTAGAAAAATTAGGAGATGAGTGTTTTTTGATTTTAATATTCTAGCCATTTTCGTTTTAATTTAATGTCTTTGATTGTTTTCTAATTGTTTATATAAATTTATTTCAACTCTTATTTCTAAGTTATTAGTTGATTTTCTAGAAAAACGTTACATTTTAACCAAATTTTGAACCTTAAAAGGTTGATTTTCGCTGGATTCAATGTTCTAACGCAAGTAGCGGATTAGGGGAGACGGATTTGTCGGCTTAACCTTTTCTTACTTGGTTTCTAAAATTACACTTTTTAATTCAAAAACCGTTATTTGCGATGAAGCGGTGTTATGAGCTGGCTTAAAACTATTCTCTAGTTTTAGCATTGATAATTTTAAGTTTTAACTCGTAGCTTAATTCTTGATCATAGATTATTGCTGTAATGATTTCTTTTAGCAGGTCTCTATCAATAATATTATCTGCTACGTCCACTGCAATATTTTCCATCATTTCCATGTATAAAGAAACGATGTGATCTAATCCATTTAATTCTAAGAAATAGGCGCTTAATACAATAGAAGAACGCTTATTACCATCGTTAAAAGCATGATTTTTATTGATTGAGTAGAACAAGTAAGAAACTTTGTCCTCTATTTCAGGATAATAATTGTCATCTTGTACAAATTCTAAAGTAGCTTGAAGTAGTCCTAAATCTTTTGCTCCATGTAAACCTCCAGAATGTTCTATTATATAATCGTGTTCTTTAACTGCATAATGAAAATCAAAATAAATGAATGCCATTTTATCTATTTTTCAGTCTTTTAAATACATCAATATTTTCCTCAATTCTTTCTTCAAGAGCTTTACTTTTCTCTCCTAAAAATCTTTCAAAATCGGATTGGGAAATAGTACTGATATAGTTTTTTAGATTTTCATGGAAAACTTTTCTAAATCCATAATCTCTACTGGCCATTTTAATTCTGGCATCTTCTATTAATGGTTTAAATAATGGATGAATCGAAAACTCATTTAGTAGTTCATCCATCTCATGTTTTTTTAATTTTCTTTCTAAAGATTCTGACCTTTTTTTCATTTCGTGTGCCAGACCATTCTCAAAAGAGGCAATCAATTTTAGAACTTCAGAATACATCGTATCCCTTGCATTATCCTTTTCACTTAAATTTAAGATTTTTTTATACTCGGTAGCATTCTCTTTGAAAATGCATTCATAGATTTTACTTGTGTAAACTGGATATTTGAAATTACCGAGATCTAAGTAGAGGTTGAGTGCGTTGGTAAATTCTTTTCTATAATGAGGTTCTTTTAAAATTGTGTTTAAAAAATCTTCATCTCTCTGATTTATATATTTTGTAGATCCTCCAGCCTTTTCATTTAAACTATCAATTACAATATCTAGAATTTTACTTCTTAAGGCTTTGGCAATTTCACTTTCAACTAATAACATTCCTAAATTTAAAAATGATCTGAAGTTGAAAACTCCCAAGTGAGCAGTATTACTTGATAAATTTAAAATATGTCTAAATTCCTTTTTGAACTCTTTTAAATTTTTTCCTTTTAATACTGTATAACCATTATGTTTAAGTTCATTCTCATTATTTTCAAGGTATCGTTCAATTGTGGCAACATCAATTTGATAAAATTCAGAAATTTGTTGTTTTGTATATTTATATTCCTCTTGAAAAAGCATTCCAGGTACTCCTAGATAGCTTCTAAGATTCTCAAGAACAGTTATATTATTTAATACGTTCTGTCTATCTATATTTGAAGAAGTTAAATCTTTCATTTTTCCAAATTTTGTTAATAACTTTTCGCTCACCAACCCGCATCTGTGCGGGTTGGTTGTTGATAACTCCGGTTTTTTGTTGATAAACACAGTGCTTACCAAGTATTTCCGTGTAAAGTTAATATAGTTTTATGTGAAATTGATAGTTCGAAGCTTCTTTTTAAGCTTGCACACAACGTTTTTGTATATGAAAAGTAGCGTTGAAATTAGTGATTAATTTTCCGCCATAAAACAAGCCAAAACTTTTGCACTTTGATTTTATCTTTACTTTTCAAAAGGCAAATCAAAAGATTTGGCGACTTACCAAATATACCGAATTTTTCGATTTTGAAAAAACGTAGCTATTTTTTATATATGGTGTTGCCCACAGTTTTTACTCCGTCATCCATTTAATCAAATCTTTTTTATCTACGATTCTCCAAGAATGTGGATGTCTTTCTCCATTTGCGCGATAGCCTTTATTTTCTGTTTCTATAAGTTCGATATTTTTATTTTCGAATTCAAATTTTAATTTCCTTGATAGCTTTTTGAGATAAAAGGCATTTAAGTCTTCGTAGTCGTTTTTTCTGTTTTCTTTCCACCATTCTAAATCAGGTTCCGTATAAAATCTGACTTTAATATCTTTAAGATTTACTAGGTTATTTATATTTTGTGTTTCGAGAGTAAAAGGGGAGTACTTTTCATAATTGTCAATTCCGTTTTCAGGATTTCCAAACTCTTTGTCAAAATATTTTTTTATCCAATTAGCTTCTTGAAGTGACGCTTCAGAAAAGTTCATTTTCAAGTTTTTTTGAGCTGTATTATAAAGTGCTAAAAGATCAATAGGTGAATCTACCACGAAAACACCTTTTGGTTGGACTTGACTTTGGTTTTCAATAAGATAATCACTGATTAACAAACTAACATTTCCACCACTTGAAAATCCACCGATAAAAATGTTCTCCTTAGATAAATTATTTTCTGAAATTATTTTTTCTAATTTTTTAGTCAATTGTTGTTTTTCCGACTGATTTAAGAATAGACGTTGATTAAAATTCATAGCCAAAACAGAAAATCCATTTTTCACACTTATTTCTTCAATTTTGAATTCTGAAAATGTGTTTTGAGCATCACAAGGCAAACAGGGAAATAGAATCAATAGTCCATTTTGTTTATCTGAATTAATCAATTCAAATTCTGAATTTTTTATCTTTTCATATTTTGGTTTTTCAGTCTTATAAGCCTTTTGATCATTTCTCTTGCAGGAAGTTACAATTAGAACTAGAATTATTATTAGTGTTCGCATTTTTTAAATTGTGGGCAACTCAGTTTATACCGCTTAATATAGCCTTTTAAGAGTAAATTTATTAGGATAAACCAATGTTTTGCTAAATATAAACCAATAATACAAATTAAGAATGTGAAAAACCGTAAAGGCGGCTATTGTAGACCGGGAAGTATAGTTTATTCTTCAATAAACTGTTTATAATGCTTATAGCGTAAAAATATATCTTTTACATAGTTGTAGGGTTCGGTGCCTCTTACAAAACCATGTCTTACTACCTCGTCCTGGTAGTATTTTTTATCCTTTAATTTCAGGATATATTCTTCTACATTTTTATCCCAAATATTGGGGTTTTTACCGTTTTTTTCCGCCAGTCGCATCGCGTCAAAAACATGGCCGGCTCCGCAATTAAAAGCAGCCAACGTGAATTTTATCTTTTGAATAGAATCTTCTACGCTTTCAAAATTGCCACGCATCCTTTCTAAATACTTTACGCCGCCTTTAATATTTTGTTCGGGGTTATAATTATTGCTAACTCCAATTTCTTTGGCGGTGGCAGGCATTAATTGTATAAGTCCTGTGGCACCTGCCCATGATTTTGCTTTGGGGTTAAACCTGGATTCCTGGTATACCTGCGAGGAAAGAAAACGCCAGTCCCAGCCTAATCTTGCTGCGTTTTCTTTAATAATAGCATCGTATTTACTAATCTTATTTCCGTTTTTGCTGTAAAAATCACTCTTTATCCTGGTTCTATTAGACCTGGTATTTTTAAAGTACTTATTATAAATTACATAATAATCGTCTAATTTTTTCTCTTTGTTAATCCATGTATTTATGGCCTTTAGCAGGTTGGGGGAATTTTGCCGTACCGCCCAGGCTATACGCTGGGAAAACGAAACCCGGGTCTTGATATTAAGTATCGGGTAATAGGTTTTGTTAATAGACGCAATATTGTAATCGGCCACGGTTCTATCAATTTTACCGTCTACTACCATTTTAATAATCTCATCGGTAGTGATATTACCCTCAATATATTCTATGGGAATATCGCCGCCAATTTCATTTTGTAGGTTTTGCAGCCTTTCGGCATAAGAAGAATTCTCCCTCACCCATACGGGGTTATCTATTAGCTCTAGCGTGTTTGAAATAAGCTGCTTATCTATTTTATAACCGGGCATAGATCGCCAATTATCGGGCATTCGTTGCACTAAAGCCTGGTGGGTTACATAATGATTTTCTGTGAAGCTTACCAGGTTTTTCCTGGGTTCGGTAATGGTAAGGCCATAAGCAATTAAATCTCCTTCGCCATTGTTTAGCATATCAAATAAATCGTCTATATCTTCGGCAACAGTTATTTTTAGCTCCAGGTCTAAATTTTCAGCCAGGCGCGATAACAATTCATATTCGAACCCCATTGGCATTCCTTTATATAAAAAATAGCTCGTGGAATTGTAAATGGTGATTGCATGTAAAACCCCATCTTCTTTAATGGCTTTAAGATCTTTTGAGACTTTATAGGGTTTGGTATCCGGCTTAAGTGCGCTTAGGCCATCATTGGCATCTTTGGATACTTGAGAACAACCAGATAAAAATACTAATACAATAAAGGAAAAAACGCTTCTTTTTATATTCATGTTCTTTAAAATACAAAGAAATGAACAAATTGCATTGATTTTTGTTAAAAATATATGTAAGTGCTGTTTTTTTTAGGTTTAATTCAGAGTATAAATGAAAACAATCAGGGGGTTTCTAATACGCTTTAGTTGAATTATAGTTAAAGTTCTTTTTAAAATAGCTTTTATCTTTCTGCAAATTTAATTCTGCTTGAAATTTTTTATAAGTCATGCGGTTATTCCTGCTAGGTATCAAGTTGTAGTTGAAATTCCTGCAAGTATCTGGACAAATGCAGGCCGTCTACCAAGCCATGATGGGCTTCAATTGAAACGGGTAAATATTTCTTTCCCTCTCTTATGCTAAACTTTCCGAAGGTGATTTTCGGAACAGATTCTTTGTTATTAAAATTGGTTGGATGCAATAAGCCGGAAAAGGAAGTCCAGGGTAGGGTGGAATGCCGAATTAGATCTTTGTTTAAATCGTCGTTATTTAGCCGTAATCCGGTTGAATTATGTACTGCTTTAATTTCTTCCTGTAATTGGGTATTAAAGGTTTGAAAGTTACTCGAAAAATTCACAAAAACAAACCCGAAGGTGCCATCTTCCCTTCCTATGGTGGCGCCGGCGTGAATAATAGGGAAGGCAACAACTTTATCATCCACAATTCTATATTTTAATTCTTCTACGGCATTTACCGCAATCATAGATTTATGAAGATATGTTGCAAAAAAGGAATGCCCTTTCTCTTTAGCTTTCTTATAGGCGAGACTACAGTCTACCTCTGTGGTTATCCCAAAGAAAGGAGAATCCATTTTAGAAAAAAAGTGATAATGTTCTTTTCTATTCCAGCTTTCAATATCTATAATTTTCATTCCTTAGTTTTTTCTTGCCCAAATAGCCCCATTTTTAGTACTGAATTTTTCCAAAAGCTCTTCTTCAACAAGCTTATTTAAAAAATCTTCGCTTTCATTTCTGGGAGTGCCCGATAATTCTGAAAACTCACGGGCTGTTAGGGAATTAAATTGAGTGAAAAGTGACTTCCAATTCTTATCGTAGTCATTTTTAGTAATCTCTGGTTCAATTTTAAGAAGTGCTTTTTCAAATATTTCATAGGGCCTTGCACCGTAAACAATTTCTTTTTGGCCTAAACTATCTATAAAAAATATGCTAGGAAAACCTCTAACGCCATATTCCCTGGCCAAATGTAGGTCTTTTTCAAAAAGAAGTTTAGCCTTTCCTTCATAATCGGTTTTTAATAAACTCACATCAAGTCCTACATTTTTAGCGGCAGTCGCCAAATGTTCCCATTGGGTAATATTTTTTTTATCTAGAAAAACCATTTCCCTTAAGGCTCTTAAAAATAAAATAGCTTTTTTATTATCCTGTAATTGGGCGGCCTTAAAAGCAATGGAAGGGGGATAAGAAGAGTGAAGTGGGTTCTCAAGCCATAGATCACCATCTATAGGCATATCATAATAGATACTTACTTCATCCCAATGTTCGGCAACATCTGAAGGTTTACTAATACCACCACTATTGTAATTCCAATCGGGTAATAAACCTCCCATTTTATAGGCTATATCAACGTAATCTCCATATTCTAATTTAAGCTTTCTAAGCTGTGGTTCTATACCCCAACAAGAGGAACAAATTGGATCTGTAAAATAGATAATTTGCACTTTATTGGGAGTATCTGTAGAAACTTTTTGCTCATCTTTATTTTTATCGATACCCGGTATTTCACATATTCCGGTTGTAGGGTCGCATAATAGTGGGTTTATAGCCGATTTAGAATCTTTCATTTTTTTTAATTAATAGGGTTTAAGCAGGGCTGATATAAATTTTTAGAAATCTGGTTCAAATCTATGGGAAACATTTTGTATTCTTGATATTCATTTCCTTTTGGAAAGTAGTTTCCTTTTAGAAACTATCACTTTTAAACTAATTGTAAAATGAAGAAAAAAGCAGAAATCAATAATACTCCAATTTGCCAGGTAAGAATGCAGGCTATAAGTGATGCTATGAGTATTTTGTCGGGGAAATGGAAGTTTCATATTCTTGGGACGCTAATGGAAGGAAGCAAATTGGGTTTTATGGATTTGCTTAGGGAAGTAGATGGAATTGGAACAAAAATGCTTTCAAAAGAACTTCGGGATTTGGAAATAAACCGTCTGGTAAGCCGAACGGTTAAAGATACAAAGCCTGTAACGGTAGAATATGCCATCACAGAATATGGCAAAACCCTTTCGCCAATTATCGATGGTTTGGCCAATTGGGGGATAGCCTACCGAAAATCTATACTTAATACAAAGTAGGTTTTATTCGGCTAGCTACTTTAGGCTTTTTTAATCTGTTTGGGTTCTAAATATTTTTTCAAATGCATTGTAAACCGCGATATGTAATGCGTCTCCGTGCGTTTTGTCTTCCAAAAACTCGTAGAATACGCTGGTATTTTCGGTTTTCTTCGCTTTTAACTTATCAAACAATTCTTTAGCGGTGCGTTGCATTACTTCCCCTTCTTTTCCGCCGGCTATATAAATTGATTTCTTAGAAGTGTAGGGGGTAAGTTCTTCGTTTAGGAGTTTTTCATCATTCCACCATAAGCTGGGGCTTACAATAATGTAGTTGTCGAATAGCTCAGGCTTTTTAAACAATATTTCCGTAGCTAAAAGTCCGCCAAGCGATTGTCCTATAAGGGTTTTGGTTCCGGCTGTTCGGTAGTTAGCATCCATAAATGCCTGTAATTCTTTTTCCAGAAAAGTGATAAAGTTTTCGGATTTCCCGGAAGTTGGAAACTCTTTTTGATCCAGTTTGTTTTGGGAAGGCGATGTGAAATCCCTTTTTCTATCTACATTCCCGATACCTACCGCAATTGACTCCGGAATCATATTTATCCAGGAAAAAGACCCAAATTGAACAATTCCCGAAATATGTATAAAATCTTCATCCTTAGAACCATCAAGCAAATAAATTACAGGATAAGTCTTAAGGCTGTCTTTTGAATAACTTAAAGGCAAATAGATGTTTAAGTTTCTTGTTTCGTCTAAAACTGCAGATTCAATTTCAACCGATTTTCCAATGGAAAAATCCTGTTCACTTATTTTTTTAGGCAATGATTGCCCAAAAGATACCCCTGTAAAGAACACCAGGGCTAGAATGAAGATGCTTTGTTTCATATTTTAGTTAAAATTGAATGCTAAAGCTTAATTACAATTAGAGAGAGGTCCTCTAGATGTGCTTGTAAGTTTAGTACTGATTTGTTGTTCAGGTAAATATAAATATTTCAATTAGAAACTAAAAGTTCATCGGTACCTGCCCAATTTACACCCAAATACTATTCACTAATTATAAAGTTCTTTTACCTCTTGAAGCATATTTTCTAAGTCTGTTTTATTGTAAACCTTGTTTTTCTTTATAAGTCGGTTAATATCTTTTGTAGCCTTAATATCTTCAATAGGGTTGCTGTTAAGGATTAAAAGATTTGCTATTTTGCCTTCTGTTACACTTCCATATTTATCTGAAACCCCAAAATACTTAGGCCCGTTAACGACTGAAGTTTGCAGGGCTTCCAATGCTGTTAGTCCCGCTTCCTGAAAAATTTCTAGTTCGTCGTGCAAGGCAAAGCCGGGATAAATATAGGAGTTTAAAAACCCGGCGTCGGTACCGGCAATAATGGGCATACCAGACTCTTTTATTAAAGGTATTAAACCTATTAATTTTTGGTATCTTTTGTGACGGGCTTCTATAGCTTCTGCTGATGCATTTTTAACCCTATCTACCCGCCATTGATAAGTTTCTATAATTCCGGGGCCAATATATTGTAATTCAGGGTCATCTACATGTTGGTCTTTATCCCAATATGAGATGATTTTATTTCCAATAAGGGTAGGGACAATCGCTGTACCGTTTTTAGCTAATTGCCTGTATTTAGTTACGGCCGTGGTTTCGTCAAAACTTTCATTTATAATAGTATTTGCGGTAGCATAATCTATCTCGTTATTTTTATACTTTTCAATAACCTCCAATTCCCTGGCAGAGCCTGCTTTTAGCATATAGCTCATATGCTCAATGCTGCTTAATCCGGCCATAGAAACTTCGTTAATTGATAGCGAAAAAGGAATATGTCCTGAAGTCTTATAACCTCTTTGCGTTGCTTTTTTGAGGCTTTTTAGAAATAGGTCGGGAGTTAAGGCGTTGTCTGTTATTTTTACAAAATCTACCTGAAGCTTATCTAAAGAATCTAAAGCTATGGTTAATTCTTTTTCATTTTCGATTTCCAAATCGCCGGGCCAAATAGAATTTTTTCCTTCTAGTTTTGGTCCTGCAGTAAAAATATTGGGGCCTTCAAGTTCTCCATCTTCAATTTGTTTTCGCCATTTTAATACAGACGGACTTATATCGGCGGCACAATCCCTTACGGTGGTTACCCCGTTTGCCAAATAAAGCGGTAACATATTTTTATTTTCGTCTATAAGACTGTCTGCTCCAAAATGTATGTGCATATCCCATAATCCCGGAATTACATATTTATCTTTGGCCTGTACTGTTTGATTAGCCTTCCAATTTATAGACTGGTCTACGGCCGCTATTTTTGCAATAGTGTCTGCTATAATACCTATACTTTGCTTTTTTAAAATCTCACCGGTTTCAGTATTAACAATATTAGCGTCTTTGATAAGAATATCAAATGTTCTGGTTTCCTTTTCCTGCTTGCAGGAAGTGAGAATTAAGCTGCCAATTAGAAGTAAATAAATTGTTTTCATAAATGCTTTATAGTTTTTATTTTGCTCCCGCTTCTTTCAGGATACTTACAATATCTTTGTAGCCACTTTTTTTCGCATGCTGAAGTGGGGTAATACCGTCTTTGTCTGGAATATTAACGTCACAGCCGGCGTTTACCAATAATTGTACAATTTGTGTATGTGTTTTGCCACCATGGCCCAGCACGATAGCTTCCATTAAAGCAGTCCAACCTAGGTTGTTGATATGATCTATAGGATAGTCACTTATTTTTAATAATTCCTGTACTACTTCTATATGCCCTCTTTCACAGGCCGGGATTAGTGCAGTGCCCCCATACCGGTTTAATACCATATAATTAACTTTACCGGTGGCAAGACAGGCCTTTAGAATTTTGAGATATCCTTTGGCCCCTGCATGAAGAAACGGACTTTCCAATCGGTAGTCCTGTGTATTTACGTTGGCTCCTGCCTTTATCAGTAATTCAGAAGCAGCTATATTATTCTCATAAGTTGCCAGCATTAAGGCTGTTCTTTTATGAGCATCTCGGGCATCAATATTCACCCCTTTTTTTAAGAAATCTTGAAGTTATTTAATGTCGTTGGTTTTCGCGGCTTTAATGAATTCCTCGTCCATTTTATGGTTTATTGGTTGTTGTCCAAGCCCGTTTAAAAGTCCCAAAAAAACGAAGCAAAAAGCAGCACAAATATTTTTCATTACCTACAACTAATTTTTAATTGTCTACAGTAAATACAAATATCTTATTGCTAAACCGGAAAAGCATTGATATATGTCAAAGTTTTTTCCTGAATAAAAAATAGTTTCTATGGTTAATCTAATGAATACTTAAACTTTTGTATCCTAGCTGTAAAATCTATATTTTCAGTAAACTCTAACTTAGGGACTTTTTATAATTCAACTTCTACAAGAGAACTTAATTCAAATTCTTCCCTAATTATTTCCAGATTCTCGCCTTCGGAAGAGACTTCAGTTGGTAAATAATATGATACTCCACAAGGTATTTCAGTGAATTTTGCTTTAAAATCAAGATCAAATGAGGTAGAATCATTTATATGTATTCGATATGTAAAGTTTTCTTCTCTGGGTATATATAGTGAGAGTGTGTTATCATATTTTCTAATCTCCGAATCGGGGGGTAAAGATTCATAGGCCGGTATATAAAAAAAATTGGCTCCAGAAAAACTTCCTTCTACCGAAATGCTATCGGGATTAATAGTACCGGTTTCAATTAAATTACTCCCATTATCATCTACTATTTTAATATATAAACTGGGAAATTCAGGGTCAAAAAGGTGACAGTCAATACCATTATCATCAGATTTTGAACAAGCTGAAACTAAAATGGATAGTAGTAAAATTATTAATGGTTTTTTCATAATAGGTGTTTAATATTAGATGTTACGACATAAAAAAGGTTGCTTTAAATATCAATATTATTTGTGGAAATATAGGTGATTGGGTAAGCGTAACTTAAAGGGCCTATTATTTTTCTTTTATTTTAAAAGCTTATTCCTCCATCACACCGGCTTTTTTTAAGTGTTTTACGACTTCCTCTTTAGGCAGGGCTTTTATGGTTCGACCTTTAAAACCGGTGGTGGTTTCAGCCATAAACAGAGAGTTTAAAATGGCTTCTTCGGTAGCTTCAATAGCTGCCATAAACAATGGCGACATCAAATCGTTGGGCACTACTTTTTGTGTTAAGGTTTTGTTCTCTATTTTATAAGGGATTCTCATTTCTTTGGCGGTAGAAAAGGAAATTATATAATCGCCACTACCATTGGAAGCAATACCACCGGTTTTTCCCAAGCCCAGGAAAGCTCGTTTTGCCAGGCGTTCCAGGTTTCGGTTGCTTAAAGGTGCATCGGTGGCCACTACTATCATACAGGAACCGTCTACATTATTCTGTAAATTATTGCTAAAACTGTAATTGCCCAGCTTTTGCCCCACCGGAACCCCGGCAATTTGCAAGACCCCACCAAAATTACTTTGTACAAGCACTCCCAGGGTGTAACCGCCCAGGCTCTCCGGTAGTTTTCGGGAAGCCGTGCCAATTCCGCCTTTATAACCAAAAGCGATGGTGCCTGTGCCGGCACCAACATTTCCTTCAGTAACTGAACCGTTTTTCGCATTCTCAATCGCTGAAATTACATCGGCCTTTTTCACATGTTGCCCACGAATATCATTTAAATAACCATCATTAGTCTCGCCCACCACAGCGTTTACCGAACGCACATCTTCATTTTCAGGCAGGTTGAGTGTATATTTTATCACCGCATCCATAGCGGTTGGAACATTTAAAGTGTTGGTAAGGATAATAGGAGTTTCCAGGTTGCCGAGCTCGTTAATTTGGGTACTGCCTGCCAGTTTTCCGAAGCCATTTCCCACAAAAACCGCTGCGGGTACTTTTTGCTGAAAAATATTCTCGCCGTGCGGAAGAATAGCTGTAACGCCTGTTCGCACCGAATCGCCTTTTATAAGCGTAGTATGCCCCACTTTTACACCCTCAACATCGGTAATCGCGTTTAAGGTTCCAGATTGCATAACCCCAATTTTAAGCGGAATCTCCTCTACACGCTGCTGGGCGTTTAGCACATTCAACATAAAAAAGAATAGCGAAGTGAGTAGGAGGAGGGATTTTTTCATTGATAATTTGACTCTTAAATTTTGATAATGTGGAAAGTTACAAAATAAATAGAATGGTAATTTTAGAAATCATTAGAAGGGTTTTCTTTAATGGCCTAATTTTGTACATCCTTTTTCGCAGAATATGTGAACAAAACCCCGAGATTCAGGATGGTCGATTTTTCAATCGGGCATCCGCGGGGTTTTGGTCACGGTTTTTGGCATTTTGACAAAAAATTCCTTGAAAAAGGCGTCTTTTTCTTTGCTTCGTTTCTTTTGGACGAGCAAAAGAAATGAAGGGCAGATTAAAACTAACTAGGATTCAAGTGGAAATAACAAGGAAGGAAAATGTGAATGAAGAAGTTATTCCTTTCAATATTAACCTGCTGTAGTTCAAATTATACATTGTATCTTTGCACCCGCTTTTAATTAGCTGTTTAAAATTTTTTCAGACTTCATCTATACGTCATCCTGAACTTGTTTCAGGATCTAGGTTGTTCGTAATGGAGTCATATTAGAAGCTGAACCAAGTTCAGCTTGACGAATAAAAGTTATAGAGCAGCTTTTAGAAAACAATATTATTATGAGGACAAAGTCGATAAAGAAGAACCGTATTAATGTAGTAACCCTGGGTTGCAGTAAGAATGTGTACGACAGTGAAGTGTTGATGGGTCAACTTAAAGGTAACAATAAAGACGTAGTGCACGAGCAAGACGGAAATATTGTGGTGATTAATACCTGTGGATTTATAGACAATGCCAAAGAAGAATCGGTTAATACCATCCTTGAATATGTAGGTCAAAAACAACAGGGGGAAGTAGATAAGGTTTTTGTTACCGGTTGCTTAAGCGAGCGCTACAAACCCGATTTGCAAAAAGAAATTCCTGATGTAGACCAGTATTTTGGAACTACCGAGCTTCCCGGCTTATTAAAAGCCCTGGAAGCCGATTATAAGCACGAGTTATTGGGTGAACGTTTAACAACTACGCCTAAGAATTACGCTTATCTTAAAATTGCCGAAGGTTGTGACAGGCCCTGTTCTTTCTGCGCTATTCCGCTAATGCGCGGTGGCCATAAATCGACTCCAATTGAAGATTTGGTTACAGAGGCTAAAAAACTTGCCGCCAATGGCGTAAAAGAACTAATCCTAATCGCGCAGGATTTGACCTATTACGGACTTGACCTTTATAAAAAACGCAATCTGGCCGAATTGCTTGAAAATCTGGTGAAAGTTGACGGAATTGAGTGGATTCGTTTGCATTATGCATTTCCAACCGGTTTCCCAATGGATGTGCTGGATGTGATGAAGCGTGAGCCTAAAGTTTGTAATTATATAGATATTCCGTTACAGCACATCAATACTGAACTATTGAAATCTATGCGCCGGGGAACCACGAGCGAGAAAACTACAAAACTGCTAAGAGATTTTAGGAAGTATGTTCCTGAAATGGCCATTAGAACTACACTTATTGTAGGATATCCCGGTGAAACCGAAGAGCAATTTGAAGAAATGAAGGCCTGGGTAGAAGAAATGCGTTTTGAGCGTTTAGGCTGTTTTACCTATTCTCACGAAGAAAATACGCATGCTTATAATTTGGAAGACAATGTTCCGCAAGAGGTTAAACAAGACCGTGCCAACCAGATTATGGAAATTCAAAGTCAGATTTCCTGGGAGTTAAATCAGGAAAAAATAGGGCAGGTTTTTAAAGTGGTAATCGATAGAAAGGAAGGGAATTATTTTGTAGGTAGAACCGAATTTGATTCGCCCGATGTAGATAACGAAGTATTGATAGATGCTACTTCCATATATCTTAAAACAGGCGAATTCTATGAAGTAAAAGTAACCGATGCGGCCGACTTTGACCTTTATGCCGAACCAATACACGAAGCACCAAAACCGGTAAGAAAAGAATTGAAAGTGAAAACGATGTAAAGTTCGTAAACCGGTAACTTTCAATCTCTATACTGAAAAAATATGCCCTGCGGAAAAGGTGTCCAAAAACAGGCTTTAAGTCCGGCTGCTTTTAATGCAGAATTCGTCCAGGTATTGCAGGTTTTAAAAAGGTTAAAAGAAGTTTCAGCTGAATAAAACGCATCATTTCTATAATAGTGTAAACCTGAAATAGGCAGTATTTCTTGCTTGTTTTCTGCTTTTACAGTTTTTAAAATATATTCAACTAGCTTGTTGTATTCATCTTCTGAAACTGAAATTTTTACCAGGTTATTGGAAGCCGGTATTTTTTGATAAAAGCGAGTGTGCAATGCACTTTGAGATCTTAGAAAAAGCGCTTTAAAAGCCACATCCAGTTTTAGATCTTCCCATCGCGGGGTGTTTCTGTAAAAATTGAGATCACCCCAACCAAACCCTATAAATTCAGAATTTTGCGGATTTGATAGTGTATGTTGCGGTTTAAAAATCCTGTTCCATTGTATAATGTCTGACTTTACCGGTAGTAGAATATCGGTGTGCATATCCTGTTTATAGAGATAAATATTAATTTTTGAGTTTTTAGTTTCGGGATTAGAATTCACAGGAATTAGCGAGCCAATTAATACCATCACCAGATAAAATAAAGCCGGCGATAAAAGGATTAAAAGGAATTTGAAGAAGTAGCGTAAAGCTTGTTTCATAGGTTTAAGGTATTGAATTTTCATGTTTTAAGATAAACCAATCTTTAGTAAGCACTTTTAATGCTTTACATTAAGATGGAAAACGGCGGTATTATTCGAAACCTGAAAAGTTGCCACAAATCCACGAATATTGTGAGTTTCGATAATTTTTAGCTGAAAAATATTTTTTTGAACTAAATTCTAATAAAATTAAACCCTTCCGACTTCTTCCGCTATCGCAGAAGAAGCCACCTTCCCTTACAAAGGGCAGGAGCATTTTTAATTCAATTAAGTAACGAGATAAGTCTGCTCCCCCTCCTCCGCGAGGAGGGGAATGAATTCTCCGCAGGAGAAGAAAGGGGTGGTTCCCGCTTTCTATTTCATTCCTTAGTAATAATGAGTTGAAAGAATCTTGCTGGATCCAAACTATAGCCAATGCGACAATCTGTTTTTAATTGGTCCCGTTCTTTTTCCCTCGATGAAAAAGAACCAAAAAATCCAGACTTACAAAAATGGATCTAAATTTTACGTTCGATGTCTAAATTTTCTGAACTCGCGAGAAAAGGAGAAGTAACGATAAAATGTCTTTTCGCTCAAACAGCATAAAATTTAAACGTCATCTCACTTTAAATTTAACGATCAATTTTTGATAGGTCATTAGGACAACTAAAATAATAAAGTTCTGTTTTTTGTCTTTTTGCCTAATTAAGGTAGCAGTATTTCGGGATTAATTTCGAAACGAGTGCAGTATATCCTTGGACTCGTCATCCCGAATTAATTTCGGGATCTAAGTTGAAATTAAGTTCCAAATCACTTTTTATTTTATCCGGATTATCTACGTACAATTATTTAGACCTCACAGGTTTTAAAAACCTCGTGAGGTCTAATCTTTCCTTACAATTCCTGCATCACCAAATACGTAGTATAACTTAAGTAAAATGCCAGCAAAATTATAGCTTCCCATCTATCCAGGCGTTTACGTTTTCCTGTGAACATTGCTAAAAGCAGAAAGAGGGTTCCTCCGGCAAGTATATAAAGATCCTGGTTAAAATTAAGGTTGAATTCTATGGGCCTTATCAATGAAGCGGTAGAAAGAATAAGGAAAATATTGAAAATATTAGAACCAATGATATTTCCTACTGCTATATCGGCATTTTTCTTAGTTGCTGCCACTACAGAAGTCGCTAATTCCGGAAGGGAAGTGCCGGCTGCCACTACGGTAAGGCCAATAATCTTCTGACTAATACCCATATTTTCGGCAATCTCTATGGCGTTATTTACTACCAATTGTCCGCCTAGAACGAGTCCGGCAAGGCCGCCTATTATAAAAATACCTGTCTTTAGAGGAGTAAGCTTTTTAATAGTTTCATCTTCGGCTACCTCATCACTTTTAAGCTGCTTATACACGTAAAATAGAAATGCCATGAAACATACAAGTAAAAGAAATCCGTCAAAACTGCTTAAAATGCTTGTTTGGCCGGGAGCAATAATTTGGTCGTTAAGCATCATAAATAAAATAATAACGGCAATAAGTGAGATAGGGATTTCTTTCCAGGCGGTACTGGATTGTACCGCTAACGGAGTGATGATCCCGGTAATTCCAAGAATTATAAAAAGGTTGAAATTATTACTGCCAATCACGTTTCCAAAAACAATATCAGCATACCCATCTGCAGCGGCGAAACTATTTACTACCAATTCGGGCGCCGAAGTTCCAAAAGCTACAATAGTTAGTCCTATGGCAAGATTGGAAATATTGAATCTTTTAGCCAAAGCCGAGGCACCATCAACCATATAATTTGCGCCAAGAATAAGAATAACAAGGCCCAAAACAAGTAATAAAGAAGCTATAATCATTATTCTTTGGTATTATTTAGCAGTATTGGTTTTCCCAGGCCAAGCTCTTCTAATTTACTTAGTTGGGTTGCTGCATCCCCAACAATTAAAAAGTACATTTTTTCAGGATTAATATATTTTTCGGCAAGTTCCCTAATATCCATAACGGTAAGTTCGTTTACTACTTTTTCGCGCTGTTGTATAAAATCTTTATCTCTACCATAGGTGCTTATTTCACTAAGCATATCTAATTTGGCATTTAAAGTTTCAAATTTTCGGGCGTTACTTTTTATCATAAATCCGCGGGTCACTTCCATATCTTCCCCATTAAAAGTTGAAGGATAATCTTCAATAATTTCTTTAATTAATTTAACAGCATCGTAGGTGATATTGGTTCTTACACCCGTAGATATTAAAAATGTACCGGTGTTTTTTCCTGCCTGGAACCTGGATCGTATGCCGTATGTATAGCCTTTGCCTTCTCTCAATTGCTGTGTGAGTTGTGAGGCAAATCCGCCACCGCCTAAACGGTAATTCATAACCTGGGCTGCATAAAAATCGTTGTGGGTAGCGGCCAGGGCCGGAGCGCCAAACCTAATCACCGATTGCTTTGCCCCGGGAACATCATAAAAGTAAATTTGCGATTTCTCGGGAAGCTCAGGTTGAGCAATTTCCGGTATTTTAACCGATTTAGGCGGCCAGGCTACTGAAAGCCCCCGAATACCCTTTATCGCTTCTTCTTTTTTAATCGCACCGGCTATGTGAAAAACACTGCGTTTTGGAGAAAGATATTCGGAATAATAATCTTTTAAATCTTCTAAAGTAATAGCTTTAACCGAAGCTTCAGTTCCTAAATTATTTTGCCCTAAAATATGCTTTTCACCATAAATAAGTTTTCTAAATTCGTTATCGGCAATACGGTTAGGATCGGCTTGTTCGCGCTGTATTCGGCTAAGTGCCTGTTGTTTTATTAGTTTAAATTCGGTAGCATCCCAACGGGGTTGCAGTAAGATCTCCTGCACCAGGTCTATGGTTTTTTGATAGTTTTTGGCTAGCGTACTGCCGCTTAAAACCATTTTTTCGTCTCCCGCATCTATCCTGATACTTGCCCCTAACAATTGAATGGCTTCTTCCAGTTCTTTAGGTGTTTTATTTTTTGTGCCTTTGGTCATTAAATTGGCTAATAAGTTTGAAACCCCAACTTTATTGGGATTTTCAAGCAATAGGCCGCCCTGCATTTCCAGGCTAAATTTTACTAAAGGAACTTCATTATTGGTAACTCCGTATAGTTTAAGTCCGGATGGAAGTATTTTTTTCCACATATCAGGAGTTGTTAATTGAGGTGTACTTCCATAAGGCGGCTCTATACTGCGGTCAAAACTGGATGCGGTTTTCTGGTATGAGGCTTTTTTAGAAGAGTTAACCTCTTCTTCGGCATTTGCTACAATCTTTTCTTCTGCAACATCGGCTTCAGTTGAATTGTCAAGGGCCAGTTCGGTTTGTCCTTTCGGTACAAAACCAGTGGCTACATAATTTTTGGCTTTTATATATTTGTTATAAACTCGCATCACATCTTCAGCAGTAACAGCCAGTATTTTTTCTACGTCTTTATTGATATAATTCGGATCGTTTGCGAAAATTTGATATTGCGCCAATTGAAAGCCTTTTCCTAAAACACTGGAAATACTATTGTAAAAATTGGTTTCCTGTTGCGCTTTAATACGCTCTAAGTCTCGCTTCGGAATTCCTTCTGCTTCAAACTTTTTTAATGTTTTAAAAATTTCATTTTCCACCAGGTCTAAGTCAACCTCATTAAAAGCGGTCACCTGAAGCATTATTTGTCCTGCCAATTCTGAAGTATAATTGTACATTTCTACGCGATCTGTAAGCTCTTTTTCGGCAACTAAGTTTTGGTATAATGGTGCATTTTTACCTTCACTTAAATAATTTACCAAAACTTCTAAGGCATACGAATCTTCATGATACGAATAAACACCAGGCCAGGCGATGGTTAATTCTGGAAGCCTGGCGAAATTATCTTCGTAATATAGTTTTTTGGTTTCCTCAAGTTGTACCATTTGCTTTTCCTGGCGTTCAACCTCAGGGCCACGTGGAATTTCATCAAAATATTTATGAACCCATTCTTTGGCCTGCTCTCTGTTAAAATCGCCTGCGATAGTTAAGCTTACATTATTTGGAACATACCAGCGGTTATAAAAGTCTTTTACGTCCTGCAAGGTAGCGTTTTGAAGATCTTCTAAAGACCCAATTACCTGCCAGCTATAGGGATGCCCTTCTGGGTATAGGTTTTTATCTATCACATACATAGTATGCCCATAAGGACGATTGTCTACACCCTGTCTCTTTTCATTTTTAACTACCTGCTTTTCTTTATCCAGCACTGGTTGGGTAACGGTATTTATAAAATATCCCAGTTTATCGGCTTCGGCCCATATCATTTTTTCCAGCGCGTCTTTAGGTACGGTTTGAAAATAATTGGTACGATCACGGCTGGTAGAGCCATTGGCTCCCGAACCTCCAATTCTGGCACTTAATTTATCGAGCCCGCCTTTTCCTAGGTTCTCAGATTCTAAAAACAATAAATGCTCAAAGAGGTGGGCAAATCCTGTTCGTCCTTCTTTTTCCCGGGCAGAACCTACGTGGGCAGTAAGTGCTACAGCCACCACGGGATCTGATTTATCTATATGAAAAATGACATTTAAACCATTTTCTAATGTAAAAGTTTCAAAATCTACATTGAAATTTGTTGATTCCTGAGATTGAATATTTTGAGTAATAGCAAAGCTACAAAGCAGTAAGAGTATAATTTTGAATTTCATTCAATTGAAGTTTTAGCTACTCAAAATTAGTATTTATTTCGATTGTTTCAGAATTAAATCATTGGAGGTCTAAAGATTGCCAAGAATACACGAATATTAGATTTGTAATTGCGAGACCTGTTTTTAAAGGCGCCGGCAATCTTTCGTTGGGAATTACACTACTGTTTAGCGTTTGTGGTTTGTTGTTTACTCGATAATCGAGATTTAAATGCTCGTAGGCTTGTCTCGAATCAAAATGGTGCCAATAAAATTGTTCGTGCATTCGCGGCAAATTTCTTTTTTTAAAGTCTGAACTTATTATTGTTTACAAAGAAAACTGAATTAGCAAAGAACAATTTCCCATTCTCCCAAAAAGCACGGAATAATGGATTATCTACCATATAAATAATGCTTCCGCTACCCATTCTTTCTTCTCCAAAAACCAGGGAATTTTCAAGGTTCTTAACCGCTGAACTTCCCGCAAAGCCTGCAATTATTTCCGGTTGCTGTATATAGCCTACGTTATAGCCATTCTCCAGGAATTTATAACTACTGTTGCTCAACTTTAAGCTAAAATATGTGTCGTTGTAGCCAAAAGCCATAGGGTGGGTCTTGTCCAGTTTGGTTTTTATAATACTTCCCGTAATCATGCTTTTTATGGTCTCCCGCTCCCTTTCAGCATAAGGAATTAAACTCTCAACTTTGGTAGTATCTTTTGAAGTTGGTTTATTGTGCTTTAGGTTAAAATCTTTGTTTGCAGCAAAAAATCCAACAGCGCGCCCCATGGCAATAAGCTTACCGCCATTGCTAACCCAATCTTTTACTTGTTTTAAAGTATTTTCATTTAAAATACTGTTGTAATTAGCTTCCGGTAGTATTAAAACATCAAACTGTGCCAGGTCTATACTTTTAAAATAATTGGTGTTTATGGAGGTTAGCGGGTAGTTAAGGTTTTGCTCAAAAAAATGCCAGATTTCCCCATAATTTAATGAAGAAACTCCCTCGCCTTTTAAAATAGCCACTTTTGGTGCATTGATTAGTTTCATTTTAGGCGACCCAAAATCGGGGCCGCTACCGGCAAAACTTGTATTTGCTGCAACAAGATCACGTTGGTGTTTATTGGCTATTTTAATTAACGTATTGTCAAAATCTGTATGAGCTTTATTATCGCTTTTAGTGATAATTAAACTACCGCGATCAAACTTCTTATCTTCAATAGAAAAAGCTGCTTCGGTAAAGCGCACTTTTATACCTTCTTTTAGCAATTCGGCTAAAAATTGAGCGTCCTGGATGGCGTTCCATTTAGAAATATAACCGGCACCTAAAGGCTTTGCGGTATTTTTAATTTCAGAAACTTCAGAACTTACTTTTGTTTCAATAGTTCTTGTAGCGGCTATGGCTTCCAGGCCGTAAGCATAAGGCAGGCTCCAGGCGGTGATATCGTATGTTAAAGAATCGCTTAGCCTTGTGGTAGGCTCAAAAAGTACGTTTACCATTTTTCCTTTAGGCTGTTGTGTACTAATTACCAGGGTGTTTTCATCGGCTTTTAAATTGCCTTTTTTAGCTTCAGAATAATTAAATCCTCTAATATTTTCGCTGTTTGCTTTTTTATAGGTGATTTCATGCCTGTCCAGTAATTTTTTAAGCGAAGCAATCTTATCGGGGTTTCCCTTTACAGCGTAAGACTTATATTCTAAATCCTCATTATTAAAGTACTTTTTGAATTCAGAATTTAAAGCCTGGGTGTTTTTGCTGGCAATTTCTATGGTAGAAAGTCCCGTAGTGTGGTGGTGTGCTACCCGGTCTTTTAGGGTGAGTTCGTAAGCTTCGTCGGTATTAATCCCCAACCCGGCGCGTCCGTGGCCGGCCTGTTCGTAGGTCATACCAATAGCTCCCATATAGGTAGGGTAGGTGTCTCCATAACTTGGGTAGAGTAAATCAAAGCGCTCTTTGGTAAAAAATAACCAGCCTTCCTCATCAAAATATTTAGCGTGATTCTTTCCAATTTCGGTTTGAAAATCTTTTTGGAAAGGAGTGATGATTTCGTGAAAGGGTTCTGCGGCCGGAGCGAAGTAATAAGGATCGTTAATACCCTGTTCGTGAAAATCTACGTGAATATGGGGCATCCACCGGTTATAAATTTTAAGGCGTTGCTGCGTTTCCACCTGCGTGGCCCAAGCCCAATCGCGGTTAAGATCAAATAAATAGTGATTGGGTCTCCCGCCGGGCCAGGGTTCATGATGTTCGGCGGCTGCCTGTAAGGGGCTGTAAGGTTCGGCTTTTACCTGGTTGTACCAATTTACATACCTGTCGCGACCATCGGGATTTACACTGGGGTCCATAATTATCACCGTATTTTGCAGGTAATCCTGTTTTTGGGTAATGAGTTCGTACAGGGTTTTTATAGCGGCTTCGGTACTGGAAGCCTCATTGCCGTGTACATTGTAACTTAACCAAACAATAGCCTTCTCGGCTTTGGTTTCAGTTTTAGCAATGCCGGTGTTTCCAAGATGATTTTTTCTAATCTCTTCCAGGTTTTTTAAATTTTCTTCCGAAGAAATTATCGCATAGATAAGTGGGCGGCGTTCATTGGTTTTTCCATAGGTATGGTATTGTACCAGGGGAGAATTTTTAGCAACGTGATCAAAATAATCTACCACATCGGCGTGACGGGAGAATTGCTCTCCAATTTTATAGCCCAGAAATTCTTCCGGACTTTGCAATTGTGCCTGAATTTGTACACCTAAAAAAAGAAAGACAGCAAAAAGTAAAGTTGGTTTCATTAGTTGATTTTAAAGATGAATCATTGTTTTTTTCTAAAATCTATTTTATACGTCACCCTGAATTTATTTCAGGGTCTAAGGAATTAGAATTTAAAACTTATTAGAAGCTGAAACAAGTTCAGCTTGACGTTTGATTATATATCATCAATAATCGAGTAAAAACAGTATCTAAGGCCAAATTAACTAAAAATTAGCGAATAAAATTCTTAACTTCGGTATCTTTGCCATCCAAAAATGTGCTAATGCCAACCGAATGTATTCCTTATAAAGAAACTAATTATTTTACAAAGCTTATTACAGATTATCTGGATGAAAAGGAAGAGTTAAAAGACTTCTATAATCGTTTTCCTAAACTGGAGAATTTTAAGGAACAACTAGTAGAAAAGTCTTCTTTTCCAAAAGAAAACAGGAAGGTTCTTGTAAAAGCCCTCAAGCAACAATATGCCGGGCTGGAAACTTCAAAAGCCACTTTGCAGCATATCGAATCTCTGGAAGAAGAAGCTAGCTTTACGGTGGTGACCGGGCATCAGCTAAATTTATTTACCGGTCCGCTTTATTTTTTATACAAGATCGTTTCTACCATTAATCTTACCCGGAAATTAAAAGAAGCCTATCCCGATTATAATTTTGTGCCGGTATACTGGATGGCGACCGAGGACCACGATTTTGAGGAGATCAATTTTTTTAATTTAAACGGGAAAAAATTTCAGTGGGCCAATGCGCCTAAAAATGCCGGGGAAGATGCAGTAGGAAATTTAACCACCGAAGGCCTGGAAGATGTTTTTAAACTTTTTTCGGCAGAAATTGGGGGTGGGAAGAATGCCGATTTTCTCAGGGAATTATTTGAGAAAGCTTACCTGCAGCACGATAATTTGGCTGAAGCCACTTTATACTTGGCCAACCAACTCTTTAAGGAAGAAGGCCTGGTGATTATAGATGCACAACAAAAAGAACTGAAGGAGCTTTTTATCCCCTATGCCGAAAATGAACTTTTAGCACAAGATTCGTATAAAACCACTACGAAAACTGCTGAGAAGCTAAATGAGCTAGGTTATAATGTTCAGGTGAATCCCAGGGAAATCAATTTATTTTATTTAAACCAGGGTTTGCGGGAAAGGATTATAGCGCGAGATGATGCCTATTTTGTGCACGGTACAGAAATACAGTGGACAAAAACTGAAATCCTGGAAGAATTAAAGAATTTTCCCGAGAGGTTTAGCCCCAATGTAATGCTTAGACCTCTATACCAGGAAGTGATTTTACCTAACCTTTGTTATATTGGTGGGGGAGGAGAACTTGCCTATTGGTTGGAATTAAAGGAATATTTTAAATCTGAAAAAGTGGTATTTCCAGTTTTATTACTTCGGAATTCGGCTTTAATTCAATCGGGGAAACTAGATGAAAAGCGTAGGAAGTTAAATGTTTCCAGTAAGGAACTATTTTTGAAGCAACACGAGCTTATCAATAGAAAAGTGCGACAAATATCGAATATAGAAATTGACTTTTCATTACAAAAAGAGCATTTGGTGGCTCAATTTCAAGAAATGTACGATTTAGCCGAAAAAACCGATAAATCTTTTTTGGGAGCTGTAAAAGCACAGGAAGTAAAGCAATTAAAAGGCCTGGATAATTTAGAAAAACGTCTTTTAAAAGCGCAAAAGCGTAAGTTGAAAGATGAGGTAAGTAGAATAGCCGAACTACAAAATGAACTTTTCCCGAATAAAAGTTTACAGGAACGACAAACTAACTTTTCTGAAATCTATGCCGCTTACGGCCCTGATTTGATTTCGGTATTATTAAAAGAATTAGATCCGTTACAGGCGGAATTTAAAATTTTGACTTTTGAAAACAAATAAAATGCATACCATAGATATGGATTTGGTAGAAATGACGCTAGACGTTATGAAGTATACCATAGACCGTATCTCTAACCTTAGTCCCGAAATGGGGGCGCCTAAGAGTGAAACCGAATTGTTTAATATGGTTGGTGAAACCGTAACTGCCGAAGGAATTGGTGGGGAGAATGCCTTGCAACTCTTTCGTGATGTTTTGGTTAAAGCCACGGTGCCAATAGACCATCCCAGGCACTTGGCCTTTGTACCTGCAGCTCCAACCCGGGCAGCCATTATGTTCGATTTGGTGACTTCGGCTTCCAGTATTCATGGAGCTTACTGGATGGAAGGTGCCGGCGGAATTTTTTGTGAAAACCAGGCAATGAAATGGTTGGTTTCGCTTACCGGTTTACCAGAAGGCGCTTTTGGGGTATTTACCAGTGGTGGTACTGCTGCAAACCTATCGGCCATGGTGGCGGCCCGTGAAAACTGGCGCAACCGGGATAGCCAAAACGTAGGTAAAAAAGCTTTAATGTTAACTTCCCATGGGGCGCATAGCTCTATACAGGCTATGGCAAAAGTTATTGATGCCGATGTGGTAATGATAGATTGCGAAGAAGAGAATCTTAGTGGGCGTGAGTTACAAAATGCCATAAACGAACTGGAAGCAAAGGATAGAAGTCGGCTTTTTGCCGTAGTTGCTACCGGTGGTACTACTAATGCGGGAATTATAGATGAATTAGATACCATTGCCGATATATGTGAAAAGGAAAATGTATGGTTTCACGTAGATTGTGCTTATGGTGGTGGTGCTTTGGCTGCTCCTTCGGTAAGACATTTATTTAATGGGGTAGAGCGTGCAGATAGTATTACTATAGATCCGCATAAATGGCTGTTCTCTCCTTACGATTGTGGGGCGGTTATCTATAAAGATTTGGAACTGGCAAAAAAAGCGCATTCACAGAAAGGTGCTTATCTGGAAATTTTTAAAGATGAAGGAGCCCAGGGCTTTAACCCGGCCGATTATCAAATTCAGTTAACAAGAAGGGTTCGGGGAATGCCACTTTGGTTTTCTCTGGCAATGCACGGAACCAATAAATACCGGGAAGCCATTGAAACCGGAATCTCTTTGGCACAAATTGCTGAAAAAAAGATTGCAAATCGTGAGAACCTGGAATTGGTAAGGCCGGCAAGTTTATCGGTGGTTTTATTTAGAAGAAAGGGCTGGAGTCCTGACGAGTATAGGGATTGGACCTATAAAAACCATAGGGAAGGCCTGGCATTAGTAACGCCAACTACCTGGAAAAAAGAGACGGTAATTCGTTTTTGTTTTATTAATCCCGATACTACTGAAGAAGATATAGATATGATTTTAGATACTTTGGAATAGTTAAAACCTCCATCTATGTTAAGCTGAACCTACCCTTAAGTTCAGTTCAGGAAGGCTCGTTTAAGCTTCTAGTAGTTATTGATTTCAATGGTGTTAAGAGCTCCGAATAAATTTTGGAGCAGGCTCTGAAATCAATTCAGGATTACGATAAAAGATAATATTTGGATTAAGAAAGTATAGACCTCACAGGTTTTTTTACCGGTGAGGTCTTAATATTTAATCAATTTCATAGTTTAACCGCATGGTAATAGATGCGGTTTTTTTCTTATCGGCGGTATTATAAGCACCACTCCAGGAATAATCTTCTCCGCTGTTTTGACCGGTGATTTGAAAAACCCCCATATTGGCATTTTTTAACTCTCCAAGATTCCCGCCGCTATTTTTGGCAATTTTTTCTGCTCGTAGTCGTGCATCTTCGGTAGCTTTCGAGATCATTTCAATTTTTAGATCGGCGAGCTTGGTATAATAGTATCTGGGTGGGGTTGAATTAAATTGTACCCCTTTATTTAAAAGTTCGGTGATTTCCCGTGAAACCTCTTCTACAAGCTCTACATCTGATGACTCAATCTTTACAGGTTGGGTAAGTTGATAGCCCTGGAAGATACTGCCTACATAATTTCCATTTTGGTATTGGTTTTCGCGTTGTTCAGATGTTTGTACCGAATTAAAGACGATATTACTTTCCTTAATACCTTTGTTTATAAGGTAATTGCGTACTGTTTCTTTGTCAGTGTTTAGGTCGTTGTAGGCCTTTTCAAGATTAGGGCTTACACGGCTAAACCTTCCCTCCCAAACAATAAGGTCTGAGGTGAAATTCTCACTACCTGAACCGGTTACCGAGATTACTCCATCTGGATTGGCCCTGCTAACATAGGCTTCGCCTAGAAACCAAGCAGCAATAACTATGGCAATAGAAAACACTATAGCACTAATATATTTCATATTGTAAGATTTTATTTCCGATAAAGATAGAAAATAAACGTATAGGGTATTTTATTTTTGCGTCAAATTCTTACTTTTGCCTATGCAAAAAAACGTACTCATTTTAGACTTCGGCTCGCAGTACACGCAACTCATTGCAAGGCGTGTGAGAGAACTCAATATTTACTGCGAAATTGTTCCTTTTAATAAAATTCCAGATGATATTTCGAGCTTTAAAGCGGTAATCCTTTCCGGGAGTCCGTTTTCGGTTCGGGGAGAAGATGCCCCGCATCCCAATTTATCTAAAATTCGCGGAAAACTGCCAATACTGGCTGTTTGTTATGGTGCACAATACTTTGCGCATTTCCATGGTGGAAAAGTAGAGGCTTCTGAAACGCGCGAATATGGAAGGGCAAATCTTTCGGTAATAAAAGATGGTGAAACCTTGTTCGACGGGATTATGGAAAATTCCCAGGTTTGGATGAGCCATAGCGATACCATAAAGGAACTACCTTCTAACAGTGTGCGAATTGCCAGTACCACAGATGTTTTAAACGCAGCTTACCGAATTGAAGGAGAACAAACTTATGGTATTCAGTTTCATCCGGAAGTTTATCATTCTACCGATGGGAAACAACTGCTGGAAAACTTTTTGGTGAAAATTGCTGAGGTAGCGCAAACCTGGACTCCGGGTAAATTTGTGGATCTCACGGTTTCAGAATTAAAAGAAAAGATAGGAGACGATAAAGTGGTTTTAGGTCTAAGTGGTGGTGTAGACTCCAGTGTAGCTGCAGTTTTATTGCATAAAGCCATAGGTAAGAACCTGTATTGTATTTTTGTAAATAACGGCTTGCTTAGAAAAGGTGAATTTGAAAGCGTTTTAGACCAATACAAAGATATGGGCTTAAACGTGAAAGGAGTAGATGCTTCTACACGATTTTTAGATGCCCTGGCAGGGATAAGCGATCCTGAAAAAAAGAGAAAAGCAATTGGAAATGCCTTTATTGAAGTTTTTGACGATGAGGCACATAAAATAAAAGATGTAACCTGGCTCGCCCAGGGAACTATATACCCAGATGTTATTGAATCTGTTTCGGTAAATGGTGGGCCTTCAGCAACTATTAAATCGCATCATAATGTAGGTGGATTACCAGACTTTATGAAATTAAAGATCGTAGAGCCTCTAAAAATGCTTTTTAAAGATGAAGTTCGAAGAGTAGGTGCCGAAATGGGAATTGCCGACGAGTTATTAGGAAGACATCCGTTTCCGGGGCCTGGACTGGCTATTAGAATCCTTGGCGATATTACCGCTGAAAAAGTTCGTATTTTACAGGAAGTAGATCATATATTTATTCAGGGCTTAAGAGACTGGATGTTATATGATAAAGTATGGCAGGCCGGTGCTATTTTATTACCGGTAAGCTCTGTAGGGGTAATGGGAGATGAACGTACTTACGAAAAAGTTGTAGCCTTAAGGGCCGTAGAATCTACCGATGGTATGACGGCAGATTGGGTAAATTTACCTTATGAATTTCTACAAAAAACCTCTAATACTATAATAAATCGGGTTAAAGGCGTTAATAGAGTAGTATATGATATTAGTTCAAAACCACCGGCTACCATAGAGTGGGAATAAAATTTGATCTTAAGTCATAATTCCCGGTGCCTGCAACTATTTTTTTAAGCTATAGGCACCGGGTAATCAAGCCTTATTGTGGGATTAAACCAAATAAAATGAAATACCTTTTAATAGTTTGTTTTTTATTTCAGCTGTCCGGTTTTACGGCCTCGGCCCAGGAATATAAATACCATACGGTAAAGGCCGGAGAGACTGTTTACAGTATCGCAAAGGCCTACAATATTTCGGAAGAAGCCATCTATAAATATAACCCCGATGCAAAAGGTAGCTTAGAGATATCTTCAAAACTGGTAATCCCTTTAAATAGCAGTAAGGAGAAGGTTTCAACTGAAAGCGAAGATATTCAGTTCATAACCCATACGGTAAAAAGAAAGGAAACACTATACAGGCTTTCTAAAGATTATAATGTTGAGATAGATGAAATTAAAAGGTATAATAAACACCTTTATGCCGAAGAATTACAGCGTGGGGAAGAGATTTTAATTCCGCAACCTAAAAAAGGATCCGGTAATACAGAATTATCTTCTACGAAACAGCTTGATATTCCTAAAGGTAACGATCAGGAAACCCGGGAGACCAGGGAACACGTGGTTTTGCCTAAAGAAACCAAATATGGGATAGCCCGTAAATATGGGATAACTGTAAAAGAGCTGGAAGAGTTAAACCCTAAAGTAGATGTACTGAAACCGGGCGTTATGATTCGCGTTGGTACCGATGTGCTGGACGAACCGGTAATTTTAACCGATGAGGTTTTTGAATTTTATGAAGTAAAACCTAAAGAAACTTTATTCGGACTTTCCCGAAAATTTGATGTTTCCCAGGACTCATTGATTTCTCTAAACCCTGCTTTGGAAGACGGACTTAAAATTGGGATGGTATTGAAAGTCCCTAATCCAGGTGATAGCGAGAATTTTACCGGAAATTATGATGACCTGGCCGCTGAATCTGAAGGTGAAGATGCTAGCCAAATAATAGATCTTTCAAAAAAGTTGAGCAATTTCAATACGAAAGAGCTGGTTGTTTTATTGCCTTACAACCTTAACCAGATAGATGAAGATTCTATTTCAAGTTATAAAAATGCCATTTTAAATGATCGTGTGTTACGAATCTCTTTAGATTTTTACAGCGGGGTTCGTATGGCAGTAGAGAAAGCTAAAAGTTATGGTATTTCTACCCGATTAAAAACTTACGATACAAGAAGAAATGTTCAGGAAGTTACCAATATAATTGCCTCGCATGATTTTAGAAATGTAGATGCGGTAATTGGGCCTTTATTACAAAACACGACTGAAGCGGCAGCTTCTCGTTTAACTCAATATAATGTTCCTGTAATTAGTCCTTTGTCTAATAGGGAAATGAGGTCTTATCAAAACTTATTTCAGTCGCGTCCCACAGATGAGATACTTAAAAAAGCGATGTTCGATTACCTAAAGCAAAATGCCGTTGGTAAAAATGTGATTATTATTGCAGATGCTGCACATAACCAGGTGAAGAATGAACTTACCCAAATTTTACCAAATTCCAGAATGATTTTGCCTTCTGAAGCCTATTTGGGGGCCGATAAAATTAAAGGTTTGTTATCTGGAAGTATGGAAAACTGGGTAATCCTGGAGTCTTCTAATATTGGTTTGATAAGTAGTGCCACTTCAGCATTAAACCGTTTGGCAAGGGAGCATGAAATTACCTTATTTACTACCAATAAAAACAATGCTTTTGAAGATGATATTATCGATAATCAGCATTTGGGCCGACTTAATTTTCATTATCCATCGGTAGACAAACAGTATAATGCCATGGTACCGGAAGAATTTATTGAAGAGTATCAGGAGAAATTTAATATGGTGCCCAGTCAATACGTAGTTAGAGGCTACGATCTTACCTTAGACGTATTGTTACGATTGGCTTCAGCCGATAATCTTTATGATTCGTTTGAGAAGTATACCGGATTTACCGAATATCACGAAAATAAATTTCATTATACCCCTAAACGCAATGGCGGATTTTACAATGATGCCGTGTATATTATGAGTATAGATGAAGAACTTCATTTAAACGTTGCTAATGACCAGTAAAGTTATTTATACAGGAAATTTAAGAACCGAATCTGAACACCTTAAAAGTGGCGCGAAAATAATTACAGATGCCCCTGTAGATAATCACGGGAAGGGCGAGGCATTTTCACCAACCGATTCAGTTGCGACTGCCCTGGCAAGTTGTATGCTTACCGTTATGGGAATTAAGGCCGAAGCTATTGATGTAAACTTAAATGGAACTACGGCTGAGGTAACTAAGACCATGGCAGCCGATCCCAGGCGAATTTCAAAAGTGGAGATTGTAATTAATTTCCCAGAAAGCTATTCTGAAAAAATCTGTAAAATACTGGAGAATACAGCCAAAACATGCCCGGTATTCCAGAGTTTACATCCGGAGATGGAAAAGCTTATAAGCTTTAAATATTCATAAGATTCAAGATTCTTTTACGAATAAAAACTTTAAAAATACTGTCTTAGCCTTTATCAAAAAAGGCTAAGGCATAATTATGTTTAGAGTGCGGCAACTGCTTTTTTAGCTGTTTCGAAGTCTTCTATAATCTCCTTAACAATTTCGGTAGCGGGTTTTATTTCATGAATTAAGCCTGAAACCTGGCCAATTTCAAGCTCTCCTTCTTCCAGATCGCCTTCAAACATGCCTTTTTTAGCCCTGGCTCGTCCCAGTAACTCAATAAGCTGTTCTTTGGTAGGGTTTTTAGTGTATAATTCCTGAACATCATTAAAAAACTTATTTTTTAGAAGCCTTACAGGGGCGAGTTCTTTAAGTGTAAGTTTGGTGTCGCCTTCTTGGGCTTTTACCACCATTTCTTTAAAATTAGTATGGGAAGAAGCCTCGGGGCTGGCAACAAATCGGCTACCAATTTGTACGGCATCTGCCCCCAAAACCATCGCGGCCAGCATTCCCTGTCCGGTGGCTATTCCGCCTGCGGCGATTAAGGGGATACTAATTTTTTCTTTTACCATTGGGATTAAGGTGAAAGTGGTGGTTTCGTCCCTACCATTATGTCCGCCTGCTTCAAAACCTTCAGCAACCACGGCATCTACACCGGCTTCCTGAGATTTTAGGGCAAATTTTACGCTGCTTACCACATGAACCACTTTAATGCCATGTTCCTGCAGATATTTCGTCCAGGTTTTAGGATTCCCGGCCGAAGTAAAAACGATTTCAACCTTCTCTTTAATAATTATTTCCATGATCTTGTCTATATCAGGATAAAGAAGGGGAACGTTTACCGCAAATGGCTTTTGGGTTGCTTTTTTGCACTTTTCAATATGCTCTTTAAGGATTTCGGGATACATAGAGCCTGCGCCAATAATACCAAGACCACCGGCATTGCTCACGGCACTGGCAAGTTTCCAACCACTCGCCCAAACCATTCCGGCCTGTATTAGTGGGTATTGAATATTAAAAAGCTGTGTGATTCTATTTTTGGACATTTACTTAAATTTTTTTCGAATTTAAGAAATAACCCCCGAACCTAATAACTCTTCACCTTCGTACCAGGCTACAAATTGCCCTTCGGTAATGGAAGCCTGGGGATCATCGAAAATTACATACATTCCGTTTTCGGTTTGGTGTAAGGTAGCTTCCTGTAAAGGTTGGCGATAGCGAATTCTAGCCTGCACTTTTAAGCTTTCCTCTGTATTTAATGCAAGATCTTTACGTACCCAATGTACCTCGTCTTGCTGAATAAAGAGTCCTTTTCTATATATTCCGGGATGGTTTTTTCCCTGTCCGGTATAGATTACGTTTTCTACAACATCGGTATCAATCACAAAAAGCGGTTCGGGCGTACCGCCTACGGCAAGACCTTTACGTTGCCCCTTGGTGAAATAGTGTGCTCCCTGGTGTTTACCTACAATCTTTCCGTCAGATGGAGCATATTCATACTTTTTAACCAGGTAATCCAATTCCTCTCTTTTATTGCTGAAATTGGGAGTTTCAGAAGCATATAATTTTTTTTCGGCCTCAATTTCTATTATTTTACCTTCCTTAGGTTGTAGTTTTTGCTGAAGAAAATCGGGCAGTCTAACTTTTCCTATAAAACAAAGGCCTTGTGAGTCTTTTTTATCGGCAGTTACCAGGTTTTGCTCTGAAGCAATTTTGCGCACTTCAGCTTTTTGTAATTCTCCAATAGGAAATAATGTTTTTGAAAGCTGCTCCTGGGTTAACTGACAGAGAAAGTAAGACTGGTCTTTGTTATTGTCTTTACCTGAAAGTAGTTGGTAGATGGTTTCCCCGTTTTTGTGAATTTCCCCTTTTCGGCAATAATGGCCTGTAGCCACATAATCGGCTCCCAGATTGAGCGCAATTTTCATAAAAACATCAAACTTTATCTCACGATTACATAAAACATCAGGATTTGGAGTACGGCCACGCTCATATTCGTTGAACATATAATCAACAATACGTTCTTTGTATTCTTCGCTAAGATCTACCGTTTGAAATGGTATACCAAGCTTATCGGCAACCATCATAGCATCATTACTATCGTCTAGCCAGGGACATTCATCAGAAATTGTTACCGAGTCGTCGTGCCAGTTTTTCATAAACAGGCCAATTACCTCATAACCCTGTTGTTGTAAAAGATATGCTGACACACTGGAATCTACTCCTCCCGATAAACCTACAACCACTTTCTTTTTCATACATCTAAAATTGATATTTTTTCCGAATTAAAGTCGGATAAACGGATGCAAAATTACGAAAATTTAAAAGAAACCCGGGGTGGGCTGAAGGTAGTCCTAAATAAAAAAGCGATCTGAAATAATAACGCGTAAATTGACTTCAGATCGCTTTTACATATAATTATGTTAAAAACTTACTCCTCAAATTCTGGAGCGCGGGTAAAAGTAATAGAAGCATCGGGAAAAATACTAGGTCTAAAAATAAAACTTTTAGCGTTTTCCTGAAATTCTACCTTACCACTAATTCTTTCATTTATACCTCCCACAGGAATATTAAATGTGTAATTATCATTATCTCGGCTCCAGGTGCTCTCGGTATCATCTTCAAGCTCACAGGTTTCACCGGTTTCGGCATAATATTCAGAGTAGGTGGTACCGTCTCCTTCAAAAATTATAAAGGATTTTTTATTACAATTACTTAACTCAAAAGTAAAAGATTCACCACTAGGGAGGTTTGCATTAGAGACAAACCATTTTCCATAAATACGTTCGCCATTATTAGCATCATCGTCTTCACTACATGAGGTAAGCAATGCAATACTGAAAAGTACTATAAAAAATTTCTTCATAATCTATGATTTTAATTTAGTGTAAATATATTCAATTTAGAACATCTGTTACAACAAACGGATACTAAGTATAAAATATTGCAAGGAATATAACTGGGGTAGATATTACATTCTATCAATAATTAATTTAACTATTGTTTTATGTAAATTAACAAACAGTAAACAGTTTTTGAACTGCTTCTCGTTTACATTTGTGGTTAAACAAAAACTTAGAATTATGAAAACATTTAAATTTACTAAAATCGTCCTACTGGCGTTTTTAACTTTTGGTCTAATTTCCTGTAGCGACGACGATGATGGAGGAGATGTAGTTGAGCCAACAAACACTATTGCTGATTTTGTTGCTGGGAATCCAGATTATTCTTCCCTTGCAGCTGCTTTAGAAGTAACGGGTCTGGATGCGACTTTAGACGGAACAGCTAACTTTACGGTCTTTGCACCTAATAATGCAGCGTTTAATACATTTTTATCGGATAATGGCTTTAGTAGTCTTAGCGAAGTGCCGGAAGATGTTTTGACAGAGATTTTACTAAATCATGTTCAGGAAGGAGAAATCATGTCTGGTGATCTTTCTACAGGTTATATTGAAAGTATGGCTACCGGGATGGCTTCAGAAGAAGCTCTTAGCATGTATATCAATACCGATGATGGTGTTACTATTAATGGAGTTTCTTCAGTAACTAATGCTGATGTAGAGGTAGATAACGGTATAATTCATGCTGTAGATGCTGTTATTGGGTTGCCTGATATCACAACTTTTGCTACTGCTGATCCTAATTTTGATATTTTAGTACAGGCACTTACACGTGAGGAATCTTTTTCATTTGTGGAAACATTAATGATGACTGAAGATCCCGCTCCATTTACCGTTTTTGCTCCAACCAACGATGCTTTTGTAGCATTATTGAGTGAGTTAGAACTGGCGGCCCTTGGTGATATTCCTACTGAAACTCTAGACGCTACCTTACAATATCACGTTGTTACGGCAGCTAATGTAAGGTCTGGAGATTTAACCGATGGTATGGCTGTTACTACATTGCTTGGAGAAGACTTTACTGTAAACCTTGGTGATGATGTAGTAATTACTGATGGAAGAGGAAGAACTTCTACTGTAATTGCTGCCGATGTTCAAGCTAATAACGGGGTAATTCATGTACTTGATACAGTATTGCTTCCGCCTGCTGCAGAATAATTTTTAGGTAAAAATAAGTAAAAAGGCTGGTTGAAGATTTTATCTTCAACCAGCCTTTTTTATATCTAAAAGTCTTAACTCGATAATCGAGATTTAATTTCTCGATGATTTATCGCGGTTAATTTACTTTTTTATTGGCACCGCCAAAGGGTATAATACCTCTAGATGGTTTACTTTGAAGCTTTATCTACTACCAGCCTTTCATCGCGATTAGCAATTTCCCAGGCAGTAAGAAATACCAACTTTGCTCTTTTCATTAAAGCTTCATATTCAATTTTTTCGGCAGTATCAGTTGCTTTATGGTAGTCTGGGTGTACGCCGTTAAAGTAAAAAATTGCCGGTATGTTGTTTTTTGCGAAGTTGTAGTGGTCACTTCGGTAGTAAAAACGGTTTGGATCGTTCTCATCATTATAAGTGTAATCTAAATCCATATTCATAAATTCTGAATTTACATTTTCACTAACTTCGTGAAGATCGGTACTTAATTTATCGCTACCAATTAGATAAATATAATTATCGTTCCCCTCGTGGTTTGCATCAATACGGCCAATCATATCCATATTTAAATTGGCTACCGTATTTTCTAATGGGAATATTGGGTTTTCAACATAATATTTAGAGCCTAGAAGGCCTTTTTCCTCAGCGGTTAAATGAATAAAAAGTATAGATCGTTTAGGCGTATATCCATCTTTTTGTGCAGCTTTAAAAGCTTCTGCAATTTCTAAAATAGCAACCGGGCCAGAGCCACCGTCATCCGCACCATTATATATGTTTCCTTCATCATCTACACCAACGTGATCGTAATGAGAAGTTATAACAAGGATTTCTTCCGGTTTTTCACTTCCTTTAATAAAACCAAGGACATTTTCTGAGTCTTTCATTTTGTTATTAAAAAACTCGGTGGGAATTACCTGATAATAGTTAGGATTACTTGCAGGTGCATCTATACCAATTTCCTGGTAAAAATTCACAATATATTCAGCAGCTTTCTTTTGTCCGGGTTCACCGGTATCGCGCCCCTCATATTCATCGCCGGCAAAAGTGTAAAGATGTTCTTGTAAATCTGAAACAGTGATGGTTTCGGCATATTCCATCGGATTTGCATTTTCAACATTTTTTTGCGTGCCACAGGCTACCATTCCGGCAGTTAGTGTCACTAAAAGCATTTTTTTCATAGTTAATTTAATTTTTGCTAATTAATACTTCGTAAAATATTTAGAAGTTTTTATTAAAGTCGCAGCAAGATAGCAGTTTCGGTTGAAATTCTTAAAGAAGTGCGTGAAACTTTATTTTGTTATTGCTGCATAGCCTCAAGAATTGCTTTTTTAGTTAGCGGCGCCATAAGCTTATAGCCAGCGAGGTTGGGATGCACACCATCTTTAGAATATTTTTTAGGTAATCCTTCTTTTTCATCCTTAAGTACCGAGAAAAGATCGAGATACGTATGTTGATTTTCTGCGGCATATTTTTTCATCCAGGAATTTATTTCGGCAATTTTTTTAACGGGTTGTAGCCCGGGACGCCAGGGGTAATCGTATACGGGGAGGATAGAGGTAAGGATTACTTTTATGTTGTTGGCTTTGCCCAGTTGCGCCATTGCCTCAATATTATTTGTAATCATTTCTACGGAAGAAAACCCTGTGTTTCCGGCTATATCGTTGGTTCCGGCAAGAATTACCACCGCTTTGGGCTTGAGTTTTACTACATCTGGCATAAATCGAATAAGCATTTGTGGCGTAGTTTGCCCGCCAATACCACGTCCTAAATAATTATTCTCACTAAAAAAGTCTGGCTGGGCATTTACCCAGCCTTCAGTAATTGAATTGCCCATAAAAACAACTTTGGGGTAACTCTGTGTTTTCATTAATTTCCTATTTTGAGTAGCATACTTTTTAAGATTTGCCCAATCTTGTTCCATTAGATCTTGATATTCTTTTTTTTGTGCATTTAGTACGTTGCTAAAAAGAAGTACTAAAGAAATTATAAATAAGTTTTTCATGAATTGTAAAATATAAAAATAAACGGATTTAAGCTTTAAAACTAATCGATATAATGTGATAGATATACCCTTTTTGTAGGATGTAAATATAGCTTAGTTGCTTTAAAAGCCTATTGATATTTTAGATCTAAGCAAGCTGTTAGGTATTTGTGAAGATTGAGTGCCAAATATAGTTCCTGTACCTATATCTATATTTAAATTGTTAAAATTGCCTCTTATTCCTGCTCTAATTTCTGTTTGAGGGAATAATAGATTCATTTCGCGAGTATTTAATCTTTCGCCTTTGTTTAAGGAAGGCGTTAAATACCGTCCAAATAGATAGAAACTATATCGTTTGTTGATGTTGTATTCTAAAGTAGCGCTAAAGCTGCCGTAAAACCCCGGTGCTTTGTTATTAAAGATAGTATTCTCTTCCAACAGTCCTGCATTTAAAGTAAAGCTAAACTTATCTAAAGTATAATTGAATGTATTCTTATATAGTTTATAGTAACCAAAACTATCATAAGCATTTTGGTGCTTCATTTGAGAGATGTGGAAATTGGAGGTAGACTCCAGCGTATTTTTATTGGCACCGTCAAAGGGTGTAATACCCCGAGGTAGGCTTTTTGTTTCTTGTGCGCTTAGCCTACTAGCCGATAGCAGAAAAAGTAGACAAAAGTGGAAGAGTAAACGGGTTTTAATCATAAGAAATAATTGTAAGAACATATTTGAGTTACTTGCCAATATAAAGACTAAGCTTTCTGGAGTTTTGAATCTTAAAAGTTAAGATATTAATTTTAACTAAGACTCTTTCTTAAAATTGATAGAGATGTTAAAACCTGATAACGAGACAACTCGAAAAAAGCTTAAAAAAACTTCTTAAAAACCTTGTGTATAATTGTAAAAGCTTGTTATATTTGCATCCGCTAAGCAGAAATGTATAGCATTTTATTGGAGGAATGGCAGAGTGGTCGATTGCGGCAGTCTTGAAAACTGTTGACTGTAACAGGTCCGGGGGTTCGAATCCCTCTTCCTCCGCTGAAAAAAGCCTCGTAGACATTATGTTTACGAGGCTTTGTTGTTTTATGTACATAAAACGGCATTGATTTATATATTTTGGATCAAGACCATTTTCTGGGTTTTTGAGTTTTTAAGCAAATAATTTTTCAAGTCGAAATAAGAAGAACTCGGTATTTCTTACTCCTCTTAATTGTGCTCTAAAGGCTTTTATTTTTGC
>NZ_WYEW01000005.1:0-28903 GCF_015143665.1 Salegentibacter sp. BLCTC | reverse complement strand
TTACTCCCACAAGCTCAACTTCACATTTTTTTAAAGAAAACTTAAAACAAAATTATAACAGCCTCTAAAAAAGGAACTTGTAAGATAAAAAATTTTAAAGAAAATTTTAGAATTGAAAAAGTTAATTTAACCGACTCTTATTCTTACTCCATTTATCGGTAAGTTCAACATACTCAAAATCCAGTGCTGTAGCTTGTGGTTCCAGGATATCATGAACAAAAGAGCGCTGCAAAATATCTTCGATCAAAAAGTCTTCCTCATTATTAATAGGATCAAATTCTTCTTTTAAAGAAATCTCGAACAAACTGGCAGTTGTATTATACCAGAATGCCCGCCAACCACTTTTTAAATTTTTAATTAGATTAAAAGCTGTAGTGCCTGTTTGGCGATGCACCAATTTTACAAGGATTTGCCCTTCTGTATGTGTAAGTTTTTTTAATTCGGCAGAAAACTCCTCTTCTATATAATTTTGAACAATTCTAGTGTATTTTCTTTGAGCCGATCTCGAATCTATTTCATCAAGTCTGGCATTTAGTGCTATTAAGCGTTCCGATGCCAGTTTAGCATAAGGATACACCTTCCTGGTTTTCCTCCTTAATATTAGGTATCTTTTTCTGTCGGCTAAATTATCAAAATGAAGTTTTTTTAAAATCACTACCTCATTAAGATCTATACTTTCCCTTGGCACCGTATCTCCGGCAATAATCATATATCGTTTTTGTAAAGTATCTTGAACAGGAACACTATCCTGGGCAAAAAGACCGGAAAAACTAAAAAATAATATTATAGAAAGTGTTCTAAGCATTCCCCAATTTATTTAGCTTGTTAGCGCACTAAAATCATTCCAAAATTAATGAATAATGAGTTGCCATACATTTAATTCTTATTAAATTCGTAAAAAATCAAAACTATGAGCAAAGACAGTATTCTTGACAAGCAATCTATAGAGTTTCTGGAAAGATATCTTAATAACGCTTCTCCAACGGGTTATGAATCTGAGGGACAGAAACTATGGATGGATTATTTAAAACCTTATGTAGACGAATTTATTACCGATAGTTATGGTACAGCAGTTGGGGTAATAAACCCAAAAGCCGAATATAAAGTAGTAATAGAAGGACATGCCGACGAAATATCGTGGTACGTAAACTATATAACCGATGATGGTTTTATTTATGTGGTAAGAAATGGCGGAAGTGATCATCAAATTGCAGCCTCGAAACGGGTTAACATTCATACAAAAAAAGGGATTGTAAAAGGGGTCTTTGGATGGCCGGCAATTCATACTCGTGATAAAGAGAGTGAGCAATCTCCCAATATAGACAATATATGTATAGATGTTGGTTGCACCAGTAAGGATGAAGTTGAAGAACTTGGGGTTCATGTAGGATGTGTAATTACCTACCCCGATGAGTTCTTTATTCTTAATGAAAACAAATATGTATGCCGTGCCTTAGACAACCGTATGGGAGGCTTTATGATTGCACAGGTTGCAAAGCTTATAAAAGAAAATAAAAAAGAACTTCCGTTTGGATTATATATTACCAATGCTGTACAGGAGGAAATTGGACTTCGCGGAGCCGAAATGATTACCCAGCGTATTAAACCCAATGTGGCTATAGTGACCGATGTAACACACGACACCAATACCCCTATGATCAATAAAAAGAAGACCGGTGATACAAAAATTGGACACGGCCCGGTTATTGCTCACGCCCCTGCCGTACAAAATAAACTACGAGAGCTACTTATTGAAACTGCCCAGGAAAAAGAAATTCCTTTCCAAAGAATGGCTAATTCAAGATTTACGGGAACAGATACCGATGCGTTTGCCTATAGTAATGGTGGTGTTCCATCTGCTTTAATTTCCCTTCCTTTAAGATATATGCATACTACGGTAGAGATGGTACATAAAGATGATGTAGAAAATGTAATTAAATTAATTTATGAAAGCGTTCTAAAAATTAAAGAAGGAGAAAGTTTTAGCTATTTTAGTTAACAAACTATAAGTCATACTATGGAAAAGTCCTTTTTAGCCTATGCTAAGAAGGACTTTTTTATTTTCTTAAGCATACTTTCACATTACTTTATTATACCCCGGGAATTTTTCCAATTATATTTATTAAAAAAGATCAATTAATGACTCTTTCTCCTGAGGAAATAAACAGCTTAATTTCCAACCCTTGTGAAACGGTAGATTTTGCCAATCTTACCTATGTATCTGAAGAAAAACTTTCTATTAATCGGAAGAAAATGGGAAGAGGCTTCTCATACATAAATAAAGGAAAGCGCATACAAGACCCCGACACCATTAAACGGATAAAAAACCTGGCAATTCCACCCGCCTGGCAGGAAGTGAAAATTACTCATTTAAAAAACGGACATTTACAAGTGGTGGGACGTGATGAAAAAATCGTAAACAATATATTTACCACCCTACCTGGATTAAGTTAAGAAATGAATCTAAGTTTTTTAAAATGGCCGCCTTTGGCGAAAATTTACCCAAAATAAGAAAGCAAGTAGATAAAGATCTTGATTTACCTAAAATGACTAAAAAGAAAGTCCTCGCATTAATCCTAAGACTTATGGAAGAAACCCATATTAGAATAGGAAATCATTATTATGCGAAGAAAAATAAGACCTACGGACTTTCAACTTTTAGAACCCGACACGTTAAGACATTTAAAAACAGTATCAAATTCGAGTTTATAGGCAAAAAAGGAAAGGAACACTCTGTAAGCGTAAAAAATAAAAAATTAATAAAACTTATCAATCAGTGTGAAGAAATTCCAGGTTGGGAGCTTTTTAAATTTTATGATGAAAACAGCAACAAGCAGGCTATAGATAGTGGCATGATTAACGATTATATTCATGAAATAAGTGGTGACCTTTTCTCGGCAAAGGATTTTAGAACCTGGAGTGCTACCAAAATATTTTTTGAAACCCTGTTGGAGTTAGGCTATACAGATAATGAAAAGGAAAATAAACAACGTATCTTAAAAGCCTTCGATACCACCGCTGAAGGATTGGGGAATACACGAGCCGTTTGCAGGAGCTATTACGTACACCCAGAAATAATAAATTCTTATGAAACCGGTGAGATACCCCCTTATTTCAAAAAAATTAAATCGGAAGAAAAACAAGACTATATTTCTCTTTCTGAAACCGAAAAAGTAATTTTAAATATGATTAAAAATTATAAGATCAATATTTAAAATTGAATGAAACGGCTGTGCTTCTTTTTATTTAAATTAGCCGTATGAAGAATACCATTGCCTCTAGAATAGCCGATTTTCTAAAGAATTACCCTCCTTTCAACCTTCTACAAAAAGAAGATTTACTTAGCATCTCTAAAAATGTAAAAGTAAAATATCTTGAAAAAGGAAAAACCTTATTTGCCGAAGGCGATACCGGTCATAAACGTTTTTATGTAGTAAATAAAGGAGCAGTTTCCCTGGAGCGTATAAATAACGATAAAAGAGAAACCATAGATAAATGTGATGAAGGTGATATCTTTGGTTTAAGACCTTTATTCGCCAAAGAAAATTACCTCATCAATGCTATCGCAGATGAAGAGACCGTTCTTTACGCCATCCCAATTAAAAAATTTAAACCTTTATCTGAAAAAAATAAAGAGGTAGGGAGTTTTCTTATACAAAGTTTCGCTTCAAACACGAGAAATCCTTATGCTGAAGCACATAAAGGAAAGTTAATTTCAGAAAAAGAGCCGGAGGAAAATCAATTTCAACCCAATAATAATTTATTTGAGCTTCAACCCGCCCCGGTTACCAGAAAAGTAGTAATGGCCTCTCCTGAAACCACTATAAAAAAAGCAGCTCAATTAATGAGGAGAAAAAAAGTAGGCTCGGTTTTAATAGTGGAAGAAAATACGCCAAAAGGAATTGTAACCGACGAAGATTTTAGAAATATGGTGGCCACCGGAGTATTTTCTATCGAAACACCAATTTCAAAAATAATGTCTTCGCCGGTAATTTGTTACCCAAGGGGTATTACAATTGCACAAGCCCAGCTTACTATGATGAAGCATCATATAAACCATGTTTGTATAACAGAAGATGGCACCCCAAACACTAAGGTAGTTGGAGTGGTATCAGAACATGACATTATGGTTTCTGAAGGTCATAATCCATCGGTATTAATGAAAGCTATTCAGCGCAGTAGCAGCACAAACGAATTAAAGAAAATTAGGCATAAAATAACATTATTATTGAAAGGTTTTTTAGCTTCAAATATCCCTCTAAATCATATTTCAAAAATTATTTTTGAATTAAATGATGCTACCATTAAAAGGATAATAGAGCGATGTATAAAAAAACTCCCCACTCCCCCACCTTGTGATTTTACCTGGATTGCCCTGGGAAGCCAGGCAAGAAAAGAACAACTTTTACAAACCGACCAGGATAATGCCTTGATTTTTGAAGAAGTACCACAAGAGAAACTAGAAGAAACCAGGGCCTACTTTCTGGAATTATCTAGAAAAGTAAACAAACGACTAAACATAATTGGTTATGAATACTGCCCTGCAGAGATGATGGCTAAAAACCCTAACTATTGTTTAAGTCTTCAAGAATGGAAACAGCAATTTACAAACTGGATTGTAGACCCCGGTAACGACGAAATATTACTATGTTCAATCTTCTTTGATTTTGATATTTCTTACGGTAACATCAAACTCTCAAATGAGCTGGCTAACCATATTTTTAGTTTAACACAAAACAATAAAAAATTCTATAGTGTTATGGGGGCCACAACTTTAAGAAACCCTTCCCCTCTAGGTTTTTTCCGGCAATTTTTAGTAGAACAGAATGGAGAAAACAAAGATTTTTTTGATATAAAAAAACGTGCAATCACTCCAATAACCGATGCTGCAAGACTACTAATTTTACAGCATCAGGTAAGAAATATTAGCAATACCGCAGAACGCTTTGAAAAATTAGCACAATTAGAGCCGAATAATAAAGATTTATTCCTGGCCTGTGCTTACGCTTCCAAAGTCTTAATTAAATTTAGAACCAAGCAAGGTTTAAAGAATAGAAATAGTGGCAGGTATATAGACCTGGAGAACTTAAGTAAAGAAGAAAAGATAAAATTAAAGCGTTGTTTTAAAAGTATTAGACAGGTACAGGAATTAATAAAATTTAGATTCGAAGTAACTCCTTATATATAATGCTAAACATATTTAAAAAAAAGCGTGAAGATTTTCCGGATTTCTGGAAAAAGTATGAAGCAAAATTTCAGGAGAAACCTTCTAAAGAAATTGAACATACCCGTTTTGTCGTTTTTGATACCGAAACCACAGGCTTTGATCTCATTAAAGACAGAATGCTATGTATTGGTGCGGTAGGCATTACCAATAAGTCTATTGATGTAGCAGACGGATTTGAAGAGTATATTTCCCAGGAAACATTTAACCCTAAAACGGTTAAAATTCATGGGATTATACAAAACGAGCGTATAGAAACCCTGCAAGAGGAAGAAGCGGTAAAAGCATTCTTAAAATATATAGGAAATTCAGTTCTGGTAGCCCATCACGCAGGTTTTGATATTGGAATGCTAAACCAGGCACTTGCCCGAATGGGACTTCCAAAATTAAAAAACAAAGTCTTGGATACCGTAAAACTCTACCGGGGCACAAGAATAATCTCAAATCTTATTAATAGGGAAAGAAATTATTCGCTAGATGAAATTGCTGAAACTTATCATATAGATATTAAAGATCGCCACACGGCAGCAGGAGATGCCTTTATTACTGCTGTTGCATTTATTACAATTCTTGGAAAATTAAATACCGATAATAAGTTGAAACTTAAAAAACTGTTTAGGTATTAATTCATTTCACACGTTTATCAAGGTTTTCTCAAAAAAAAGGCCTCACAGATTTTAGAAAACCATGAGACCTTACGTATAAAGCAGTATTTTTTTAAAGTGCCTTTTTTATAATTTCATCTACAATTTCAGGGTTTAATAAGGTAGATGTATCACCTAGATTTTCGGTTTGTTTTGATGCGATTTTTCTTAAAATTCTACGCATAATTTTTCCACTACGTGTTTTTGGAAGTCCCGCAACAAATTGAATTTTCTCAGGTTTAGCAATAGGCCCTACCTTATCTTTAATTTGTTGGTGAATTTCATTTCGTAAATTGTCGTGATTTCTTGATTCCCCAACTTCTTTTAAAATCACAAATGCATAAAGTGCATTTCCTTTTACTTCATGAGGGAAGCCCACTACGGCAGATTCTGCCACTGCAGGGTGTTCATCTATAGCATCTTCAATTGGTGCTGTTCCTAAGTTGTGACCCGATACAATAATCACGTCATCTACTCGTCCTGTTATTCGGTAGTAACCTACCTCATCCCTAAGAGCTCCATCCCCGGTAAAATACATATTTTTAAAGGTAGAGAAGTAAGTTGTCTTATAACGCTCATGATCTCTCCAAACAGTTCTTGCCATAGACGGCCAGGGATATTTAATACACAAACGGCCATCTACCTGGTTTCCACTTAGCTCTTCCCCATTTTCATCCATAATAGCAGGTTGAATTCCAGGAAATGGTAAAGTGGCATAGGTAGGTTTCACCGGAGTTACATATGGCAATGGCGAAATCATGATTCCTCCTGTTTCTGTTTGCCACCAGGTATCTACAATAGGACTTTTATTCTTTCCTACATTATCGTTATACCAATGCCAGGCCTCCTCGTTAATAGGCTCCCCAACTGTTCCCAATACTTTTAAGGAAGACAAATCGTGTTTTTCAACAAATTCTATATTTCGTTTAGCTAGCGATCTAATGGCTGTTGGAGCGGTATAGAACTGATTAACTTTATGCTTCTCCACTACATCCCAAAATCTGCCTGCGTCTGGATATGAAGGCACCCCTTCAAACATCACTGTAGTTGCACCATTGGCTAGAGGACCATATAATATATAAGAATGGCCGGTTATCCAACCAATATCAGCTGTACACCAGTATACATCTCCTTCTTTATATTGAAATACATTTTTAAAAGTATAAGCACTATAAACCATATAACCCGCAGTTGTATGCAACATTCCCTTAGGTTTTCCGGTAGAGCCCGAAGTATACAAAATAAACAATGGGTCTTCGGCATCCATAGTGGTTGCTTCACATTGGTCTGAAGCTTCATCTAACAAAGGCTGCAACCATTGGTCGCGTCCTTCTTTCATATTAATATCAGAATTTATACGTTTTGCAACCAAAACACTTTTTACTCCTGGACATTCTTCCAGAGCTTTATCTACAATCCCTTTTAAGTCTATAGTCTTATTTCCGCGGTAAGAACCATCTGAAGTTATAAGCATTTTACAATCGGCATCATTTGTTCTGGTAGCCAGGGCTTTTGAAGAAAAGCCTGCAAAAACAACAGAGTGTATAGCTCCAATACGAGCACAAGCCAACATAGCTACTGCAAGTTCTGGAATCATAGGCAGGTAAATACAAACCCTATCGCCTTTTTCTATTCCTTTAGACTTTAAAACATTTGCAAATTTATTTACTTTTTTATGAAGTTCTTTATAAGAAATATGTTGAGCCTCCTCTTCGGTACCGTTTGGCTCCCAAATAATGGCGGTTCTATCTGCATTGGTAAAAAGGTAACGATCTATACAGTTCTCTGTAATATTAAGTTTTGCATTTTCAAACCACTTTACTTCAGGTTTATTAAAGTCCCAGCTCAATACATTGTCCCATTTTTTTCGCCAGGTGAAATGTTCTTCGGCAACTTCTTCCCAAAAATTTTCAGGCTCTCTAACCGATTTTCTATACACTTGAAAATACTCTTCTAAATTCTTAATATGATAATTACTCATAACTTAAATAAATATGTTGATGGTTACGTAGATTAATAATGAAAAATATAAAATATCTTTCCTGCAATTTATAAAAATCCAATAAAACTAGACATTCAAATGTTTGTTTAACATTCTTCCAGTTCAAGTTTTATTACAAGTTCAATAGAATAGATGATTTCTCCATAAAAGCAGAAAATTAATTGGCTAATTAAGCTTTTAGATTTAAAAATTATAAAAAAGATAGTTTTTAAATAGCTTTTTTATAATAACGCCTCCAGATAATAAGGATTACGAATCCCAAAATTTTAATAGTCAACAAATTACCTTCTAAAGCCAACGAGACATGTTATGGATAGTCATTTTAAGTTTGGAAGTAAACTTGTGAATATTAAATCTCGATTATCGAGTAAATAAACTTGTGAAAAACTATGTTTATAACTCCGTAGTTTTTCTATAAAAGGGTCGCTTATTACTTATAACTTTACTTTTGTAAAATCATACCGGTGGTTATTGTCTTTTTCAATAAATAAGGGGAATCATGTGAAATTCATGAGCTGTTGCGCAACTGTAAAGTAGGTTCAACTACAAGCCAGATTACCTTTCCGACCGGGTTGACTTTTGCTTTCGCATAAAAAGTAAATGTCCAGGAAATTGTGTATTTATCACAAGTAAACTTCCCTTAAGACAACTATTACTTTTATGCTTTTGATTTAAAAACCAAAACAAAAGTGATATGAATATTTTTCAAAAGCGGGTGAATTACAAACCTTTCGAATATCCCGAGATTCTTCAGTTTACCGAAGCTATAAATAAATCATTTTGGGTACATTCTGAAGTAGACTTTACAGCTGATGTCCAGGATTTTCATTCGCATCTTAGTGAAAATGAAAAACAGGTTATTAAAAGAAGCCTTTTAGCTATTGCGCAAATTGAAGTAGCTGTAAAATCCTTTTGGGGAGACTTGTATCAACACCTACCAAAACCAGAATTCAACGGCCTGGGAAGTACATTCGCCGAATGTGAATTTAGACATTCTGAAGCTTACTCCCGCTTGCTTGAAGTACTTGGGTATAATAATGAGTTTGAGAAATTAATTGAAACTCCTGTTATTAAAAAACGTGTAGCTTATCTCTCTGAAGCTTTAGCAAATACAAAATCTTCAGACGAAAAAAAATACGTGTTTTCCCTTATTTTATTCTCCATTTTAATTGAAAATGTTTCCCTTTTTAGTCAGTTTGCCATTATTCTTTCCTTTAGCAGATTTAAAGGAGTGATGAAAAACGTGAGCAATATAATTGCATGGACCTCGGTAGATGAGCAAATTCATGCCAATGCCGGAATTTACATTGTAAACCAAATTAAAAAAGAGTTCCCTGAATTCTTTAATGAAGAAACCAAAACCCAAATAAGGGAAATTATATCCCATTCTATGGAGGTAGAATCTGAGATTCTGGATTGGATCTTCGAGGATGGTTCTTTAGAACAGTGCAAAAAGGAAGACCTACTTAATTTTATGAAATACCGAGTAGACGATAGCCTTGAAAAAATAGGTTTAGAGAAGCTTTATTTCGTTTCAGAATATGATTATAAAGCGATGCTATGGTTTGAGGAGGAAGTTTTTGCCAACAGTTTGGACGATTTTTTTGCCAAACGCCCGGTAGATTATACCAAACACGATAAAAGTATTACCGCAGATGATCTTTTTTAAAGGTTTTCCACAAAAATAATTCAACTTAAAAATACAGTAAAATGCCCGAAGCAATACTTAAAGAAACAAAACAGGAGCGCCTATGGTGGCTTAACGAAGAGAGCCAGCAAATATTAAATCGCGGTTATTTATTAAAAGGAGAAACCGCAAAATCGGCTATAGAACGCGTTGCAAATGCAGCTGCAAAAAGACTTTATAAGCCCGAACTGGCCGAAGCTTTTATAGAAATGATAGAACGCGGCTGGATGAGTTTAAGCTCACCCATTTGGGCAAATATGGGTACAGAGCGCGGATTACCTATTTCTTGCTTTAATGTATACGTACCAGATAATATTGAAGGGATTACCCATAAATTGGGCGAAGTAATTATGCAAACCAAAATTGGTGGCGGAACTTCCGGTTATTTCGGAGAATTAAGAGGAAGGGGAAGTGCAGTAACAGACAACGGCAAAAGTAGTGGTGCTACCAGTTTTATGAAGCTTTTCGACACAGCTATGGATACTATTTCACAGGGCGGTGTGCGTCGTGGAGCTTTTGCAGCTTATCTTGATATAGATCACCCCGATATTAAAGAGTTTTTAGAAATAAAAAATATAGGAAATCCTATTCAGAACCTATTCTACGGCGTTAGTGTTCCCGATTACTGGATGCAGGAAATGATAGACGGCGACAGGGATAAAAGAGAGATTTGGGCAAAAGTTTTGGAAAGTAGGCAGCAAAAAGGTTTGCCTTATATCTTCTTTAAAGACAATATTAACCGATTTAAACCAGAGGTGTATAAAGATAAAAATTACACCATCCATTCCAGCAACCTTTGTTCAGAAATTGCTTTGCCTTCTACCAAAGACGAGTCTTTTATTTGCTGCCTTTCTTCTATGAACCTGGAGCTTTACGACGAATGGAAAGATACCGAAGCTGTAAAATTAGCCATCTATTTCTTAGATGCTGTTTTACAGGAGTTCATTGCAAAAACTGAAGGAAACCATTACCTGGCATCGGCCAACAAGTTTGCCAAAAGACATAGGGCCCTGGGGCTTGGTGTAATGGGTTGGCATTCGTACCTGCAAAAAAACAGAATTCCTTTTGAAGGTTTAAAAGCTAAAGGTTTAACCAATAACATTTTTAAAGATATAAGTGAAAAAGCAACCAAAGCGAGTAAGGAACTGGCAAATATCTATGGAGAACCGGAAGTTCTTAAAGACTATGGTTTAAGGAATACAACCCTTATGGCCATTGCGCCAACTACCTCTTCTTCTGCTATTTTAGGACAGGCATCACCGGGAATTGAACCTTTTAGCAGCAATTATTATAAAGCAGGTCTGGCCAAAGGAAATTTTATGCGGAAGAATAAATATTTAAAAAAATTACTTCAGGAAAAGGGATTAGATACCGAAGAAACCTGGCGTAGTATTATGCTAAATCACGGAAGTGTGCAACACTTAAAAGAGTTGAGTGACGAAGAACGTATGGTTTTTAAAACCTTTAAAGAGATAAGTCAGTTAGAGATTATTCAACAAGCTTCGGTTAGGCAAAAATTTATTGACCAGGCTCAGAGTTTAAATTTAAATATCCCCTCAGACCTTCCGGTAAGAGAGGTAAATAAGTTAATGATAGAAGCCTGGCAGCTTGGTGTAAAAACCCTTTACTACCAGCGTAGTCAAAGTGTTTCTAAAGAATTTATAGCCAATATGGTAAATTGTGCCAGTTGTGAGGCTTAAATATCTATATAAAAAGGCTGTCTGAAAGTTTTTTGTGACGTCAAGCTGAACCTGCCGGTCCGTTCAGGCGGGCTTGTTCCAGCTTCTAACATTTTAGATCCTGAAATAAATTCAGGATGACGTTTTTAACAAGACTTCAAACAGCCTTTTTATTATTCTTAAAATTCAACTTACATAGCTCCCCACTCTTTCAGGGAATCTTTGTTCATTTTTACATAATCTTGGTTTCCTGCTTTTTCAGCTTCGGCTAGAGATTTTTTAGCTGCTGCAATCGCTTCTTCTTTTTTACCGAGATCGGCCGCAATAAGTGATTTTTTTCTTAGAATCCAAAAAGCATCAGGATTTCCTAATTCCAAAGACTTATTAATCCATTTATAAGCCTGCTCTAAATCTTTATTGCTATCGTGGTAATAGGTTGCCGCTGCAAAATAATCGTTAGCACCGGGACCATTCATTGTTTTTTCAATACTTGCCATGGTTTTTTCCTCGGTAGGCACTTTAAAGCTTAGGCTTGCTACTGTATTTGCCCAAACAAAATTAAGTGCAGCCGAATCATTTTTAAGATCATCTATCATGATTGTAAAAGTTTCCATTTCAAATGGCAGTTCCATCACTTCAGCCATTACTTTTAAGGCTACTTTATCCTTATCCCATTCTGCTGGATTTCCCCAGTTATTGGCATCGCTGTAAAACATTACTTCCCATTGGTCTTCCTTTGGAATTGTGTAAATCGCGTAAGTTCCCGCCTTTAATTCTTCTCCCTGGATAGTTATATTATCACTAAATGTTATTTTGGTATTTTCATTAGCTCCCGTACGCCATACTTTTCCGTAAGGCACTAAGTTTCCAAAAATCTCACGATCTCGCATGCCGGGCCGCGAATATTCCAGGCTAACATCGGTAAGACCAACCTTTTGTTCAATTTTAGTAAACGGACTGGGCTGTGGTGCCTGTACCTGGGCTTGTGTTGCACTCATAATGCCTGCTGTACATAAAAATAGAAATAGTTTTTTCATTGTTTAGTTTGTTTTAGTTCAATCAAATATACCTAGAAAATGATTATAAATTAAGAAAAACAAAAACTTGATTTATATTTTGTTTAACTATAATAATTTTATTTTAAACAAAACAAGCTCTAATTTTACATTCAAATACTGCTAAAATGAAGATATACACCAAGAAATCGGTACAGAAGCTCCCAATTAGTCTGGAAAAAGCCTGGGAATTCCTCTCAAGTCCCGGAAATTTAAAAACAATTACTCCAGATTATATGGGTTTTCATATTCTTTCGGGAGCCGACAGGCCTATGTTTCCCGGCCAAATTATTCAATATATAGTTACACCTATAGCAGGCATTAAAACCAAATGGGTTACTGAAATAACCCACGTTAAAGACAAAGAATACTTTGTAGACGAACAACGTTTTGGACCCTATGCACTTTGGCATCATAAGCATTTCCTAAAGAAAATACCCGGTGGTGTTGAAATGGAGGATATTATAGATTATAAATTACCTTTTGGGAAATTAGGTGAATTGGTACATCCAATATTAGTGGCTCCTAAATTAAAAGAAATTTTTGATTATAGAAGAGAGAAACTTACCGAGCTTTTTGGCGAATTTGATGAAGCAAATACCAAAAATGCTACCCTAAAGCAAGACATACTCAACTAAAAAATATAATTATGGAAAGGAATATTTTACTTATTGGCGGTTCAACTGGTATTGGACTTGAAATTGCCAATCAATTGGTTAAAGAAAATAATGTAATTGTTGCTTCAAGAAATAAAGGCGATTTAAACAAGGAAATCAAACATTTAGAATTTGATGTTTTAGAAGATAACATTGAAGATCTGGAATTGCCTGATGAAATTCACGGTCTGGTTTACTGTCCAGGCAGTATAAACCTGAAACCGTTTAAAATGCTAAAGCATAAAGATTTTGAGGAAGAAATAAACCTTAATTTTTTAAGTTTGGTAAAGGTAGTTCAGGCAGTAATGCCGAAACTAAAAAAGGCTGAAAATGCAAGTTTGGTATTTTTTAGTACCGTGGCGGTTAAGGTTGGAATGCCTTTTCACACAAGTGTAGCAGCTGCAAAAGGCGCGATTGAAGGTTTTGCAAAAGCCCTGGCAGCTGAATATGCACCTACGCTACGTGTAAATGTAATTGCACCCTCTTTAACCGATACCCCACTTGCTGGAAAACTATTATCCAACGATTCCAAAAAAGAAAAAATGAGTGAAAGACATCCACTTAAAAGAATAGGGAATACTAAAGATATTGCTAATGCAGCCATCTTTTTACTAAGTGAGCAAAACAGCTGGATTACCGGGCAAATTATTGGCGTAGACGGCGGACTTTCAACCTTAAATATTTCATAAATGAGTAAAGGAGTAAATGTATTTTGGTTTAGACGTGATTTAAGATTAGATGACAATGTTGGCTTTCTTGAAGCCCTAAAGTCTGGTAAACCGGTAGTACCAATTTTTATTTTTGACACAGAAATCCTGGAAAAACTACCTGAAGATGACGCACGTGTTACTTTTATACACGAGCAACTCCAGCAAATGCGAAAAGAGCTTCAGGATAATTATTGCAGTTCAATTGCTATGTATCACGGAAAACCAACGGAAGTTTTTCAGCATCTAATTAAAGAATATCAAATTGAAAAAGTATTCACGAATCACGATTACGAACCTTACGCAACCAAAAGGGATAAGGAAATAGCCAATTTACTTTCTAAAAGTAATATTGAATTTCACACTTTTAAAGACCAGGTTATTTTTGAAAAAGATGAAGTTGTAAAGAAAGATGGAGATCCTTATGTGGTGTATACTCCTTATATGAAAGCATGGAAAGAGCTATTTAAGACACAGAACCTTAAAATTCATTATACCAGTCAGTACTTAGATAATCTTATTCAAAACACCAGACTTCCAAATTTAAGTTTAGGTGATATTGGTTTTAAAACATCCAAAATTAAAGTCCCGGAATATGATGTTACCCCAACGCTAATTCAGGAATACGAAAACACACGTAATATACCTGCTAAAGACAGTACTTCGCGCCTAGGCCCGCATTTGCGTTTTGGGACTGTTAGCCCAAGAAAAATGGTAAAAAAAGCCAATACCGAAAACAATAAAACCTTTCTTAACGAACTTATTTGGAGGGAGTTTTTTATGCAGGTATTATATCATAACCCCAATACCGTTACCGAGTCTTTTAAAAAGAAATACGACCGCATTAACTGGCGGAATAATAAGGAAGAGTTTGAAAAATGGAAAGCAGGAAAAACAGGTTATCCACTTGTAGATGCCGGAATGCGCCAGTTAAATAAAACCGGTTTTATGCATAATCGGGTTAGAATGTTGGTGGGAAGTTTTCTATGTAAACATTTGCTTATAGACTGGCGTTGGGGCGAAGCCTATTTTGCCGAAAAATTATTGGATTACGAAATGTCCTCTAATGTTGGTAACTGGCAATGGGTTGCCGGCAGTGGCGTTGACGCTGCTCCATATTTCAGGATTTTTAACCCAACCACTCAAATAGATAAATTTGATAAAGATAAAAAGTATATCAAAGAATGGGTTGAAGAATTTGGCACCGATGATTACCCTGAAAAAATGGTAGATCATAAAGAAGCTCGCGAACGTGCTCTTGAGGTTTATAAAGAAGCAGTAAGCTAATTATTCAAAACTTGCTTTGCTTTTTCTAAATCTTCGGGTGTATCTATGCCTATAGTTTGCATTTGGGTTTCAACCATTTTAATGTTTTTTCCATATTCAAGAAATCGAATTGCTTCAATTTTTTCAGCAGATTCTAAAGAAAGCATAGGTAGGTTATAAAAATCTACAAGTGCCTGCTTTCTAAATGCATAAATCCCGATATGCTTAAAGTAAGTTACTGCTGCATTGGTATTTCTTGGGTATGGAATAGGAAATCTTGAAAAATACATCGCAAAATCATTCTTATTGGTAATAACCTTTACATTGTTCGGATTGGTTATCTCTTCACTTTCAGACAATGCACTTTTTAGAGAAGCCAAATCTATAGAAGAAGCATCATCTTCTCTAAAAACAAGCAAAAGTTTCTCCAAACTTTCTTTATCTATAAATGGCTCATCGCCCTGTACATTTACTACGATATCCACATCCATATCCTGTACCGCTTCTGCGATACGATCGCTACCGCATTCATGTTCCTTTTTACTTTTTATGGCCTTACCCCCATTTTTATTTATTTCAGCAAAAATTTCATCACTATCGGTAACCACATAGACTTCATCGAACAAACCTGTACTTTTAGCGGCTTCGTAAGTTCGGGTAATTACGGTTTTTCCATTTAAATCTTTTAAAAGTTTCCCCGGAAAACGAGATGCCTCGTAACGAGCAGGAATCATTGCGATTATTTTAAGCGAATTATTCATTGGGACTTATTAATATTTGGAGGTTAAATTTAGGTTTTAAAATTTAAATTAACGCAACTTAAAAAACTATTTGTTTACGAAAAAATCATCTTTAAAACCTATAAGATAGAGCTTATTGGTTGCCCTTGTTACGGCAGTGTACAACCATCTTAAATATTCTTTTCCAACACCTTCGGGCAAGTACGGTTGTTCTATAAAAACACTGTTCCATTGCCCACCCTGAGATTTATGGCAGGTCATCGCATAAGAAAATTTAATCTGTAAGGCATTAAAAAATTTATTGTTTTTAACCTTCATAAACTTCTTGTATTTGGAAGTTTCGTTTTCATAGTCTTTCATTACTTCCTGGTAAAGTTGGCTAGACTCTTCGTAAGAAAGTGAGGGGGTGTTGCTGGTTAATGTATCTAACATTACCACCGTCTCAAAAGGGCGCATATTAGGATAATCTACCATTTGTACCTGAACTTCGGCGAATCTAAAGCCATAAAGTTCTTTTATAGCAAAAATCTCAAGGACTTTTATAATATCGCCGTTTGCAATAAAACCGGCTTCAGAACTGGGTTTTATCCAAAAATAATTATTCTTTACTACCATTAAGTAATCTCCGGCCGAAAGTTCTTCTTCCTGAAACAAAATTCGAGAGCGTATTTGTTGATTGTACAAATTGGCTCTTTTGTTAGATCTTACAATAAAACTTGTTTCTTCATTTCCCAACTGATTATAGCACTCCTCAATTGCATTCATTATTTCATAACCGTCTTGCAATCTAACCACATCGACTTTGGGGCCAAGATCAAACCGAAAGCTCTCATAAAATTCGTCTTGCAAGCTTTGTCTTATTTTTGTGGCGTTTAATAAAATATCGCTCTCTTCGGCCTGGCGAACTACTTCATCCAGCTCTATATGCTTTACTTCTTTGTTATAAGAAAATTGTAGTTTTTCGGGTTCCAGGGCGGGACTAATTTCCATTTTTACCGGGGGAAGCTGTGCAGTATCACCAATTAAAATAAGTTTACAATTTTGCCCCGAATAAACATATTGAATAAGATCGTCTAGTAAGCTTCCATTCTCCATTAATTTGGAGTTTGTGGGCGTATCAGAAATCATGGAAGCTTCATCTACAATAAAAATACTATTTTTATGCTTGTTGGGTTGTAGTACAAATTGCACTCCACTTCCTCCACTTTTTTTAGGAAAATAAATCTTTTTATGGATGGTAAAAGCTTCTTTTTTGGCATAATTAGAAATCACTTTAGCGGCTCTTCCCGTTGGTGCCAATAAAACCCCCGATTTTCTTATTTTCCAAAGATTCTTCACCAAAGTACTGATTATCGTTGTTTTACCGGTACCGGCATAGCCTTTTAAAACAAAAATCTCATCCTTATTTTTGTTTAAAACAAACTCAGATAATTGCTGCAACGCAATATCCTGGCCAGCTTTGGCCGTGAAGCCAAGATCGCTTAGTAAAAGCCTATAAAATTTAGAAGCTTCAAAATTTTCCATAAAAAAATTATCAAAAATCAAAGGTAGGAATGGATTTTTACGGAAGAAACTTTTACGAATAAAAAAAAATTGTAGATTTGTCGTGAACACTAGTAATTTTTAAAACAAAATTTAGAACGCATGAGACTTGCAATTCAATTACTTCTTTGGGTAGTTATTATAGGATTAGCCTACCTTACATTTAATGCTGTTTACGAACCAATTCAGTTTAACAAAATTAAGGAAAAGCGTTACGCCAAAGTAGTTGAGAACTTAAAGGATATTCGTGATGCCGAACTAGCGCATAAAGAGGTTGTTGGAACTTTTGAAGCTGATTTTAACAAACTCGTAAAATTCCTTGATACTGCTGAATTTGCAATTACTCAACGTCGTGACACTACGGTTTTAGATGAAGAGTACAAAAGGCAATACGGTGTAGATGAGTACATAGAGAAAGTTATTGTAGATACACTTGGTTTTGTACCAGTAAAAGATTCTCTTTTTAAAGGAGATAGAGATCGTTATGTAAATATGATTAATGTACCAGTTGAAGGTGTAGATGCTAAATTTGAACTTGATGCAGGAAGTATTAAAAAAGGACAAACCGATATTCCTGTGTTTAGAGCTAGAGTTGCCAAAAGCGTTGTACTACAAGGTTTAGATAAAGAGTTGATCTTACAACAAAACCAGGTACAATCTGTAGACGATATAAACGGGCGTTATATAAACGTTGGTTCTCTAGAAGAGGTTAACACAAAAGGAAACTGGCCAACCCAATATGGCGACGAATAAAGATAAAGAAACATTAAATCTAGAAATGTCCATTCAGGTTAGCCTGGATGGACTTTCTTTTTGTACCCTAAATACTGTAGAGAAGGAAGTTGTTTTTTATAACAAAGTAAGATTTCAGCAACAACTGGATCCTATAAAGCTTTTAGCGGAAATTGAAGAGATATTTGAAACCAATAAAAGCCTAGACGAAGTTAAGCAGGTAAAGCTTATTTTTGACAATGCACTCTATAGCCTAGTTCCTGCTAACCTATTTAAAGAAGAAAATGCTTCAGACTATCTGAAATTCAATACCAAAATTCTTAAAACCGATTTTATTTCACACGAAGAAATTGGGAATACAGGGATTGTAAATGTCTATATACCCTATACCAATATTATTAATTTCTTCTTTGAAAAGTTTGGTGAATTCGAATATCAGCACCTCAATACTATTTTAGTAGAAAACTTATTGAAGTTACCAAAAGTAGATAGGCCACAAATCTTTGCCCACGTTAAAAACAAGCAATTTGATTTGGTGGTGATAGAAAATGGTCAACTGTTGCTTTGCAATTCTTTTAGCTTTACCGGAAAAGAAGACTTTTTATACTACATACTTTTTACGGCAGAGCAACTTAATCTAAAGCCCGATGAAGTAAGGTTATATTTATTGGGTGCTATCAGTAAGGCTTCCCCATTATTTAAAATCGCATTTGAATACATTAAGTATGTTGAACTTTTAGAAATCAATTTCGACTTACAGAAAAATGAAAAACTTAAAGGCTTATACGAACTGGAAGAATATATTTTATTAAAATCATTTCTATGAGAATAATTTCAGGTACTTATAAAGGAAAAAGATTAATTGCTCCTAAAAAACTCCCCATACGCCCTACTACCGATATGGCAAAGGAAGCCCTTTTTAATATCCTCAATAACAACTTTCAGTTTTCGCAATTAAGTGTTCTGGATTTATTTGCCGGAAGCGGAAATATAACCTATGAATTTGCTTCACGTGGCTGTAAAGAAATCACCGCAGTAGATTTAAATTACGATTGTGTAGAATTCATAAAAAAAACAGCTCAGGAACTAGACTTTAGCATTACAACCATTAAAAGCGACGTCTTTAAGTTCCTTGAGAAAGCATATGTAAAAGCAGATATTATTTTTGCTGACCCTCCCTATGATTTCGATGAGGAAAAATTCCTCAAAATACCGCAAATTGTCTTTGAAAAAAATCTACTAAATCAGAACGGTCAATTAATAATTGAGCATTCAAAGCATACCAACCTCTCAAAATATCCTAATTTTAAGGAAGCAAGACGATATGGAGGTTCGGTATTTAGTTTCTTCGAAAACACAGTTTAATAGCATTATTCGTATCTTGAAGGAAAAAGCCTGAAAAAGGCTCATAAATAACAATCTGTAATGACGAAACGGATTAAGAAGATAGAACTTATTGATATTAATCTGGAATTTTACGAAGAGATAGTAATTTCTGAAGTAAAAGAAGATGTAATACTTGAAATAAAACACGTAAAACAAATGCTAAAAATATGCAATGAGGTATTTGGAGGAAAAAAGTATGTCTACATCTCTAATAGAAAAAACAATTACAATGTAATTCCCACCGTTTATTTTGAATTAAAAGATGTGAAACAATTATTAGGGATTGGTATTGTAAGTGAAAGCTATGAAGCATTAAAAATTGCTAATTTTGAAAAGCAATTTTCCCCGGTTCCTTTCAATATTTTCTTTAGCATGAAAGAAGCCCATGCCTGGGCTAAAACATTATTAAAAAAAGCAGGTCTGTAATCCGGATTCTGTTCCTCCCGGCAAAACCGGGATTCCCCTTATCATTTATCTCAGGTTTTTGTTGCCAAAAACTTTTAGCTGCCTACCCTCCAACAGTAAGCGAGCAACTTACAAACATTGGTTTACATGGCATTGCACCGCATAGAGTTTACCTGATTTCACTACAGCATTACCTGTACATTCTTTCTGTTGCACTAGTCCGTATTTTATCTAAATTACTCCAAATAAAATAGGTGGGCGTTACCCACTATGCCGCTCTTTGGTGTCCGGAATTTCCTCCATCGAAAAAATCGTTGGCGATAAGGCGACCTGCTGTTTACAAAGGTAGTTTTTACAAAATAACCTAACTAAAAAAATGTTGATTTATTACTTACTAATTGTTTAAAAATATATGCATTTGCCTTAGAACTTATGTTGGCTATTTTTATATTTGTATTTCAATAAAATTCAATGGAACATTTTATAGTATCAGCTCGTAAGTACCGTCCGCAAACCTTTAAAGATGTGGTTGGGCAACAAGCCATTACCAATACCTTAAAAAACGCCATTGAACATAATCACCTGGCACAGGCACTTCTTTTTACAGGACCACGTGGTGTGGGTAAAACCACATGCGCCCGTATTCTTGCCAAGATGATTAATCATGATGGTACCCAAAGTCCCGATGAAGACTTTGCATTTAATATTTTTGAATTAGATGCCGCGTCTAATAACTCGGTAGACGATATCAGGAACTTAATAGATCAGGTAAGAATCCCTCCGCAAGTAGGGAAATACAAGGTATATATTATAGATGAGGTGCACATGCTCTCCCAGTCGGCATTTAATGCCTTTTTAAAAACGCTGGAAGAACCACCACAGCACGCCATATTTATTTTAGCTACTACCGAAAAACATAAAATAATACCTACCATACTTTCTCGATGCCAAATATTCGATTTTAAAAGAATTACGGTAAGTGATGCTAAAAACTATCTTGGCTATATAGCCCAACAAGAAGGCGTAAACGCAGAAGAAGATGCATTGAATATCATTGCGCAAAAAGCCGATGGTGCTATGCGGGATGCTCTTTCTATATACGACAGGGTGGTAAGCTTTAGTGGAAAAGAACTCACAAGACAGGCAGTAACCGAAAACCTTAATGTACTGGATTATGATACATACATTAAAGTCACTGAACTTATTTTATCAAATAATATCCCACAGCTGTTATTGAGTTATAATGATATTCTTTCCAGCGGATTTGATGGTCATCATTTTGTTAGTGGTCTTGCCTCACATTTTAGAGATCTTTTGGTTTGTAAAGATCAAAAAACCATTCAGCTTTTAGAAGTTGGGGAACAAACAAAAGCTCGCTATTTTGAACAGGCATCAAAAACTAATCATCAATTTTTGATTAGGGCAATAGAACTGGCAAATGAATGTGATTTAAAATATAAAACCAGTCAAAATCAGCGATTATTGGTAGAGTTAACGCTAATGCAGTTAGCTTCTATCACCTTTGGTGAAGAAAAAAAAAAGTTTGAACAGCCAATAATTGCGGCTTCAGAATTTGAGAAACAACCCGCAACACTTTCTTCAGAAGAAAAAAACATTGTTAGGGATAATGAACACGGAGGAACTTCTGCTGAAGCCCCCACCGAAAGTCAGCTACCTTCAGAAGAAAATAAAACATCAAAAAGCAATTGTGTAGATGATAAGAAGGATACTTATCATTCAGAAGCAACAATAAGTCCTGAGCCTCCTAATAAAACAGCTCCACCAGTTTCAAGCCCACCTCCTGCCCCAAAACCGGAAATAGATGCTGAAGCTAAAAAGGAGAAAGTTTCGGGCCTTTCATTAAAAAGCATTAAGAAAAAACGGGAAATAGAGGCACGCCAACAAGAAGCAGCTCCAACTAAAGATGTGGTCCTTAATGGCGAGTTTACCGAAACCCAACTTCAGGCAAACTGGGATGACTATGTTAAACGTATAAAGAAGCAAGGGTCTAAGATCTTAGCTTCTATTTTGGAAACCGATTTACCCAAACTTGAAGATAAGAATCGCATTGTTATAGAACTGCCCAATGAGACCATGAAAATAAATTTGGAGCGGGAACAGAATAAGCTAATGTCTTATCTAAAACAAAAGCTTAAAAATACTGAAATTAGGTTGGTAATTAATGTGAATGAGCAGTCTGCTAAAAAGTATGCCTTCACTCCTATTGAAAAATATAATAAATTAAAGGAAAAGAATCCTTTGTTGGAAAAACTTCGAAGTACATTCGATTTAGACGTATAGATATGCTAGGATTAAAACTTCCCACAGACCCACGTTGGGCAAATATAGCCGAAAAGAATATTGAGGAAATTCTTATAGATCATGCTTATTGTGAGCAAAAAGCAGCTTCAACTGCCATCTCACTCATTGTATCTTTCCCTGAATATACTGAATTGGTAGATGAAATGATTGCTTTATCCAGAGAGGAAATGGGTCATTTTAAAATGGTGCACGAACAATTATTAAAACGCGGATATGTTTTAGGAAGGGATAGAAAAGATGAGTATGTAATTAAATTATTAAGTTTTTTCCCAAAAGGAGGCAGCAGAACTACGCAGTTAGTGCATAGGTTATTAATTGCAGGCTTAATTGAAGCCAGAAGTTGTGAACGTTTCAGATTATTATCAGAGGAGTTACAGGACAAAGAACTGGCTGATTTTTATCATAGATTAATGATAAGCGAAGCCAATCATTATACAATGTTCTTAAAGTTTGCCAGAAAATATGGGGAACGCAGTGAGGTAGACAAAAAGTGGAATGATTTACTTGATTTTGAAGCGAATATCATGAAGGACCTCGGTAAAGACAAAACTATTCACGGTTAATTGAAAAATAAAAAGAAGCTGTCTGAAAAGATTTTAAAACCATCATCTTGAATTTATTTCAAAATATAACATGTTGATAATCAAAAACATGTTGGAAGCTAAAAAAAATTCAGCTTGACGAAAGTAGACTTTTCAGACAGCCTCTTAACTTTAAACTATCTACTTATTTTTTCCGTTATAAAGAGATTTAATAATTCCATCGGCCAGACCTATTTTGGGAACAAAAATATTATCGGCCCTGGCCCATCTCATAGAGCTTAAATAAATTTTAGAAGCCGGAATAATCACATCGGCACGATCGCTTTTTAAATTTAAATCCATAATCCTTTCCTCGTAACTTAAGGAGTTTAGCAAATCGTTATATTTTTTAAGGTAGGCTAAGCTTAGGGGTTTTCCTTCTTTTTTACCACTGGTTTTAAAAATATTATTGATGTTTCCACCAGAACCAATTAGGTCTATCTTTTTATAAGGCTTAGTAGTTTCCCTAACCCATTTTTCCATCTCTTCCCAGGTCTTCTCTTCTACCAGGTCATTTAATAAACGAACGGTTCCAACTTTAAAGGATTTAGAGGCTACTGTTTTACCGCTACTATAAAGCGTATATTCGGTACTACCACCGCCAACATCTACATAAAGATAGTTGCAGTCGTTTTTAATAAGTTCGTGCAAATCTGTAGCTGCAATAATAGCAGCTTCATGGTTGCCGTCTATTATTTCAATTTCTACTCCTGTTTTATCTTTTATTCTCTTAGCCACTTCTGCTCCATTAGTGGCCTCTCGCATAGCTGAAGTAGCGCAGGCTTTGTACTTTTTAATTCCGTGAGATTTCATTAAAAGTTTAAAAGCCTGCATCGTATCTACCATGCGCTCTATATTTTTTTCTGAAATCACACTTTTTTCAAATACGTCTTCCCCAAGCCTAATTGGCACCCTAACCAGGGAAGTTTTTCTAAAATCGGTTTCTTCTCTACCTTTTTGTTCTGTAATTGTTGAAACTAAAAGCCTAACGGCATTGGAACCTATATCTATTGCTGCGTAGTTTTCTTGTGTAATCACGAGTTATATTTTTCAATTTATACTCTATAACTGAGTATTTTAATGGTTTAAAATAATATATTTTATAGCAGGCTTAGCCTAATTTTTCACCTTTTTCGGTAATTTATTTGAGTAGTATTTATATAGTTCAAATTGTGATCGTAACTTCTTTTCACCACTATTTCTATAGGCATTATCCTGCTTTGAGGTAATCATTCTAGCTTTTACATTGTCGTTCCAACTAATGTCAAAAGTTTCTATGATTTCCTTTTTAATATCTTCATCATAAATTGGGCAGGAAATTTCAACGCGGAGATCCAGATTCCTTGTCATCCAATCTGCCGAAGAGATATAGACTTTAGGGTTTCCGCCATTCTCAAAGATAAATACCCGGGGATGTTCCAAAAACTTATCTACAATACTAATTACCTCAATATTTTCGCTTAATTTCTCTATACCGGGAATTAAACAACAAACCCCACGAACAATAAGCTTAATTTTCACCCCTGCCTGGCTTGCCTGGTATAGTTTGTCTATCATCGGGTAATCTGAGAGGCTATTCAATTTTAAAGCGATGCCCGATGGCCTGCCTTCCCTGGCATTTTCTATTTCCTTTTGAATTAAACTTACAAAAGCATTTCTACTATAATGTGGAGAAACTATTAAATGTTTGTATTTATTTACTTTGTAATTGATCTCAAAAAAATCAAAAACCTTATTTACCTCTTTTAATATTTCAGAATGTGCCGTAAATAAGGTATAATCGGTATAAATACGTGAGGTTGATTCGTTAAGGTTACCTGTACTTATAAAACCATATCGCTTTGTTTTACCTTCTTCTTCGCGCTCTATTACACAAGCTTTACTATGAACTTTTAGACCGGGTACCCCGAAAATTAATTGCACCCCTTCGGCCTGCATCTGTTCTGCATATCTAATATTAGCTACTTCATCAAAGCGTGCCCTCAATTCAATTTGAACAATTACTTTTTTTCCGTTTTTTACCGCATTAATCAAGGAGCTGGCAATATGAGATATTTTAGCCAGCCTATAAATTGTAATTTTTATGGTCTTCACCTTAGGATCCAATGCGGCTTCTCTTAAAAATTTAACGGTATAAGCAAAACTTTGGTAAGGTGTGTATAAAAGAAAATCTTTTTTGGCAATGCTACCAAACAAGCTACTTTGTAAAATAAGCCCCGGAATAGCTAAGGGCTCTATAGGTTTATAAAGTAAATCTTCACGCCCAAGACTTGGAAAATTCATGTAATCACGACGATTATGATAACGCCCCCCGGGAATAATACTATCGGTAGATTCAATTCCCATCTTATTCATTAAATAAGATAAAGTATCATCGGCAATATTCATATCGTACACAAATCTCACAGGCTCTCCCTTAATACGATCTTTTACACTACTGGAAATTTTCTCTATAAAACTCTTACTCAGGTCGCTATCAATATCCAGTTCGGCATCCCTGGTAATCTTAATCATATGTGCAGAAATACTTTCGTACTCAAAAATATTAAAAATGGTGCCCAGGTTGTATCTAATTAAATCATCGAGGAGAATGATATATTGTTTTCCATTTTTCTCCGGTAAAACTACAAAACGCTCAATGCTTCTTGGAATCTCTATAAGAACGTATTTCTTTTCGTTTTGAGTCTTATCTAATATTTTTGAAATACCTTTTTGAGGTTTTTCCTCTTTCATTACCATTTTAACCGCAAGATAAGCGGCACTATCTTTTAAACTGGGAAGCTCGTGCAGATCGTTAAGAATAATAGTTACCAGCGCCGGACTTACTTTTGATAGAAAAAAGTTTTTAATAAACTTTTGCTGGGAAACAGAAACCTGTTTCTCGTTAATAATATGAATATTATGATTCTTTAATTGATGCTGAATATCATGTAAAACCTTTAAACTTTTTGACTGATGCTCTATCACAATTTGAGTGATTTCCTCCAGAAGTTTACTGGCTTTAATCCCTCCTAAAACACTCTTACCTGCCTTTCCGGCTAAATCAATTCGTTTTACGGTTGCATATCTAACCTTAAAGAATTCATCAAGATTATTAGAAAATATCCCTAAAAACCGAAGGCGTTCAATGAGGGGTACGGTCTCATCCTCGGCTTCCTGTAATACACGCTCATTAAATTGTAACCAACTAAGTTCTCTGTTTAGGTATTTTTTTTGCTGCATAAATTAGCGTAAATTTTTAGGGAATATTTGAAGTAAAGTTTTACCGGTTTTAAGATCGTGCCAATTTTTCACCTCGAAATCTATAACACAAAGCCCGGTGGTAGGCAAATTGTCTATAGGCTTATCTCCTAAACTGTTTACTAAACCAGTTAATGCAGGATTGTGACCAAAAACCATTAGCTTCTCCACCTCATTTGAGCAGGACTTTATAACAGATAATAATTGGTCTTCATCAAAAGTATACAAGGCATCTTTTACCATAAATTCCCGATCGGGTATTTGAAGTTCCTCTTTAAAAAGCTTTGCTGTAGTATGTGCCCTAACTGCAGGGCTGGTCCATAACATAACATCTCCACTTTTAAATTCCTTAAAAACTTTTAGGACCAGGGCTGCATCATGATAAGCTCTTTTTTTAAGCGGCCTCTTTTCATCCGGCAAATTATTCTCCCAGGAGGATTTACCATGTCTTACTAAAATTAGTTGCTTCATAATAGAGGTTTAAGGCGACAGGCGGTTTCTTTCCCAGGTATTCTCTTCTAAAAACTCATATAATATTCTGTCGTGTAAACGGTCATTTCTGCCCTGCCAAAATTCAAAACTTCTAGGGCTTACAATATAACCTCCCCAATGTTGTGGCCGCTCCACCTCTTTATCTTTATACCGTTCTTCAACCTCTTTTAACTCTAACTCAAGTTGCTTTCTGGAAGTTAATACATCACTTTGTTTAGAAGCCCAGGCTCCTAATTGGCTTCCACGGGGTCTTGAGGCAAAATAAGAAGACGATTCCTCTTCTGAGGTTTTCATGGCAATACCTTTTATAATTACCTGCCGTTCTAATGCCGGCCAAAAAAATGAAAGGCAAACTCTTGGGTTCTCTTCTATATCCCTAGCTTTTTCTGAATTGTAATTGGTATAAAAACTAAAACCCTTTTCTCCAAAAGATTTCAATAATACAATTCTGGTTTTGGGAAATCCCTCAATCCCACAAGTGGCCAGGCTCATAGCATTTACTTCTGCTATGTCTGGATGAGCCTCAGCTTCATTAAACCAGGAAGTAAATAAGGCCAAAGGAAAAGACGGAATGTTCTCTTCTAAAAGTTCACCTTTTCCGTAGCTCTGTCGATAATTTTCAAGACTTTTTTGCATTGTATTTTGCTTTGCTGCAATTTACAAGATTTAGGCTGAAGCCGGAAAGTTTTTCAAATAAGATTACACTATATAAAGATGAAAAAATTGAACAAGCCAATTGGTCGCCTGCGAATTATATAGAAACAATTCATTTTTAGTATTTCCAGGTTAAGTTTCAGAAAATTAATTCTCGATTATATAGCACATAAACTTGAAGCCTACATAAACTGAGAAATATATTGAAAGTTTCATCTATATTTTAAAATATAAAAAACTAAACACTTCCTTTCACCAACAATAAAAAACCGTATTTCCGAAAATGAATCTAAGTAGATTTAAGGTAGCTTTTTTCAGTAAAAAAATTAAACCCAAAACTTACTTTTCAAAATAAATAGCTCTATTTTTCATCTACATACCTATCAACTTTTAAAATAGAATATAAATTAAAATCATATTTTCATAGCCCTGATTTCCCTTATTTTTCGTTTAAAATTTACCTTTTAACGAAAATATATAAGCTTATGTCTAAAAAAACCTACAAAACTTTCTAATGGGGATTTTTAGCATAATTTTACCTTAAGATTTAATATTTAACGATAGGTCACCCCCAACTTTCCTATAAGGTAATACCCCTAATTTTACCTAATATTAATCGATTTTTTTCATGAATATTTAACTGTTTTTCCCCAAAAAACAAATCACAATGGCTTAATAACCAAGTGATATAACCCAATTTATACGCGTAGTTTCTTATTAAAGAATCTACAAAAGAATTATAACATTTAATTCTAAACATTTTTAATATGATTTGGAAAAATACTTTTAAAATGAACATTAGCACTAATCTAAAAAACAGCTTCTTTTTAGCATCTCTTCTATTTTTGTTGATGGCTTTCTCGGAAGTTAGTGCACAGTGTAATAGTAACAATGTAACTGTTACCAATTTCTACTTTGGTGATGCGAATGGAGATCCCATAGCATCAAACGATAACAATGAAATAGGAGATCCTGTTAATGGGTATATTTATGCTGATTTTGGTGGATCTTCGGGTAACGGATATTCATTATATGTAGAGTATGATGTATATATCAATGACGTATTTAAAGAGAAGGTAATCTTATGTCTTTTTGATGGTCAACAGATACCAAGGGGTACAACCGCTGTTATTGATGATTACCAGTGGAATTGGGGCGATAAATTTGAGTTAAGAAACTTTTACATGAATTGGAATACGAATTCCAATGGTACTTGTGAGAAAAAAGATAGAAACTCTCAATGTTACAGTAATCCTGACGGGTTTATAGTTAGAACCCCTCTTATTGCAAACTTTGATTATACCACAAGCTGTGAAAACTTTATTGTAGATTTTACAAACCTAACAACCGGTGGCGATAACACGGCCTATACATACACCTGGGATTTTAATCAACTAGGATCCAGCAATGCAAGTGATCCTAGCTTCAACTTTAATCAGGCCGGTCAATATCAGGTAAGTCTTCAAGTTAGTGACGGGACTTCCAGTAGCTCGATTACCAAGTCTGTGGTTATTAACGATCAAATACAGGTATCTATCTCAAAGCAAGACCTGAATTGCAACGAAGAAAATACAGGGTCAATTAACATTACTCCTAGTGGAGGCTCAGGAAGTTATACTTATTCCTGGACAGGACCTAATTTTAGCTCATCCAGTCAAAATATTTCAGGTTTAAATGAAGGCAGTTATGAAGTGACAATCACAGATAATAGCAACAACTCCTGTTCTATAACCGAGATAATAACTTTAAGCAAACCTGAGACTCCGGCTCAGCCACAGGCAAGTATTTCGCAACAACCAACTTGTGAAGATACTACCGGGACCATTTCGGTAACAACCGTACAGGGAATTACCTACACCCTTTTAGATGAAAATCAAAATCCATTAAAT